>NZ_JBSFDI010000026.1:0-126225 GCF_053593835.1 Streptomyces sp. NPDC002076
AGAGCACGCACCTACTGCATACATCAGCCGCTCCGCGGCGGGCGCGAGGCCCGCCCTCCGGGCGGACGGCGGGAGTTCGACGACAGGACCTGGGCCGCGTCCGCGCAGGCCGGCCCGCACGACCCGGTGCCACTCCGTGCGGGGCCGGTCGTGCGGGCCAGGACGCTGTTACGGGCTCTCGGCGGGTTCCCTGCCCTGGACCACGCACAGAGCCCAGATGATGAACCCGGACAGCGCGATCATCACGACGGACCACACCGGGTAGTACGGCAGGGACAGGAAGTTGGCGATGATCACCAGTCCGGCGATGCCCACGCCGGCGACGCGTGCCCACATCGACGGTGTGAACAGGCCGAAGCTGACGATCACGGCGATCGCGCCCAGGACCAGATGGATCCAGCCCCAGCTGGTGAGGTTGAACTTGAAGACGTAGTTCGGTGTCGTCACGAAGACGTTGTCCTGGGCGATCGCCATGATGCCCCGGAACACGCCGAGCAGCCCGGCGAGCAGCAGCATGACGCCCGCGAAGGAGGTCAGGCCACCCGCCCAGGCCTGCTTGGCGGTGCGGGTATGGGCATGGGCGCGGGGTGTCGTGGTCATAGGGGGCCTCGATTCGTTCGTGTCGTTCTCGTGGGCGCGGGTCAGCGCCCGGAGGAGGCGTGGAGGTTCTCGGAGCGCCGGGCCGCGCCGGCGTCGCTGAGGACCAGTTGCTTGGCCCTGCGGAACTCGTCGTCGGTGATGTCACCGCGGGAGCGCATCTCGGAGAGCTTGGCGAGTTCGTCGGCGCTGCTGGTGCCGGTCCCGCCCTGCGCGGTCTGCCGGACGTAGGACTCGAAGGCCTCCTGCTGGGCGCGCGCCTGTGCCACCTCCCGCTCCCCCATGCCCTTGCCGCGGGCGATCAGATAGACCAGGACGCCCAGGAAGGGCACCACGACCACGAAGAGCGTCCAGCCGGCCTTGGCCCAGCCGCTCATGCCGTCGTCACGGAAGACGTCGACGATGACCCGGAACAGCAGGACGAACCACATGATCCACAGGAAGAACACCAGCATGGACCAGAAGACACCCAGCACCGGATAGTCGTACGCGAGGTAGTTCTGCGCGCTCATGTCTTTCCTCCATCCAGGGCACCGGCTCGCGGGGGTTCGCCGGGCCGGTCTCCGCCGTTCTCACCATGCACACGCTCGGAGCGGCACGTCCTCACCCGAGGCGGGTGATCGTGCGCCCGGGTCAGTCCATCGGGCCGGGAACGCCGGGCAGCGCCCCGCTCCTGCGCACCGCGGCCCGCCACGCGAAGGCGACCGCCAGCTCGACCAGGCCCAGCAGCACGAGCCACAGACCGAGCAGCCGGGTCAGCGCCCGCGCCGACTCGGCGGGCAGCGCCAGCACGGCGATCCCGGCCACGATGCCGAGCAGCGCGGCACCCAGGACGACGCCCCGGTGCGGCAGGTCCCTGGCGGCGATCCCCGTGGAGAGGGTGAGCAGGCCGGACACCAGCCACACGAGCCCGACGACCAGCGTCAGCGCGGTGATGGTCTGCAGCGGATGGCGCAGGCAGAGCACGCCGGCCAGGACGTACAGCACCGCGACCAGCAGTCCGGGCAGCCGGTCTCCGTGGTTCTCCCGCGCGAACGCGGTCACGAACCGGATCGCGCCGCCGAGCAGCAGATAGAGGCCGATGAGGACGGCGAGGACATGCAGCGTCTCGCCCGGCCAGACGAGGACCAGCACGCCCGCCGCGAACGTCACGATCGCCGACGCCAGGATCCAGGTCCAGGAACGGGCGATCACCGTCATGGCCTGTGCGGCGCCGGTGCCCGTCTCGCCGGGCGGATACGACAGCCCGGCCCGCGGTTCCTGTCCACGCGGTTCGGTCATGGCTCCTCCTCGCGCGCTCGGCGCGGGCCGCGTACGGACTGCCCGCGGCCCTGGAGCCGACAGCATTCCCGCGGCGGCCGGTGCGCCGGATCACCCGCCGCGGGTGATCCCTCCGCCCGGACCGGGCGGTGGGGTGGAGCGGACGGGCCCACGGCCCGTGTTCCCCGGTCGCCGCGAGAGCCGGCAGGCGGCGGGAGGCAGGCCGCAGGACCAGGAGGGTGGATCATGACCGCACCGAGTGCCGACACCGTCGCCTCGTCTCCGGCCGAACGGGCGGCCTGGGGCAGGAGGGCGCGCAAGCGCGCGCCGCGCTCGGGCCACGGCGTGTTCGAGGCCGCGCCGGACCGTCCGGACGTGGTCGACGTCCTGGAGCGTCAGTCGGCCACGCGCGTACCGGAGCTGGTGCCGATCCGCTACGGCCGCATGCTCGAATCCCCCTTCCGCTTCTACCGTGGCGCGGCGGCGGTCATGGCGGCCGACCTGGGCCGGCTGCCCGGCACCGGGCTCCAGGTCCAGTTGTGCGGGGACGCCCATCTGCTGAACTTCGGGCTGCTGGCCTCGCCGGAGCGGCATCTGGTGTTCGACATCAACGACTTCGACGAGACGTTCCCGGGCCCGTTCGAATGGGACGTCAAGCGGCTGGCGGCCAGTCTCGTCGTCGCTGCGCGGAACAACGGCTTCACGGCGAGGGAGCAGGACGACGCGGTGCGCGCCTGCGTGCGGGCCTACCGGGAACGGATGCGGGATTTCGCCGGCATGCGCACCCTGGACATCTGGTACGCCCGGGACGACGCCGACCGGATGCGCCACCTGCTGGCCGCCTCGATGGACGAGGAGAGCAGGCGTCGTACGGCCGAGGCGGCCGCCCGCGCCCGTTCCCGGACGCATCTGCGGGCCTTCGCCAAGCTCACCCGGCTCACGCCCGAGGGCCGCCGGATCGCCGCGGATCCTCCGCTGCTCACCCCCCTGCGGGAGCTGCGGGGCGCGGCCTCCGCCGGTGAGCCGGACAAGGAGCTCCAGGCGCTGCTGGAGTCGTACGCGCGCACCCTGCCCGCGGACCGGCGGCACCTGCTGCGGCACTACCGGCTGGTGGACATGGCGCGGAAGGTGGTGGGCGTCGGCGGTGTCGGCACCCGGTGCTGGATCCTGCTGCTGCTCGGCCGCGACGACGACGATCCGCTGCTGTTGCAGGCCAAGGAGGCCCAGGAGTCGGTGCTCGCGGCGTACACGGGCGGCGAGCGGTACGACAACCAGGGCCACCGGGTGGTGGCCGGGCAGCGGCTCCTCCAGGCGGCCAGTGACATCTTCCTGGGCTGGACGCACGTCGTGGGCCTCGACGGGTGCGACCGGGACTTCTACGTACGGCAGTTGTGGGACTGGAAGGGCAGCCCCCGGCCGGAGACCTGGGACCCGGATCTGCTGAACCTGTCCGGCCAGGTGTGTGGAGCCGCCCTGGCGCGGGCCCATGCGCGGTCCGGTGATCCCGTCGCCATCGCCGCCTATCTCGGCGCCGGGGACCGCTTCGACCGCGCGCTGACCGGGTTCGCGCAGGCCTATGCCGACCGCACCGAGCGGGACTTCGAGGCGCTGGGCGAGGCGGTGCGCTCGGGCCGGATCGCGGCGGCCGATCTGTGAGGGACGGCCGCTCGGACGCCGGCGAGCGGCTCTCACTCGGGCAGCTGCCGCATCTCCACGACCCGAAGTCCCAACGACTGGCACCGGTTCAGCAGCCCGTACAGATGCGCCTCGTCGATGACGGGACCGAACAGCACCGTCTGACCGGACATCGTCACATGGTCCAGCTCAGGGAAGGCCTTGGTCAGGGTCTCCGACATGTGTCCATCGACGCGGATCTCGTAGCGCATGTGCCGTTCTCCCGCCGCGGGCCTGCTGCGGTCTTGTCCCCGATCCTGCTCCGCACGGCCGCACCGGGCCTCACCCGGCGCAGGTGATCCGGGGGCCCGGGCCTCAGTGCGTCAGGGCGATCTTGAACGTGGTGATCGCCAGGCCGAGCAGCAGATTGACCGCGGCGGTGCCCGCCACCAGCCGCCAGGACGCACCCGCCTGCCGTGCGCCGGCCGCGGACCAGCCCACCTGACCGGCCACGGCGACGGCGACCGCCAGCCAGACCGCGCCGTCGACGCCCAGGCCGAGCAGCGGGCTGACGGCGACGGCGAGGGCGGGCGGGACGGCCGCCTTGACGATCGGCCACTCCTCCCGGCACACCCGCAGGACGGTCGGCCGGTCCAGCGCCTGTTGTGCCAGACGGGCGCCGAACAGCTGGGCGTGGACGTGCCCCACCCAGAAGACGAGGCCGGTGAGCAGCAGCAGGACGACCAGTTCCACGCGGGGGAACTTCCCCAGCGCGCCGGCGCCGATCACCACCGACGCCGCGAGCATCGATCCGTACACGGCACCCGTGTAGTCGGCGTGGGCTCGGCGCTCGGCACGGCGTTCCCGGGCCTCGGTGCGGCCGGTGGGGGACATCGCCCTGCCTTCGTGCTCACTGCGTGGCACCGGCCACTCCCGCCGATGCGCCACCCTTCGCCCCCTGCGGCCGGCGGGCCGGCGCGGTCGGCAGGTGCGGAGTGGCGAGGAGGCTCGCGAGCGTGATGCCTCCGGTGGCGAGGATCGCCGCCTTCAGACCGTCGAGTTGTGCCGAGGCGTACGCGGAGGTGAGGGCGTCGACCTCGGACGGTGGCAGTCCGGCGCGCTGGGCGGCCACGCGCACCTGGTCGGTGGGCACGAAGCTGATCCCGGCCTGCAGGGCGACACTGGTCTGCTGCTTGGTCTGGGCCGACAGCTGGGGGTGGCTCTCCACCCCGGCGGTGAACGCGTGCGCCAGCGCGCCGATGAGCATCGACCCGATGAGCGCGGTGCCCAGCGCCGAACCCAGGTTCTGCGCCGTGAACTGCAGGCCGCCGACCTCGCTGCGCTCGGCCTCACCGGCACTCGACTGGACGACGTTGCCCAGCTGGGAGGCGAGCAGCCCCATGCCGATGCCGAGCACCGCCATGGCGCCCGCGAACTGTGCATTGTCGATCTTCGGTTCGATGGTGGCGAGCAGCCACACGATGGACACGGCCAGCGTCAGCAGGCCCAGCCGGACGACCCGGCGCGGCCCCATGGTGCGGCCGAGCCGGGCGGCTCCGAGGGAGGTGACCAGCATCGTGACGGACACCGGCAGCAGCCGCAGCCCCGTCTGGAAGGCGTCGAATCCCTGGACCACCTGCAGGTACAGCGGGATGGTGAAGAACAGTCCGAGCAGGATCAGGTTCTGGCTCAGCAGGGTGAGCAGACCGGAGCGCAGGGGCGGCCGGCCGAACAGGGACAGGTGCACCAGGGGGTCGGCGCCCGCGGCCTCCCGCCTGCGGTCCCAGCGCACGAACAGGGCCAGTACGGCCACACCTGCGGCGACGACGAAGAGGGTGGGCGCGAAGCCCAGAACGGTGAAGGGCGGGTTGCGCGGGTGCACCCAGCCCCAGGTGCTGCTCTGCAGCACACCGAGCACGCCGAGCCCCAGTCCGCCCGCCGAGAGCACCGCGCCGACCACGTCCAGCCGGGGCGGCGGTCCGGTCCGTTCGGCCTCCTTGATCACCCGGTGGCACAGCAGGACGACGAGGACGACCACGACCTCGCCCGCGAAGACGAGCCGCCAGGTCAGATACGTCGTCACCCAGCCGCCCAGCAGCGGGCCGACCGCGATGCCGGCACCCGCCAGTCCGCCGATCACGCCGTAGGCGACGGCCCGTTCCTTGCCGCGGTAGGCCTCGGCGACCAGGGCCGCCATCGCGGGCAGCACCATCGCGGCGCCGAGTCCCTCGATCACCGACCAGCCCAGGGCGAGCACCCACAGGGTGGGCGCGAGGGCGGTGAGTGCCGAACCGGTGCCGTAGACGATCAGGCCGAGCAGGAACAGTCGGCGGCGCCCGTGGATGTCGCCGAGCCTGCCGCCGATGATCATGAAGGCGGCCATGACCAGCGCGTACAGCGTGATGACGGCCTGGATGGCGGTGACCTCGGTGTGGAAGTCCTCGACCAGCCGGCTGATGGAGACGTTCATGACGGACGTGTCCAGGACCATCAGGAACTGGGCCGTACCCAGCACCATCAGAGTGCGCCAGTGTCCCATGGTGTCCACCGCCTCGCCGCGTACTCCCGTCACTCTCAGGGGAGCGTGCGGTGCCGCCGCGCGCCTCACCCGTCACGGGCGAGACGCCCGGGTCCCGGTCAGATCAGTCCGTGCTCGCGGGCCCGGCGCACCGCCTCGGCGCGCCCGTTCACACCGAGTTTGCGGTAGGCGCTCTTGAGGTGGGTCTTCACCGTGTTGACCGAGACGTACAGGTCGGCGGCGATCTCCTCGGTGGACATCAGGTCGGCCAGCCTGCCCACGACCTCGCGTTCGCGCCCGCTCAGCTCCTCGACGACCGGGGACGAGGGGTCCACGGCCGTCCCCGGACCGCCGGGCGAGGCCCGGCCGGACGCAGTGAGCCAGCCCGCGGCCAGCCCCTGCAGCGGCGGCGTCTCCAGCAGGTGCCGGATGCGCGGTCCGGCTTCGAGGAAGGGGCGCCGCAGCCGTTCCCGCCGGGCCTCCCGCAGGGCCTGGGCGAGCAGTGTGCGCGCGGAGGCGACGTCGGAATCCTGAGCGGCCTCGGCGCGCACCAGCGCGGCCCGGACGATCGCTCTCGGGCCGGTGCGGCCCTGCGTCCGCATGCGGTCGAGCAGTTCGATCGCCGCTTCGCGGTCGCCCGCGGCGAACCGGGCCCAGGCCAGCTCCGCCGCGCACCCGGGATCGTCGTCGCAGGAGACGTCGTCGAGCACCTTCAGGGCGCTGTCCGGGCGCCCCTCGGCCAGCTGGGCAGCGGAGGCGACCAGCGCCGTCTGCGCCGCCGCCCAGGGGGAGGCCACCAGGGCCAGTACGCCGAGGTCGGCCGCCGCCGCGGCGGCCCGTGACTCACCCCGCGACAGCAGCAGCCGTGCCGTCGCGAGGGCCCGGCCGGCGGCCGTCACCGGATCGGCCGGGGTGCCCGATTCGGCCACCTCGTCCAAGAGGGCCTGGGCCTGGTCCGGTTCGCCGCGATCGACAGCCACGGCCGCCAGCACCAGTCGGCCGAGGCCCGAGCCGCAGGACCGGGGGCGGCCGAGGCCGTACTTCTCCGCTTCCCGCAGGGCCGCCCGTGCCTTGCGCTCCGCCGGGCACAGCCGGCCGTTGAGGTAGTCGATCAGCGCCAGCTGTGCGAGGGAGTCCTCGCGTGGCAGCGCCGTGGAGACACCGCTGGGGAATCCGGCCACCTCGGACAGCGCGGCACGCGCCTCCTCGAAGCGCCCGGCCCACAGCCGGGCCGAGCCCAGATGGGTCAGCAGCAGGGCGGTGAACTCGGGGTGCTTCTCCAGCAGGTGGGCGGGGACCTCGCCACGCAGTTCCCCGGCCGTCGTCACGGCCTGCTCGGCCATGCCGGGCGAGCCGGTCAGCCGGCCCGCCAGGGACTGCAGCAGCGCACAGCTCAGCCGGCCCGCGGGGTCCGTCTGCGCGGCGAGGCGCTCCTCGGCGCGGCGCAGATGGACCAGCCCGCGTGCCACGTCGTACTCGGACAGTTCGCACGCGGCGCGCACGAGGTCGGCCGCCGCGGTCGTCGCCTCGGGTCCCATCCGGGAGAACAGCTCGGCGAGGTCGCTCGCGCGCAGGCCGGTGAAGAGCTGGCCGATCGCCAGGTCGTCGACGAGGGCCTGAGCGGTGAAGTTCCAGTCGCCCGCGGCGGCGCCTTGCGCCAGTGCCTCGGGCAGGGCGCCGGAGTCGCGCAGCCACCGCGCGGCGCGCCGGTGGAGTTCGGTCTCCAGCCCCGGTGAGCGGACCCTGAGATGGACCCGGAGGATCTCGCCGAACAGCGGGTGCAGGCGGTACCACGAGTGTCCGAGGTTCTCCACGAACGCGTTCTGGCCGTGCAGTTCGGCGAGGGCCTGTTCGGCGCCGTCGCGCCCGGTCAGCTCCGCCACCAGTGCCGGGGTGAACCGCTCCACGACGCTGACGCGCAGCAGGAGGTCCTGGGTGCGGGCCGGCTGCCGTTTCAGCACTTCTGCCAGCAGGAAGTCGGCGATCGGGCTGCGGCCGGCCTCGAAGTCCTTCAGATACGTCTCGGGGTCCGGGCTCTGCCGGGCGGCCAGGGCGCACAGCCGCAGCCCGGCGGCCCAGCCCCTGGTGCGCTCCACCAGGGCACGGGTGGCCGCCGTGGGAAGCCGCAGCCCGTGCAGGTCCAGGAGCGCGGCGGCCTCGTCGACGGTGAAGGCCAGCTCGGCGTCCCGGATCTCCGTCATGGCCCCGGCCGCCCGGTAGCGGTGCAGCGGCAGCAGCGGCTCGGTGCGGGTGACGAGGACCAGGCGCAGCCCCTGCCCGGCGTGGTGCAGGACGAACTCCAGCTGTTCCGCGGTCCGTGCGGAGGTCACCCGGTCGAACTCGTCCAGCACCAGGACGACGGGCCGCTCCCGCCCGCTCAGTTCGCAGGCGAGACGGGCCAGCAGCTTGTGGTCCACGCGATGGGCCTCGCCGGGGCAGCCGAGGTCGGCCGGGAGCGGTACTCCGGCGGCCCGCAGGGCCTGGAGCACATAGGCCCAGAAGACTCCGCAACCCTGGTTCCCCGCCTCGTCGGTGAACCAGGCGACCGGTTGTCCGAGCCGGGCGGCCCAGTCCGCGACCAGCAGGGTCTTGCCCGCGCCGGCCGAGCCGTTGACCATCGTCAGGGGAGTGTCGAAGGCCTGGTCGAGGCGTTCGGCGAGCCGCGGGCGGCGCAGGAACGTGACCGGCGTGGCCGGCAGGGCGAACCGGGTCTGCAGAAACGGCTCGCCCAAGGGATCGACGGGTGTGACAGCCGGTCCCCTCGTCTGCTTCTGCCGTCTGGTCACAGGGTCACCGCCCTGTCGTCGGGCTTGCGGAGCGGGCTCCACCCGATCAGGATCCCAGCTTTCCGGCCCGCCCGCAGATCGCGCAGGGCCGGCCGGCCCTGTGCACGCCTTACCGCACCGCGCCCGAAGGTCCCGGGGACGGGGCCGCGGCCGTCGGTCGGCTGCGGCGCGTGCCGCCGTCAGTGCCGGTCGCCCGCCGGACCCGGCTTGCCGCGGGCCGCGTCGAGCTGGACGCGGCCCGCGGCCGCCAGCAGCGTGAGCACCGCCAGGACGGCGAGCAGTACGAGGACCAGCAGCAGGACGGTGAGCACCGTCGGATGGTTCCAGAGCGCGAAGACGAGCGCGACGATCAGCAGGGCGAGCAGCGTGACGGCCCGGCGGTAGGCCAGCGCGTACGCGCCGACGCGCCCGGCGCTGATGTGATGGCCGGCCGCCCAGCGCGCCGCGGAGTCCGCCGTGTGGTCGGAGTAGCCGCGGACGGCCACGGGCAGTCGGCCCGGACCGACGAGATAGGCGCCCAGGGCGATGACGACGCCCAGGACGATGGCCGTACGCAGGCTGACCCGCAGAAAGCGCAGCAGGGTGTCGAAGACGGCGGCCGCCGCGGCCCTCGACTGCACCTGGGGCGGCAGGTGGTCGAGGTAGTAGGCGCGCGCCACGACCAGGCCGACGGCCACCACCAGGCAGGCGAAGGCGGCGCCCAGCGCGGTGCGCGCCAGGGCCCTGCGCCGGTGGCGGGCCAGGAACACCCCGGCGGCGCCGAAGAGGACGACGAGCACCGGGAACCAGTTCCCGACGATGTCCAGGAGGTGGGCGCCCTTGCGGAACTTGGCGAGTTCGTCGGAGTGGAACAGCACCAGTTGCTTGTTCACCTGCGGGATCCTGGCGGCGGGTTTCAGGCCGGCGTCGACGAGTTCGTTCTTCACCCGGTCGACGGCGGTGCCCACGTCCAGGGTGACGGTGCCGTCGCTGACCCCGAACGCCCCGCGTCCCTTGCCGGTCAGGGCGTGTACGACGGCGTTGTGGGCGGCGCGGTTGGCGCCCAGCCACACCGTGGCGAAGGCTTGGCTGTGGACGACGCGGGTGGCGATCCTGGTCACGGCCGTGTCGACGGCGGAGTCGATCTGCGGTCCGAGCCGGCTGATCGCGTCGGCGGCGAGCGGCGGCAGGCCCTGGGACTGCAGCCAGTGGGCGATGTCCCCGGCGACCCGTTTGCCGTCGACGTGGGCTCCCACCGCCTCGGTGATCCGGTGGACCGCCGCGTCCTGGACGGCGGGGTCGGTGGCGAGCGGCGCGACCGTGGACACATAGCGGTCGGTGTCGAGCGCGATGTCGTGGACCCAGGTGGCGAGCAGCGCGACGGGTACGAGGATGCAGGTCAGCACGATGAGCACGGCCGAGGCGGCGCTGCGCCCGACGCGCCCGGCGCCGGAGCCCGCGGGGCGGCCCGCCGGCGGCCCGCCACGGCCCGACGCGGGTGGCACCGGGTAGGGCCGCTGCGGGTCCGGACCCGGCCGGCCCGCCTCGCCGCCCGGCCGGCCCGACCGCTCCGAGCCGCTGCCCGGCTGGCCCGAGCCAGGATCCGGCTGTCCCGAGCCGCTGTCCCGCCGGTCCGAGCCAAGATCCGGCCGATTCGAGCCGCTGCCCGCCCGGCCCGAGCCCGCATCCGGCCGATTCGAGCCGCTGCCCGCCCGGCCCGAGCCCGCATCCGGCCGGCCCGAGCCTCCATCCCGCCCATCCGAGCCCGGCTTCGCCCGGCCCGAGCCGCTGTCCGGCCGGTGCGCGGCCGCGTCCGGCTCCTGCCCGTCCTCCGGGCGGTGCGCGGCGGCGTTCCGGCCCTTCGCATCCCCCGGCCCATGCCCGGCAGCATCCCGACCCTGCGCATCCCCCGGCCCATACCCCGCGGCATCCCGGCCCCGCGCATCCCCCGGCCTGGGCGGGTCCGGGTCCGGTGGCTGCGGGGCGGGCGGCTTGGTCACGGGACCTCCGGCGGGTGGTGTGCCTAACATCCCCATTGCGTCAGCCTCGTGGCCACTGCGCGCCCCGGGTGGACCGGACGGGCGACATCGCACCCCCAAAAAAGCGAGGCCTCACGAGTCCTCCGCCGCACGGTCGCGCCGCGGAGGCGGGCTGCCGAGGCGATCCGCCAGGAAGGGCTCCTGCGCCAGTACGGCGCCCACGCTGACGGCGACGGCCGCGGCGACGCACACCACGATCAGCCAGGACAGAAGCACGAACACGGACCCCACGGGGCCGTAGTCGGCGAGGGCGCGGTCGAGGGCCCGCGGCATGTACACGCGCGCGGTCACGGCCAACGCGGTGAGGACGGTCGCCGTGATCAGTGCGCCCGGCAGCAGGGGCTTCCAGCCGACCAGACCGCCGAGCAGCAGATGCTGGGTCCACCACCACAAACCCACCTGGCTGATCCAGGTGAGGGGGATGCCGAGCCAGACGCCGGCCCCGAAGCCGTCACGCAACGGGCCCTGGAGCACCAGGACTCCGACCCACAGGCCGAGCCAGGCCAGCCACCGCCAGGGGGCGATCCGGGTTCCGGTGCGCGGGATCTCCCAGGCTCGCTTGCACAGGCGTTGCATCGCCCGGCTGACGGCGGTGGCCGACAGCAGCACCATCAGTCCGCCCACCACACCGGTGGTCTGCTTCAGGTCGCCGGACGTGGGCTGCAGCGCCCGCTCCAGCTCGGCATGCGTCGCGTCCGTCAGCCCGAAGAGCGCTGTCACCGATGCGACCAGCTGGTGGCGCACCGCCTCCGGGGCATACGCCGCGATGACGAACAGCAGGGGGACGGCGGTCAGGAAGCACTGCGCCGCGAGGCGCGTACCGGAGTCGAAGATGTTCACGGACACCATCCGGTCCGCGAGATGGGTGACCACGGGGAACCGGCTTTCCGCCCGCCGGTGCACCGATTTCGCCCAGGCGGTCAGCTTCCGAGCACGCTGTGCCGTCGCCATCAGGGTCCCGGTGGGCAACTCTGCGGGCACGGCCGGCCCCCGCCCGCTGACGGCACCCCGACGGTCGGCATGACATGGCTCCTTTCGCTGGGACCAGCGTGGAGCGCCGAGCGTCCCGCGGCACCCGGGGGTCGTCCGGTGGGTCGCTGCCCGCCGCCCGCCGCATATGCGGCCCCTCGCGCCCCGTGGTGGACTGGAGAGGCGACGGGGGGCGGCGAGCGTCGGCCGCGGGCCGCCGCCGGGGGGCGACGGGCGGGCGAGCGGTGCCGATCACCTGCGCCTCATGAGGAGAAGTCATGGACAGCGTCGAAGAGATGGGTCCCGTCGACTACCTGGTCATCGAGTTCCCCGGCAACCGAATGACGGGAGAGGCGTTCCCGCTGCTGGTCGATCTCGTCGACCGCCGGATCGTCCGGATCATCGACCTCGCCTTCGTGCGGAAGGAGACGGACGGCTCGGTCGTCGCACTGGAGTTGCAGGACCTCGGCGACGAGACGGATCTGACGGTCTTCGAGGGAGCCTCCGCCGGCGTGCTCGACCAGAGCGACCTCGACGAGGCGGCCAACGCGCTGGAGCCGGGCAACTCGGCCGCGGTGCTGGTCTACGAGAACCTGTGGGCCGCTCCCCTGGCCGGCGCACTCAGGCGCAGCGGGGCGCAGCTCGTCGCGAGCGGCCGCATTCCGGTGCAGGCCTTGCTGGCGGCGTTGGACGCCACGGAGGAGACGGTGCCGCCCGGCGGCTCCGCGGCCGTCTGATCCGGAGCGTCCCGCATCCCGCCGCATCGACCCTTGGGAGATGACCGAACATGCCCGGACTGCTTCGCGGGGTCGCCCGCACGGCCGTCGTCGCCGGTACCGCCACCGCCGTGTCCAACCGCGTCTCACGGCGGCAGGCCGGCCGGTGGGCGCAGCAGGACTACGAACGGCAGCAACAGTACGAGCAGCAGTACGCGCAACCGCAGTACACCCAGCCTCAGTACGAGCAGCCGCAGCAGGCGCCGCCCGCTCCCGCCGCACCGGCCGCCGCAGCCCCCGACGACATGACCGCAAAGATCGATCAGCTCAAGCAGCTGGCGGAGCTGAAGGCCCAGGGGGTCCTGACGGACGAGGAGTTCGCGAGCCAGAAGCGCCTGCTCCTGGGCTGAGCCGCGTCCCCACGACGTACGCTCGTAGCGGCATGACCACCTCGCCCGACTCGCGTTCCCTGGACCAGCGCCTCGACGCCCTCGCCCGGCAGCCGTTCCGGGCCGGGTTCCGGTTGCGCGGCCGGGACCGGGCGACCGCCGAGCTCAGGGGCCCGGCGACGATCCGGTGGCACGCCTACGACCTGATCGCCAGGCGGCTCGCGCCCGCCGAGCCGTACAAGGACGGCAAGCAGACGCCGTACCGCGGCCACCCGGTCTTCGTCGCCCAGCACGCGACGGCCACCTGCTGCCGTGGCTGTCTGGAGCGCTGGCACGGGATTCCCAAGGGACGGGAGCTGACCCGTGCCGAGCATGTGTACGTGGTGGACGTGATCTGTCGGTGGATCGAGCGGGAGTTGACGGGCGGGACCGGTCCCGGCCTCGCCCGCCGGCGCTGATCGCGGCGCCGGCCGAGAACGCCGCTGCCGAGAACGCCGCTGCCGGGAACGTCGCGTCAGAGCGTCGCGGAGTTCTCGTGCCAGTGGCCGCCGCGCCTGCTGTGCGGGGCCATGAGCGACGAGGTGACCGGGGTCACCGTCCAGTCCGGGTGGCCCGGCATGCGCGGGGTCTTCGTGCCGTACAGCCAGTCGCCCAGGAAGCCGGACTGGTCCTGGCCGGAGACCTCCGAGGCGACGGCGATGTAGTCGTCCGTGGTCGCGGAGGAGTTGCGGAAGAGGTCCAGGAAGGCGCGCTCAACGGCGTGGAAGACGTCCTCGCCGACCAGCTGGCGGAAGGCGTACAGGACGAGGACGCCGCCCAGATAGCGCTGGCTGTCGAAGAGGTTCGTGGCGTTCGGTGCGGCCACCGGGCCGGAGTCGTGGCGCCACTGGTCGCCGCGGGCGTAGGTGTCCTTCATCCGGGCCTCCATCGTGGTGAGCCCGAGGGAGTCGGTCCAGCCGCGCTCGTAGCGGTAGAGCAGCCCGTAGAAGTCGGCGTGTCCCTCGTTCAGCCACAGGTCGGCCCAGGTGGCGGGGCTGACCAGGTTGCCGAACCAGGAGTGGACCAGCTCGTGCATCATGTGCGAGCCGATCTTCTTCTCCTCCTGGAGCAGGAAGTTCGGCTTGTACAGGGTGAGGGTCTGCGTCTCCAGGCCGGTGAAGTCGAAGGCGTTCGGGTCGTCGGAGTTGCACGGCAGCAGGCCGTACGTCTCGAACGGGAAGGCGCCGAGGCGGTCCTCCAGCCAGGTCACCAGGCCGGGGGTGAGCGCGAGGGCCGGTTCCAGGGCGGCGGCGCGGGCCGAGGGGACCACGTCGCGCAGGGGCAGGCCGTGCGGCCCCTGCCGGTCCTTGATCGCATAGTCACCGACGGTGATCTGGACGAGTTCCGTGGCGATCGGCGAGACGGAGCGGTACGAGTACGCCGTACGGCCGCCGCTCAGGCTCTCGGTGCAGGTGAGCAGGCCGTTCGCGACCCCGCGCAGCCCGTTCGGGACGGTGATGCGGAACGTGAAGTCCGCCTTGTCCGAGGGGTGGTCGTTGCACGGGAAGACGGTGTGCGCGGAGTTCGGCTGCGGGCAGATCGCGAAGCCGTCGGGGGTGGGCACCCAGGCGGTGTGGGCCAGGGTGGCGCGGGGGTCGACGAAGTAGGTGACGACGACCGGGATCGAGAGCCCGGCGTCCAGCGGCGTGGTGGGCGTGATCCGCAGCTTCTCGCCCACCTGCGCGAAGGAGACGGCGGCACCGGCGACCTGCACGGAGCGTATGTCCAGGCCGAGGGCGTCCAGCGAGAAGCAGGTCAGCGGGCGGTCGGTACGGATCCTCAGGGCGGCGGTCGCGTCGACCTTCCTGGTCGTGGCGTCGTACGCGAAGTCCAGGGCGTAGGACGAGACCCGGTAGCCCTTGTTGCCCAGGGTGGGGAACACCGGGTCGTCGAGGGTCTCCGGGCCCGGGGCCGCCACGGCCGCGCGCGCCGCCGCCGTGCGCGCGGCCGGCGCCGGCGCGGAGGGACGCGCCTGGGCCGGTGCGCCCACCGTCAGTGCCGCCGCCGTCCCCATCAGCGCGGCCGCCGGGGCCGTCACTCTGCTGCGATATCTCATGGTCCGCCTTTGCTCGGGCGGCCCGGGTGGTCGGTCCGGCCGCCGGTCGATGACGATCACCCGTGGTCCGCGGGTGACGATCACCCGTGGTCCGCGGGTGATCGTTTGTCATGACCACCAAAGGCGGCTTCCGGTTGCGCCGACGCGCGACGCTTTCCGGCCGGGACCCCTGTCGAGCCGGACCCGATCACGAGATATCTTGATGTCGAGCAATGTTGCAGACGTGGAGCGGAGCACCCGGTGACTGACTCGACCATCATCTACACCTACACAGACGAGGCCCCGGCCCTGGCGACGCATTCGTTCCTGCCGGTGGTCCAGGCGTACGCCTCGCAGGCCGGTGTGCCCGTGACGACCCGGGACATCTCGCTGGCCGGACGCATCATCGCCCACTTCCCGGAGTACCTGAACGAGGACCAGCGCATCCCGGACGCCCTGGCCGAGCTGGGTGACCTGGCCAAGACCCCCGCGGCCAACATCGTCAAGCTGCCGAACATCTCGGCGTCCATCCCGCAGCTGCGCGCCGCCGTCGCCGAGCTGCAGGGCAAGGGCTACGCGCTGCCGGACTACCCGGACGACCCGAAGACCGACGAGGAGCGCGAGATCCGCGCCCGCTACGACAAGGTCAAGGGCTCCGCCGTCAACCCGGTGCTGCGTGAGGGCAACTCCGATCGCCGTGCCCCGGCCTCGGTGAAGAACTACGCCAAGACCCACCCGCACCGCATGGGCGCCTGGACCCCCGAGTCCAAGACCAACGTGGCGACCATGGGTGAGAACGACTTCCGCTCCACCGAGAAGTCCGTCGTCATCGCCGAGGACGGCGCGCTGAAGATCGAGCTGGTCGCCGAGGACGGCACCACCACCGTGCTGCGCGAGTCCGTGCCGGTGCTGAAGGACGAGGTCGTCGACGCCTCCGTCATGCACGTCGCCGAGCTGGAGCAGTTCCTCGCCGCGCAGGTCGCCCGCGCCAAGCAGGAGGGCGTCCTGTTCTCCGTGCACCTGAAGGCCACGATGATGAAGGTCTCCGACCCGATCATCTTCGGTCACGTGGTGCGCGCCTTCTTCCCGAAGACGTTCGCGAAGTACGGCGAGACCCTCAAGGCGGCCGGCCTCACCCCGAACGACGGCCTCGGCGGCATCCTCAAGGGCCTGGACAACCTGCCCGAGGGCGCCGAGATCAAGGCCTCCTTCGACGCCGAGATCGCCGAGGGCCCGGCCCTCGCCATGGTCGACTCCGACAAGGGCATCACCAACCTGCACGTGCCCTCGGACGTCATCGTGGACGCGTCCATGCCGGCGATGATCCGCACCTCCGGCCACATGTGGGGCCCGGACGGCCAGGAGGCCGACACCCTCGCGGTCATCCCGGACTCCTCCTACGCCGGTGTCTACCAGGCCGTCATCGAGGACTGCCGGGCCAACGGCGCCTACGACCCGTCCACCATGGGCTCGGTGCCGAACGTCGGCCTGATGGCGCAGAAGGCCGAAGAATACGGCTCCCACGACAAGACCTTCGAGGTCCCGGTCGCGGGCACGGTCCGCCTGGTCGACCAGGCCGGCACGGTGCTCATCGAGCAGCCGGTCGCGCAGGGCGACATCTTCCGCGCCTGCCAGACCAAGGACGCCCCGATCCGCGACTGGGTCAAGCTGGCCGTCACCCGCGCCCGCGCCACCGGCGACCCGGCGGTGTTCTGGCTGGACGAGAACCGCGCCCATGACGCGCAGCTCATCGCCAAGGTCCGGCAGTACCTGCTGGAGCACGACACCGAGGGCCTGGACATCCGCGTCCTGTCCCCGGTCGAGGCCACCAAGCTGTCCGTGGAGCGCATCCGCCGCGGCGAGAACACCATCTCCGTGACGGGCAACGTCCTGCGCGACTACCTCACCGATCTCTTCCCCATCCTGGAGCTGGGCACCAGCGCCAAGATGCTGTCGGTCGTCCCGCTGATGGCGGGCGGCGGCCTGTTCGAGACCGGCGCCGGCGGCTCCGCGCCGAAGCACGTCCAGCAGCTGGTCAAGGAGAACTACCTGCGCTGGGACTCCCTCGGTGAGTTCTTCGCGCTCGTCCCCTCCCTCGAGCAGTACGCGACGGCCACCGGCAACGCCCGTGCCAAGGTGCTCGCCGACACCCTCGACCGCGCCACGGCGACCTTCCTCAACGAGGACAAGTCCCCGACCCGTCGCGTCGGCGGCATCGACAACCGCGGCAGCCACTTCTACCTGTCCCTGTACTGGGCGCAGGAGCTGGCGCGGCAGACCGACGACGCCGACCTGGCCAAGGCCTTCGCTCCGCTCGCCGAGACCCTCGCCGCGAACGAGCAGAAGATCGTGGACGAACTGATCGCCGTCCAGGGCAAGCCGGCCGACATCGGCGGCTACTACCAGGTCGACAAGGCCAAGGCCGACGCGGTCATGCGCCCGTCGGCCACCTGGAACGAGGCGCTGGCGTCCCTGAGCTAGTGCCTGCGGCGCCAGTGCCTGCGGCGCCAGTGCCTGCGGCGCCAGTGCCTGCGGCGCCTGAACCGCCCTCGTGAGTGCCCCTCCGCCCCGGCCGGCAGCAACACCGGCCGGGGCGGAGGCATGTGCAGGGCGGCGGGGCAAGCAGATGCCCCGGGCGTGGAGTTGCCGGGCACCGCTCACCAGTCGCGGGTGGCGATCAGCTCCTCCACGTCCGCATCCTCGAAGCCGTAGGCCCGCGCGACGAACCAGAAATCGCCGCCTATCTCCTCGCGGGCCACGGTCTCGATCTCGCTGCCGGCCGCCTCGAACTCCGCTTCCAGTGCGTTGAATTCCTCGGTGGCGGCCTGCGTCAGCCGGTACAGCGCGGTCAGGTCGTCGGGCCGCTCGGCCTCGATCCGCGCACACAGCGCGAGCAGGATCGCCCGGCCCTTGTCCACGACGTGGTCCGGGAAGTACCCGTCCTGGTACAGCCCGTCAAGGAAGGCGTGCTCCGCCACCCTCGGGTTCCTGATCGGCATGCTCCGGTACCGCCCCTCGCTCGGTTGCCGATGTGACACCTTGATCCTGCACCAGACCACTGACAACGCCCCGGAGCCACCTGTGTCCTCCTTCGAACTCCTGCCCGGTGCCCCCGAGTCGCCCGTCCTGCTGCACGTGCCGCACTCGGCGCGGGCGATCCCCAAGGACGTGCGCGGCGGGATCGTGCTGGACGACGCCGCGCTGGAGCGGGAGTTGGACCACATCACGGACGCGCACACCGCCGAGCTCGCCGAGCGGGCCACGGGTCTGGCCGCCGTCACGCCATGGCGGTTCGTGAACCGGCTGTCCCGCCTGGTCGTGGACCCGGAGCGGTTCCCGGACGGGCGCGAGGAGATGACGGCCGTCGGCATGGGCGCCGTATACACGCGGACCACGCACCGGAGCGAACTACGGCCCGCGGACACCGATCCGGGGCCGCTGCTGGAGCGGTACTTCCGGCCTTACGCGCGGGCCATGACCGAGGCGGTCGCGCAACGGCTGGCGGCGACCGGGCGGGCCGTCGTCATCGACGTGCACTCCTATCCGACCCAGCCGCTGCCCTACGAGCTGCACGGCACCGGGCCGCGTCCGCCGGTGTGCCTGGGGACGGATCCCTTCCACACCCCGCCGGAGCTGACGGACGCGGCACGCAAGGCGTTCACGGACTGCGGCGGGATCGGACTGGACAGCCCCTTCGCCGGGACGTACGTGCCCCTGGAGTTCTACGGCACCGATGCACGGGTCACCGCCCTGATGGTGGAGATCCGCCGGGACACCTATATGGCGGAGCCGGGCGGACCGGCCGGCCAGGGACTTCAGCGGCTGGCGGGCGCGCTGGCCGAGCTCATGGACGCGGTCTGAAGCGCCTCAGCGGCACCCCAACAGGCGCCCGGCCCCCCACCTGGCGCACTCCGACAGGACAACGCCCCGCCCCCATACCAGTGTGGTGCGCATGACCGAGGAGACCACGCTCACCGGCCACGCCCCGCCGCCCGTACGGGACTGGCCCACACCCGACCTGGACGGAACGGACTTCGACCCGATCCTCGCAGGCCTGATGCGCGAGGGTCCGCTGACCCGGATCCGGCTGCCGTTCGGCGAGGGCTGGGCGTGGCTGGCGACCCGCCACGACGACGTGAAGCTGATCACCAACGACCCGCGCTTCAGCCGCGCCGAGGTGACCGGCCGCCAGGTGACCCGCATGGCGCCGAACTTCGCGCCCCGCCCGGGCTCGCTCGCCTGGGCCGACCAGCCCGACCACAACCGGCTGCGCAAGCCGGTCGCCGGCGCCTTCACGGTGAGCGCCATGAAGCGGCTGCGGCCCCGCGCGCAGGCGGTCCTGGACGAGCTGGTGGAGGCCGTCGTACGGGACGGGCCGCCGGCCGATCTGATGGAGCGGGTGCTGGAGCCGTTCCCGCTCACCGTGGTCAGCGAGGTGATGGGTGTGCCCGCCGCCGACCGGGCGCAGGTGCACGCCTGGACGCGCGAGATCATCTCCACCAACGGGGCCGAGGCGGCCGGCCGGGCCAAGGAGGGCCTGTACGGGTGGATCACCACGACCGTCCGGGCCCGCGCCCACAGCCCCGGCGAGGACGTCTACTCGATGCTGGGCGGGGCCGTGGCGCGCGGGGAGATCAGCGAGGAGGAGGCCGTCGGGCTGGCCGGCCCGCTGCAGATCGGCGGCGAGGCCGTCACGCACAACTGCGGGCAGATGCTGTACCTGATGCTGACCCGGCCGGAGCTGATGGAGCGGATGCGGGCGCGGCCCGAGGCCCGCGGTCCTGTGCTGGACGAGCTGTTCCGGTGGATCCCGCACCGCAGCTCGGTCGGGCTCGCCCGGATCGCGCTGGAGGACGTGGAGATCGCCGGCCACCGGATCGCCGCGGGCGAGCCGGTCTACGTCTCCTACCTCGCCGCCAACCGCGACCCGGCCGTCTTCCCGGACCCGGACCGCATCGACCCCGACCGCGATCCGAACCCGCACGTGGCGTTCGGCAACGGGCCGCACTTCTGCACCGGCACGCTGCTCGCCCGGCTGCAGACCGAACTGCTGGTGGACACCCTGCTGGACCGGCTGCCCGGGCTGCGGCTCGCGGTGCCGGCCGAGGACGTGCGGTGGCGGCACAGGACAATGATCCGCGGGCCGCGGACGCTGCCCGTGACCTGGTCCGTGTGACGTCGTGACGTCCTGAGCGGGGTCAGGCCCGCAGCCACTCCGTGACGATCACCTCCGCGCCGGTCCGCAGCCTGAGGGCGAAGGGGCCGGCCGGTGGCGTGTCGCTGGTGAAGCGGCCGAGCGTGTCGACCGCGACCGGGAGAGCGGTCTGCGGGCCGCCGAGCACCTCGATGCGCGCGGACTGCGGCGGCAGCACCTGGCCGATCAGCCCGTCCTCGGTGACCTCGACGTCGACGGTGACCTCGCCCGCGCTGAACGTCAGCATCCGCGGGGTGTCCGGCATACCCCGGACCGGCAGCGCGTCCACCAGCGAGTCGAAGGTCAGCTCGGCGATCCGCGCGTCCAGGTCGTGCAACGCGTAGGCGTCCAGGGCCACTTGGAGCAGAGTGTCCGGGACCGGGTCGAGGACGGCGGCCGCCTGGCGCAGCTCCTCCTCCAGCAGGGAGTCCGCCAACTCCTCGTCCGTCGTGCCCGGTTCCGGGAACCGATGGTCGTCGTTCACGCCGCACCCCGTGCGTCCATCCGGGCCCGCAGCCGGCGCAGACAGCGCTGGCGCAGCGGTCCGATGCTGCCGACCGCGATACCGAGCGCGGCCGAGATCTCACCGTAGCTGGGCGGCGGAGAGGCCACCAGCACGCGCAGCAGCTGCCGGCAGCGCTCCCCCATTCCGTCCAGCTCCTGCCACAGGCGGCGCACCCGCTCGGCCCGGTCCGCCTCGTCCTCCGAGTCGATCAGCGACTCCTCCGGGGTCCGCTCGTCGCTGGCCCGGTCCAGCACCCGTGGATCGTCCGTCAGGGTCAGCCGGGTCAGGCTCTTGAGCACTTTCAGGCACTCGTGGCGGGCCGTACTGGCCAGCCAGGAACCCGCCTTGTCGGGTTCGCGGATCCGGCCCAGATGCTGGGCGAAGCGGAACCACACGGTCTGGTAGACCTCGTGCCCGTCGGCGTCGGAGAGCCGGTGTGCGCGCACGACCGACCACACCAGCGGACTCATCCCTTCCACCAGCGCTTTCCAGGCCGCGGCGTCCCCGTCGACGGCGGACTGGACGAGCGCGCCGACCTCTGTTCGGTCCACGGCTCCACCCCTCGTGTACGGCACGTCATCGTACGCCGTGGAGCGGAGCGTTCCGGACCTCATGCGGGCACGGCGGGGGCCACGACCGGGACCGGGCGCCAGCCGGCCGGCCGGAGCGCCGGGACATGCGCCCCGCGCACCACGGCGGTGTCGGTGGTGGCCGCGAGCAGCCGGGCGAGCGCGGTGCGCGGGTCGCGCTCCCCCTGCGCCGCCATCAGCGCGGCGACGAGACCGGCGGCGACCGGGGTGGCGAAGGAGGTGCCGCTCCACTGCGCGAGGCCGTCGAACATCACCTGGTCCGGCTTGGCCCCGGTGCTCTCCCGGCCCTCGCTCAGCACGCCGGTGTGGCGCGGGAACTGACAGGTGCACGGGTAGTCGAAGCCGAACCGGCAGGCGTCGTAGGTGGAGTGCTGGTAGATGTACGGCACGGGGGTGCCAAAGCCGGTGAGGGCGCTGGTGAGGCGCTCGCCGGGGGCGTGGACCCGCACCCAGGGGCCGTGGTTGCTGAAGCAGGCCGCGCCGTCGCCGTCGGCGCGGAGGGCACCGACCGAGAGCACGCTGTCGGCGTACTCGGGCAGGGCGGCGTAGGCGGCGGGCCAGAACGGGGTGTCGCCGGCGTTGTTGCCGGCGGCGGCCACCAGCAGGGTGTGCTGCTCGCGCAGTTCGCGCATGAAGGCGTCCAGGCCGAGCAGTCCGTCGCCGCTCTCGGTCGTGGTGCCGGCGGACAGGCTGATGATGTCGGGCCAGCCGCCCTGGTCGACCGCTTCGAAGAGCCGGGCGCCGAACTCGGACTCCAGGATCGCTCCGGCGTCGTTCAGGGTGCCGCGGACGGTGATGTCGGTGCTGGGCGCGACGGCCGCGAGGATTCCGGCGATGAAGGTGCCGTGGCCGACGTACTGGCGCAGCACGCCGTCGGCGTCGGTCTCGGCCGCCTGGGCGTCGCCCGTGGTGTGGGCGAGCAGCGGATAGGAGCCGTGGTCGTGCACCAGGCCGGTGTCGATCACGAGGACCCCGACGGCGCTGTCCGCATCGTAACCGCCGTCGGCGGCGGCCGGGTTGGCCGGCTGGGTGCGCGCGACCGGCACCGGCTCGTCGCCGGGGCACGCGTTGACCGCGATGTGCACCACATGGTTACGGCTCACCAGCCGGCGCCCCTGGCGGTCCTCGGCCTCCCGCAGGGCGCGCAGCGCGTGCGGGACGGTGTCGTCGCCGGAACTCGGGGCGGCGACCCGGATGCGGGTGACGCCGGTGCGGTTGGTCTCCGGGCCGTCCCGCCGGACATGGTCGGGGACCAGACCCTCGGTCGCGGTGAAGTGGGCGCGCACGGCGTCCTCGACGACCCGGGCCTCCTCGCCGTCCCGGGCCAGCACGACGCCCTTCTCGTAGAGGAAGTGGGCGTCGTCGTCCGGCCCCATGGCAAGGGATGTGTCCGGCATGGAGCGCTGGATGTGCTCGAACTGCTCGTGGAACCGCTGTGGAGCCATGGCCTGTCCTCCCCCTGAAGACGGTGTTCGACAGTGAGAGTCGCGGGGCCACCGTCTGATACAGGTGGCCACTACCATGCGAGACGTGACGGCGGGAAGCGAGTCGGTTCTCGAACTGCTGCCCCTGGTGTTCGCCGACCCGGGCGAGGCCCGGGCACGCGCGGAACAGGTCCTGGGGGCCGGTCCGCCGCCGCTGCACGCCAGCGTCGCCCACCAGGTGCTCGGCATCTGGCAGCGGGACTTCGGGGATCTGCGGATCGCGCTCCGTCATCTGCGCCGGGCCCGGGACCTGGCCGCGCGCGCCGAGTCGGCCGACCGCGAGGCGGATGTGCTCGCCACGCTCGGGGTCGCACTGGTGCACGCGGGGCGCACGCGGCAGGGGCTCACCTCCTTCGAGCGCGGGGTCGCCCGGGGCAGCGGGCACACCCGGGCCCGGGTGCTGTACCGGCGGGCGTACGTGTGGTGGGTGCTGGGACATCACCGGGAGGCGCTGGAGGACGTACGGCGGGCGCTGCCCGTGCTGCGGCAGCTCGGCGACGACATCTGGACCGCGCGGGCGTTGACCCTGCGGGCCACCGTGCATCTGGCGCTCGGCGCGGTGGACCGGGCGGTCGCCGACTTCACGGCGGCCGAGCGACTGTGGGACACCACCGGCCAGGAGCACGACAAGGCCGACGCGGTGGAGAGCCGCGGGCTCGCCGCCTTCCGGTCCGGGGACATCCCGGCCGCGCTGCGGCTGCTGGACGAGGCGGAGGAGCGGTACGCGAAACTCGGCACGCCCACCTACATGCTGGCCCTGCGCCGCTGCGAGGTGCTGATGGCGGCCGGCCTCGCGCCGGAGGCGCTCGCCGAGGCGGACGCGACGATCGCGCTGCTGGACCGGATCGGCGGGCAGTCCACCCGCAAGGCCGAGCTGCTGCTGGCCGCCGCGCGGGCCGCCCGTTCGGCCGGGGACGCGCACACCGCCGTGGCCCGCGCCGCCGTCGCCGTACGGCTGTTCGCGGCGCAGCGCCGGATGTGGTGGGAGCAGCACGCCAGGCTGGTGCTGATCGAGGCGCGGGTGGCGGCCGGGCGCCGCTCGGGGCGGCTGGTGGCGGACGCGGCTGCGGTCGCCGAGAAGCTGGCCTCCTTCGGCTCCCCCGCCGCACCGGAGGCCTCCCTCCTCGCGGGCCGGATCGCGCTCGCACTGGGCTGGACCGCCGACGCCGAACGCCACTTGGCGGTGGCCGCGCGCAGCCGGTACGGCGGCCCGCCCCCGGCCCGGGTGACGGGCTGGGCGGCGCAGGCGCTCCAGGCGCGCGCGGCCGGGTCCCGGCGGGGCGTGCTGGAGGCCTGCCGGCGCGGCCTGGACGTGCTGGACGACCACCGGACGACCCTCGGCGCCTCCGAACTGCGGGCGCACGTCACCGCGCAGGGCGCCGAACTGGCGGCGCTCGCCCAGGAGGTGAGCCTCGCCCACGGCGGTCCCCGCCGGCTGCTGGAATGGAGCGAGCGCTGGCGGGCGACCGTGCTGTCCGCGCCGCCCACCCGGCCGCCCGCCGACCCGGCACTGCTGAGCGGCCTGACCGCCTACCGGGAGATCGCGGCCCGCGCCGAGGAGGCCCGGATGGAGGGCCGTCCGGTGCCCGCGCTGGAGCGCGAACAGCGGCGCCTGGAACGGGAGATCCGCTCCCGCACCCACCACATACGCGGCTCCGCGCCGCACGAGGGCGACCGCTTCGAGGTGGCCCGGCTGCTGGACCGGCTCGGCGAGGCACGCCTGGTCGAACTCGCCGTGGTCGGCGGGCGGGTGCACGTCCTGCTGTGCGGACAGGGCCGGGTGCGGCGGTTCACCGGCGGCCCGCTGGCCGAGGCGGTGGCCGAGGCCGAGTACGTCCAGGCCGGTCTGCGGCGCCTCGCCCACCCCGGCGCCGAGGCCCGGCTGCCGCTGGTGGAGGCGGCCGGCCTGCGGCTGCAGGAACTGCTGCTGGGCGGGGCCGTACCGCATCTTGGCCCGGGCCCGGTGGTGGTCGTGCCACCGGGGGCGCTGCACCGGGTGCCGTGGGCGCTGCTGCCCGCGCTGCGGGACCGGGTGCTCAGCGTGTCCCCGTCGGCGGGCAGCTGGCTGCGCGCCCGCGAGACCGAGCCGCCGCCGGGCGGCCGGCCTGTGCTGGTGCGCGGGCCCGGCCTCGCGACCGGCGGCGCGGAAGTACCGGAACTGGCCGCCCGCTACGGCACGGCGACCGTCCTGGAGGGCGACGACGCCCAGGTCCCGCGGATCCTGGAACACCTCGACGGCGCGGCACTGGCCCACCTCGCGGCCCACGGCACGTTCCGCGCCGACAGCCCGCTGTTCTCCGCCCTGCGCATGGCCGACGGCCCGCTGATCGTCCACGACTTCGAACGGCTCACCCGCAGCCCGTACCGGATCATTCTCTCCAGCTGCGACACCGCCCGCCTCGCCTCCGTCGGCGCCGACGAACTCCTCGGCCTCGTCACCGCGTTGCTGCCGCTCGGCACGGCCGGGGTGGTGGCGAGCAGCGCACCGGTCAACGACGCTGCCGTGGTCCCCCTGATGCTGGCCCTGCACAAGGGCCTGGGCGCGGGGCTCTCGTTGGCGGAGGCACTTCGGGACGCCCGCAGCGCGCTGCCAGGCGACGCGGTGCACCAGGCGACGGGATGGGCCTTCGCGGCCTTCGGGGCGGCGTGAACGTCCTCACGCCGAAGCACAGAGCAACGGCAGCGCTCCCCGATCAGCGGTGCCGAGCCGGCTGTAGGCGCTGTACAGATGATTCCCCACCGTCCGCACGGACAGGGTCAACCGCTCGGCGATCTCCCGGTTGCTCAGCCCCGCCGCCGCGAGCGCGACGATCTGCCGCTGGCGGGCGGTGAGTTCGCCGAGGACCAGCCCGGCCAAGGCGGGTGTCCGCGCGCCCTGGCAGCGGCGCGCGAGCGCCACCGCGCGGGTCCGGGACACCCGCGCGGCACGCGGATCGCGGTGCACCCGCACGGCCTGCGCCCGGGCCTCGGCCGCGAACAGCAGGAAGCCGTGCTCTTCCAGGGCCTCGGCGACCCGGTCCAGGCCGTCCCCGTCCCTTCGCGCCAGCGCGTCGGCGTGCCGCGCGAACACGCTCCCCGCAGGCAACCGCCCGGCCGCCCGTTCCGGGTCACCGAGGCGTACGGCGTCGTACCGGGCGTACACGTCGTCGTCCCCGCTCGGACCCGACTCCCCACCGGCCCGGCGAAGTTCCGCACGGCATCCGTCATCTCCCGGCGCCGCCCGCAGCCCCTCCCGCGCCCAGGCGGCGGCGTCCCGAACCTCCCCCCGCAGCCATGCGAACCGAGCGCGCACGGCGGCGTACCCGGCCGGGAGCACCGCACCCTCCGCCACCAGCCACTCCCCCACGGGGGTGGGCACCGAGCGGACGTCCAGCCGCTCGATCGCGCGCTCCAGGAGCCGCCGTTCGGCCTCAAGGGCCGGACCGTGGTCGCGCGGCGCGCCGGCCAGCCGACGGGCCCGCAGCCGGCCGGCCGTGACGCGCAGGGCCGCCCCGTGCAGGGGGTGGGCGAGGGTGACGGCGCCGTCCTGGTCGTCGACATCGATCAGACCGTCGGCCTCCAGCGGCTCCAGGACATCCGGTTCGAGGTCGTCCAGCGGCAGGGGCAGCGGCTCGGCGAAGGCCAGGCGCTCCAACGTGTCCCGTTCACCCGAGCCGGAGCGTTCGAGCACCGGGGCGAGCCGCTCCCGTACGGCCGCGGTGACCGGCAGCGGCCCCCGCCAGGCCCGCTCCTGCGTACCAGGTACGGGAATCAGCCGCCCCGTCCTGCCCAGCGCCGCGACCAGGTCGCGCAGCAGCCGCAGATCGCCCCGGCACATCCGGTGCAGGCGGCGGACGGTGAGCGGTTCCAGCTTGGCGGCGGCGAGCAGCTGGGCGACGTCCTCGCCGGGCAGCGGTTCGAGGGCCAGCCGGGGCAGCAGCTCGCCGGTCCACAGCCGGGAGACGGCGCCGGGCGCGGGCACGCCGTCCACCGCGGCCACGACGAGCCGGGTGCGGCCGTGCACGGCGAGCTGGTGGACGAGGGCGGCGGAGGCCTCGTCCAGCAGATGCGCGTCGTCGACGACGAGGAGCCGTACACCGGACAGGGTCCGCACCGCGCGGTGCAGCGAGACGGTGTCGGGCAGCAGGTGGGCGAACGCCGCGAAGGGCAGGCTCCGGGTCTCGGGCGTGCCGGTGACCAGGGCGTGCTCCGTGCCCCGGACCGCCTCCGTGATCAGCCGGGTCTTGCCGTGGCCGGCCGGTCCGGTCACCACGATGCCGTGCCCGCCGCCGGCCGACGAGGCGCGGACCAGTTCCAGTTCGTCCTCCCGCCCGGTGAACGGCCAGGGCAGCTGAAGCGTCTTGGCGTCCTGCTCGTAAGTCCTCACATCATGCAGAGCGCGGGTACTCAGGTTTGATACAGGGCGACTTGAGTAGCCCCCGACTCAGGCGCCCGGCCGCGGGGGCGGGCACGCTGGCCGCATGACCCGACGCCTCTGCTCGCTCCCACGGCAGCCGGCCCCGTGCTTCGCACCGGGGCTGACCGCCGAGCGGCAGTGCGCGCTGCTCGCCGGGCGGCGGATGTGGGTCAACGGCACGGTCCTGCACTACTACCTGTACGACGGCTCCGACGCCTCGGTGATCCCGGTCCCCGGGACCGGTGAGCTGCGCCGGGTGCCGTGGGCCGGCGGCGAGGAGCAGCGGGACATGGTCCGCGAAGCCTTCCGCGAGTGGCAGGGACTCGGCATCGGCGTGACGTTCGCCGAGGTCGGCGACCCGCGCGAGGCGGAGCTGCGGATCGGGTTCCAGGCCGGCGGCGGTTCCTGGTCGGCGGTGGGCCGGGAGGCGCTGTCGGTCGGCCGGAGCGAACGCACCATGAACCTGGGCTGGGACGTGACCGGGCCCGGGGAGCGCGGCACGGTGCTGCACGAGATCGGGCACGCGCTCGGCATGGTGCACGAGCACCAGAACCCGTACGCCGGGCTGCACTGGGACGACGAGGCCGTCTACGCCGAGCTGGCAGGCCCGCCGAACTTCTGGAGCCGCGAGACGGCGTACACGAACGTCCTGCGCGAGCTGGACGCGGGCGAGGCGAGCGGCTCGGTGTGGGATCCGCAGTCGGTGATGACGTTCCCGTTCGGGCCGGGGCTGGTGCTGGAGCCGGAGCAGTACCGCGGGGGGCTGTCTCCGTCCGGTGACCCGTCCCCGGCCGACAAGGAGTTCGTGCTGCGCTGGTACCCGCCCGCCGACCCGGCCGGTCCGGCCGAGCTGGTGCCGTTCCG
Organism: Streptomyces sp. NPDC002076; assembly: GCF_053593835.1. NCBI lineage: Bacteria > Bacillati > Actinomycetota > Actinomycetes > Kitasatosporales > Streptomycetaceae > Streptomyces > Streptomyces sp. NPDC002076. The sequence continues at coordinate 27,975 of NZ_JBSFDI010000026.1, forward strand.
GTCGGCGCCGCTCGGCCTCGGGCCGGGCGAGCAGGCCGACTTCACCGTCGAGCCGCCGGAGACCCGCGACTACGCCGTGGGCACCTTCGGCGACGCCGACACGATGCTCGTGGTCTTCGAGGAGCGCGACGGGGTGCCGCGCTTCCTCGCGGGCCACGACGACGGCGGCACGCCGGACAACGCCGCCGTCGGGGTCCGGCTCGTCAAGGGCCGCCGCTATGTCGTCCGCGTCCGCCTCTACTCCACCTGGGGTTCGGGGGAGACAGCGGTCATGTGCTGGTGACAGCACACGGGCGAACACCGACCACATGTCCGGCACCGGGGGAGCGGTCGCGGTCGTCACCTACGGGGGAGGTGACGACCGCGACCACGCTTTGCCGGTGATCGCGAGGAACCTCACGATGCGGCCCGTGGGCGCGAGGCGCCGGAGTCCGCGTCCGGGTGGGCGAGGCCGAGGTGGTCGCGCAGGGTCGTCCCCTCGTAGTCGGCGCGGAACACGCCCTGTTCCTGGAGCAGGGGTACGACCTTGTCGGCGAAGGGGTCGAGGCCGCCGGGGGTGATGTGCGGGACGAGGATGAAGCCGTCGGAGGCGTCCGCCTGCACGAAGTCGTTGATGGTCCGGGCGACGGTCGCCGGGGAACCGACGAAGGTCTGCCGGTTGCCGGTGTTGATGACCAGGTCACGGATGGACCACCTGTTGGCCTCGGCGAGCTGCCGCCACTCGCGGGCGATGGCGATCGGGTCCCGGTACATCCGCACCTGGGCGCGGCCCCGGGAGATGTGCTCCTCGCTCACCACCGGGTCGACGTCGGGCAGCGGCCCCTCCGGGTCGTACGCCGACAGGTCCCGGTTCCAGACGAACTCCAGGTGCTTGAGGGCGGTCGCACCGCTGACCTGCTGCCGGCGCACCTCGCGGGCGAATTCGGCGGCCTCCTGGTCGGTGTCGCCGAGGACGAAGGTGGCGGCGGGCAGGATGAGCAGGTGGTCGGGGCGGCGGCCGTACTTGGCGAGGCGGGACTTGACGTCCGTGTAGAAGGCCTGGCCCTCCTTCAGCGTCGAGTAGCGGCTGAAGATCGCGTCCGCGCCGGACGCCGCGAACTCGCGGCCCTCGTCGGAGTCGCCGGCCTGGAAGATCACCGGGCGGCCCTGCGGGGAACGCGGGACGTTGAACCGGCCGTGGATGTCGAAGTGCTGCCCCTGGTGGACGAAGGCGCCGGCCTTGGCGTCCCGCAGGAAGGTGCCGGTGGCCTGGTCGGCGACGATCTCGTCGCCACGCCAGGAGTCGAAGAGTTCGTGCGCGGTGGCGAGGAACTCCTTGGCGCGGGAGTAGCGCTCCTCCTGCGGCAGGAAGCCGCCGCGGCGGAAGTTCTCGCCGGTGAAGGCGTCCCAGGAGGTGACCACGTTCCACGCGGAACGGCCGCCGGAGAGGTGGTCGAGGCTGGCGAACTGGCGGGCCACCTCGTAGGGCTCGTTGAAGGTGGAGTTGATGGTGCCGGTCAGGCCGAGCCGGTCGGTGACGGCGGCCAGTGCAGCCAGCACGGTGAAGGTGTCGGGGCGGCCGACGACGTCCAGGTCGTAGATCTCGCCGCCCTGTTCGCGCAGCCGGAGTCCCTCGGCGAGGAACAGGAAGTCGAACTTGGCGCGTTCGGCGGTCCGCGCGAAGTGCGCGAAGGAGCTGAACTCGATGTGGCTCCCGGCGGCCGGGTCGCTCCACACGGTGGTGTTGTTGACGCCGGGGAAGTGGGCGGCCAGATGGATCTGCTTCAGCGGCTTACTCATGGTGCGGTCGTCCTCTCCGGCTGCTCAGGCGATGGCTGCTGCTGCGTAGCGGTTGGCGGGGCGGGCGAGGCCGAGCAGGCCGCGCAGGGTGTCGGCCTCGTAGGCCTCCCGGAAGCGGCCCCGGCGCTGCAGTTCGGGCACGAGGTCACGGCTGATGCGGGGCAGATCGTGTCCGGCGACGGCGGGCCGCAGCCGGAACCCGGTCAGACCGCTCGCGGCCAACTCCTCCAGCAGATCGGCGAGTTGGTCGGCTGCACCGGTGAAGATCCGGGCGTCTCCGGTGTACGGCTCCCCCGCGAGCGCGTCCAGCCGCTCCCGCCTGGCCTCGGCCTCGACCCGGCTGTCGTCGAGGAAGACGACGAGGTCGCCGAAGATGTGCAGGGTGTCCCCGGCACGGCCCGCCGCCCGCTGCTCGGCGCGGATCTCGGCGACGATCGCCCGGGCCTGCTCGGCGTCGTGCGGGGTGACATAGCCGACGTCGGCCTGGCGGGCGACGAGGCGGTACGGGACGGTCGAGTGGGCGAGGGCGGTGACCAGCGGCTGGCCCTGGGGCGGGCGGGGTGTGATCGAGGGGCCCTTGACACTGAAGTGACGGCCCTCGAAGTCGATGTAGTGCAGCTTGTCCCGGTCGATGAAGCGGCCCGTCGCCGCGTCCCGGATCTCGGCGTCGTCCTCCCAGCTGTCCCAGAGCCGGCGCACCACCTCCACATGGTCGGCGGCCTCGTCGAACAGCTCGGTGACGATGTCCTGTGCGGCCGGGCTCTCGTAGGCCTCGATCCGGCCGATGGTGCGGCGGCCGAAGTGGGCGGCCTCGTTCGGCCGGGCGCTGATCTGCACCCGCAGCCCCGCGCGGCCGGTGCTGACGTAGTCGAGGGTGGCGATCGCCTTGGAGATGTGGAACGGCTCGGTGTGCGTGGCCACCACGGTCGGGACCAGACCTATGTGCCGGGTGAGCGGGGCCACCCGGGAGGCGACGAGGACCGCGTCCAGCCGGCCGCGCACCTGGTCGGTGCGCTCGTCGGGGTCGAGGAAGTGCGCGGACTGCGGCCCGAGGCCGTCCTCGATGGTGACGAAGTCGAGGAGGCCGCGTTCGGCCTCGGCGATCAGATCGGCCCAGTAACCGGCGGTGAACAGGTCCCGGGGGCGGGCGACCGGCTCACGCCAGGAGGCGGGGTGCCAGCCGGTGCCGTCCAGGGCGACGGCAAGGTGCAGAGGGGAAGCAGGAGTTGAGGACACGTCGGTGCCTTCCTTGATGTCCATGGCGGATGTCCGTGGCGAGAACACCGGCTCGCGAGGGCGGGCGTCGGCGAGGGCGAGCGCGGCAGGGGCGGACCCGGGCCTTGGGGCTCGTCAGGCCGGGGAGAAGGTCAGTGGCGACAGAGCGCGGCGGACACGCGCTGGAGATCTATGTGCGGCCGGGATATCAGACGGACGGAGCGGTACGGACGCGGAGCGCGCAGCGCGAGTACACGTGTCACGCCCGTCACCTCCGTCCGTCGGGCGGGGCGGGCCGGTTGGGTGACCGCCTCGCGGATCTCGTCATGACTCACAACGCGCGGCCGAACGCGGTTGTTCCCACCCGGCCGTCCGCGATCGCTCCCGCGCTGCGAACCCGCTCGCGTGTCTCCTCGCTGCGGACCTGCACGATCCGCGAGCGGCGGCGCAGGGTGAACCCGATCGACTCGTACAGCCGGATCGCCGGCGTGTTGTCCGCGGCGGCGTGCAGGAACGGGCTGTCCCCGCGCTCCCGGATCCCCCACGCGACCGCCCGCACCAGCCGGGTGGCCAGCCCCCGGCCGCGGTGATCCGGGTCGGTGCACACGGCGCTGATCTCGGTCCAGCCGGGCAGCCGCAGCCGCTCCCCCGCCATCGCGATCAGCCGCCCCTCATGCCGTATGCCGAGATAGGTGCCCATCTCGACGGTCCGCCGCAGGAACGGGCCTGGCCGGGTCCGGGCGATGAGGCCGAGGATCTCGGGGACGTCGGCGGGCCCGAGCCGTACCGCGTCCGGGGCGGGTTCGGCGCGCAGCGCGGTGTCGACCAGCTGCACGCCCTCCCCGCCGACTTCGACCCGCCAGCCGTCGGGCACCCGGTCGACGGGCTTGACCCGTACAGCGGTTCCGGGGCCGACGAGGGCACGCAGGTCGTCCCAGGCGGCCGGGTCCGCCGGGTCGGCGAGCGCGGCGAAGGCGTAGACGCCGTCCCGGTAGCGGGCGGCACGGCCGAGGCGTTCGGCCAGGTGGGCGTGCGGACCGGACAGGGCGGCCCAGACTGCGTTGTCGAGCACATGGGTGCCGGACGGGGCTCCGCCTCCGCGGAGGTCGGTCTGCTGGGGCACGGAGGCGGAGTCCTCTCCACTCGACTCGAACGGGGCTGCGTGGGTCAGGAGTTGTCCAGCGGCAGCCCGGGCGGGTTCACCTCGGACTTGGCGACGGCCTCGTTGGAGAGGTTGTAGGCCTTGAGCCACTCGGCGTACTGGCCGTTCTTGATCAGGTAGTTGATGGCGTCGGCGAGCGGCTTGGCGAGACCGCTGTCCTTCTTGGCGGTCGCCGCGATCAGGCCCTGGAGGGTCTCGCCCGCGCCGGAGAACTTGCCCGCGTTGCGGGTGGCGTTGGGCGTGTTCGCGACCTGGGTGATGTGGTACGCGATTCCGGGATTGGGGCCGAAGTAGGCATCGATCTTGCCGCCGGCGAGGGCCAGGTAGGTGCTGTTGTGGTCCTGGTAGTACTTGATGTCGAGCTTCTTGCCCTCCTTGGCCAGCTTGGCCTTCCACTCCAGGAGGATCCGCTCCTGGTTGGTTCCGGAACCGACGGAGACGGTCTTGCCCGCGAGGTTCTCGTAGTTGCCGTCGAAATTCCAAGTGCTCTTCTTCGGCACCTCCCAGGCGAGGTTGTCCTGCCGGTAGGAGGCGAACTCGTACTTCTTCTTGCGCTCCTCGGTGTCGGTGACGTTGGAGAAGGCGACGTCGACCTTGCCGCTGTCGATGCCGACGAAGAGGTTCTCCCAGGTGAAGTTCTTCAGCTCCGGCTTGAGGCCGAGAACCGCGGCGACCAGGCGGCCGAGGTCGGGTTCGGAGCCGGTGAGGGTCCTCTGGTCGCTGCCCACGTAGGCCAGCGGCGGGAACCCGGCGGGCAGGGCGCCCTCGCCGATCACTAGCCTGCCGCTCTTGCGGACGGAGGCGGGCAGTTCGGCGCTGATGGACTTCACTTCGGACACCTTGATGGCGGTCTGCCTGGCGGCGCCGTTGGAGACCTGACCGACGACGACCTCACCGGACCTGGCGCTGTCGGTGGTGGTGGCCGCGTCGCTGTTGCCACCGCAGGCGGCGAGCCCGGTGGCGAGGGTGGCGGCTGCGGTCGCGGCGGTGATGCCGCGTGTCAGGCTGCGTCGGGAGAGGTGGCTGCGCATGGCTGTCCTTGTCGTTCGGAAACTACGGGGGGAGCTACGGGGGTCACGGGGAGGTCAGAGGACCTTGGCGAGGAAGTCGCGGGTCCGTTCGTGGCGGGGCCGGTCCAGCACCTCTTCCGGCGGGCCTTGTTCGACGATCCGGCCGCCGTCGATGAAGACGATCCGGTCGGCCACCTCGCGGGCGAAGCCGATCTCGTGGGTGACGATGACCAGGGTGGTGCCGCTGGTGGCCAGGTCCTTGATGACCGAGAGCACCTCGCCGACCGTTTCGGGATCGAGCGCGGAGGTCGGCTCGTCGAAGAGGATGATGCCGGGGCGCAGCGCGAGGGCGCGGGCGATGGCGACGCGCTGCTGCTGTCCGCCGGAGAGTTGGCGCGGATAGGCGCCGGTACGGTCGCGGAGGCCGACCCGGGTGAGCAGTTCCCGGGCGAGTTCGCGGGCCTCGGACCGCGCGAGCCGGCCGGTGGCGACGGGCGCGGCGGCGACGTTGTCGAGGACGGTCAGATGCGGGAAGAGGTTGAAGTTCTGGAAGACGAAGCCGATCCGGCCGCGCTGGGCCAGGATGGCGCGCTCGCTGAGCTCCTTGAGCCGGCCGCCGTTGCCGCGTTTGACGCCGATCAGCTCGCCGCCGACGCTGACGTGGCCGACCTCGGGTTTCTCCAGGTGGTTGATGACCCGCAGCAGCGTGGACTTGCCGGAGCCGGAGGGCCCGATGACGACGGTGACCTCGCCGGGCCGCACGGTCAGATCGATGCCGTCCAGGACGCGATGGGTGCCGTACCACTTGTGGACGTCGTGGACCTCCAGCGCGGCCGGGGTGGTCTCCAGGGTGGCGGTGGCGGTCATACGGCGGCCTCCCTGCGCAGCCGGGCCCGGAACTCGGCGGCGCCCGCGCGCGCCTTCTGCAGCGGGGTCGGCGGCAGGGTGCGGGTGGCGCCCCGCGCGAAGTACCGCTCGACGTAGTACTGCACGACGGACACGGCGCTGGTGAGGATGAGGTACCAGACGGTGGCGACCAGCAGCAGCGGCACGATGTCGCCGGGGTAGGTGCTGCCCATGGTCTGCACGGAGCCGAAGAGGTCGAGCAGCGAGACGTAGAACACCAGCGAGGTGCTCTTGATCAGGCCGATGAGCTGGTTGACGTAGTTCGGCGTGATGGACCTGAGGGCCTGCGGGAAGACGATCCGGGTGAACTGGTAGCCCCTGGGCAGGCCGAGCGCGGCCGCAGCCTCGTGCTGGCCCTGGTCGACGGAGAGGATTCCGCCACGGACGACCTCCGCCGCGTAGGCCGCCTCGTTGAGGCTGAGTCCGACCACGGCGACCGTCATGTCGGTGGCGAGCCTGGACTCGTCGAAGGTGACGAAGGCGGGGCCGAAGGGGATGCCGAGGCTCACCGTCTTGTACAGGGCCGAGAAGTTGTAGAGGAAGATCAGGACGACGATCAGCGGCACCGAACGCAGCAGCCAGGTGTAGGTCCAGCTCACGGCGCGCAGCACGGGGCTGCCGGACTGCCGGCCGAGGGCCAGCAGGATCCCGCCGAGGAGGCCGAAGACGGCGCTGAGCGCGGCGACTTCGAGGGTGACGAGGAGTCCGTCCAGGACGGTGGGGCGCAGGAACCAGTAGCGGAAGCGGTCCCACTGGTAGAACGGGTTCGTGGCCAGTCCGTGCAGGAACTGTGCGACGAGCACGAGGACGACGGCCCCGGCGATCCAGCGGCCGGGCCGACGCAATGGTTGAACTCGCTGTGGCTTCAGAGACTTTGACGGTATGTCGGCTGGTGGCGTCTCGGCGAGGGAGACGGTGGCGCCTGGGGGTTCACTCATGGCGGGCTCCGGCGGAGTCGGACACCCCGGTCGCGGCGCGCGGGCGCGGGCGCCGCGACGGCACTACGGCACGAGGCGGCGCACGGCGGCGGACGGGAACCGTGGGCAGGGCGGGCGACGGCACACCGGCGCAGCGGTGTGCGTCAGGAACACGGCGGCTGGAGAAGGTGGGGCTGGAAAGGGTCGTCAGCCCCGGCAGCGGGCAGAGCCCGGTGCGGTACACAGTGCGCTGTTGACGCGGAGCAGATCGACGGCGCGGTCGGCGACGAGGAGCCCGGCGTACGACCGTACGCAGCCCTGGGCGCGGCTCGCGGCCGTCCTGGGAGCTGCGTACATGGCGTCACCTGTCACTGTTCCGGCCCCGCGGGGCCCTCGCGCTTACCGAAAACGTCATTCCGGTCCGGTCGTCACCTGGGGCACCCCACCGCGATGCGAGGGTTGCCGGTCAGCGAGCCAGGGCTTGGCGCTGACGCTCATGACCGTTCTGAGCCGTAAGTAAGGCAGTTGTCCGTTCGAATGTCAACGGTCGTCCGCAGAGTGGACGCCTCCCGACCGTTTCTCACCTGCGGGAAGTGTCTTCGGCGTCCGCGGCGTGGGCCGCCCAGTCCAGGATCTGGACAGCGGCCCCGGCGGCCTCCAGGCCCCGGCAACGGCCGTGGTGGCGGCGGGAGATGCCGTCGAGGTCGAGATGGCGGCCGAAGGCGGGATGGGCGGCCAGGCGCCGGGCGTAGGCCCACAGGGCGCGGTGGCCGGCGATGCGCTGGACGGCGGAGGCGTCGAGGTGACAACGGTGGACGGTGTCCAACTGCACCAGGCTGACCCACAGTTCGACGTCGGCGGCGGTGAGAAGGTCGTCGACCAGGTGCTCCTCTCCGGCCAGTCGGTTCTCCAGCCGGCCCAGGGTGTCCAGGAGCACGTCCAGGGCGGCGGCCCGCCCGGCGGGGTCGGTGCCGGCCTGCCCGGCGCGCTGCGCGGCCTGCTCGATCCCCTCGGCGCACATCCGCTCGACGGCCTCGATCACCGACTCCAGGCCGCTCGGGTACAGGGCGGCGCGGCCCTCGTGCGGGAAGCGGTCGAGGTCGCGCAGGATGTCCCGGGCCTGGGTGCTGACGATGCGTCCGGACCAGTCGTCGCTGAGCACGGGCGCGAGGGCCGGGCCGGTGTAGCGGTGGGCGCTCGCCTCGTACAGCGGGCGCAGCGCGGAGTGGCCGCCGCCGGGACAGTCCGGTACGGCGGGCAGGACCGTGACCGGACAACTGCCGTCCAGACCGAGGAGGCTGTGTCCGACGGCCAGGCGCAGCCCATCGGGGCAGGCGGTCGACAGATGGAGCCGGTAGCGGTGCGGCACGGCGTAGTGGCCGCCGCTGCGTGCGTCCCGGCCGATCCGGCCCCGGAAGACGGAGGCGGCGCGGTGGGCGGACGGGAGGGTGGCGAGCGGAGTGATGGACATGCGTCTCCCCGGTGGTGGGCGTGCGGATATGCGGCGTCGGCCGATGGGCGCGCAGCGCCTCGGCTCAGCGGTGGGCGCTGATCGCGCTGCAGACACGCAGCAGGTCGATGTGCCGGCGGGAGGTGAGCAGGGGCGCGCGCAACGGCGTACGGCCCGCGAGGCCGGTGACCGTTCCGAGGCGCGTCATCATTCCCTACCTGTTCACTAGGATTCCCACCCTGGAGTGTCGATCCGGCATCAGGCGACGTCAAGGGGGCGTCCACGCCTGGGACATGTGCGCGACCGGCCGAGAGTGTGCGAGGTCTCCCCAGAACCAGCGCCATGTGACATAGTACTGCCCGTGACAAAGGGACTGACCTGCGATGTCGTGGTGGTCGGAGCCGGCATGGTCGGCGCGGCCTGCGCCCTGTACGCCGCACGGGCCGGGCTCGATGTGCGGGTGGTGGACCGGGGCCCGGTGGCCGGCGGCACCACCGGCGCGGGCGAGGGCAACCTGCTCGTCTCCGACAAGGAACCGGGCCCCGAGCTCGATCTCGCCCTGTTGTCGGCCCGATTGTGGACACGGCTGGGCGACGAGCTGGGAGCGGCGGTCGAGTACGAGCCCAAGGGCGGCCTCGTGGTCGCCTCCACCGCCGAGACCCTCGCCGCGCTGCACGCGTTCGCAGACGGCCAGCGGACGGCGGGAGTCACGGCCGACCCGGTGAGCGCAGACGAACTGCCCTCTCTCGAAGCCCACTTGGCCCCCGGCCTGGCAGGCGGGGTGCACTATCCGCAGGACGCCCAGGTCATGCCCGCCCTCGCCGCCGCCCATCTGCTCCGCGCCTCCGGCGCCCTCCTGCACACGGGGTGGACCGTGACCGGGGTGCTGCGCACGGCCGCCGGCACGGTGGCCGGCGTCCGCACCGACCAGGGCGAGCTGCACGCACCGGCGGTGGTGAACGCGGCCGGCACCTGGGGCGGCGGCCTCGCGGCGCTCGCCGGCGTCCGGCTGCCGGTGCTCCCCCGGCGCGGCTTCGTCCTGGTCACCGAGCCTCTGCCGCGGATGGTGCGGCACAAGGTGTACGCCGCGGACTATGTGGCCGACGTCGCGAGCGACTCGGCCGCCCTGCGCACCTCGCCGGTGGTGGAGGGCACGGCCGCCGGTCCGGTGCTGATCGGCGCGAGCCGGGAGCGGGTCGGCTTCGACCGCTCGCTGTCGCTTCCGGCGGTACGGGCGCTCGCGGCCGGGGCGATCGGGCTGTTCCCGTTCCTGGAGCGGGTGCACGCGCTGCGGACGTACGCGGGCTTCCGGCCGTATCTGCCCGACCACCTCCCGGCGATCGGCCCCGACCCCCGCGCGCCGGGGCTGTTCCACGCCTGCGGACACGAGGGCGCCGGCATCGGACTGGCCGCCGGCACCGGGCAGTTGATCGCGCAGGCACTCACCGGGAAGACACCGGAGCTGGATCTCACGCCGTTCCGGCCGGAGCGGTTCGAGGGATACGACACCGACGGAGGCGACACGCCGTGAATCCCCTGGAGTTGGCCCGGGCCCGCCCCGGCGAGGCCTTCACCGTCACCTTCGACGGGCGGCCCCTCGCGGCCCTGCCCGGGCAGACGGTCGCGGCTGCGCTGTGGGCGGCGGGGGTGACCGCCTGGCGCAGCACCCGCGGGGCCGGCCGGCCGCGCGGGGTGTTCTGCGGGATCGGGGTGTGCTTCGACTGCCTGGTGACCGTCAACGGACGCGTGAACCAACGGGCCTGCCTGCTGCCGGTGCGGCCGGGAGATGTGATCCGCACCCAGGAGGGAACGGGACGGGACGATGACTGAGCGAGCGCGCCTCGCCGTCCTCGGGGCGGGCCCGGCGGGGCTCGCCGGGGCACTGGCGGCGGCGGCCCGGGGCGTGCGGGTCACCCTCGTCGACGCGGCCGAGCAGGCGGGCGGCCAGTTCTACCGGCAGCCCGCCCAGGCCCTCGGTGCTCGCCGCCCCGAGGCCCTGCACCATCAGTGGAAGACCTGGGAGCGACTGCGGGACGGCATCGACCGGCACATCGCCGCCGGACACATCACGCATCTGACGGGCCACCATGTCTGGTGTGTGGCACGGGAGTCGGACACCTTGGCGGTGCACGCCCTGCGCGGCCCCGACCAGGAGGAGGGGGTCGCCGTCCGCGCCGACGCCGTCCTGCTCGCCACCGGCGGGTACGAGCGCGTGCTGCCCTTCCCCGGCTGGGCGCTTCCCGGTGTCGTCACGGCGGGCGGCGCACAGGCCATGCTCAAGGGCGGCCTGGTGCTGCCCGGCCGCAGGGTCGTGGTCGCCGGCACCGGACCGCTGCTGCTGCCGGTGGCCACGGGGCTCGCCGCGGCCGGGGCGCGGGTGGCCGCGCTGGTCGAGTCCGCCGACCCCGGGGCCGTGCTGCGCCGTACACCGGCCCTGGCGGCTGAGCCCGGCAAGCTCGCCGAAGCCGCGTGGTACGCGGGGCAGTTGCTGCGGCACAGGGTGCGCATGCTGGCCCGGCACACCGTGCTGGAGGCACATGGCACCGACCGGCTGGAGGCGGTCACCGTCGCGGCGCTGGACAGGGAGGGGCGGCTCAGGGCCGGCAGCGCTCGCCGCATCCCCTGTGACACCCTCGCCGTCGGACACGGCATGCTGCCGCACACCGACCTCGCCGAGACCCTCGGCTGCACCCTGACCGGCACGGACGTACGGGTGGACGACGAGCAGCGCACCGATGTGCCCGGGGTCTGGGCCGCCGGCGAGACCACCGGGATCGGCGGCGCGGCCCTCGCGCTCGCCGAGGGACACATCGCAGGCCGCTCGATCGCCGCCCGCCTGCGCGGCACCGCCCCCGACCCGCGCTCCTGGGCGGCGGCTGCCCGGGCCAGGACCCGTCAGCGGGCGTTCTTCGCGGCCTTGGAGACGGTGTACGCGCCGCCGCCGGGCTGGGCGGACCGGATCACGGACGACACGGTGGTGTGCCGGTGCGAGGAGGTCACCGCCGGTCAGGTGCGTACGGCAGCCGGCGGGCTCGGCGCGGGTGATCTGCGCACCGCGAAGCTGCTCACCCGGGCCGGGATGGGCTGGTGCCAGGGCCGGATGTGCGCGCCCGCTGTGGCCGGCCTGACCGGATGCCCGCTCACTCCGGGCCGCCGCCCCTTCGCCCGGCCGGTACCGCTCGGCGTCCTGGCCGCGCTGCCGGAGGACTGAACAACCCGGCCCGAATCACCCGAACAGAGCCCGGACCAAGACCTGTCCACAGGTCACGGCACTCAGTAATATGTCACACCTCATTGGATGGGGGATCCCCGCATGACCCAGTCACCGAACCGCCCCTGGCGCGGCGTGCTCGTCGCCACCGCCCTGCCGCTGCGCGACGACCTCTCGATCGACTACGACCGCTATGCCGAGCACTGCGCCTGGCTGGTGGCGGGCGGCTGTGACGGTGTCGTACCGAACGGCTCGCTCGGCGAGTACCAGGTGCTCACCCCCGAGGAGCGCGCCCGGGTGGTGGAGACGGCCGTGGCGGCGATCGGCGGCGAGCGGGTGATGCCGGGCGTCGCCGCGTACGGCTCGGCCGAGGCCCGGCGCTGGGCCGAGCAGGCGGGCGAGGCGGGCTGTGCGTCGGTGATGCTGCTGCCGCCCAACGCCTACCGCGCGGACGAGCGTTCCGTCCTCGCCCACTACGCCGAGGTCGCCCGCGCGGGCCTGCCGGTGGTGGCGTACAACAACCCGATCGACACCAAGGTCGACCTGGTGCCCGAGCTCCTCGCCCGGCTGCACGGCGAGGGCCACATCCACGGCGTCAAGGAGTTCTCCGGAGACGTCCGCCGCGCCTATCGCATCGCCGAACTCGCCCCGGAACTGGACCTGTTGATCGGCGCCGACGACGTCCTGCTGGAGCTGGCCGTGGCGGGCGCCAAGGGCTGGGTGGCCGGCTACCCGAACGCACTCCCCCGGGCCTCGGCGGAGCTGTACCGTGCCGCGACGGCCGGGGACCTGACCACCGCCCTCCCCCTGTACCGGCAGCTGCACCCGCTGCTGCGCTGGGACTCACGGGTGGAGTTCGTGCAGGCGATCAAACTCTCCATGGACGTCGTCGGCCGGTACGGCGGCCCGGTGCGCCCGCCGCGCGTGCCGCTGCTTCCCGAGCAGGAGGCGGCGGTCCGGGCGGCCACCGAGAAGGCCGTCGCAGCGGGCCTCGCATAAGCCGGGAAAGGGAGGCGGACCATGCGCAGCAAACTCGTCCTGCACGCCGTCGACTCGCACACCGAGGGCATGCCGACCCGGGTGATCACCGGCGGGATCGGCACCGTACCGGGTGCGACGATGAACGAGCGGCGGCTCTACTTCCGGGAACACCGCGACCACATCAAGCGGTTGCTGATGAACGAGCCGCGGGGCCACTCCGCGATGAGCGGCGCGATCCTGCAGCCGCCGACCCGTCCCGACTGCGACTGGGGCGTCATCTACATCGAGGTCTCCGGCTATCTGCCGATGTGCGGGCACGGCACCATCGGGGTGGCGACGGTGCTGGTCGAGACCGGCATGGTGGAGGTGGTGGAGCCGGTGACCACCATCCGGCTCGACACCCCGGCGGGGCTGGTGGTCGCCGAGGTGGCGGTGGAGAACGGGGCCGCGCGGAACGTGACCCTGAAGAACGTGCCGTCGTTCGCCGTGGCCCTGGACCGCAAGATCACCCTGCCCGATGGGCGTACGGTCACCTACGACCTCGCGTACGGCGGCAACTTCTACGCCATCCTCCCGCTCGACGCCTTCGGGCTGCCCTTCGACCGCGCCCGCAAGGACGACATCCTGGCGGCCGGTCTGACGCTGATGGACGCCATCAACTCCGAGGCCGAACCGGTGCATCCGGAGGATCCCTCCATCCGCGGCTGCCACCACGTCCACCTCTACGCGCCCGGCGCGACGGCACGCCACTCCCGCCACGCGATGGCCATCCACCCCGGCTGGTTCGACCGCTCCCCCTGCGGCACGGGCACGAGCGCGCGCATGGCGCAGTTGCACGCACGGGGCGAACTGCCGCTGCACACCGAGTTCGTGAACGAGTCGTTCATCGGCACCCGGTTCACCGGACGGCTGCTGGGCACGACGGAGGTCGCGGGCCGCCCGGCCGTCCTGCCCAGTTTCACCGGCCGCGCCTGGATCACCGGCACCGCGCAGTACCTCCTGGACCCCACCGACCCCTTCCCGGAGGGCTTCGTCCTCTAGCCCGTCCTCTAGACTCACCCGGTGATGCGTGACATGGCACCCGACACGCGCGGCACGCAGATGCCCGCGCTCCCCCGGCTGGGCGGCCGGCGCAGCAGCTACCGCGAGCGGGTCGCCGACGCGCTGCGCGCCGCGCTGATCGCCGGTGAGCTGCGGCCGGGCGAGGTCTACTCCGCGCCCTCGCTCGCCGCCCGCTTCGGCGTCTCGGCGACGCCGGTGCGGGAGGCGATGCTGGACCTCGCCAAGGAGGGCCTGGTCGACACCGTGCCCAACAAGGGCTTCCGGGTCACCGTCGTCTCCGAGAAGCAGTTGGACGAGTACACGCACGTCCGCGCCCTGATCGAGATCCCGACCGTGGTCGAACTGGCCCGCTCCGCCGACCGCGTCTCGCTGGAGGCGCTGCGTCCGGCGGCCCGCGAGATCGTCACGGCGGCGGTGGCGGGCGATCTGATCGCCTATGTCGAGGCCGACACCCGCTTCCACCTCGGCCTGCTCGCCCTCGCGGGCAACGCCCATCTGGTCGAGGTGGTCGCCGACCTGCGCAAACGCTCCCGCCTGTACGGTCTGACGGCACTGGTGGAGGCCGGCCGGCTGCTCGCCTCGGCCGAGGAGCACCTGGAACTCCTCGACGCCCTGCTGGAACGGGACGAGAAGGCCGTACACGCGATCATGACCCGGCATCTGGGGCATGTGCGCAGTCTGTGGGCCGAGGGCACGGACCGCGGTTAGCCGAGGCCGCCGGTCCGAGCGCGGGGGCGCGCGGGCCGTCGGGAGAGGGAGCGCGCGTCCACCCCTGGGCGCCGAACATCTCGCGGTGCAAGCGCCGTGCCAGTGCACTTTTTCCACCGTCAGGGGGGCCGGACGGCACAAGAAGCGGCGATTTTGCGGTGGGCAAGGGCATACCGGACCATTGCAGCGTCCCGGCGATCCTGGGACATCTGTTCGATGAGAGGCGCACCACCCATGCACGTCACCGGAACCGCCCCGCAGCCGGCTCCGGCCCCTTCCGAGGACCACACGGCCGTCGTCGGAAACCTTGGCGACACCACCGGCGTCACCGACGCCCACGGCACCACCAGCAAGCACGCCCGCCGCTTCGGCCTTCCGGTCGCGACCGCGCTGGTCATGGGCAACATCATCGGCGGCGGGATCTTCCTGCTCCCCGCCTCCATCGCCCCGTACGGCTGGGTCAGCCTGATCGCCTTCGGTGTGCTGACCGTGGGGGCCATCGCGCTCGCGCTGGTCTTCGGCCGGCTCGCCGCGCGCGACCCCCGTACCGGCGGCCCCTATGTCTACGCCCGCGAGGCCTTCGGCGACTTCGCCGGATTCCTCGCCGCCTGGGCGTACTGGATCACCACCTGGGTGTCGAACGCGGCGCTCGCCGTCGCCGCCGTCGGCTACCTGGACGTGCTGATCCCGGTGAACGACCACAAGTGGACCGCGTGCCTGGCCGCCCTGGCCCTGCAGTGGCTGCCCGCTCTCGCCAACTTCGCCGGCACCCGGTACGTGGGCGCGGTCCAGCTGGTGTCGACGGTGCTGAAGTTCGTACCGCTGCTGCTCGTCGCGGTCGGCGGCCTGTTCTTCTTCGACCCGTCCCGGCTCGGGCCGTTCAACGCGAGCGGGCACAGCGCCATCGGAGCCGTCTCCGCCTCCGCCGCCCTGCTGCTCTTCTCCTACCTCGGGGTGGAGTCCGCCGCCGTGAGCGCCGGTGAGGTCAGGGACGCCCGCCGCAACGTGGGGCGCGCCACCGTGATCGGCACCGCGGGCGCCGCGCTGGTCTATCTGCTGGGCACGCTGTCCGTCTTCGGCACGGTCGCGCACAACCGGCTGGTGGCCTCCACGGCCCCCTTCTCCGACGCCGTGAACACGATGTTCGGCGGCAGCTGGGGCGGTACGGCGGTGGCGCTCGCGGCACTGGTGTCGATGACCGGCTGCCTCAACGGCTGGACGCTGCTGAGCGCGCAGACCCCGTATGCCGCGGCCCAGGACGGCCTGTTCCCGGCCGCCTTCGCGCGCCGCCGCCGGGGCGTGCCGACGGTGGGCGTCGGCGTCACGGTCGTCCTGTCCTCGCTGCTCACGGCGTACAACTACCTGTCGGGCTCGGCGAAGGTCTTCGACGTCCTGGTCCTCGTCACCACGTTCACCGCGACCGTGCCGTACCTGCTGGCGACGGCGGCGCAGCTCTTCCACCTGGTCTCCGGCAGGTCGGTGGACCGGCCGCGGCTGGTACGGGACTCGGTGATCACCGCGATCGCGGCCGCCTTCTCCGTCTGGCTGATGGCGGGCGCCGGTTATGCGGCGGTCTACCAGGGCGTGCTGTTCCTGTTCGTCGGCATCCTGGTCTACGCGGTGATGGCGGCGCGGCGGCAGCGCAGGCCGGTGGAACCGGCCGAGGCCGCATCCCGCGCCCGGTGAACAAGCCGGTCGTCGGGAGGACGGGTCCGCCGCTTCAGGTGACGATGCGATAGAGGTGCTCCGGACGCCCGGCCGCGCCGTACCGGAGCTCCAGGCGGACCATGCCCTCCTTGACCAGGTAGGACAGATAGCGCTGAGCCGTGGCGCGGGAGACGCCGGTGAGCTCGGCCGCCTCCGCCGCCGACACCGGCCCGCTCGCGGCGCGCAGCGCCTGGTGGACCAGGGTCAGCGTGGGCGCGGAGTGGCCCTTGGCCGGTACCCGCGGCACGGCGGGCGGCCGGGCCGCACTGAACAGGGCGTCCACATCGGCCTGGTCCGTCTCGGCGGCCGGGCCGAGCAGCTCCACGCGGTGCTGCAGCTCCCGGTAGGCGGTGAGCCGCTCGCACAGGTCGGGTGAGCCGAACGGCTTGACCAGGTAGCCCACGGCACCGAGCTTCATGGCGGTGCGCACCGACTCGATGTCCCGGTCCGCGGTGATCATCAGGGCGTCGGGCCGGGCTCCGCCCTCGTCCCCGGTGAGCCGGCGCAGCACGTCGAGTCCGCTGCCGTCGGGCAGGAAGATGTCGAGCAGCAGCAGGTCGGGGCGCAGGGTGCGGACCGCCTCCAGTGCCTCGGCGACGCTCGCCGCCTCGCCGACCACGCCGAATCCCGGGACGCGGCTCACGTACTCGCTGTGGATGTGGCTCACCCGGAAGTCGTCGTCCACGACCAGGGTCCGGATCATCAGCGCTCGCCTCCCACCGGCAACGCCGTGGTGAACAGTGCGCCCCGCGGCGCCGAGGCCGTCTCGGGGAGGGGCAGTACGACCGTGAAGACCGCGCCGGGTCCCTCGCTGACCGTGATGGTGCCGCCGTGCCGTTGCACCAGCCGGTGCACCAGGGCCAGTCCGAGGCCGCGCCGGGCGGTGCCCCGTTCCGGCCGGGTCGACCAACCGTCCTCGAAGATCGACTCGACCGACTCCGGCGGGATCCCCGGACCGGTGTCCGCGACCCGGACCCGCACCTCGTGGGAGCTCTCGGTCAGGGTGAGCCGTACCTCGCGACCGCCCGCCGGGCGCGGGCCCTCGCCCGCCGCGTCGACCGCGTTGTCCAGCAGATTGCCGGCGATGGTCAGCAGTCGGTGCAGGTGCGGCGGGTCCTGGCCGAGGGCCGAGTCGTCGGTCAGCACGATCCGTACGCCGCGTTCGGTGGCGACGGTGGTCTTGGCCACGATCAGACCGACCATGAGCGAGTTCCCGATCCGCTTGCGCACGGACTCGGTGAGCGCCTGGCCGGCGCCGGCCGCGCCGACGGCGAACTCGTAGGCGTCGTCGTACTCCCCGATGTCGAGCAGACCGGCCAGGGTGTGCATGCGGTTGGTGAACTCGTGCTGCTGAGCCCGGAGCGCGTCGGTCAGGCCACGCACGGAGTCCAGTTCGCGCAGCAGTCCGACCAGCTCGGTGCGGTCCCGTACGGTGACCACGGCGCCGAGTTCACGGCCGTGCAGGGTGACCGGCATGCGGTTGACGACGAGGCAGTGCTCGTCGGTCAGGACGCTGACGTCGGCGCCGGTCAGGGTGCCGTCCAGGGCGCGGCGCAGCCGGCCGTCGGGCAGGACCTGCTCGACGGTGCTGCCGAGTGCGGTGCCGAGGCCGAGCAGCCGACGGGCCTCGTCGTTCACGACGGTGATCCGGCCGTCGGGGTCGAAGGCGACCACGCCCTCGCGGATGCCGTGCAGCATCGCCTCTCGGTCCTGCAGCAGTCCGGCGATCTCCTCCAGCTCCAGCCCGAACGTGGTCCGTTTCAGCCGTCTGGCCAGCAGATAGGCGGCCGCGGCACCGAGCGCGGTGGCGATCGCGGCGTACAGGCCGAAGGTGGGCAGCTCGCGCCACAGCTCGCTCAGCACATGCCGTTCCGGGATGCCCACCGACACCTCGCCGACCAGCTTGCCCGTCGGCCCTTTCAGCGGGGCCTTGCCGTTGGCGGACCGCCCGGTCGCGCCCTGGTCGGTGCCGACGTGCGTCCGGCCGTCCAGCACCACGATCGGCTCGGTCACCGGCGAGCCGACCAGCTCCGGCATGGGATGCGAGTGGCGGATCCCGTGCAGGTCGATCACCACCACGTACGACGCCCCCGACGCCTTGCGGATCCGCTCGGCGGCGGTCTGCACCACGGCACCGCCGTCGCCGTACTCCATGGCCCGCCGGATCTGCGGGTCCGCGGCCGCGGTCTTCGCGATGGCCACGGCCCGCTCCTCGTAGGTGCGGTCGAGTGCGGAGCGCTGCGCGAAGGCGAACAGGACGAAGCCGATGGCGCCGGTGAGCGCCAGGATGACGAGCTGGCTGGTGAGGATCCGCGCGGAGAGTCTCCCCCTCCCGCCGCGCCCGATCCGCATACGGATGGGTGTCACAGGTGCCTCTTCGCCTCTGTCCCGCCGGGTGCCGGGCCGGCCCTGCGCCGCACCCGTGGTGGCGTGATTGTGCCCGATGGCTGAAATCCTGCCCAGCCCCGTATCACTGAGCAGAATGAGCAGAACCCCGGTTAACGCGGCTTTCGCGAGATACCTGGGAAACAGCGACGTAACACTGGGTGGCCTCTAGCGTCTGCCTTCCTCGACCCCACGAGGTGTGGAAGGAGACGGCCTCACATGGCTTCGCGAAACGATGTCGCGAGGAGCCCGATCGCCGATGCAGCAGAGCGCGAGGACGCGCGCATCGAGATCTCCGGGCTCACCAAGCGATTCCTGACCCCTGCCGGTGAGGTGTTCACGGCGCTGCAAGGCGTTTCGTTCACCGTGGAGCCGGGTCAGTTCTGTGCGGTGGTCGGTCCCACCGGCTGCGGCAAGTCGACCACGCTCAGCATGGTGTCCGGCCTCGACCGGCCCAGCGAGGGCTCGGTCAAGGTCGGCGGCCGTGAGGTGGAGGGCATCACCGACGGCGTCAGCTTCATGTTCCAGGCGGACGCGCTGCTGCCCTGGAAGACGGTCCTCGGCAATGTGCTGATGGGCCCGGTCTTCCGCGGCGTGCCCAAGCAGCAGGCCCAGGCCTCGGCCCGGGACTGGCTGCGCCGCGTCGGCCTCTCCGGCTTCGAGGACCGCTATCCGCACCAGCTCTCGGGCGGTATGCGCAAGCGCGTGGCGATGGCCGCGGCGCTGATCAACGAACCCAAGATCCTGATCATGGACGAGCCGTTCGGCGCCCTGGACGTGCAGACCAAGGCGATCATGTCGACCGAGCTGCTGGACCTGTGGGAGCAGATCCGGCCCTCCGTCATCTTCATCACCCACGACCTCGACGAGGCCGTGGCGCTCGCCGACCGGGTCGTCGTCATGACGTCCAGCCCCGGGTCGGTCAAGGCCGTCTTCGACATCGACCTGCCGCGGCCGCGCGGCTCGGTCCAGGAGATCCGCTACCAGCCCCGCTTCATCGAACTCCAGCACCAGATCTGGGACACGCTGCGCGAAGAGGTGGAGCGCGCCTACGCACGCACCTCAGGAGGAAAGGCATGAGTACGACGTCCACCGCTTCCACCGTCCCGGTCGCCGACGGCGGGCCCGCCTCGGCCGCGTCCGCCGCCAAACGGGCCGCACGACGTCGGGTCGTACTGGTGTGGGCGGGCCGGCTCGGCCTCGCCGCAGTCGTCATCGGCGGCTGGCAGGCCTTCACCACCTGGGGCATCGTCGACCCGTTCTTCTTCGGGCAGCCGTCCGGGATCTGGCAGCGGCTGATCGACCTCTTCCAGAACGGCACCGAGTTCGGGTCCTTCTACGCGAACATCTGGACCACCATCCAGGAGGCGCTGATCGGCTTCGCCCTCGGTGCCGGCACCGGAGTTGTCTTCGGCGTCGCACTGGGCCAGAGCCCCTATCTGTCCGACGTCCTCGGTCCCTACATCAAGATGGTCAACGCCATCCCGCGTATCGTCCTCGGCTCGATCTTCATCGTCGCCTTCGGCATCGGCGTGACCCCGAAGATCCTGCTCGCCGCCGTGCTGGTGTTCTTCATCGTCTTCTTCAACGCCTTCCAGGGCGTCCGCGAGGTCGACCGCAACATCCTCGCCAACGCCCGGGTGCTCGGCGCCTCCCAGCTGCAGATCATCCGGCATGTCATCGTGCCGTCCGCGCTGACCTGGATCATCGCCAGCCTGCACAGCGCCTTCGGCTTCGCCATCGTCGGCGCGCTGGTCGGCGAGGTGCTCGGCGCGCAGAGCGGCCTCGGCCTCGTCATCAAGACCGCGCAGAACAACTTCGACCCGAACGGCGTGTTCGCCACGATGCTCGTCATCGCGGTGATCGTGCTCGGCGCGGAGTGGCTGATCGGCAAGCTCGAGCGCCGGCTGCTCTCCTGGCGCCCCCCGGCCCCCTCCGAGGCCAACAGCCTCTGATTTCCCAGCCCTTCGCACCTTCCGCTCCCGAAAGACCGACAACGAAAGAGCAGCCATGTTCAAGAGAACCCTCACCGCCTCCCTCGTCACCGTCCTCGCCCTCGGCGCGGCCTCCGCGTGCTCCAGCAGCTCCTCCGGCTCCGGCTCGGGCGGCTCCGGCGGTACCCCGACCGTCAAGATCATGGTCGGCGGCATCGACAAGCAGATCTACCTGCCGTACCAGCTCGCCCAGAACCTCGGCTTCTACAAGAAGTACGGCGTCAACGTCGTGCTCAGCACCGAGCAGGACGGCGGCACCGGCGCCGAGGACGCCATGGCCTCGGGGCAGGTGGACATGGCGGGCGCCTGGTACAACCACACGATCGACTTCCAGGTGAAGGGCAAGGCGGTGGAGGACGTCGTCCAGCTGTCCGGCGCGCCGGGCGAGCGGGAGATGTGCGGCACCAAGAGCGGGGTGCACTCGGCCGCGGACTTCAAGGGCAAGACCCTGGGCGTCACCGACCTCGGCTCGGGCACCGACACGCTCACCCAGTTCCTGGCCGCCAAGAAGGGCGTCAAGACCGCGGACTTCCACCGGATCGGGGTCGGCGCGGGCTCCACCGCCATCGCCGCGCTGCAGAACGGCAAGGTGGCCTGTGTCATGACGACGCAGCCCACGGTCGCCGCGATCCAGAAGAAGGGCATCGGCTACTCGGCGGTCGACGTGGCCACCACCTCGGGTGCGACGGCCGCGACGGGCGGTGCCTGGCCGGCCGCGGGTGTCATCGCCCGTACCGACTGGGTGAACTCGCACAAGGACGCGGTGCAGAAGGTCGTCGACGCGCTCGTGGCCACCATGCACTGGATCGACAAGCACAGCGCGTCCGACATCGCCGACAAACTGCCGCAGTCGTTCGTGCAGAACCAGCTGGTCACCAAGGCCGACTACATCTCGGCCCTGACGCAGGACAAGGGCCAGTTCCTCCCGGACGGGATCATGCCGGCCGGCGGCCCCAAGAACGTCCTGTCCACGGAGGAGCTGGTGGGCCACGCGACCTCGAAGGTGAACCTCGGTACGACGTTCACCAATGACTTCGCCATCGCGGCCAACAAGAAGGAAGGCTTCACCACGACGACGACCCCGGCGGGGACGTCCGGCTGAGTCTCCGTCTCACACGGGACACTGACGGGAATCACCAAGCGGCCGTGCCGGATCACTCCGGCACGGCCGCTGATCCGCGCCTCCGCACTGATGCCCCACAGGTCGCAGGTCACAGGTCACAGGTCGCAGGTCACATGGATAGCCGACCGGTCCATTAATGCTAGGCGATCGGTCGTATACTCCGGGTCATGGGACGTACCAGTGATGCGAAGGAGAAGATCCTCACCGCCGCGCAGTCGCTCATCGAGCTGCGCGGCTACTCCGCGCTGGGCGTGGCTGAGATCTGCAAGGCCGCCGGCGTGCCCAAGGGCAGCTTCTACTACTTCTTCGAGTCCAAGGAAGCTCTTGCCCTGGCCGTGCTGGACGAGCACTGGCAGGCCCAGCGCAATGACTGGGCCCGGGCCCTGCACAACGATGCGGAGCCGCTCTCACGGCTGCGCCGGCTGTTCCAGGAGACGGAGGCCGAGCTGCGCGCAGGCCAGCAGAGCTGCGGGACCGTCTCCGGCTGCATGTTCGGCAACCTCACCCTGGAGCTGAGCAACCAGACCGAGCCCATCCGCGAACGCCTGCAGCAGATCTTCGAGGCCCAGGTGGCGATGGTCGAGAAGGTCGTCGCCGAAGCCCTGGAGCGCGGGGAGGTCACGGTCGGGGACACCCGGGAGGCCGCCCGGTCGGTGGTCGCCCAGCTCGAGGGCCAGGTGCTGTTCGCCAAGCTCTACAACAACACCCAGCACCTGGACGCCCTGTGGGAGAACTGCTTGTCGCTGCTCTCCGCACACCGTCCGGACGTGGCGGCCGTCGACTCCTGACCCGGCCACAGCGGCACCCCATGCGCGTCCCCCAGGCGACGGGCGGAGGTCCTTCCCGCACCGGGATGTCGGGCCTCTCATCGCGCGTAGCATGACCGGCGTGGAATTGCGTCAAGTGCGGTACTTCCTCGCGGTCGCCGAGGAGCTGAACTTCGGCCGCGCCGCGAGCCGGCTCCTGATCGCGGGTCCGTCCTTGTCCCAGCAGATCAAGGCGCTGGAACGCGACCTCGGGGTGCGGCTGTTCGACCGGGACCGCCGCTCGGTCACCCTCACACCGGCCGGAGCGGCGCTCCTCCCGCACGCCCGCGCCCTTGTGGACAGCGCCGACGACCTCCGCGGGCGCGCGGCGCGGCTCGCCGGCTCGGAGCCGGTCCGGCTCGGCTACGTCAGCCGGCTGCCCGCGAACCTCACCGCGCGGACCTCGGCCGTGGCGCGTGTGCACGTCGATGCCTGGGTCGCGCCCTCGCACACACAGGCCGCCCGGGTCGCGGACGGCAGCCTCGACCTCGCGGTGTGCCGGGTCCCGCGCGAGGACCTGGACGCACGGGATCTCACCTCCCGGCTCATCGGTGCCGACCGCCTGTACGCGGTCGCCGTCGGCCATGAGGCAGCCGAGGTCCGCGCCCGGGACGTCGTCGTCCTGCTGGAGGACGACGACACTTCATGGCGCTCCTGGAACGTGTTCGCCGAGCAACTCGCCCGCGACACCGGCGCCCGTACGGCGCACATCTCCGACGGCGGCATCACCGGGCCGGCGTTCTTCGACCATGTGCGCCGATCGCGCCGACCGATCCTCAACTCGCCGAAGGCGCAGACCACTCCGCTCCCGCCCGACCTGGTCGCGCATCCGGTGGTCGAGCCGAGGGTCTACTGGGCCTGGTCCCTGGTCCGGCGGCGCGGCGAGGTGCGCACGGCCGTGCTGAACACCGTCGACGCCCTTACGGACGGCCTCGGCGACCTCGGCATCCACGACCCTGACGCCTGGCTGCCCGACGACGACCCGTACAAGCGGTAACTGCTTCTTCGGCTGCCCCGAGCCGTGATCCGGGGACACGGGCCGAGTTCGGCAGAAACGCGGGGCGGGGCTGGCCCATCGGCCCCTGGGAGGCTGAGGCTCCCAGCAGGGAGGAAGCAGGTCGTGGAGTCCGGCCAGGTGACGGGCGCAGTCTGGGGCCATGGGAAACGGGCAGCAGGTCGAGGAACATCGCATGACCGCAACACCGTCGCGAGATCCGGCCTCCACCGCGGAAGGAGCGGTCAACTCACCCTGGGTGCACGTCGGGCAGGCCGCTGCCGCGCTGGCGACCGGCATGGGCGTGGGTCGCTTCGTCTACACCCCGATCCTCCCGCTGATGCACGCACAGGCCGGACTGTCCGCCGGGGCGGGGGCGAATCTGGCCACCGCCAACTACGTCGGATACCTGCTCGGGGCTCTCGCCGGGACCTTCCTGCCCCGGCTGGTGCGTTCCGCGGGCGTGCTGCGCGGCAGCCTGCTGGCGCTGGTCGCCTCTCTGGCCGCGATGCCGCTGACTCACTCCACCACCCTGTGGTTGCTGTTCCGGCTGGGCGCGGGAGTCTTCAGCGCGCTGATCTTCGTCATCGCCGCCGGCTCACTGCTCAGCCACCTGCGCGAGCACCCGGCCCACCTGCCCGGCTGGGCGTTCGGCGGAGTCGGCGCGGGGATCGCCCTGTCGGGCCTGCTCGTCCTGGCGCTGCGCACGGTCGGCACCTGGCAGGCCGCGTGGTGGGCTTCCGCAGCCCTGGCCGCGACGCTCACCCTCGCCGCCTGGCGTCTGCGACCCGAGCCCGCCCCCGGTCCGGTCTCGTCCGCGGCGGGAACAGACGTACGGGTGTCCGGGCCGCGCACCCATCGCTGGTTCGGCGCCCTGTTCGCCTCCTACACCCTGGAGGGCATCGGCTACATCATCGCCGGCACCTTCCTGGTCGCGGCCATCGAGCAGACCTCGCCCGGCTGGATCGGCAGCGGCGCCTGGGTGCTGGTGGGTCTGGCGGCCGTTCCGTCCGCCGCGCTGTGGGCCTGGCTGGGACACCGATGGTCCCGCCCCGACCTGCTGCTTGCCGCGCTCGGCGTGCAGGCCGTGGGCATCGCCCTGCCCGCCCTGGTGGGCGGGGTCGCGACCGCGCTGATCTCCGCGGTGCTCTTCGGGGCGACCTTCATAGGCGTGAGCACGCTGGCCCTCGCGGCCGGCGCGCACCTGCGGTTCCCTCGCGCCGTGGCGCTGCTGACCGCCGGATACTCGGTCGGCCAGATCCTCGGCCCGCTGGTCGCCACACCCCTGCTCCGCCACGGCTACCACCAGGCCCTGATCCTGGCCTCCGCCGTCGTCCTGACCGCGGCGCTCGCCGCCTTGCTGCTCCGCATCGGATTCCCGCACCGCATACCGACAGCGACTAGTCGACCGGTCTACTATAATCAGGGACCGGCCGGATCCCCCACGGAACCGAGAGGAAAAGGACCATGAAAGAGTTCCTGGTCGAGCTGACCACGACCGTGCCCGAGGGCACCGACACCACCGAGGTCAGCCGGCGCCGCGCCGCCGAGGCCGTCCGGGCGAAGGAGCTCGCTGCCGCGGGACGCCTGGTCCGGCTGTGGCGCCCGTTGGGCGAACTCCGCAGCATCGGTGTGTGGCGTGCCGACGACGAAGCGGATCTGCGTGAGAGGGTCCTTGGCACCCTGCCCCTGTGGCCCTGGATGACCGCGGTGGTCACCGCCGTACAGCCGCACCCCAACGACCCGGGCACAAACGGCTGGACGGCCTGATGAGCGAGACAACGAGGACCCTCATGAACAACACGGCAGCACAGGAATCGACCCTGCGTGGCGTCATGGACCGGTGGAAGTCCGCGGTCGACGCACATGAACCGCAGCGGGTCGCCTCATGTTTCACCGAGGACGCCATCTTCCAGGGACTTCATCCCTACACCGTGGGCCGTCCGGGAGTCGCCGAGTACTACGACTCCCAGCCTCTCGGCTTGACGGCGGACTACCAGGTGCTGGAGACACGGCAGTTGGCCGAGGACGTCCTGCTCGGCTGGCTGGGCGTCGACTTCTCATTCACCGACCGGCCGACGCTCAGGGTCACTCTCGGCGTGGTCCTCAGACGTGAAGCCGACCAGTGGCACATCGCTCACTATCAGGTGTCCAAACTCGCGTCCTGAAGTAGTCGACCGGTCTACTTCATCTCTCGGCCAGTTTCGAAAAGCCGGTTCACCTCCCCCTCAATGGAAAGAACCACCATGAACACTCCCGACCAGAAGGTCGCCGTCATCACCGGCGCGTCGCAGGGCATCGGCGCCGGCCTGGTGGACGCCTACCGCAAGCTCGGCTACGCCGTCGTCGCCACCTCCCGCGGCATTGCCGCCTCGCAGGATCCGGACCTTCTCACCGTTCAGGGCGACATCGCCGACCCTGCCACCGCCGAACGTGTCGTCGCCGCCGGGCTCGAGCGCTTCGGCCGTATCGACACCCTGATCAGCAACGCGGGCATCTTCGTCGCCAAGCCGTTCACCGAGTACACACAGCAGGACTACGACGCGGTCACCGGCGTCAACCTGACCGGGTTCTTCCGCATCACCCAGCTCGCCGTCGAGCAGATGGTCCGCCGGGGAGGCGGACACGTCGTCCAGATCACCACCAGCCTGGTCGACCACGCCAATTCCGCGGTCCCCTCGGTGCTGGCCTCCCTGACCAAGGGCGGTCTGCAGTCCGCCACCAAGGCACTGGCCATCGAATACGCCGCCCGCGGCGTCCGCAGCAACGCGGTCGCACTCGGCGTCATCAAGACGCCCATGCACCACGAGGACTACCACGACACACTCGCCGCGCTGCACCCGGTCGGACGGATGGGCGAGATCAGCGACATCGTCGACGCGGTCGTCTACCTCGAGAACGCCCCCTTCGTCACCGGAGAGATCCTCCACGTCGACGGCGGCCAGAGCGCCGGCCACTGACGCCGGACACCAGTGCCAAGGGCGTTGCCCGTACGCCCGCTCAGAAGGGCCTGCCCGGGCGCCACACCTGGCGCCCGGGGCGCCAGGCTCTGGCTCCGGGCCACGCCAGGGGGATGCTGCTGGACTTCACGGACGAGCAGGCGGTGACCGCCGCGGCCGGCCGGATCGAAGAAGAGGTCAGTGCCATCGCTGTGCTACTGAGCTTGAAAGCGTGATGTCGTTGCAAGGAGGCGGCCCGGTCGGTTCGGGGCCGCCTCCTTGCGTGTTGCGCTGCGGCCGGTCCTTCTCGGCTGGTCTAGGCGTCGAGGGACTCCGCGGCCTCACGGATCACATCGAGGACGAAGTCAGGATGCGAGAGCATGGGAACGTGGCTGCTGTCCACCGGACGGATATTGGCGCCCATGCGCTCGGCGGCGGACCACTCCAGGTCGGGGTGCACGGTGCGGTCGTTGTTGGCGACGATGTACCAGCTTGGCGTCGTCCGCCAGGCGGTGCCGGGAACCTGCTGGTTGAACAGGTCCGCCACTGGCACAGCGCCTGTCGCCAGGACGAGCTTCTGCTCCGCTTCCGGGAGGTCGCCGCAGAAGTGCGGGATGCCTGAGGGCTTGAGCCACACACGGCCGTCAGCGACGTCCACGTGCTCGAAGATGGGCGTGCGGGGGAATTTGTCCTGCTGTGCCTGCGACGTTTCGTCCTCGTCTGGGGCGAGCGCGGCGATGTACACCAGAGCACCGACGCGGTCGTGGGTGCCCGCTTTGGTGATCAGGGTCCCACCATAGGAGTGACCAACCAGCACGATCGGGCCGGGGACGTGGTTGAGCGTGAAATTGACGCACGCGACGTCGCTTTCGAGCGAGTTGAGGCCGTGCTGTGAGGCGAAAACCTCATGGCCTTCAGCCTGGAGCGTGGGGATGAGCTTGTTGAAGCACGACCCATCCGCCCAGAGTCCGTGGGCGAAGACAATGCTGGGCTTGCCCGCCATGACATTTCCTCCTACGGAGAGAACAAATTTGTAGCATTGCAGCATATTGCCCGTTCAGTGCGTATATTTGCGTGATGGCCAGGCGTGTCACCCCATCCCAATCGTTGGGCCTACGAGGTGGAACGTGTTGTCGTGGTGGTCACGTGTTGATGATCAGGCCCGTTTCGGCGAAGCAGCCGCCTATGAGATCGCCGCGGTACTGGATGTGGCGCAGGCCGCGTCGGATGCGCTGGATGAGGTGCTCTGGCGTACTGAAAGCGACGTTGGAGAGCCAGCCCCGCCGCAACAGGGACCATATGCCTTCGACGGGGTTGAGGTCGGGCGCGTAAGGCGGCAGGCAGTAGGTGGTCAGCCAGTCGCGTGAGGCGGCGAACTCCCGCAGCCCGGCGGTCTTGTGACGTTGAGGATGCCCCTATGTTGCGTCAAGCGGCGGCAGGCGGGGCAGCGAGGGCCGGAGCTGGCTGAATGTGGCAGTAGATCTCGCGGGCGACGTAGCGTGTCCGACAGCGGATCACCTCGCGTTTCGACAAGCCCTGTATTTTGCGTCGTTCGAGGCAGAGACGCGTTCGGGCGTCGCGGCGGAGGCGGGTCACGACGATGCGCTAGGACTAGGTAGGCCTTCACGGACAGACCTTCCGCTGCGGCGAGGCCCTGCACGGCGTCCCTCGTGCTCGTGTCGACCTTGACAGTACTGAACGCGGGTATCACGTTCCATTCCGGCTGCCGTGATGGGCCCGGCTGGCGGCCTCGAACACCGCGCGAGGTGAGCGGCTGGCCGCTGCGGCTGATACCGGCGTGCTCCTGGCAGCACGAGGCCGCAACAACGCCCGGATCGCCGCCGAAACCCACCTGCACGTGGACACCGTGCGCCGCTGGCGCGGCCGATTCGCGGCCGGCCGGGTGCCAGCCCTGGCCGACCGCAAGCGGTCGGGGCGGCCTCCGACGTTTACCGCGCTGCAGAGCGCCGAAGGCAAAGCACGGCCTGCCAGTTGCCTACCGAATCCGGAGCCCCGCTCCCGCGCTGGTCGTGCCCCGAGCTCGCGCGCGAGGCCGTCACCCGGGCTATCACCGACACGATCTCCGCCTCCACTGTGCGCCGCTGGCTCAGGGACGACGCACTCAAGCCCTGGCAGCACCGTTCCTGGATCTTCATCCGCGACCCGAACTTCCGCGCCACCGCTCAACGGGTCCTGGACCTGTACGCGCGCACCTTCGATGGCACCCCGCTCGGAGAGGACGAATACGTCATCTCCGCAGACGAGAAGACCTCCATCCAGGCCCGCTGTCGCTGCCATCCCACCCTCGCCCCGGGCCAGGCCCGTTCGATGCGCGTCAACCACACCTACGGGCGCGGCGGAGCCCTGGCCTACCTGGCCGCCTACGACATCCACCGGGCCGAGGTCTTCGGCCGCTGCGAACAGAGCACAGGCATCGTGCCGTTCATGAGACTGGTTGAGCAGGTGATGGGCAACGAACCCTACGCCAGCGCGAAACGGGTCTTCTTCATCGTCGACAACGGCTCCTCGCGCCGCGGCAGGTCGGCCATCGACCGCCTGGCCTCCCGGTTCCCGAACGCCGTCATGGTCCACACACCCGTCCACGCCTCCTGGCTGAACCAGGTAGAGATCTTCTTCTCCATCGTGCAGCGCAAGGTCGTCGCACCCAACGACTTCACAGACCTCGACGAGGTCCGAACCCGGCTCCGAGCATTCGAAGACCGCTACAACGCCGCGGCACAGCCGTTCCAGTGGAGGTTCACCACCTCCGACCTGGACGATCTGCTGGCCAGGCTTGACCGGCACACCGCCGATCACCCAGAAGAATTCTCCGTTGCCCTAACAGCGTGATCAACCCCCGAAGGACTTTCGGGGCTGACCACTTAGGTCCAGGTCGGCACGTTTCCCCCGGCGTAGCGGGCGCCGAAGCCGCCGTGGGGCAGGATCTCGTCGATGGCCTTGAGGTCGGCGTTGGTGAGGGTGAGGTCGGCGGCGCCGACGTTTTCCTCGATGCGCTTCGGGCTGCGGGTGCCGGGGATGGGCACGATGTGCTCGCCCCGGGTCAGGAGCCAGGCCAGGGCGAGCTGGGAGACGGTGGCGCCCTTGGTCGCCGCGAGGGCGGCGAGCCGGTCGACGGCTTCGACGTTCTTCTCGAAGTTGCCCGGCTGCCAGCGCGGGTCGACGTTGCGTATGTCGTTGCCTTCGTATCGGCCGGCGGGCTTGGCGGTGCCGGTGAGGAACCCGCGGCCGAGGGGCGAGTAGGCGACGAAGCCGATGCCGAGTTCGTCCAGGACCGGGAAGAGCTGCTCGACGTCCCGTTCGAACAGGGAGTACTCGCTCTGCAGGACGGAGACCGGCTGCACGGCGTGCGCCCTGCAGATCTGGCCGCCGATCTACGGCGTCCCTGGGAGAAGCCGGCCGAACCGAACAAACTGACACCCGCCCGCGTCCGATGAGGGTTCCGGAACCTGCGAGCGAAGACGGGCTCGCCAGCCGGTGCAGCAAAACCGTCCCGCCCCGGGCCTGGTCGCCCGCTCGGCTTGAAGAACCGCCACCTGGCCACCCGTCACGACGTCGGCAGAGTCCTCGTGACCGGCGAGGCATACAGCCGACCGGCTCACCACAAGGTCGGCACGAAACCACGCCGCACTGGATAAATGACAAGGTTAGTCGCTGTTTTCAATCCGATCTTGCGGGGTGTCGGTCGAACGTGAGTGCCCTTGGGTAGCTGCGGCGGCGGCCAGCGAGATGCTGAGACCTGACGGCGAGAAGCAACACCGCCGACTCGGGATTCACCGGTGGCGGCTGTCCGCCTCCGCCTGGATCAGCATCCGCTTGAGCAGGGCGCTGAGTGCGTCCTGCTCTGCCGGGTCGAGCGGGGCGACCATCGAGTCCTCCGCCTGCCCGCGCAGCTCCATCGCGGCCAGCCAGCGGGTGCGCCCCGCCTCGGTGAGCTCCACGTCCACCCGGCGTCGGTCCTGACTGCTGCGCACACGCCGCACCAGCCCTGACTGTTCAAGGGTGTCCAGACGGCCTGTCATGCCAGCAGGGGAGAGCATGAGTTCAGCCGCTAGCTCGGAGGGGGTGGCCCGCCCCGGGGCCTCGCGCGCGCCGAGCCGGTGCAGTGTGGCGAACTCGAACTCCTGCAGGCCAACCTCGGCCAGGGCGCGGTCTTTGGCTTGGCCGACATGCTTGGCCAGGAGCTGGATGCGGGTGATGATCCCCTCCACCCGCGCGTCGAACGGGGCCTTGCCGCGCCAGCGTGCAAGGTGCACGTCGACGGAGTCGTCCCCTTCTGCGGGCCGCTCCCGGCTCCGACTCTCGGTGTCCATGCCCTCAGTATGCTACGCCAACTTATATTTCGTTGCCAAATGATTAGCTGGCGAAATACTATGCGTACATGACGCAACCCATGCGCCGACTGCTGGTCGGCCGTACCTGCGCGGCGCTGGCCACCGCGCTGATACCCACCACGCTCACGCTCGCGCTGCTTCGAGGACACGCCGCAGGCTCGACGGGTTCGGCAGGGGATCTGGGCCTGGTGCTGGCATGCGAACTGCTGCCCATGCTGGTGCTGCTGCCGGTCGCCGGCGTGCTGGCGGACCGCTTCCCGCCACAGCGGGTCGTGCTCGCTGCCGATCTACTCAGGGGCGCGGCGCAGACCGCGATCGGCGCGGAGCTGCTCTGCGGCCTGGTCCGGGTGCCCGACCTCGCCGTGCTCGCCGCGGTCACCGGCGCCGCGGTCGCCTTCGGCACCCCAGCGGTCCGCACCCTGGTCGCGGCGACCGTCGACGCCGACCAGCGGTTGCGGCTGAACTCGCGGCTGGACGTCGCCACCGGCCTGGCCCAGACCGCCGGCCCTGCTACGGCGGGCGGCATGATGCTGATGCTCGGCGCCGGCTGGTCCTCGCTACTGACCGGCGCGCTCTTCATCGGCTCTGCGACCACCCTGGGCGGCCTGCACACCCGCCGGGCCACCAGGCCGGCCGACGGCGGCCACGCGGGGTTCCGGGCGCAGTTGCGCGAAGGCTGGACCGAGACCCGGCGCCACCGCTGGTTCCTCACCAATGTGCTGGGCCATGGAGTATGGCATCTGGCGGCTGGCTTCCTGCTCACCCTGGGACCGCTGATCGCTGTCCGGAGCATGGGCGGTGACGGCGCGTGGGTCCTGGTGGCCCAGCTGGGGACCGTCGGCATGCTGGTCGGTGCTTTTGCCGCAGGACGGATGCCGATGCGCCGCCCGCTGGTCGGCGTGGCCGTGGGCGCGGCCGTCCTCGCGCTGCCGCTGGCGGCCTTCGGGCTGGGACTGGCGCTGCCCTGGGCGGCGTCTGCGTACTTCCTGGCGATGTTCGGCCTAGGAGTGCTCAGCCCGCTGTGGGAGACCGCCATCCAGCGCCGCATCCCGCAGGAGGTGCTCGGGCGGGTAGGCTCCTTCGACGCGCTGATCTCTTTTGCCGCCCGCCCGTTGGGCCTGGCCGTGGCCGTTCCGGTTGCCACCCTCCTCGGCACCTCGGCACCACTGCTGGCAGGTGCGGTGCTCGTGGCAGCGGCGAACCTGGCCGTGCTGCTGCTGCCCGAGGCATGGGAGCACCCGGAGCCGGTCACGGCACGGGGCGATGCCAGGCGCGAACCTGTGGCCGCGGCGGGCCAGGGTCAGTCGGAGGCCCGCTCCAGGGCAGCGGACGGCAGGTAGCCGGAGGAATGCAGACCCGGTGTCGGCCCGCGCCGTTGCCTGACTGGCTGTCGTCGTGCCCATCTTGAGGGCCACGACGGGGTCCCGATGGGGTGATCGTGGCAACTGCCGTGCATAAGAACAGGGCGTCTTGGTAGCTCGAAGGGTGTCTAGGCCAACAAGCTGTCCAGGAGGCCCTGTTGCCGCGGTTCTACGGCATGGTGGGAGCGGAGTCCACATCGGTCACTTTCGCGTGTGACTGCCTGGCGCACAGGTTCGGGAACGCTGGCGACCACGGGGCGCGCCAACGCCGCTACCCGACCGACATGTCGGACGCCGAGTGGGCGGTGGTCAGGCCGCTGCTGCCGGTGCCGGGCCGGCTGCGGGGCCGGGGCGGCCAGCCGGAGGCATACTGCCACCGAGCGATACTGAACGCGATCCGCTACCTCGTCGACAACGGCACAAAGTGGCGGGCGATCCCGATCGACTTCCCGCCGTGGGACCGGGTCTATGCGTTCTTCCGACGCTGGCGCGATCACGGTCTGGTCCGGGAGTTCCACGACCGGCTCCGCCGCCGAGTGCGCGAGCGGGCGGGGCGGGATCCGGAGCCGAGTGCGGGCGTCATCGACTCCCAGTCGGTCGAGGCGGACGCGGTGGTCGGATCCGACAGCCGGCATGGGAGGTACCCGGTTCGGCCACGACCGTGCAGTGCTCGGCGGGCAACTCCCACGAGAGCGGGCTCATCAGGACAGTTGCAAGATCCTTGAGGTTGTTGGCGACAGCCGGCAGGGATTCAAGCTTCGAGTAGCAGCTGACGCCTGCAAGAACAGCCCGTGAGAGAGCTGGATCGGGCAGTGCGCTCACGACGGGGAGGAGGTCTCGTCCGTTTGCTCCCATGCGTCCACCAGCCGCCGGACTTCTTCCTCGGTCGCGTCCGTCAGACTGATCTCTACGTCGCCACGTCTCATAATGATCTTCGAAGGCCGTGGGCGGGTCTGCCGCCAGGTCACGAGGGAGAGAGCGAAGGATGCCGCACTCCATCCGTTACTGGTGATCAGGCCAAGGCTGTCGATGAGACCACCCATGGATCCGGGTGCCGCAGCCTGCGAGTGCAACGAAACCGTAGCTGCTCGGCGGACGGTCGGCTCCTGACGCAACCACCCCCTCCAGCGACCGGAAATCTTCCTCCTGGTGCTCGCTCTCGATCCGAATCACAACGTGCATTCGCCCCCCTGACCGTGGTCGCGAGGAACCTGACACAGCGGCATCCAGCCCCTCTCGGCGGCGTAGGCCACCTTCGCAATCAGCCAATCTGTCCGATGTCTTGTGGTGACGCTGATTACCGAAGGGTCTGGGACCAAATGTGACACGAGAAGGTCTGGAAACGATCAAGAGCCCTGTCTCGCTGATGCGAAACAGGGCTCTAACCTGCGACTACGAAGTGGCCTTCGAGTCGGGACGACAGGATTTGAACCTGCGACCCCTTGACCCCCAGTCAAGTGCGCTACCAAGCTGCGCCACGTCCCGTTGCGGTCTCACCCGGGGTGTCCCGTGTGATCACGCAGGTCAACCCTACCGCACCTGGGCGGGTGCTCGTGTCGTGCCCGTCGCGGCGGGGACCGTCGTACGGCCCTGGCGGCGGGCCGGGACGAGGAGGGCGGCGCCGGCCGCGGCCAGGCAGAGGAGGGCGAGCAGGGCCCAGCCGTGCGTGTAGCCGGAGGCGTAGGGCAGGCCGGAGGGCTGGAGGCGGCCGGTGACCAGGACGCTGGTGAGCGCGGCGCCGATGGAGCCGCCGATGGTGCGGATGTTGGCGTTCATGCCGGTCGCGGCGCCCGTCTGCTCGGGCGGGACGCTGCCGACGACGAGGTTGGCCATGGAGGCGAAGGCCAGTCCGATGCCGAGGCCGAACAGCCCGGCCACGACGGCGATCTGCCACTGGGCGTCATGCCAGAGGGTGAGGAAGCCGCAGGCCAGTGCGCCGAGGGCGGCACCCGTGGTGAGGAGCGCCTTGGCGCCGACGCGGGGCTCCAGGCGGCCCGAGAGGACGCCGGAGAGGAACATCGCCAGCAGCATGGGGAGCATGAGCAGGCCCGATGCGGTGACGCTCGCACCGAAGCCGTAACCGGCCGCGGACGGCGTCTGGACGAAGCCCGGCAGGAAGGACCAGATCGCGTACATGCCCGCGCCGAAGAGCAGGGCGGCGGCGTTGGTGGTCCACACCGCGGGCAGCCGCATCACGCGCAGGTCGATCAGCGGGGTGCGGGAGCGGGCCTCGGCCGTGAGCCACAGGGCGAACAGCACGACGGCGGCGGCGAACAGGCCGAGCACCTTCGGCGAGCCCCAGCCCCACTGCCCGGCCTGACTCAGCGGCAGCAGCAGGGCCACCAGCCACGCGGAGAGCAGCGTGGCGCCGTACCAACTGACCTTGCCCTGGGCCCGCTTGGGCGACTCGGGGACGTACGCCACGGCGATGAGGACCGTCGCGGCGACGATCGCCACGGGGATCCAGAAGAGCCAGCGGTAGTCGAGCGCGGAGACGATCGGTCCGGCGGCCACGATTCCGACCCCGCCGCCCGCGGCGATGACCGCGGAGAGGTTGCTGATGCTGCCGCTCACCTCACCGGGCGCGAACTCGTCGCGGATGATGCCGAAGGACAGCGGGAACAGGGCGCCGCCGGCGCCCTGGACGACCCGGGCGACGATGAGGACCCCGATGTTCGGGGCGAGCGCGGCGACGAGACAGCCGGCGAGGACGGCGAGCAGGACGCCGACGAGCGTGCGCTTCTTGCCGACGAGGTCGCCGACCCGGCCGAGGATCGGGGTGAAGACGGAGGCGGACAGCAGATAGGCCGTCATCACCCAGGTCGCGGTCGACTGAGAGGCGTGCAGGGCGTGCTGGACGGTCGGCAGGGCCGGCGCGATCAGCGACTGGAGCATGGAGAACACGCCCGCACCGGTCGCGAGGACCGCGAAGGTGAGGCGAGTGGACTTGCGGGGCATGAGCGAGCCTCTCCGAGGGGGAGCGCTGTGGATGGGAGAAGGGGGCATGTGCTGCCGGGCACGTCTGCCCAGGGCGCGGTCGCCCCCGCACTGCTAAAGTGGAGGTACTCCTCCACTCTAGCGGAGGCGCACCTCCGGTTCAAGCTGAAGCGGATGCAATCCTCCGGTTCCTCGATTCCCCCTGGGAGGCAGCAGTGACGGCCACGCCGTTCCCCGTCGGCGAGATCGTGGCGGCCCGCCGGCCGCACCGAAAGGACGCCGCCCGCAACTACGACGCCCTGCTCGCCGCCGCCCGCGAGGCGTTCGCCGAGCACGGCTCCGACGCCTCCCTGGAGGACATCGCCCGTCGCGCGGGCGTCGGCATCGGCACGCTGTACCGGAACTTCCCCACCCGCCGCGACCTGTTCGAGAGCGTCTACGCCGACGAGGTCAACGTCCTGTGCCAGGCGGCCGTGGAGGTGGCGGACCTGGAGCCCTGGGAGGCCCTGACGGCGTGGCTGGACCGGTTCGCCGGCTACATGGTCACCAAGCGCGCGGTGCGCGAGGCGCTGAACGACGAGTCGGAGATCTTCCAGAGCTGCCGCGACTCGATGTACGCCGCCGGAGGGCCGCTGCTGGAGCGCGCCCAGCGGGCGGGCGTGGCCCGGGCGGACATGGACTTCGTCGATCTGCTGCGGATGGTCGCCGGAATCACGGCCACGGCCTTCGACGACGACGCCCAGCGCGACCGGGTGCTCGCCATCGCGCTGGACGGGGTGCGGACCGCCGGCCGCGGGGATCGCCGATGAACCGCGGGCAGCACCGCACACGCGCCGCCGCGGGGGCTGGCCGCGCGGTCCGCCGTGCGCCTGGGAAGGTCCGGCCGCCGCACGCCTGAGACGTGCCCTATTTGATCAGCGCGTTCGCCACCACCACGATCAGGCCGAGCAGCGCGTCCCCGAGTCCCATGAGGACCGCCATCGGCCAACTCCGCCCCGACCAGCGGGCGGTGAGGAGGCCGAGGGCGAACAGGATCAGGGTGTTGAGCGCGAACGCCACGTATTCGACGCCCTTCGCCGGCCACCAGTGCCAGTAGGCGCCCACCAGCAGGAAGACCGTGGGCAGCACGGCCACGACCAGCGGCCACTCCCCCGACATCGAGCGCAGCACGTCCCAGCGGCGGTGCGGAGTGCGTTCGGCGATGTAGTGGGCGTAGCCGTGGGCGAGGGCGGAGGCGAGCGCGGTCACCAGCACCCAGGCGGCGTCATAGCCACGGACCTTCGCCGATGTGTGCCCGTACTGGGTGAGCGCCGCCACCAGCGAGCTGGCGAGCACGGCGCCGTACACACCCCCGAACAGGACGGCCTCGCGTGTGCTCTGCCGCCGGGGCTGTGCCGCGCCGACCGCCGTGGAGTCAGCCATGTCCCCCACGATCACCCGTGCCGCGCCGCCCCGCCAGTCCGCACGGACCGACGAAGTGTCCTCCCACCAGCCCCGATGCCCCACACTCTGTCGACTTCGGCACAGGCCGGCGCTGGCTAGGCTCGCCGCATGACGCACAGTTTCGCCCTCCACATCCCCGACGCCGACCTCCAACCCGAGCCCCTCGACCCGCAGCAGATCGTCTCCGGCGACCCGGAGGTCACCGGGAAGGTGCTCTGGGAGTCCCCGGACGGCCGCCAGATCCGTGGGATCTGGCAGATCACGCCGGGCGTGGTCACCGACACGGAGGCGGACGAACTGTTCGTCGTGATCAGCGGTTCGGCGACGATCGAGGTCGAGGACGGGCCGACGCTGACGGTGGGGCCGGGCGACATGGCGGTGCTGCGCGCGGGCGATCGTACGACGTGGACCGTGCACGAGACGCTGCGCAAGGCTTACGCGATCAATCTGTGAGGCGCGGTCGCGGTCGCGGGTGCCGCAGTGTGCCGTCATGCGTCTGCCGCGCCGTCGTGGCTGGTCGAGCAGTTCCCGGCGCCCCTTTGGGGCGCGACCGCTCGGGGCGCCTGCCCGCTCAGCCTCCTGACTCCAGCGGTCAGCGCCTCGGCCACCACCCCCGGCGGAATGTCCGCTCCCCCGCTCGTGCGGGCCAGGAGCGGCAGTTCCACCTGGACCCCGCCCAGGCGGCTCAGGTTGACCGGGTTCCTGGGATGCACGCCGCGCAGGTCGGCCGGGATGGCCGCCAGGTCGGTGACGGCCGGGAACTGCGGGGCCTCGGCGGCCAGTGCCTCGGCGAGGACACGGGCCGCGGCCCGGTTGCCGCCGCCGAGGAAGACGGTGTGCGATGCCTCGGACCGCATGTGGCCGTGCAGGGAGACGGTGACGGAGACCCGCTCCAGGAACTCCCGCAGCAGCACGCAGTGGTCGGCCGCCATGCGCGCGGACGGGATGTGCACGGGCTGCCGTACCCCCGGCTGGGTGAAGACGAGGCTGGTGGCGCCGCAGCGGCGGGCCACGAGGTCCGCGAGTTCGGCCGTACCCCCTTCGTTGCTGCCGTGCAGGGCCAGCAGACCGATCTCGCCGCCCGGTACGAGGGTCGCCACCATCGGTGTGCCCTCGATCTCCACGTGCTCGGTGCGGGTCACCGGATCGCCCCCTTCACTCGGCTGTCGGCGCAGGCATGTTGTACGGCGTGACGACCTGGATCGCGGACGGCAGCGCCGCGCCGGCCGGAGGCAGCGCCCCGTGCGCCCGCATCACGAGGTGGCAGGCCTCCCGCATGTCCTGGCGCAGGTCGTGGTGGAGCACGGCGGACAGCCGGTGCTCGCGCAGCAGTCGCGTGTTGTCGTGGTCGAGGTCGTGGGCGATGAACACCGCGCAGGCCCGGCCGAGGTCGGCGAAGGCGCGCAGGGTGGCGTTGTTGCCGCCGCCGATGGAGTACACGGCCCGGATCTCCGGGTCCCGTTGCAGGGCGGCGCGGACCAGGTCGTACTGGGTGGCGTCCAGGCCCTGCCCCTCGGCGATCTCCACCAGGGTGCGCTCGGGATGCCGGGCCCGCATCACGCTGCGGAACCCCATCTCGCGCTCCTCCTCGTTGCGGAAGAAACCGCTGCTCAGGCTGGTGAGGACATGGCCGGGCCGGTCGCCGAGCCACTGTCCCATCAGATAGGCGGCGGTGGCACCGGCGGCCCGGTTGTCGCTGCCGACGTAGCCGATCCGGCCGCTGGCGGGCAGGTCGGTGACCAGGGTGACGACCGGGATGCCGGCCGCGGTGAGCCGCCCCACGGCGGCGGTGACCTCGGGGACGTCCGGCGCCTTGAGGATCACGCCCTGGGAGCCGCGCCGGGCGATCCGGTCCAGCGTCCTGACCTGCTCGGCGGCCGGACCGGTCTCACGGAAGTGGAAGCGTGAGCGCACCACGGCCGGGTGCAGGGACGGCAGTTCGGCCTCCAGGGCGGCGCGTACGGCGGTGCTGAACCGCTCCGGCGCCTGCACCACGATGTCGAGCATGAAGGTACGGCCGACCAGCCGCACCTGGGTGCGCTGCCGGTCGAGGTCGGCGATGGCCCGGTGCACCTCCTGCGCGGTGCTCTCGCGCACCCCTCCCCTGCGGTTCAGCACACGGTCCACCGTGGCCTCGCTGAGACCCGCCTGACGTGCGATCTCCCGGATCGGGAACGGGTGGCCCATGGGCCTGCTCCTTGAGGGGTTTTTGATGGCCGGCTGCTGATTGTTCGAGGGGTTTGTCATGACAAGAATGACAGGATCGCGTCGTCGCCGTGGCCGAAAGCCGTGATCGAAAGGACACCGATGTCCGTCGTCTCCGTGCCAGGACGTGCCTGGCTGTCCGAGCAGGACTGCGACCTGGACGCCTTCCGCGCCCTGATCGACCGGACGACCCGCCTCGCGGACTACCCGCACGCCGCCTCGGTGACGGAGAACGTCCTGGTCTACGAGGGTGAGCGGCTGCGCGCCACCGGGGGCCGGGACGCGCTGCGGGCCGAGCTGGTGCGGGCGTTCGCCGACGGTCCCGGCATCGTCGTCGTCCAGGGTGCCTACCCGGACCCGGCGGTCGTCGACCGGGTCACGGCCGTGTTCGAGGCGCTGATCGCCGAGCAGCGGGCCTCCGGGGCCACCGCCGGCGACCACTTCGCGAAGCCGGGCGCCAACGACCGGGTGTGGAACGCGCTGGAGAAGACGGCCCTGTACGACGCGGAGGCGTTCGCCGACTACTACGCGAACGACGTACTGGCCCTGGTCTCCGCGGCCTGGCTGGGCCCCGGCTACCAGGTGACCTCGCAGGTCAACGTGGTCAACCCAGGTGGCGTGGGACAGACCGCGCACCGTGACTACCACCTCGGCTTCCTGAGCAACGCGGCCGCTGCCGCCTACCCGGCGCATGTGCACCGGCTCTCCCCGGTGCTCACCCTCCAGGGCGCGGTCGCCCACTGCGACATGCCGGTGGAATCGGGCCCGACGCTCAATCTGCCGTACTCGCAGCGGTACGAGCCGGGCTATCTGGCCTGGCGGCTCCCGGAGTTCCAGGCGTACTTCGAGGGGAACCACGTGCAACTCCCGCTCGCCAAGGGCGACGCGGCCTTCTTCAATCCGGCGCTCTTCCACGCCGCCGGCACCAACCGCACGGCGGACGTGCGGCGCACGGCAAATCTGCTCCAGGTGTCCTCGGCCCTCGGGCGCGCGATGGAGACGGTGGACCGGGAGGCGGTGGCGAACGCGGTGTTCCCGGTGCTGCTTCGGCGGGCGGCCCAAGGTGCCGGCGAGGAGTGGCTGGAGAACGTGATCGCGGCGAGCGCCGAGGGCTATCCCTTCCCGACCAACCTGGACAGCGACCCACCGGTCGACGGTCTGGCCCCGCCGGCGCAGGCGGACCTGCTGCGGCGGGCGGTGCGCGAGGGGTGGGCCCCGGAGCGGCTCCGTGCGGAGCTGCGGGCCGCTGCCGAACGACGAGAGAGCTGAGGAAGGGCGGGGCAGGTCATGGGACTTCTCGACGGACTCCTCCGGGAGAAGATCGTCCTGGTCAACGGCGGCAGCCAGGGGGTGGGTGCCGCGATCGCGCGAGCGGCCGTCCGGGAGGGCGCCGTGGTGGCGGTCACCGGCCGCCGTACCCAGCCGGGTGAGGCGCTGGTCGCCGAACTGG
Source organism: Streptomyces sp. NPDC002076 (assembly GCF_053593835.1). NCBI lineage: Bacteria > Bacillati > Actinomycetota > Actinomycetes > Kitasatosporales > Streptomycetaceae > Streptomyces > Streptomyces sp. NPDC002076. The sequence goes on from NZ_JBSFDI010000026.1 coordinate 68,072, forward strand.
CCTCGGCCGGGGGCAAAGCGAGGTTCGTGCGTGCCGATCTGGCGGACGCCGAGCAGGCCAGGGCGGCGGTCGCCGAGGTGGTGGACGCCTACGGCCGCATCGACTGCCTGGTGAACTCCGCCGGCCTGACCTCCCGGGGCACGCTGCTGGACACGACCCCGGAGCTGTTCGACGCGCACATCGCGATCAACCTCAAGGGGCCGTTCTTCGCGATGCAGGCGGCGGTCGCCGACATGGTGGCCCGCAAGGCGCCCGGCACGATCGTCAACATCATCACCTCGTCGGCGCACGGGGGCCAGCCGTTCCTGGCGCCGTACGTCGCCGCCAAGGCCGGCCTCGTGGGCCTGACCCGCAACGCCGCGCACGCCCATCGCTGGGACCGGATCCGGATCAACGGCCTGAACATCGGCTGGACCGCGACGGAGGGCGAGGACGCCACCCAGCGCGCCTTCCATGGGGCCGGCGACGACTGGTGCGAGCAGGCCGCGGCGAAGCTGCCGATGGGCAAGCTGGGCCAACCGGAGGAGATCGCCGACTTCGTGGTCTTCCTGCTGTCCGACCGGTCGGGGGTGGTCACGGGGTCGGTGATCGACTGGGACCAGAACGTTCTCGGCGGACTCGACTGACTTCCCTGACGGAACATTCGTACACAAGGAGCACCATGCGCATCGGAATCCTCGGCCTCGGCCGCATCGGCGCCTTCCACGCCGAGACCCTCTCCGGACTGGACGCCGTCGAGTCGCTCGTCGTCACCGACCCGTTCGCGGACGCCGCCAAGGCCGCCGCCGAGCGGTTCGGCGCCGAAGTCGTGGACTCGCCGGAGGCGCTGCTGGCCGCCGGCGTGGACGGCATCGTGGTGGCGGCCGCGACCGACGCCCACCCCGCCCTGATCCTGGCCGGCGTCGAGGCCGGAGTCCCGGTCTTCTGCGAAAAGCCCGTCGCGAAGACGATGAACGAGGGCGTCGAGGTGCTGAAGGCCGTGCGCGACAGCGAGGTGCCGATCCAGATCGGCTACAACCGCCGCTTCGACGCGGGCTTCACCGCCGCGCGCGCCGCCGTTCAGGCGGGCGAGCTGGGCAAGCTGCACACGGTCCGCTCCACGACCCTGGATCCGGCGCCACCGCCGGCCGCGTACATCGCCGCCTCCGGTGGCATCTTCCGGGACTGTTCGGTGCACGACTTCGACATCATCCGCTGGGTGACGGGCCGCGAGGTCACCGAGGTGTACGCGGTCGGCGGCAACCGGGGCGCCGACTACATCGAGGCGGCGGGCGACGCCGACACCACCGGCGCGATCCTCACCCTGGACGACGGCACCATCGCTGTGGTTTCCAACTCCCGCCACAATGCCCGGGGTTACGACGTCCGCATGGAGCTCCACGGCTTCGCCGACTCCATCGCCGTCGGCCTGGACGACAAGCTCCCGCTGCGCTCGGTCGAACCCGGTGTGACCTTCCCGTCCGGCACCCCGCACGACTTCTTCATGGACCGGTTCACGGACGCCTACCGCGCTGAACTCTCCGCGTTCACCGAGGTCGTCGCCGGCACCCGCCCCTCCCCCTGCACCGTCGAGGACGCCCTGGAGGCGGGCTGGGTCGCGGAGGCCTGCACCCTGTCGCTGCGCGAGCACCGGCCGGTGACCATCGCCGAGGTGCGACAGGTCTGAGGCAACCGGACGGCGCCGGGCTTGCGCCCGGCGCCGTATCCGTGTCTCAGCCGCAGTAGCGGATCAGCCACTCGTCCGGGTTGTACGTGTCCCGCGCCGGGTCCGGCACCGTGGCCGGCTTGGTCTCGACCGTGTCCTCCGGGCGTATCCGCTCCGGCAGCGAGCCGAAGCGGGTGCGGCGGAGCACCGCCGCGTCGATGGTGTCCTGCGCGATCTCCCGGGGTTCACTGGCCTTGGTCATCTCGTCCTCCCGTCTCCGCGGGCATCCCCCGTCGTCCCGACAACGGCCGCGTGCCCCCGGTTGTTCCCGGCCGCATCCTGGCCGAATCCGTTGCCGGTACGCAGGAACCGGGCCCCACGACGTGAGCCCGGTGCCGAAGGAAACCGCCTCAGGCCCCGCAGGACCGCAGGAACCGCCGCGTCCGCACCGCGATCGGCAGGGGCTTGTCCGGCTCACACGGATACATGTCCTGCTCGACGATCGCGAACAGCTCAACGCCGAGCCGCTGCGCGGCCTCCAGTACCGGCCCCAACTCGGGCACGCCGGACGGCGGTTCGCACATCACCCCGCGCTGCACCGCCGGTCCGAACGGCACCTCGCCGGCGATCACCTCGGCGAGAACGTCCGGGTCGACCTGCTTGAGGTGCAGATAGCCGATGCGCTCGCCGTAGGTCTCGATGAGCTTGACGCTGTCCCCGCCGCAGTAGGCGTAGTGCCCGGTGTCCAGGCACAGGTTGACCAGCTCGGTGTCGGTGGAGTCCAGGAAGCGCTCGACGTGGTCCTCGGTGTCGATGTGGGTGTCGGCGTGCGGGTGGACCACGATGTCCAGGCCGTACGTCTCCTTGACCTCGTGGCCGAGCCGCTCCATGCCCTTGGTCAGGTGCGCCCACTGCTCGGCGGTCAGCTCCGGCGGCTCCAGGATCTCGGCGGTCTTGTCGTCCCGCCAGAAGGACGGGATGACCACCAGGTGCCGCGCGCCCATCGCCTGGGTGAGCGCGGCGACCTGGCTGACGTGCGCCCAGGTCTTGGCCCAGACGGACGGGCCGCGGTGCATCCCGGTGAAGACCGTGCCCGCCGAGACCTTCAGGTTCCGCCGGGCCACCTCGTCCCTGAGCCGCGCGGGGTCGGTCGGGAGGTAGCCGTAGGGGCCGAGTTCGATCCACTCGTAGCCGGCCTCGGACACTTCGTCCAGGAAGCGTTCCCAGGGCACCTGCCGCGGGTCGTCGGGGAACCAGACGCCCCAGGAGTCGGGGGCCGAGCCGACCCGGATACGGTCCAGCGGGGTGGGGGTGGCCATGGTCAGGGGGTTCCTTCCGCAGAGGGCGCGACGGGTGCGGTCAGGTCGCTCTCCTCGGGGAGTTCCTCGGTGTCGACGCCGCGTACCTGGGCCAGTTCGTGCTTGAGGGCGGCGAGTTCGGCGCCGCCGGCCATGTGGTTGGTCAGTTCCTCCAGGCTGACCTCGGCGCGGGAGGCGGACAGTTCCAGGGTGCCCAGGCGCAGGACGCTGAAGTGGTCGCCGACCATGTAGGCGTGGTGGGGGTTGTGGGTGATGAAGATGACGCCGAGGCCGCGGTCGCGGGCGGCGGCGATGTACTTGAGCACCACGCCGGACTGTTTGACGCCGAGGGCGGCGGTGGGCTCGTCGAGGATGAGGACGCGGGCGCCGAAGTAGACGGCGCGGGCGATGGCCACGCACTGGCGCTGGCCGCCGGAGAGGGTGCCGATGGGCTGTTCCAGGTCGTCCAGGACGATGCCCATGTGGCGCAGTTCCTCGTCCGCGGTCTTCTTCATCCGCGCGATGTCGAGGCGCCGGAGGGGCCAGGGACCGCGTGTCATCTCGGAGCCGAGGAAGAAGTTGCGCCACACCGGCATCAGCGGCACGGTGGCCAGGTCCTGGTAGACCGCCGCAATGCCCCTGTCCAGGGCCTCGCGCGGGGTGGAGAAGCGCACCGGTCGCCCGTCGACGAGGAACTCGCCCTCGGTGTGCTGGTGCAGCCCGGAGATGATCTTGATGAGGGTGGACTTGCCGGCGCCGTTGTCGCCCAGGACGCAGGTGACCTCACCGGCGTGGACCTTGAGGTCGACGCCGTGCAGGGCGCGGATGTTGCCGTAGGACTTGCCCGCCCCGCGCAGCTCGACCAGCAGCCCCTCCGCGGCGGGCGGCGCGTCCTGGACGACGGTGCCGTGGGTCTTGTTGTCGTTCATCGGTTACCTCCGGGTCGCCGTGCGCTGGACCCACAGATTGATCAGGACGGCGCCGAGCAGCATCACGCCCAGGAAGGCCTTGAACCAGTCCGGGTTCCAGCCGGCGTACACGATGCCCTGGTTGACCATGCCGAACATGAACGCCCCGAAGACCGGGCCGATCGCCGAACCCGCGCCACCGGTGAGCAGACAGCCGCCGATCACCGCCGCCGCGATGTAGATCAGCTCCTGGCCCACGCCCTCACCGGACTGCACGGTGTTGAAGGAGAACAGCTGGTGCATGCCGATGAACCAGGCGCCGAAACCGACCAGCATGAACAGCGAGATCTTGGTGAAGGCCACCGGGACACCGACGGCCCGCGCGGACTCCTTGTTGCCGCCGACGGCGAAGACCCAGTTGCCGTACTTGGTGCGCAGCAGCACCCAGGTCGCGATCGCGGCGTACACCAGCCACCACACCACGGTGATCTTCACCTGCACCCCGCCGACGTCGAAGGACGAGGCGAAGACCTTTCTCGCCTGGTCGAAGCCGTCCATGTCGCTGATGTCGTCGGTGGCGACGTTGCCGGTGACCAGCTTGGTCACGGCCAGGTTCACGCCCTGCAGGATCAGGAAGGTGCCCAGGGTGATCAGAAAGCTGGGCAGGCCCGTCTTGACCACCATCCAGCCGTTGAAGAACCCGACCGCGAGCGAGACGACCAGGGCGACGATCACGCCGGTCCACACGTTCAGGGTCAGTTGGTAGCTGAGCATGGCCGCGGTCAGCGCGGAGGTGATCACGGCGACGCCCGCGGAGAGGTCGAACTCGCCGCCGATCATCAGCAGGGCGACCGGCAGGGCCATGATCCCGATGGTCGAGGACTGGTACAGGATCGTCGCCATCGAGCTGCCCTGGCGGACCGAGGGCGCGACGATCAGGAAGAAGACCAGTACGGCGGCGGCGCCGAGGAAGACGCCCACCTCGGGGCGGGCCAGCAGCCGCAGCGCCAGCGGGCGGCGTGCGGTGCGGCCGTCGCTCTGCTCGGGGCCGGACGCCGGCGGCCTGCCGAGGGCCGGTTCAGCCTGCTGGGCCATGCTCATCACCGGGTGCCCTTCGCGGCGAACTCGGCGACCTTGTCGACGTTGGACTTGTCGACGAAGGCCGGGCCGGTCAGCACCGGCTGGACCCCGCCGCCGCTGTAGTTGCCGTTGTTCTTGTAGAGCCACAGCGCGTCGACCGCCAGGTAGCCCTGCAGGTAGGGCTGCTGGTCGACGGCGAACTCGATCGAGCCGCTCTGAACGGCCTTCACCAGGTCTTTGTTCAGGTCGAAGGTGGCCACCTTGGCCTTGCTGCCCGCGTCGCCCACCGACTGCACCGCTGTGAGGGCGAAGGGCGCGCCGAGGGTGACGACCGTGTCGATGGAGCTGTCCTGCTTCAGCTTGGCCGTGATGGTCGACTTCACGGACGGCATGTCGGTGCCGTTCACATACAGCGTCTCAGTGGTGCCCTTGAACGTCTTCTTCACCCCGTCGCAGCGCTGGGTGAGGCCCACGTTGCCCTGCTCCTGGATGACACAGACGACCTTCTTGGCGCCGGTGGTGTTCAGCTTGTCGCCGAACGCCTCGCCCGCCACGCTCTCGTCCTGCCCGAAGAACTCCAGCAGCCCGAGCCTCTTCCAGTCGCTCAGACCCGAGTTCAGGCCCACCACGGGTATGCCGGACTGCTCCGCCTTGCCGATGACGCTCTTCATCGCGTCCGGCTTGGCCAGGGTGACCGCGATGCCGTCGACCTTCTGGTCGATCGCGTTCTGCACCAGGTTCGCCTGGTTGCCGGCGTTGGGGTCGGCGGAGTAGACGAGCTTGACGTTGTCCTTGGCGGCGGCGGCCTCGGCGCCCTTGCGGACGGTGTCCCAGAAGGTGTCACCGGGCGCCTGGTGCGTGACCAGGGCGACGGTCATGCGCGGGGTGTTGGCCTTGCCCGCCGAGGCGTTCTGGGCCGCCTCCTCGGCCTTCTTGCCGCCGTGGCTGCTGGCGCAGCCGGCGAGGGTCAGGGCCGCCGCGGCGGCAACCGCCACGACCGGGACGAGTCTCCGGGAGCGGGAGGGGGAAGAGCGGTCCATCTTTCCTGCACCTCACTGTGCGTGCGACGGGGGAAGGGACGCTGTTGCGTTGGGACGCGATCCAAGTCCCTGGGGCGCCTGCTGTCAATACTTTGTTAAGACATCATTTCAGAAGTAGGTTCGAATGTAAGTACAAACCATTGACACTCCAGGCTTCCGGGACCTACACCTGAGAGACATGAGCCCAGTACACCGCACCCCGCAGCGAACGGCACCGGGTGATCGCGCGGTCGACTCCCTCAGCTTCGCCCTGGACCGCACCAGCCCGGTGCCGCTGTACTACCAGCTCGCCCAGCAGTTGGAGGCGGCCATCGAACACGGCGTGCTGGCCCCGGGCAACCTCCTGGGCAACGAGGTCGACCTCTCCGTACGCCTCGGACTGTCCCGCCCCACCGTGCGCCAGGCGATCCAGTCCCTGGTCGACAAGGGACTGCTGGTACGTCGCCGCGGGGTGGGCACGCAGGTCGTGCACAGCAAGGTCAGACGGCCGCTGGAGCTCAGCAGCCTCTACGACGACCTGGAGTCGGCCGGCCAGGGCCCGACCACCCGGGTGCTGCGCAACGAACGGGTCCCGGCGAGCGCGGAGGTGGCGGCCGCGCTCGGGCTCGCGGAGGGCGCCGAGGTCACCGTCCTGGAGCGGCTGCGCTGCACCCACGGCCGGCCGGTGGCGTTCCTGTGCAACCACCTGCCCGCCTCACTTCTCGAACTCCCCACCCAGCAACTGGAGTCGACGGGTCTGTACCGCATGATGCGGTCTGCCGGAATCGTCCTGCACAGCGCCCGCCAGTCCGTCGGCGCCCGCAGCGCGACGGCCGGGGAGGGCGCCCTGCTGGACGAGAAGGAGGGTGCGGCCCTGCTCACCATGCGGCGCACCGCGTATGACGTCACGGGCCGCCCGGTGGAGTACGGCAGCCATGTGTACCGGGCGTCGCGGTACGCCTTCGACTTCCAGCTACTGGTCCGTACCTGAACTGCCAACCCGGACCCGAACCGCTGGTCAGCACCCGAAGCGGAATCACCCGTGTTCACACAGCCCCCTCGGCCGCCCGTGCCGTGGGGGCTGTCGGCTCTGCACCCCGGTGAACACGCAGGTAACAGTGACGATTACGTTTCGGGCAAGAGACAGCTCAGGAGGGGCCGACCTATTGACTCATGAGCGGACATGGGGCTGTTATTACGCCCACGATGTTCGGTCGAGTTGGTTTCTGATCGGTTTCGACGACCTTTCGGTGATCGGCTCATCCCCTTGACCGAGCCCTGTATTCCTCAGGAGCCGCCATGCGCCTCTCCCCCTCCGGTCTCTCCGTCCCGGGTCCCAGCCGCCGTTCCGTGCTGCGCGGAGCAGGCAGTGCCGCGCTGCTCGCCGGTGCCGGCATACCCCTGCTGTCCGCCTGCGGAGGCAGCGGTTCCGCCTCGGACCCGAAGACCGTCACCCTCGGCTCCAACGCCTCGGACGCCGTGCCGAAGAAGGCCTTCGCGGCCGTGTACGCCGACTTCAAGAAGCAGTCCGGCATCACGGTCGATGTGAACACCAAGGACCACAACACCTTCCAGGAGCAGATCAACTCGTATCTGCAGGGCACGCCGGACGACGTGTTCAACTGGTTCGCGGGCTACCGCATGCAGTTCTTCGCGGCGAAGGGGCTGGCCTCGCCGATCGACGACGTGTGGGCGAAGATCGGGGACAACTTCCCGGACGCGATGAAGAAGCTCAGCAAGGGCCAGGACGGCAAGTACTACTTCGTGCCGCTGACGACGTACCCCTGGGCGATCTTCTACCGCAAGAGCGTCTTCCAGCAGCACGGCTACCAGGTCCCCACCACCTGGGACCAGTTGGTCGCCCTGTGCAAGCAGATGAAGAAGGACGGCCTGGTCCCGATCGCCTTCGGCGACAAGGACGCCTGGCCGGCGATGGGCACCTTCGACCAGATCAACTTCCGCCTCAACGGCTACGACTTCCACGTCCAGCTGATGGCGGGCAAGGCGGCCTGGACCGACCCCAAGGTGAAGGCAGTCTTCGACCACTGGAGCGAGCTCCTCCCCTACCACCAGGACGGCTTCATGGGCCGTACCTGGGAGGACGCCGCGCAGACGCTGGTGTCCAAGAAGGCCGGCATGTACCTCCTCGGTTCGTTCGTGGCCCAGCAGTTCACCAACAAGGCCGACCTCGACGACCTCGACTTCTTCCCCTTCCCGGAGATCAACTCCGCGTACGGCCAGGAGACGGTCGAGGCGCCCACCGACGGCTTCATGGTGAGCAAGTCCCCGAAGAACCACGACGGTGTCGTGAAGCTTCTGGAGTACCTGGGCAGTCCGGCTGCCGAGGAGATGTACCTCAAGACGGACCCGAGCGTGGTCGCCGCATCGAACAAGGCCAGCACCTCCGCGTACTCGGCGCTGCAGAAGAAGGCGTTCGAAATGATCGGCAACGCCAAGAACCTCACCCAGTTCATGGACCGCGACTCCCGGCCCGACTTCACCTCCACGGTGATGCAGCCCGGCCTGCAGAAGTTCCTGCAGAACCCGAAGGGCGTGGACAGCCTGCTGTCGTCCATCGAGCGCCAGAAGAAGACCATCTTCGCGTCCCAGTGAGCGGCCCGATGACGACCGATACGACCACGAAGTCCCCGGAGGCGGCCGCCGTGCCGCCTCCGGGCGCCTCGCCCGCGCGCACGCGGGCCACGCACGGCCATCGCCGCCTGCTGACCCGCCGTGACCGGTTCACGCTCGCCCTGATGGCGGGCGTGCCGACGATCCTGCACGTGCTCCTGGTGTGGGTCACGGCCATCGCCTCGATCTTCCTCGCCTTCACCACCTGGGACGGCATCGGGTTCGACTCGATCAAGTGGGTGGGCCTGGACAACTTCAAGCAACTCTTCAACGACAACCCGCAGTTCTGGCCCGCCGTCCAGCACAACATCATCTGGTTCGTCGTACTGATCCTGATCCCGACGCCGTTCGGCCTCTTCCTGGCCGTGCAGCTGGACAAGCGGATCCGCTTCAGCCGGATCTACCAGACCGCCTTCTTCCTGCCGGTCGTCATCTCGATGGCCTGCATCGGCTTCGTCTGGCAGCTGATCTACAACCCGGACACGGGCCTGATCAACAGCATCATCGGCGCCAACAAGCCGGGCCACTACATCGACTGGATCGGCGACCCGCACCTCAATCTGTGGGCGGTCCTCATCGCCGCGTCCTGGCGGCACACCGGGTACATGATGATCCTGTACCTGGCAGGCCTGAAGAGCGTCGACCCCTCCCTCAGGGAGGCCTCAGCGCTGGACGGCGCCAACGAGTGGCAGACGTTCAAGAGCGTCATCTTCCCGACCCTGCGCCCGACCAACACGGTCGTGCTGGTCGTCACGATCATCGAGGCACTGCGCGCCTTCGACCTGGTCTTCGTCTTCAACAAGGGCGCCCAGGGCACGGAGTTGCTGTCGATCCTGGTCACCAACAACATCATCGGCGAGTCCAGCCGCATCGGTTACGGCTCCGCCATCGCCGTCGTCCTGCTGGTGATCTCCCTCGCGGTGATCATCCCGTATCTGATCGCCACCTTCCGGAAGGAGCGGCGCGCATGAGCAGCACCACTCTGCCGCTGAAGCGGCGCGCCCCGATCCGCCCGGCCCGTGTCCTGCTGCACGTCTTCCTCGCCGGCACGGCGCTGGCGTGGCTTGCGCCGCTGCTGTGGGCGATCTTCTCGGCCATGCGGCCGTACAGCGAGACCAGCGCCAAGGGTTACGTCTCCTGGCCGAGCAAGCTGACGTTCGAGAACTTCACGAACGCGTATCAGCAGTCGGACATGCTGCACTACTTCGGCAACACGCTGGTCATCGCGATCCCGGCCGTGCTGCTGACGCTGTTCCTGTCCTCCTGCGTGGCGTTCTACGTCGCCCGGTTCGACTTCCGTCTGAACCTCGCCCTGTTGCTGGTCTTCACGGCCGGCAACCTGCTGCCGCAGCAGGTCATCATCACCCCGCTGTACCGGCTGTACCTGCTGACGAACCTGCCGGGTATCACCCAGAGCGGCAAGCTGTACGACTCCGCGCTCGGCCTGGTCCTCATCCATGTGGCGTTCCAGTCCGGGTTCTGCGCGTTCGTGCTGAGCAACTACATGCGCTCGCTGCCGCACGAGCTGACGGAGGCCGCGCTGGTCGACGGCGCCTCGGTGTGGCGGCTGTACTGGCAGATCACGCTGCCGCTGTGCAAGCCGGCGATGGCAGCCCTGGCGACCCTGCTGTCGATCTGGATCTACAACGATTTCTTCTGGGCGCTGGTGCTGATCTCGACCGGCCAGAACATGCCGATCACCTCGGCCCTGAACAACCTCTCCGGCCAGTACTTCACCGACCCCAACCTGGTGGCCGCGGGCTCGCTGCTGACCGCGATCCCGACCCTGGTCGTGTACTTCGCGCTCCAGCGTCAGTTCGTCAGCGGCCTGACCCTGGGCTCCAACAAGGGCTGAGACGCCCGCACGTGAAAGAGAACGACGTGAAGCGCACCCTGTCCGTCCCCGGCCTCGCCTACGGCGGCGACTACAACCCCGAGCAGTGGCCCGAGGAGGTGTGGGCCGAGGACATGCGCCTGATGCGCGAGGCCGGGGTGAACCTGGTCAGCGTCGGCATCTTCTCCTGGGCGCTGCTGGAGCCGGCCGAGGGCGTCTACGACTTCTCGCGCCTGGACAAGGTCCTCGGCCTGCTGCACGAGAACGGCATCGCCGCCGATCTGGCCACGCCCACGGCGGCGCCTCCGGCGTGGTTCTTCCGCGCCCACCCGGAGGCGCTGCCGGTCGACCGCGACGGCCGCACCCTCTCCTACGGCAGCCGGCAGACCTTCTGCCCGTCCTCCCCCGCCTACCGCGAGGCCGCGCTGCGCATCGCGGGCGCGCTCGCCGAGCGGTACGCGGCCCATCCAGCCGTGCGCATGTGGCACGTACACAACGAGTACGGCTGCCACAACGCGGCCTGCTACTGCGACACCAGCGCGGCCGCGTTCCGCCGCTGGCTCCGGGCCCGCTACGGCGACGACCTGGCGGCGCTCAACGACGCCTGGGGGACACGGTTCTGGAGCCAGTGGTACTACGACTGGGAGGAGATCCTGCCGCCGCGCGCCACCGGCGCCGTACCCAACCCGACCCACCAGCTGGACTGGCGCCGGTTCTGCTCCGACGAACTGCTGTCGCTGTGCACGGCGGAACGGGACGTACTGCGGGCGGCGGCGCCGTCGATCCCGGCGACCACCAACTTCATGGTGATGTTCAACTTCGACGCGCTCGACTACTGGCGCTGGGCACCGGAGCTGGACATCGTCTCCAACGACCACTACCTGATGTCCACCGACCCGGCGTCGGAGATCGACATCGCGCTCAGCGGCGACCTGACCCGCTCCCTCGCGGGCGGCCCCTGGCTGCTCATGGAGCACTCCACCGGCGCGGTGAACTGGCAGCCCGTCAACCGTGCGAAGAGACCGGGAGAGTTGCGCCGCAACGCGCTCGCGCACGTGGCGCGCGGCGCGGACGGCATCGCGTACTTCCAGTGGCGGCAGTCGAAGGCGGGTGCCGAGCAGTGGCACTCGGCGATGGTGCCGCACGCGGGCACCGACAGCCGGATCTGGCGGGACGTGGTCCGCCTGGGCGCGGACCTGCGGGCGTTGGCGGAGGTGCGGGGCAGCACGACCCCGGCCGAGGTGGCGATCGTCTGGGACTGGGACGCCCGCTGGGCCCTCGAACTGCCCTCGCAGCCCAGCGGCGAGCTGCGCTACGCCGACCTGGTCCGGGCCTGGTACGAGCCGCTGTGGCGGTCGGGCGTGGCGGTGGACTTCGTACGGCCGCAGACGGACCTGTCCGCCTACCGCCTGGTCCTGGTCCCCAGCCTGTACCTGGTGGACGACGAAGGCGCGGCGAACCTCTCGGCGTTCGCCGAGCGCGGCGGCACCCTCGCCATGGGCTTCCACAGCGGGGCCGTGGACGACAACTCCCATGTGCGGCTGGGCGGTTACCCGGGCGCGTTCCGCGAGGTGCTCGGCGTCCGCTCGGACGAACCGTTCCCGCTGCTGCCCGGCGAACAGGTCGCGCTGTCCGGCGCGGTGCCGGCCGGGGCGGCGGGCACACTGTGGTCGGAGCGCCTGCGACTGGAGGGCGCCGAGGCGGTCGCGTCGTACGCCGACGGCCCCCTGTCCGGCGTCCCCGCGGTGACCCGCCGCCCGCACGGCACCGGCGCCGCCTGGTACCTGGCCACGCTTCCGGACCCGGCCACCCTGGCCGCGCTGCTGGACCGGGTCCGGGGCGAGGCGGGCGTGGAACCGGTGCGTACGGCCCCGCCCGGTGTGGAGGTGGTCCGCCGGCGCGGCCCGGAGGCGGACTACCTGTTCGTCATCGACCACGCCGGGCAGGGCGCGGAGGTGCCCATCGCACCGGGGGCGACGGAACTCCTCACCGGCAAGGAGCTGCACGACTCGGTGACGGTCCCGCCGGGCGAGGTCGCCGTCGTACGGGAACCGCGGTGATCCTCACCGGGAGTCCACTTCCGTGAGCAGGACCGCCAGGTGGTCGGCGAGGGCGATGAGCCGATCGAGCCGCACCCCCTGGCGGGCCCTGCGGAATCCATGCCGACGGCCGTGGAACGCGGCCTGAACGGCGTGCAGTTGGGCCCAGCGCCGGACGCGCTCGCGATCGAGCGCGGCGGCCTCGGCGAACACGTCGAGAGCGCGCCGCACGTCCTTCGGCAGATCACCGGCCGTGGCCCGGTGCACCGCGTAGGTCTTCAGCAGCGTGCCCCCGTCGTACGCCGGGTCGCCCGCGTACCCCTTGGGGTCGACCGCGAGCCACGGCTCGCGGTCGGCACGCAGGATGTTGCGGGCGTGCAGATCACCGTGGACGAGCGTGTCCGGCCGGCCGCGGCCCAGTTCGTGCGGTCGCCACGGCGGCGTCCACCACGTGCCGCGGCAGCCGGTGCGGCAGCTTCGCCGTGTCCGTGCGCAGTTGCTCCTCCCAGGCGTCGGCCCGCTCCCGCAGCCTGGGCAGACCGGGCGGGGCGGGGACCGCGAGGCGGCGGTTGATCCGCCCGGCGACCGTGAGAAGTTCGTCGCCGTCCGCCGTCTGTGCCAGGGTCGTGGTGCGGGCGTGCTCCAGCAGCATCGCGAACCGTTCGTCGTCCCGTGCGTGCAGCAGGACGGCTCCCCGGCCACGCCAGACCGCGAGGGCGTCCGGCTCGTGCACGTTGCCGGGGTGCGGGAACGACACCTTCAGCATGGCGATGTCCGCGCTCGCGGCCCGGCGCACCGGGACGACCAGTCCGACGCCGCCGTGCAGGACGTCACCATCGCGTACGCACCCCCAGCGCCGCAGCAGGTCGTCCACGATCCCGGGCAGAGCGCAGAGCCAGGCCCTGCCCGGCTCTCCTTCGCGCTCGACGGTGCTGTGTACGAACGCCTGCGGCAGCTCGATCATCAGCGGTCGCTTCCTGGCCGGCGCGGTGATCGCCCTGACCACCGGGCGATCCGGTGCCCGAACATGATCAAGGGGTGGTACCGGACTGCTCCGACACCACCCCTGACCCACGACTCTCGCAAGTCGGGACGACAGGATTTGAACCTGCGACCCCTTGACCCCCAGTCAAGTGCGCTACCAAGCTGCGCCACGTCCCGTTGCGCTCACTCGCGGTGACCCGCTTGATCGCGCGAACAGCACTTTACCCCACCTTCGGGGGTGGGCCGAAGAGGGCCCCGGGGTGAGCCGGGGACAATCGGTCGTATGACGAACGCGGGCGCATCGGATGCCAGGGACCGGGACCCTCAGGGGCGGGCGCGCAGTGCGCGGCCCCGGGACGGGCTCGGCCGGCCGCTGGCCTACGGCACGGAGGGGGTCCCCCGGCAGCCGGAGGGTGTCGTACGGCGGCCGCAGGAGACGGTCACCGAGGCGCAGGCGCTGCTGGACGCCGGGAAGCCGTTCCATGCGCACGAGGTGTTCGAGGACGCCTGGAAGTCGGGGCCCGAGGAGGAGCGCGCGCTGTGGCGGGGCCTCGCCCAGCTGGCGGTGGGCCTCACGCACGCGGCGCGCGGGAACGCCGTAGGCGGGGCACGGCTGCTGCGGAGGGGCGCGGGGGCGCTCGCGGACTGGGAGACGGAGCAGGGCGAGGACCGGCCGTACGGGATCGATCTCGCCGGGCTCACCCGATGGGCGCGGGAGCTGGCGGGGCGGTTGGAGAGCGGGGACGGACCCGTGGACGCGGAGGGCGAGGCGCCCCGGCTCCGTTCCTGACGAAACCGGTGCCGTCGCAGGGTGTGTGGACGCGGTGCACCCGCTGTCAGTGGCATGCGGCAGACTCGGGGCGTGCGAAAGATTCATGTCATCGGTATCGGCGCGGGCGACCCCGACCAGCTGACCCTGCAGGCGGTCAAGGCGCTGCGGAGCACGGATGTGTTCTTCCTGCTCGACAAGGGCGAGGTGAAGAGCGATCTCACCCAGCTCCGCCGGGACATGCTGGACGCGCATCTGCCCGAGGGCTCGTACCGGGTGGTGGAGGCCCGTGACCCGGAGCGGGACCGGAAGGCGGGCGGGTCGGCGTACTCGCCGGCGGTGGAGGACTGGCGCAGCGCCCGCGCCGGGATCTACGCGCGCCTGATCGCCGAGGAGCTGGACGAGGACGGCACCGGCGCCTTCCTGGTGTGGGGGGATCCGGCGTTGTACGACAGCACGCTCGGGATTCTGCAGGAGGTGCTGGAGCGCGGCGCGGTCGCGTTCGAGTACGACGTCATACCCGGCATCAGCAGTGTCTCCGCCCTGGTCGCCCGGCATCGCACAGGCCTGAACCGGGTGGCCCGGCCGGTGCAGATCACCACCGGGCGGCGGCTGGCCGAGGGCTTCCCCGAGGGCGTGGACGACGTGGTCGTGATGCTGGACGCGCACCAGGCCTTCCGGGAGTACGCCGGGGAGGACATCGACATCTACTGGGGGGCCTATATCGGCACTCCGGACGAGCTCCTCGTCTCCGGCCCGATCGCCGAGGCCGGTCCGCGCATCGAGCGGGTGCGGGCCGAGGCACGCGAGCGCAAGGGCTGGATCATGGACACGTATCTGCTGCGCAGAAACCCCGGGGATCAGTAGCGGCGCCGGCCCCCGGCCGGGGAAGCGGTCGTATGAAGCCGAAAACCGGGTGAGCAGGGCACCCGGCTCCGGTCATACTCGGGCCATGTCCGGCTCTCCCGTCCGTTTCCGCGATCCACGCAGCACGGAGTACGACTTCCTGGACTCGGTCCTGGTCCACTGCCCGCGCTGTGACCGCATCGCCCGCGTCGAGCGGCAGCCGCACCCCGAAGCACGGCCGCTGTTCGCGCCCCGGCGTCTGGTCTGCCGCTCCTGCGGTGTGTCCCGTACGTGGGCGGGCCGGGGCATCGGCCTGTGGGCGGGCTCGGGGGGACCCGCCGAGGACCCCTACTTCCGCACCCGTCTGTGGCTCCAGCGGGAAACCCGGCACGGCCGGCTGTGGGCGTACGACCTGCGGCACCTCGACCTGATCCGCCGCTATGCCGCCGCCGATCTGCGCGAGCGCGCTCCTTGGTACGACACCGGGCAGAAGATGACCCTGGTCGCCCGGCTGCCGGTGTGGATCAAGTCCGCCAGGAACCGGGACGAGGTGCTGCGCACCGTCGACCGGATCCGGAAGTCGGTCCTCGCTCAGGGCTGAGGCCGAGCCACTCCAGTACGCCCGCCACGTCGGACACCGCCGTCACGCCCTGCGGGAACGGGGGGCGCCGTACGACGACGACGGGCAAGCCGAGTTCACGCGCCGCCGTCAGTTTCGCGGCCGTGGCCTCGCCGCCGCTGTCCTTGGTCACCAGCACCTCGATGCGATGGGCGCGCAGCAGCTCCGTCTCGTCGGCGACGGTGAACGGGCCGCGGGCGAGGACCAGTTCGGTGTCCGGCGGCATGGGCGGCTCGGGCGGGTCGACCGACCGTACGACGAAGTGCAGATCCGTCAGGTGGGCGAACGCGGCGAGGCCCAGCCGTCCGGTGCTGAGGAACACCCGGTGGCCGAGGCCGGGCAGCGCCTCGGCGGCGCGGGCCAGGGACGGGACGTCGTACCAGCGGTCGCCGGGGCCCGGTCGCCAGCCGGGACGGCGCAGGACGACCAGGGGAACTCCCGTGGCCGCCGCCGCGTGCGCCGCGTTGGCCGTGATCGCCTCGGCGAAGGGGTGGGTGGCGTCGACCAGGGCATCCACGTGCTGCGTGCGCAGCCAGTCTGCCAGTCCCTGCGCACCGCCGAAGCCACCGATCCGTACCTCGCCCGCCACCGCTCCCGGCCGCGCGACCCGGCCGGCCAGCGACGTGGTCACCCGGATCCCGGGCCGGGCGGCGAGGTCGGCGGCGAGTCGGCGGGCCTCGGCGGTGCCGCCGAGGATCAGGACGTGCGCGGGCATAGGGGTGAGCGTACGAGGTGGTACGGGACGGTCCGCCGGGCGGGTCGCTACGGTCTTGGGTCATGGAGGTCATGGATTCCGTGCGTGGCGTGCTGATCGATATCGACGGCGTTCTCACCGTCTCCTGGAAGCCGCTGCCGGGCGCGGTGGAGGCGCTGCGCGCGATCCGCGCGGCGGGGCTCGGCGTGGCGCTGGTGACCAACACGACGTCCCGGACCAGGGCGTCGATCGCCGAGACGCTGAGCGGCGCCGGTTTCGACGTGCGCGCCGAGGACGTCCTGACCGCGCCCGCGGTCACCGCCGCGCACCTGGCCGAGCACTTCCCGGGCGCCCGCTGCGCGCTGCTCAACAGCGGGGACATCGCGGAGGACCTCGGGGATGTCACCCTGGTGGACGACGATCCCGAGGTGGTCGTGTTCGGCGGTGCCGGGCCGGAGCTGGACTACGCCTCGCTCAACCGGGTGTTCGGGTTCCTCCAGCGGGGTGCGCGGCTGGTCGCCATGCACCGGAACCTGTACTGGCGGACCGACGCCGGGCTGCAGCTGGACTCCGGTGCCTTTCTGCTCGGGCTGGAGCGGGCCGCGCGCACAGAGGCGGAGGTGACGGGCAAGCCGTCCCGGGCGTTCTTCGAGGCGGCGCTGGCCCGGCTGGGGGTGGACGCCGGGCAGGCGCTGATGGTGGGCGACGACGTGGAGTCGGACGTGCTCGCGGCGCAACGGGCGGGACTCACCGGGGTGCTGGTGCGCACGGGGAAGTTCCAGCAGGAAGCGCTGGAGGGCGCGAGCGGCACACCGGACCAGGTGCTGGACTCCTTCGCGGACCTCCCGGCGCTGCTGGGGCTAGCGCAGTAGCAGTTGCACCCCGCCGACGATCGTCGCCGCGATCACGAGCTGTTCGAAGAGTCGCTGGTTGATCCTTTTCACAGCCCACTTTCCGAACAGCGCACCGGGGACGACGAACACGGCGAGTGCCGCGTCGAGGAGCAGTGAACGGCCGTCGATCAGGCCCAGGCCCGCGCTGAACGGCACCTTCGAGACGTTCACGATGAGGAAGAAGAACGCCGAGGTACCGAGGAAGCCCAGCTTCCGGAAGCCGGCGGACAGCAGGTACATCGACATCACCGGGCCGCCCGCGTTGGCGACCATTGTGGTGAACCCGCCGAGCACGCCGTACGAGCGGGCCTTCGCGCGGCCGGCGCGCGAGGTGACCTGCTCCGGTGCCGCCCCGGCGTCCGCCGTGCGCCGCCGCCACATCGTCACCCCCGCCATCAGCAGCAGGATCGCGCCGATCGAAATCCGTACGATCCCGTCGTCGGCCCACATCAGGAACAGCGTGCCGACCACCACCCCGGCCGCGACGGCCGGGAACAGCCGCCACAGGGTGGGCCAGTGGGCGTGCCGCCGGTAGGTGAGCACGGCGAGGACGTCACCGGCGATCAGTACGGGCAGCAGGACGCCGGTGGAGGCGCGGGCGGGCAGGACCGCCGCGAAGACGGCGAGGCTGACCGTGTTGGCCCCGCTCACCGCGGTCTTGGAGAAGCCGACGAGGAGGGCCGCGAAGGCGAGCGCCGCGAACCCCCAGCCGGATATGTGCCAGAGCGTCATTGTGTTCATGCGGGGGCCGATACTATGTCCTGACAAGCGTCCGGCGTAAGGACCGTCTCGCCAGGTGGCCCCTGCCGCGACCCCTTCAGCCTGCTATGACCCGTTCGTGCCGCCCGCTATGACCGTTCCGCGTACTGCGCCCGCAGCTCCCGCTTGAGCACCTTCATGCTGGGCCCGAGCGGCATCGCGTCCGTGAACTCCACGCGCCGCGGGTACTTGTGCCGGCCGAGGTGCTCCTTCGACCACTCGGTGATCCCGGCGGCGTCGGGCGCGGCGCCAGCCGCCGGTACGACGACGGCGCAGACCTCCTCGCCGTGCAGCTCGTCGGGCAGGCCGATGACCGCGACCTGGGCGATGCCGGGGTGGCGCATCAGCACCTCCTCGACCTCCCTCGGGTACACGTTGTAGCCGCCGCGGATGATGACGTCCTTCTTGCGGTCGACGATCCTCAGGAAGCCCTGCTCGTCCTTGGTGCCGAGGTCACCGGTGCGGAACCAGCCGTCGACGAGAGCCTCCGCAGTTGCCTCGGGCCGGCCGAGGTAACCGGAGAAGATGTTGTGGCCGCGGATGACGACCTCGCCGAGCTCGCCGGGCGGCAGCAGTTCGATGCGGCCCTCCACCTCGGCGCGGGCGATCTCCACGTCGATGCCCCACAGCGGGTGGCCGATCGTGCCCGCTCTCGTGCCGAAGACCGGCTGGTTGACGGTGGCCGTCGGCGAGGTCTCCGACAGCCCGTACCCCTCGTAGATCTTCGCCCCGAACGCCTCCTCGAATCGCTCCAGTACGGCGACCGGGAGCGAGGCCCCGCCCGAGACGCACACGCGCAGGGCGGGCAGCGCGCCGGCGTCCGGGGCGGCCGCGGCAAGGGCGACGAACATGGTCGGCACGCCTTGGAAGGTGTTCACGCCCTCCTTCACCATCAGCTCGATGGCGCGGGCCGCGTCGAAGCGGGGCAGCAGCACCAGCGTGGCGCCCGCCCGCCAGGTGGAGTTGAGCGACACCGTCTGGCCGAAGGCGTGGAACAGCGGCAGCGCGCCGAGGGCAATGTCGTCGGCACGGATGTCGTTGGCGTCGAAGGCGTTGACAGTCGCGTTCATCACGAGGTTGAAGTGGCTGAGCACGGCGCCCTTCGGCACTCCGGTCGTCCCGCTCGTGTAGAAGATCACCGCCGGGTCGTCGGCGGCGCGGGTGACGTACGACGGCAGGGGCTCGGCGTCGGCGGCGAGCTTGTCGAACTCCTCGCCCAGGACGACCACTTTGACGCCGGTGGCCTCGGCGGCGGCCCGGCCGGTCGCCGCCTGGGCCGGGTGCACGAGCAGCAGCGTCGCCCCGCTGTCCCGGAGCACGTGCTCGACCTCGCCGGCCGACAGCAGCAGGTGCACGGGGACGACCACCCCGCCCGCCGCGGCGATCGCGTAGTAGGCGACCGGGAACTCGGCGGTGTTCGGGGCCATCAACGCCACCCGGTCGCCCGGCCGTACTCCGAGCCCGGTGAGCGCGCCGGCCCGGGCCAGGGACCTGTGCCACACCTGGGCGAAGGACAGCCGCAGATCGCCTTCGACGAGCGCCGTCTTCTCAGGGCGACGCCGGGCGTTCTCGGCGAGGATGGCGGCGACGGACAGGGTTGCCATGGAGTGCTGCTCCGTTTCCTTGCTGCGGCTCGACTGACCAGATCCCCCCGTCGGAAAAGCGCTAGTGCCGCTCGACCAGCACCGCACTCCCCTGCCCCACGCCCACACACATGGTCGCGAGCCCCCGCGCGGCGCCCGTGCGGCGCATGCGGTGCAGGAGCGTCGTCAGGATGCGGGCGCCCGAGCAGCCGAGGGGATGGCCGAGGGCGATGGCTCCGCCGGTGGGGTTGACCAGGTCGGGGTCGATGCCCAGCTGGTCGACGCAGGCGAGCGCCTGGGCGGCGAACGCCTCGTTGAACTCGGCCTCCTGGAGGTCGGCGATGTCCCAGCCGGCCCGGGCCAGGACCTTGCGGGTGGCGGGGACCGGGCCGATGCCCATCACGTCGGGGTGGACGCCCGCGGAGGCGCCGGCGACATAGCGGCCGAGGGACTCCAGGCCCAGCTCGTTCAGTGCCTCCTCGCTGACCAGGAGCAGCCCGGCCGCGCCGTCGTTCATCGGCGACGCGTTGCCCGCGGTGACCGTGCCGCCCTGGCGGAAGACCGGCTTCAGCCTGGACAGCTTCTCCAGCGAGGTGTCCTCGCGGACGCACTCGTCCTGCTCGACCGTGATGCCGTCCGGCCGCTCCACGGACAGGAGTTCGTCGTCGAAGTGACCGTTCTTGCGGGCGGCGGATGCGAGTTGGTGGCTGCGCAGGGCGAACTCGTCCTGGCGGGCACGGGAGATGCCGTACCGCTCGGCGACCTCCTCGGCGGTCTCGCCCATGGACAGCAGGCCGTGCAGGTCCTTCATCGCCGGGTTGACCAGGCGCCAGCCGAGCCGGGTGTCGTAGGTCTCGATGCGCTGCGGCAGCGCCTCGTCGGGCCGGGGCAGCACGAAGGGGGCGCGGCTCATGGATTCGGAGCCGCCCGCGATCACGATGTCGGCCTCGCCGGCGGCGATGGTGCGGGCGGCGGCGGTGACCGCTTCGAGGCCGGAGGCGCACAGCCGGTTGACGGTGGCGCCGGGCACCGAGTCGGGCAGTCCGGCGAGCAGGGCGGCCATGCGGGCGACGTTGCGGTTGTCCTCGCCGGCCTGGTTGGCCGCGCCCCAGTAGACGTCGTCGATCCGGGCCGGGTCGAGGGCGGGCACCTCGGCCACCAGGTGGCGGATCACGGTCGCCGCCAGGTCGTCGGGCCGGACGGAGGACAGGGCTCCGCGCAGCTTGCCGATGGGGGTGCGGCGGGCGGCCGCGAAGTGGACGGGACGCACGGCTTCGACTCCTGACCTACGACCGATCGACGGCACTGTCGATCGGCGGACCACACGGGGACTTAATTAGCACTGCTAGTTTTGGACTATAGACCTCCGCCCGGCCCGCTGGGAAGATCCCCCCGGAGCTTCACCGACACACCCGGAGGAGACATGCACCACGTCCGCGAGCACATCCTCGACGGCACCCACGGCCCGGTCGCCGTACGCGAGTGGCCGCACCCGGCGCCCCGGTACCTGGCCCTGGTGGTGCACGGATACGGCGAGCACGCGGGCCGGTACGACGAGCTCGCGGCCGTGCTCACCGGGCACGGGGCGGCCGTGTACGGGCCCGATCACCAAGGCCATGGCAGGTCGGCCGGGGAGCGGGTGCTGATCGAGGACTTCGAGGACGTGGTCGGCGATGTGCACGCGGTGGCGGACCTCGCCCGGGCCGCACACCCCGGACTTCCGCTCGTCCTGGTCGGCCACTCCATGGGCGGGCTGATCGCGGCCCGCTACGCCCAGCGGTACGGCACCGAACTGAGCGCGCTGATCCTGTCCGGGCCGGTGATCGGCGCCTGGGAGCTGCCCGGGCGGCTGCTGGCCCTGCCGGAGATCCCGGACACCCCGGTGAGCCCGGCCGCGCTCTCCCGGGACCCGGCCGTCGGCGCCGCCTACGCCGCCGATCCGCTGGTGTGGCACGGGCCCATGAAGCGAGCGACGCTCGAGGCGTTCGCACGGACCCTGGAGACCGTCGACCGGGGCGGTGACATCGGCCCGCTGCCGCTCCTGTGGCTGCACGGGGACGACGACCGGCTGGTGCCGCTGCCCGGCAGCCGGATCGGCGTGGAGCGGCTGGCCGGCTCCGGGCTGACCGAGCGGGTCTTCGCCGGGGCGCGACACGAGGTGTTCCACGAGACCGACAAGAAGGCGGCCTTCGCCGAGGTGATCCGCTTCCTGGACCGGTCGCTGCCCCGCTGATCAGGCCTGTTTGCTCCCCCGAGCGCTGGGCACCCGCCCTTTCGGACACGACCCAACGCAAGCGACGAAAGGGGACGGACGCACCATGACGGTGATGAAGAGCACGCTGCCCGAGGAGGCGCTCGCCGTCACCGGGACCGCCCTGCAGAACACCCTGGTGGACCTGCTCGGACTCTCACTGATCGGGAAGCAGGCGCACTGGAACATCGTGGGCCCGCGGTTCCGGTCGATCCACCTCCAGCTCGACGAGGTGGTGGCGACGGCCCGCGCCCACTCCGACACGGTCGCCGAGCGCGCCGCGGCACTGGGCGTGCCCGCGGACGGCCGGCCCGAGACCGTCGCCGCGGCCTTCGCACTGCCCGGCACCAATGACGGCCGGCTGCGCGACACCGAGGTCGTGGAGCTGATGGTGGCGGCGCTCGAAGCGGCCGTCGGCCGGCTCCGTGAGCGGATCGCCGCCACGGCGGAGCCCGACCCGGTCACCCAGGACCTGCTGATCTCCGTCACCGCCGACCTGGAGAAGCAGCGCTGGATGTTCGAGGCCGAGAACCATCCGCGCGAGACCGCCTCCAGCTAGCACGACACCCCCGCACGGAAGGGGAGACCCATGGCCGACTCCCTCGAAATCGAAGCGCTGTGGGAGGACTTCCACCGCGTGGTGAACATGACCTCGGCGGAGCTCGCGGCCTGGCTGCGGGTCCGGGACGCCGACGAGGCGACCGAGCCGCTGCCCGATGAGGCGGGCACGGAGACCGGACAGCATGTCCTCGCCATCCTCCAGAAGCGCCGCACCGACCTCACCGACGACGACGTCCGCGTGATGCACAAGGTCGTCGACACGGTCGGAGACCTGGTGGACATGGCGGACGAGCCGGAGCCGGAGATGGCGCCGGAGGACACCCGCCGCCGGCACCGGCTGATGACACTGGGCCACGATCCGCTCAAGCCGTAGCCGTGAACCGCGACGAGAGGGTCCTGCACGAACTGCTGTCGGAGTACGGGCGGACCTACGCCGAGGAAGCGGGCATCAAGCTGAAGGACACCCCGCAGCCGCTGTACCGGCTGCTGGTGCTGGCCCTGCTGCTCAGCGCCCGGATCCGCGCCTCCGTCGCGGTGGCCGCCGCGCAGGCCCTGCACGAGGACCACCTGGACAGCCCGCGCCGCATGGCCGAGGCGGACTGGCAGCAGCGGGTGGACGCGCTCGGCCGCGGCGGCTACCGGCGCTACGACGAGCGCACCGCCACCCAACTCGGCGACGGCGCCGAGCTGTTGCTGGACCGCTGGTCCGGCGATCTGCGCCGGCTGCACGAGGAGGCGCACGGCGACACCGGGGAACTCAGGCGGCTGCTCCAGGAGGAGCCGGGGGTCGGTCCGGCCGGCGCCGACATCTTCCTGCGCGAGGCCCAGCGCGTATGGCCGGAAGTGGCGCCCTATCTGGACGACAAGGCACTCTCCGGGGCACAGCGGCTCGGCCTGCCGAAGGATCCGGACAAGCTCACCGAACTCGCCGGGAGGACCGAACCGGCCGTGCTGGCCGCCGCGTTGGTGCGGGCCGCACTCGACAAGGAGGTGGCCGAAGACTGTCTGCGCCGCGCATCATGATCGTGTCAGACTGCTGCTCGCATTCGATCGTGAGTGCATTCGATCGGGAGTGCATTCGGCGGGCGTGAAGGAGCAGCACGTGACGGGGACCGAGCCCGCGGCCGCACAGCGCATCGACACCACACGGCCGCATCCGGCCCGGGTGTACGACTGGTTCCTCGGCGGCAAGGACAACTACCCCGTCGACGAGCGGCTCGGCCGGCAGATCGCGGCGGTGGACGGCGGCGGCGCACCCCGGGCCGCGCGCGCCAACCGCGCGTTCATGCAGCGGGCCACGCGCGCGCTCGCCGAGGCCGGCATCCGCCAGTTCCTGGACATCGGCACCGGCATACCGACCGAGCCGAACCTGCACCAGATCGCCCAGTCGGTGGCGCCCGACGCCCGCGTGGTCTACGTCGACAACGACCCGATCGTGCTGGCCCACGCGGGCGCGCTGCTGCGCGGCACCCCCGAGGGCGTGACGGAGTATGTGCAGGCCGACGCCCGCGATCCGCGCGCCATCCTCGAACAGGCCGCCCACGTCCTGGACTTCGGCCGTCCGGTGGCCCTGTCCCTGATCGCGCTGCTGCACTTCGTCGCCGACGAGGACGGCGCGCACGAGGTGGTGTCGACGCTGGTCCAGGCGCTGGCGCCGGGCAGTTGCCTGGTGCTGTCCATGATGACGGCCGACTTCGAGCCGGAGAACGTCGAGAAGGGCGTCGCCGCGTACGCCGCCGGCGGGGTGACCCTGGTCGCACGTTCCCGGGACGAGGTGGCCGCCTTCTTCGAGGGACTCGACCTGCTGGAACCAGGTGTCGTCCCGGTCGACGGCTGGCGGCACGCACAGGCACCGGACGGCGCGGGCCCGGTCTCGCTGTACGGCGGAGTCGGCATCGTCCGCTGACCGGCACCGGCCGGGTACGCACACCGCTACACGGTGATCCCGAGCACGTGGGCGATGGTGCGCAGCACGCCGTTGTCGTTGTTGGACGGGGCGAGGTGGCGGGCTCGGCGGACGACCTCGGGGTGGGCGCCCGCCATGGCGAAGGACCACTCGGCGGCGTCGAGCATCTCCAGGTCGTTGAGGTAGTCGCCGAAGACCATGGTCTGCGCCGGTGTGATGCCGAGCGCCCGCTGCAGGCCGCGCAGCGCGGTGCCCTTGTTCGCGCTGCGGTTCATGACGTCAACCCAGTGCTCGCCGGAGACCACGACCTGGTGGGTCGTGGCGAACTCGGTGAGCGCCGGGGCGGTGGAGTGCTCGGCGGACCCGAAGTCGAACAGCGCGACCTTGATCACGTCGTCCTCGACGGCGGTGACGTCCTCGACGATCCGGTGCACCGCGTAGTACTTGCGGACCTCCGCCAGGAACGCCTCGTCGGTCCGCTCGACATACGCCGACCGCTTGCCGCACACCACGGCGCCGACGTCCTCGCCGTCCGCGACCAGCCGTCGTACCGTACGGGCCACCCCGGCGGCGACGGACTTCTGCATCGTGTCGGAGCTCAGCTCCACGCCGTCGCGGACCACATACGTGCCGTTCTCCGCGATGAACACCATCCCCTCGGCGACCGATGCGAACTGCCGGGCCAGCGTGGCGTACTGGCGGCCGCTCGCCGGGCTGAACAGCACACCCCGCCGGCGCAGCTCGGCGAGCATCGGCCACAGCCCGTCGGGGATCCGCTTGGCGTCGTCCAGCAGCGTGCCGTCCATGTCGGTGACGATCAGCCGGATGTCGGCGCGGCCGGCGGGCGGGCCGGGGTGGTCCAGGAGGGGC
Organism: Streptomyces sp. NPDC002076; assembly: GCF_053593835.1. NCBI lineage: Bacteria > Bacillati > Actinomycetota > Actinomycetes > Kitasatosporales > Streptomycetaceae > Streptomyces > Streptomyces sp. NPDC002076. The sequence continues at coordinate 93,261 of NZ_JBSFDI010000026.1, forward strand.
GTGGGCGTGGCGGGCATGTCCTGCTTCCGGTCGGGGACGGCGTACCGGTCCAGTCTTCCTCATGCGCCGAAACGTCCCGGAGCCGGTCCCCGATGCACCGAAACGTCCCTGACCCGCCCCGAACCGCCCACGGTGCGCGTTTCCCGGGACAGCGCGATCACCGGGCGGCACAATGACGGCGGAGAACCGAGAACCGGAGAAGGGCGGCGACGTGACCGAGGGCCACTCCCCGACGGCCGGGCCGGAGAGGCTGAACACCTCCGTGGCGCACAACGCCCGGGTGTGGAACTACTGGATCGGCGGCAAGGACAACTACGAGGTCGACCAGCGGGTCGGTGAGCACGTCGCCGGGATGTTCCCGGTGATCCGGGCGGTGGCCCGCGCGGACCGGGCGTTCCTGGCCCGGGCGGTGCGGTTCGTGACCGCCGAGCGCGGGATGCGGCAGTTCCTGGACATCGGCACCGGCCTGCCGACCGTCGAGAACACCCACGAGATCGCGCAGCGGATCGCCCCCGAGTCCCGGATCGTGTACGTCGACAACGACCCGATCGTGCTCGTGCACGCCCGCTCGCTGCTCACCAGCTCTCCCGAGGGCGTCACCGACTACATCGACGCCGATGTGCACGACCCGGAAGGCATCCTGCAGCGCGCCGCCGAGACCCTGGACCTGACCCGGCCGGTCGCGCTGATGATGCTGGGCATCCTGAATTTCGTCCTGGACACCGACCAGGCGCGGGACATCGTGCGGCGGCTCCTGGCGGCGCTGCCCTCGGGCAGCCATCTCGTCCTCACCCACCCGACGTACGACGCCGACGTGGGCGGCGAGGGCAACCGGGCTGCGATGGAGTTCTGGAACGCCAACGCCACCCCGCCGATCACCGCCCGCAGCCGCGAGGAGATCGCCGGTTTCCTCGACGGCCTGGAGCTGGTCGAGCCGGGTCTGGTGCCCTGCTCGCAGTGGCGCGCCGGGGCGGAATCCGCCGCCGCGGTGCCGCAGTTCGGCGCCGTTGCCGTGAAACCCTGACGCCGGCACGGGCAGGCGGACCCGCGCCGGCACGGACGGACCGGCGCCGAGGACCACATAGGGCCGAGGACGACATATGGCCGAGGACGACATATGGCCGAGGAGGACGTATGACCACGCTTGCCGACCCCGTGCCCGGCGGGCGCCCGGAGGATCTGCGCCGGGTCGCGGGGCTCACGGCCGACCTCGCCGCGCGGGGGGTACGCGGGATCGTGCTGGCCTATGTGGACACCGCGGGCATCTGCCGGGTGAAGACGGTCCCGACCGCGCGGCTGGAAGCGGCCGTGTCCTGGGGTGTCGGCATGTCCCCGGTGTTCGACACCTTCCTGGCCGACGACTCGATCGTCACCACCGACGTCCTCGGCTCCCCGGACGGTGACCTGCGCCTGTATCCGGACCTGGACCAGCTGGTGGAGCTGGCCGGGCAGCCCGGCTGGGCGTGGGCGCCGGTGGACCGGATCGCCCAGGAGGGAGAGCGGCACCCCGGCTGTGCCCGAACCTTTCTGCGCCGGATCGTGGCCGACGCCGCCGACCGGCACGGCCTCGCCTTCAAGGCGGCGATCGAGGTCGAGTGGGCGGTCGGGCTCGGCTCGGCACCGCCCGGGGAGTTCGTGCCGGCGGTGTCGGGACCGGCGTACGGCGCGATCCGGCAGGTCGAGCTGAGCGACTACACCGCCGATCTGCTGGCCGCGTTCGACGCCCAGGGCGTGCCCGTCGACCAGCTGCATCCCGAGTATGCCGCCGGGCAGTTCGAGGTCTCGGCGGGCGCGCTGGACCCGGTGGCGGCGGCCGACCGCAGCGTGCTGGTCCGGCAGACCATCCGGGCGGTCGCGCAGCGGCACGGCCTCAGGGTGTCGTTCTCGCCCGCGGTGTCCGCCGAGGGCGTCGGCAACGGCGGCCATGTCCACGTCTCCTGCTGGCGCGAGGGCGTGAACCTGCACGCGGGCGGGGAGCGCCGCTACGGCATGACGCCCGAGGCGGAGTCCTTCGCGGCCGGGATCCTGGCCCGCCTGCCCGCGCTGACGGCGGTGACCGCGCCGAGTCCCGCCAGCTACCTGCGGCTCAAACCGTCGCAGTGGGCCGGGGTGTTCACCGCCTGGGGCCGGGAGACCCGTGAGGCCGCGCTGCGGGTGATCACCGGCTCCGCGGGCCGCCGGGAACAGGAGGCGAACCTGGAGGTGAAACCGGTCGACCTGGCCGCCAACCCCTATCTCGCCCTCGGCTGTGTCATCGCCGCCGGCCTGGACGGGATCGACTCGTCCCTCGCCCTCCCGGAGGAGATCACCGGCGACCCGGCCCGTTACGGCCCGGACGAGGCGGCGGCTCTCGGGGTACGGCGGCTGCCGCAGTCGCTGCCGGAGGCCGTCGAGCGGTTCCGGGCCGACCAGGTGCTGCGGACCGCGCTGGGCCCGGTCCTCGCGGACGCGGTGACCGCCGTACGGCTCGGGGAGGCGGCGGCCGTCGAGGACCTGGACGACGCACGGGTGGCGGCGGCCTACCGCTGGGTGTACTGACCATGGCCACGCCGGGACCGGTCCACGAGGCCCTCGCCGAGCTGGAGCTGGTGGACCACCACTGCCACGGCGCCGTGACGGCCGGCCTCGCGCCCGAGGAGTTCGCCTCGCTGCTGACCGAGGGCGCGGCCTGGCCCGGCGTCTCGCCGTTCGACACACCGGCCGGCGTGGCCGTGCGCCGCCACTGCGCGCCCCTGCTGGACCTGCCCCGGCACGCGCCGCCGGCCGACTATGCGGCCCGCCGCGCGGAACTGGGCCCGCAGGAGGTCAACCGCCGCTTCCTGCAGGCCGCGGGAGCCGGGGTGTTCCTCGTGGACACCGGCTACGCCCCGCACCCGCTCACCTCGCCGGCCGAGCTGGCGGAGGCGTCCGGCGCCGCCGCGTTCGAGGTCGTACGCCTGGAGCAGGTGGCGGAGGCGGTGGCGGCGCGGGGCGTCGAGCCGGGCGAGTACGCGGCCCGCTTCCGTGCCGCCGCCGAGGACGCCGTACGCCGGCCGGGTGTGGTGGCGGTGAAGTCGGTGGCCGCCTACCGCACCGGCTTCGCCCTGGACCCGGCGCGCCCGGCGGACGCCGAGGTGACCGGGGCCGCCCGGCGCTGGCTCGCGGACGGCGGCCGGCTCACCGATCCCGTCCTGGTGCGGCATCTGCTGTGGACCGCCGTGGACCTCGGCCTGCCGCTGCAGCTGCACACCGGCTTCGGCGACGCCGACCTGCGGCTGCACCACGCCGACCCGGCGCTGCTGACCGACTGGCTGCGGCTGACGTCGGGCACGGTCCCGGTGCTGCTGCTGCACTGCTGGCCGTACCACCGCCAGGCCGCCTATCTGGCCGCGGTGTTCGAGCAGGTGTACCTGGACGTGGGCCTCGCCCTGCACCACACGGGCCCGGCCCGCTGCCGGGCGGTCCTGGAGGAGGCCCTGGAGATCACCCCGTTCCGCAAACTGCTGTACAGCTCCGACGCCTACGGGGTGGCCGAATTCCACCACCTCGGCGCCCTGTGTTTCCGGCAGGGGCTCGCCGATCTGCTGCAAGTCCGTGTCGACGCCGACGAGCTGAGTCTGCCCGACGCCCTGCGGATCGCGTCCTGGACCGGCCGCGACAACGCCCTGCGCCTGTACGGACCGCCCGTATCCGACCCGGCCCGCGATCCCAGCGGGCGCCCCACCCGGAAAGTATGATCAAGCAATGTCTGACATGACCGAGACGACGCCCGGCTGGCTGTCCACGGACGAGCTGGAAATGGCCAGGGCCCGGATGCCGATCCTTTACGTCGAGGCCGTGCCCGTGCGCGTGGACGACAGCGGCGAAGTGACCAGCATCGGACTGCTGCTGCGGATCGGCCCGGACGGGACGGTCAGCCGGACCCTGGTCTCCGGCCGCGTCCTGCACCACGAGCGGGTCCGCGACGCCCTGCTGCGCCACCTGGAGAAGGACCTCGGCCCGGTGGCCCTGCCCCGGGTCCCCGCCTCCCTGCAGCCCTTCACGGTCGCGGAGTACTTCCCGACCGCGGGCATCACGCCGTACCACGACCCACGCCAGCACGCGGTGTCCCTCGCCTACATCGTCCCGGTCAGCGGCGACTGCCGCCCCCGGCAGGACGCGCTGGACCTGGTCTGGTTCAGCCCGCAGGAGGCCGTCTCCCCGGCGGTGCAGAGCGAGATGCCGGGCGGGCACGGGGTGCTGCTGAAGCAGGCGCTCGCGCACGTGGGGCTGGCCTTGTGACGCCCACGGCCGCCTGACCTGCCTGTCTATCAGGCGGTCAGGCCGCCGACCAGGGGTTTCCCCGACGCGTTCAGGTTGCGTTCAGGCTCGCGGCGGCGCGTGGCAACAGCAGCACCAGAAGCCCCAAAACAATGGCAAAGGCATCTGGGGCAACGTCAGTTGGGCGTGCGAAAGTGCAGGCCATGAGCACAGAGCAGGTCCTGGACGACCGCCCCCGCGGGCACGCACGCGCGCGCATACGTGAGAGCGCGAACAAGGTGCCGGAGGTCACCGTCTACTTCTGGATCATCAAGGTCCTCACCACCGGCATGGGCGAGACCGCCTCCGACTTCCTGGGCCATACGCTGGGCCCGATCCCGGCGGTCGGCATCGGCGGTCTCGCGTTCGCGGCGTCGCTCATGCTCCAGTTCGCCGTCCGCCGGTACGTCGCCTGGATCTACTGGACGGCGATCGTCATGGTCAGCGTGTTCGGCACGATGGCCGCGGATGCGCTCCACGTCGTCCTCGGCGTCCCGTACACCCTGTCCACCCCGCTGTTCATGATCGCCCTGGCCGCCGTCTTCGCCCTCTGGTACGCCTCCGAGCGCACCCTGTCGATCCACTCCATCCATACCCGGCGCCGCGAGTTCTTCTACTGGGCGGCCGTCCTCGCCACGTTCGCGCTGGGCACCGCAGCGGGCGACCTCACCGCGACGATCGGCCTCGGCTACCTGGGCTCGGGCGTCCTGTTCGCCGCGGCGATCTGCGTTCCGGCCGTCGCCCACCGCGGTGGCCTGCTGGGCGCGGTGACCGCGTTCTGGACGGCGTACGTCATCACACGCCCGCTCGGCGCCTCCCTCGCCGACTGGATGGCCCTGCCCGGCAGGCGCGGCGGCCTGGACTGGGGACTCGGCCCGGTGACGCTGTCCTGGACGGTGGCCATTCTCGCGCTGGTCGGCTACCTCGCCGTGTCACGTCAGGACGTCCAGAACGCCTGAACCCGCCCAGCACCGTGAAGGGCCTCGCTCGGCAGCGCCGAGCGAGGCCCTCTACCTGCGGTGCGGGCCGCCGTCACACCCCCCGATCAGGGCGCCGATGCCACAATCGAAGGTGATGCCGTCGTCCCGCACGGACCAGGGTCGTGTCAGGAGGCCGGAATGGCGGGAGAGAAGGCAGGGAGACGGACCGGCCAGCCGTATGTCCCCGACCTGCACATGCGTCTACGGTCCGAGCTGGGCCGGATCGACGAGCAGTTGCGTGCCCTGCTGTCCGCCATGGACCGGCTGCAGGGCCTGCTGGACGCGGTGGTGGCCATCAGCCGTGAGGTGGAGCTGCCCGCGGTACTGCATCGCATCGTGACGACCGCGATGGAGCTGGTCGGCGCCCGCTACGGCGCCCTGGGCGTGCTCGACGAGTCCGGAGAACGCCTGGGGCAGTTCATCTCGGCCGGTCTGACCGAGCAGCAACGCGAGGCGCTGGCCGAGGCCGGACTGCCTCGTGGTCTGGGCGTCCTCGGGCACCTGATCCGCTACCCCGACCCCTTGCGGATCGACGACATCCAGGCCCATCCCTCCTCCGCCGGATTCCCGGCCGGCCACCCGCACATGCGCACCCTCCTCGGCGTCGCCATCAGCGTGCGCGGCGAGATCTACGGCGACCTCTACCTCTCCGAGCGAATCGACGGACAGCCCTTCGACGTGCACGACGAGAGCGTCGTCGTGGCCCTGGCCAGTGCGGCAGGCATCGCGATCGAGAACGTCCGCCTGTTCGAACGGATTCGCCTCGGAGCCGAGCAGTTCCAGCGGCTTCTGCTGCCCACCCTGCCCGACCTGCGGCCGTTCGCCGCCGCCGCGATCTACCGGCCCGCCGCCGAGCCCAGTCAGCTCGGCGGGGACTGGTACGACGCCATCCCCCTGCCCGACCACGTCGTGGCGGTCGTGATCGGCGACGTGGTCGGCCACGATCTGCAGGCCGCGGCCGCCATGGCCGCCACCCGCAACATGCTGCGCGCTCTCGTGTTCGACCAGAGCAGTCCGCCCGGCGCGGTCCTCGCCCAGCTCGACCGGACCCTGGAGATGGTCACGAACAACCGGGTCACGACCACCACCCTGGCCCGCATCCAACCGGAGGGATCCGGCTGGCGACTGAACTGGAGCACCGCAGGTCACGTTCCACCGCTGGTGGTCACCCGTGAGCGCCGAGTGACCTATCTGCTCGCCGAGCCCGGACTGCCCCTCGGTGTCGACACCGAGCAGCCCCGCCCGGACCACACCCGCCTCCTGCCCCCGGAGGCCACCGTCGTCTTCTACACCGACGGGCTGATCGAGCATCCCGGCCACTCCATCGACGAGAGTCTGAGCGAACTGGCGGGTCTCGCCTCGGTTCATGCCGACCTCCCCCTGCCGGAGTTCGTCCGGACACTGGCCGATCACCACCCCAGCGACGGTCACGACGACATGGCCATCCTCGCCCTGCGCACCCCGCCCGCCTGACCCCGCGGGTCACCGCACCCGTCGCCGCTTCCGAGCCGGTCGGCCCGCGTGGAGGATCCGGGGCATCCGGCGGATGATGGGTTCGGATGAGTGTTCGGGGCGATGTCGGAGCGGAGGCCGCCCAATGGCTGTCGCGCGGCATCCGGGGCTCCGGAGCAGTGGTCCGGTCGCCCTGGAGATCTGTGTCATCGCCGCGCTGTACTACGGTTCGGCCAGGCTGGGGCTGCTCCAGCAACTGGTGCGCGGCCAGGTCACCCCGCTGTGGCCGCCGAGCGGTATCGCGGTGGCGAGCCTGCTCCTGCGCGGCCCACGGGTCTGGCCCGGTATCGCACTCGGCGCCTTCCTGGTCAACATCTCGCTCGGGCCGTCGCTCCCGGCCGTGCTCGCCATCGCGGCGGGGAACACCCTCGCGCCCGTCTGCTCCTATCTGCTGCTCTGCCGTACGGGCTTCCGTGCGGAACTGGACCGTCTGCGGGACGCGCTCGCGCTGATCTTTCTCGGTGCGTTCACCGGGATGCTGGTCAGCGCCACGACGGGCAGCGGGACCCTGGCCCTCGCCGGGGTGCTGCGCCCCGGCGACTTCTGGCCGACGTGGTCGGTCTGGTGGACCGGCGACGCGATGGGCGTTCTGGTGGTCACGCCGCTCCTGCTCGTCCTCCGCTCGGCACACCGGCCGAGGAACGCGCGGCCGTCCCGGTGGGCCGAGACGCTGCTGCTCGTGGTGGCCACGGGCGTGGTGGGATTCCTCGTGACCAGTCACACGCCCCTGCTGTTCCTCGGGTTCCCGCTGCTGATCTGGGCGGCCTTCCGCTTCCAGCTGGCCGGGGCCGCGCCCTGCGCGCTGGCCGTGTCGACCTTCGCGATCATCGCCGGTGCCGAGAGATCGGGCCCGTTCGCCGGGCACGACCTGCTCACCAAGATGATCACCCTGCAGGCCTTCAACGGTTCGGCCGCGCTGACCGCGCTGCTGCTCGCGGCGGTCGTCAGCGAGCGCAACCAGAACCAGCGGGAGATCGCGTGGGCCGTCGGGCAGCTCGCCGCGCTGGCGGCCAAGATCGCCGCCGGCGGCCACCGCCCCACCCTCCCCCAGGCCGACGGCGAGAAGGCGAACGGCGAGAAGGCGGCCGAAGACGGGCGGACACGACAAAGGCCGTCTCCCCATCCCTGAGGAAACGGCCTCCGACCGGCATCAAAGCTGGTCGGGACGACAGGATTTGAACCTGCGACCCCTTGACCCCCAGTCAAGTGCGCTACCAAGCTGCGCCACGTCCCGGTGCCGTTTGACCTGGGGTTTCCCCGGTCGAAACGCGCAGGGAAACAATACCGCACTCGGCTCGCTGATCGCGCACCGGTTTCCCGGTTGACCTCAAGCTTGGTTGAGGTTGCACGATCGTCGGCATGACGATCACAGCGGACGAAAGCCACGCGTACGGCTACGACGACCTGCCCGGCCTGATGAGTCTGATGACCGGCGACGAGAAGCACGGACCGGCGGCCACCTCCACCCTCGATGTGCTGTGGGTGCTCTACGACCGGGTGCTCCGGGTGACGCCGGAGCGGCGGGACGATCCCGCCCGCGACCGGTTCCTGCTCAGCAAGGGGCACGGCCCCATGGCGTACTACGCGGTGCTGGCCGCGAAGGGCTTCGTGCCGGTGGACTGGCTGCCCGGGTTCGGGTCGTACGACTCCCCGCTCGGGCATCACCCGGACCGGGTGCTGGTGCCGGGCGCCGAGATCGGCAGCGGCTCGCTCGGGCACGGGCTGCCGATCGCGGTGGGCAGCGCGCTGGGGCTGCGGGCGCAGGGGCTGCACGACCCGGCGGTCTGGGTGCTGATCGGGGACGCCGAGCTGGACGAGGGCAGCAACCACGAGGCGATCGCCTTCGCCGGGCCGGCCGGCCTGGAGCGGCTGCACACGATCGTGGTCGACAACTCCTCGGCCAGCCACGCCCTGCCCGGCGGGATCGCCGCCCGGTTCGAGGCGGCGGGCTGGTCGGCGGTGACCGTCGACGGGCGCGATCACGAGGCGCTGTACGCCGCGTTCACCGCGCCGCATCCCGGGCGGCCGCATGTGGTCGTGGCCCGCGTCGAGCCGAAGAACGCCTGACTCCCACCCCCTGGAAAGGCAGACCCTGATGGACACCATGCGTGACCGTTTCGCACCCGTCGTCTCCCGGCTGCTGGACGAGGACCCGCGCGTCGCGGTGGTCCTCGCCGAGATCGGCAAGGACGGCTTCCGCGAGGCCATGGCCCGACATCCCGACCGGGTCGTCAACGTCGGCATCCGCGAGCAGTTGCTGGTCGGGGCGGCGGCGGGGCTGGCGCTGACCGGGCTGCGCCCCGTGGTGCACACCTTCGCCAGCTTCCTCGTGGAGCGGCCGTTCGAACAGGTCAAGCTGGATCTCGGGCACCAGAACACCGGGGCGGTGCTGGTGAGCGCGGCCGCCTCCTTCGACTGGCCGGCCGGCGGCTACACGCACATGGCCCCGGGCGATGTGGCGCTCCTCGACACGCTGGACGGCTGGACCGTGCACGTGCCCGGGCATCCGGACGAGGCCGAGACACTGCTGCGCCACGCGGTCGCCGCGGGCGACGACAAGGTGTACGTGCGGCTGTCCGTGCAGGCCAATCGGCAGGGGCGGCTGATCGACGGCCGGCACTTCGTCACGGTCCGCGAGGGCCGTCGCGGTGTGGTCCTCGCCGTGGGCCCGGTGCTGGACTCGGTCCTCGCCGCCACGGAGGGCCTGGACGTGACGGTCCTGTACGCCACGACCGTACGGCCCTTCGACGCGGCGGGCCTGCGCCGGGCCACGGAGTCGGCGGGCACCGATGTCGTCCTGGTCGAGCCGTATCTCGCGGGCACCTCGACGACCGCGGTGAGCGAGGCGCTCGCGGACGTGCCGCACCGGGTGCTGGGCCTCGGCGTGGGCCACCGCGAGCTGCGCCGCTACGGGACGGTCGAGGAGCATGTGGCCGCGCACGGGCTGGACCCGGCGTCCTTGCGCGACCGGATCGGGCGCTTCATGGCGCCCACCCGCCGGACCGGCTGAGCACCGTGCGCGACTGCGGGTGCGTAGGGCGGATCGCGCAGTTCCCCGCGCCCCTTCGGGGCGCTCACCGCACGGGCGCGTCCGCTCGGACCAGGTCGCGTATCGCGGGGACCGCGAGCAGCGCCATGGCCACCGCCAGGCTGGTCGCGGCGGAGACCAGCAGGACGTGTCCGGCGCCGAGCGCATCGGCCGCCGGGCCGGCGAGGGCCTGGCCCACCGGCATCATGGCGAGGGAGCCGGCCACGTCGTACGCGTGGATGCGGTTGAGGACGTCCGGCGGGACCTGGGTCTGCACACTGGTCGCCCACATCACGCCCCAGAACGACATCCCGGCGCCCGCCACGGCCGCCCCCGCCGCCATCGCCGGCACACCGAGGCCCGCGCCGACGGCCGCCGGGAAGCCGAAGAAGACGAACAGGGAGAGCGCGCCGGCGCGGAGCATCCGGCGGGGCCGCAGCCGCAGGGCGAGCAGGCCGCCGACGACCGTGCCCGCGCCGAGGGCGGAGTTGACCAGGCCGTAGGCGCGCGGGCCGTGCTGCTGGACGACCTCCGTGGCCACGAGCGGAACGGTCGGACCCCAGACCGCGATCATGTACAGGCACCAGACGGCGATCACGCTCCACAGCCAGGTCCGGGACCGGAACTCGCGCCAGCCCTGGACCAGATCGGCCCGGAAGGCGCGCATTCCCCGGCCGGTGGCGGCACTTCCCCCCTCGGGGAGCGGGGGCAGCCGGAGCAGCAGCAGGCACAGGGCGCTCGTCGCGTAGGTGGCGGCGTGCGCGGCGAACACCGCGCCGGGCGAGGCGAAGCCGACCAGGAGACCGGCGACGGCCGGGCCGGCGAGCTGCGCGGCGGACTCGGCGATGCGGATCGCGCCGTTCGCACCCTGGATGTCGGCGGCCAGCCGGGGCACCGTACTGGCCACGCCCGGCTGGAAGACCGCACCCGCCACGCCGTTGACGAAACCGATCGCGCAGATCTGCCACAGCACCACCTGCCCGGTGAAGAACAGGCCCGCGGTGAGGGACTGGGTGACCAGTCGCACGAGGTCGGCGCCGATCATCAGCCTGCGGGTGCTGAACCGGTCGGCGATGACCCCGCCGAAGACGACGAGACCGGCGAACGCCGTCGCCGTCGAGGCCATGGCGAGGCCGACCGCGCCCGCGCCGTACCCGTGCTCCAGCAGACCGGCGGCGAGGGCCACGGGCAGCATCGTGTCGCCGAGGCGGGCGTCGGCCCGGGCCACGAAGAACAGCGCGAAGTCCCGGGACCAGACGGCCCGCCCGCCGGGCTGGGCCCCGCGCGCCCGCCGCGTGGTGATGTCGTGCCGTGAGTCCGTTCCCGTCATCGCGGTTGCTCCCTCCCCGCCGTCCCCTGCGGTGCCGCGCCCGGCTGCGCCGCGCGGGATGATGCCACGCCCGGCGCCCGCGCACGGGGGATTTTCACTCCCCGGACGGCAGCCCCAACTCGGGGTGCGCGTCGAGGAGTCGGGGCGGTGCGGCCTGCCGCCAGGAGTCGGCGAGGATGTCGCGCAGCTCGTCCTCGTCCTCCAGCGCGGCGAGTCTCGCTCTGACCCAGGCGAACTGGGCCTCGTGGTCGGCGATCCAGAACTTCTCCGGCTCGGCCAGCACCAGTTCGTCGCGCTCCTCCTTGGGGCAGCGCACGGCGATGGACGTCTCGTCCTCCGGCAGGGTCGCGAACATCTTCCCGGCCACCCGGAACGTGGGCATGCTCCACGCGACCTTCTCCGTGGTGTCCGGCAGGGACAGGGCGATACGGCGTACGTCTTCGGCATCCGGCATGCAACGCACGGTAGCTCCTGCCACTGACAGTCACCCGGCCGGCGGCTCCAGCCGCTTGTAGTACAGGGTCGTCGGGCGCAGTTCGCCGCCGGGGCTCTCCGCGTAGTCGGGGATGACGCCGGCCCGGGTCCAGCCGGCCGAGCGGTAGAGGTGCTCGGCGGGGCTGCCGGTCTCGGTGTCGAGGTGGAGCAGGGTGATGCCCGTGGCCACGGCGGCGTCCTCGGCGGTGGCAAGGAGGCGGCGGCCGAGACCCTGCCCGCGCGCGGAGCGGTGCACCATCAGCTTCACCAGTTCCGCGCGGTGGCGGCTGTTCGGCTTGTCGGGGTAGGCCAGGCTCACGGTTCCGGCCGGGCGGCCGGTGCCGTCGAGCGCCGCCCAGACGGCGAGCCGGCCCGCCGCCGTCGCCTCGGCCCGCTGCCGCCACCAGGCGGTGGCCTCCTCCTGCGTCAGTGCCGCGAGGAAGCCGACCGAGGCGCCACCGGCCACGGTGTCGGTCAGCAGTTCCGCCAACTCCCCAGCCCGCTCGCGTAGTTGTGCGGCGTTCCAGCGCTCCACCCTCATGGCCGCACCACCGCCAGCGCGTACCGTGCCTCGACGGGGCCGGTACACCGGAACCGGGTAGGGCCGAAGACGCGCATCCGCAGACAGTCTCCGGGGTCCAGGTGGTGGACCTGCTCTCCGTCGGTCACCTCCAGGGCGCCGTCGAGCAGCCACAGATGCTGTTCCAGACCGGGCACGGGCGGGCGGTCGTAGACGATGTCGGCACCCGGTGCGAGCCGGCCCTCGACCAGTTCGCCGCGGAGGCCGGCGTGCGGCGGGGACACGGACCGCCGGACGAATCCGGAGCCGCGGTCCTCCCAGATCGGCTGGTCGGCCGCCCGGACCAGCGGCACGGGTGCCGCCTCGACCTCGCTGAGCAGCTGGGACATCGTGCGGCCGTAGACATGGCAGAGCCGGTTCAGCACGGCGGCGGTGGGGCTGATCTCGGCGCGCTCGGCGCGTGACAGGGTCGACCGGCTCACCCCGCTGCGCTCGGCCAGCTCCCCCAGCGACCAGCCGTGCCCGGAGCGCAGTTCGGCGAGGCGGGCGCCGAGCCGGGCGTCGACGGGCTCCGGGCCCGATGCGACATCGTCCTGTTTCATATCAGAGATTCTATGCCATATATGAGACGAGCCAGGGCTCCAGGGTTCTCGTCATTCCCGCCCGCCGAACGCCGCCAGCGTCCGCTCCAGCATCGGCAGTGCCCGCACCACCCGGCGGGAGCGGATCAGCAGGTCCCAGGCGGGCTCGAACTTCTTCCAGCCGCCCGCGTAGGCCAGGTGCCGCAGCCGCTCGGGCCGGCCCGGCTGGGCCGCCGAGCCGCGCCAGATACTGGACCAGCGGTAGAAGTCGCGGTAGGCCCGCCAGTAGCCGTCCTCCAGCTGACGCGGTGTCATGCGCTTGGGCCGGTAGACGACGTGCCGGGTGTCGTACAGGTCCCAGTCGCGGTGCACGATGCGCCCTTCCGACTCCAGCTGCTTCCACAGCCCGGTCGACGGGTACGGCGTCATGATGTGGAAGGTCGCGGTCTCGATGCCCTGCTCGACGGCCCACTCCACGGTGCGGTCGAAGACGTCGGGGCCGTCCTGGTCGAGCCCGAAGACGAAGCTGGCGTTGACCATCACCCCGGCCTCGTGCAGGCGCCGAACCGCGGCCGCGTAGTCGGTGCCGATGTTCTGGTTCTTGCGCCGTTCGGCGAGGTTGGCGTCATTCACCGTCTCGAAGCCGACGAACAGACTGCGCAGGCCCGCCTCCACCGCCCGCTCCAGCAGCTCGGGCTGGAGCACGGAGTTGACCGTGCCCGCCGCCTGCCACAGCCGGCCCATCCCCCGCATGCCGTCGAACAAGGCCTCGGCGAAGCGCCGGTTGCCCAGCAGGTGGTCGTCGAGGAAGTAGAGGTGGCGGCCGGGGAGGCGGTCGATCTCGGCGAGGGCGTCGTCGACGGCCTGGGTGTAGAAGGACTTGCCGCCCTCGAAGAAGGCGTCCTTGTAGCAGAAGTCGCAGTGGTGGGGGCACCCCCGGGAGACCACGATCGAGTTGGGCACGAGGTAGAGGTGCCGTTTGATCAGATCGCGGCGCACCGGCGGCAGTCCGGCCAGGGTGCGCTGTGTGGAGTCGTAGCGGCGGGCCGGTACGCCGTCGCGGAAGTCCTTCAGGAACAGCGGCCAGGTGTCCTCGCCGGGCCCCGTGAAGACGGTGTCGGCGTGGGCCGCGGCCTCCTCCGGCAGCGAGGTGACGTGCAGACCGCCCATGGCCACATGGACGCCCCGGGCCCGGAAGTGGTCGGCTATCTCGTAGCTGCGCCGGGCCGAGGTGATGTACGGCTGCACCACCAGGAGGTCCGGGGTGTCCAGGGCCGCCGGGTCGATGCGCTCCACGTGTTCGTCGTAGAGCGTGACCTCGTCGTCCGGGTCGAGGTAGCCGGCCAGGGTGGCCAGGCCCAGCGGCGGGAACAGCGAGTACTTGATGGGCCTGAACAGCGGGCTGGTCGCTTCGGTCAGGGCCGGGAGGATCATCGTCACACGCATGACCTCCCAGACTGCGTGCGGCCGATGGCCGGTTCCCTACCCCCGGGCCGCCTCCCGCAGCGCGTCCAGCACCGGGCGGATCAGCGGATGCCCCTCGGCGCCACGCCGTACGGCGGCGAAGACGCGGCGCGTGGGGGCCACTCCGTCGACGGGGCGTACGACGACGCCGGTGAGGTCCATGCCGTTGAGCGCCGAGCGCGGTACGAGGGCCACGCCCGCGTCGGCCGAGGCGAGGGCGACGACCGCGCGGAAGTCGTCGGAGGAGTGCTCAAGGCGTGGCTGGAAACCGGCGCTCTCGCAGGCGAGGACGACCACGTCGTGGCAGGGGTTGCCGGGGTAAGGGCCGATCCAGGGGTCCTTGGCCAGCTCGGCGAGGGGCACCTCGGCGGCGTCCGCGAGGCGGTGGCCGACGGGTACGACCGCGTCGAACGGCTCGGCGTAGAGCGAGACGTGGGTGAGCCGGGGGTCGTCGGCGGGCGGGGCGCCCCGGTACTCCACGGCCACCGCGACGTCGACCTGCCGGTCCAGGACCATGGGCAGGCTGGCGTCGCCCTCGGCGTCCTGGACGCGGATGCGTATGCCGGGCGCGGTGTTCGCGAGCCGGGCCACGGCCGGGGCCACGACCTGGGCGATGCCGGTCGCGAAGGCGGCCACGGTGACCGTGCCCGCCTCGCCCGAGCTATAGGCGGCCAGCTCGGCCTCGGCCCGCTCCAGCTGGGCGAGGACCGCGTTGGTGTGGCTGAGCAGGATCTCGCCGGCCGGGGTGAGCCGTACGCCCTTGGCGCTGCGCTCGACCAGCCGGTGACCGGTCTCCTGTTCCAGGGCCGTGAGCTGCTGGGAGACGGCCGAGGGGGTGAGATAGAGCGCGGCGGCCGCCGCGGTGACCGTGCGGTGGTCGGCCACCGCACGGAGGATGTGGAGCCGCCGTGCCTCGATCATGCGGTCAATTATCGCAAGGCGTCCGCCCTGCTCAGGCCGTCAGCTCGGCGCGGGCCGCGACGAAGGCGTCCACCGCGCGGTTGACGTCCTCGGTGGAGTGCGCGGCGGACAGCTGGACGCGGATGCGGGCCTGGTCCTGCGGGACGACCGGGTAGGAGAAGCCGATCACGTACACACCGCGCTCCAGCAGCAGCTCGGCCATGCGGCCCGCCTTCGCCGCGTCGCCGATCATCACGGGGGCGATGGCGTGCTCGCCGGGGAGGATGTCGAAGCCCTCCTCGGTCATCCGGCGGCGGAAGAGGGCGGTGTTCTCGTTCAGCCGGACCCGCAGGTCGTCGGCGGACTCCAGCAGGTCGAGGACCTTCAGGGAGGCGGCGGCGATCACCGGGGCCAGGGTGTTGGAGAACAGGTACGGGCGGGAGCGCTGGCGCAGCAGGGCGACGATCTCGGCGCGGGCGGCGACATAGCCGCCGGAGGCGCCGCCGAGGGCCTTGCCGAGGGTGCCGGTGATGATGTCGACGCGGTCCATGACGCCGTGCAGCTCGGGGGTGCCGCGACCGGTCGGGCCGACGAAACCGACGGCGTGCGAGTCGTCGACCATGACCATCGCGTCGTAGCGGTCGGCGAGGTCGCAGATCTCGCGGAGCGGGGCCACATAGCCGTCCATGGAGAACACGCCGTCGGTGACGATCAGCCGGCGGCGCGCGTCGGACGCCTCCTTCAGCTTCGCCTCCAGGTCGGCGAGGTCGCGGTTGGCGTAGCGGAAGCGGCGGGCCTTGGACAGGCGGATGCCGTCGATGATGGAGGCGTGGTTGAGGGCGTCGGAGATCACCGCGTCCTCCTCGCCGAGCAGGGTCTCGAAGACACCACCGTTGGCGTCGAAGCAGGAGGAGTACAGGATCGTGTCCTCCTGGCCCAGGAACGCCGAGAGCCGGGCCTCCAGCTCCTTGTGCACCTCCTGGGTGCCGCAGATGAAGCGGACCGAGGCCATGCCGTAGCCCCAGCGGTCCAGGGCCTCGTGGGCGGCGGCGATCACCTCGGGGTGGTCGGCGAGGCCAAGGTAGTTGTTGGCGCAGAAGTTGAGGACCTCGCCGGGGCGGCCGCCGGCGGTGACGTTGACGGTCGCGGACTGCGGGGTGCCGATGACCCGCTCGGGCTTGTGGAGGCCGGCGGCGCGGATCTCGTCGAGGGTGGCGCGCAGGTCGTCGCGGACGGTGTCGAACATGGGGAAGCTCCTGAAAGTGCTGGCGCGGCTGGGAATTGACGTCGCTTACGCGGTCCAGTCGAGGATGACCTTGCCGCCCTTGCCGCTCGCGGCGTCGGCGAAGGCGGCCTCGAAGTCGCGGTAGCCGTAGCGGCCGGTGATCACGGGGGCGAGGTCCAGGCCGCCCTCCAGCAGCACCGACATCGCGTACCAGGTCTCGAACATCTCGCGGCCGTAGATGCCCTTGATGGTGATCATCGAGGTGACGATCCGGGCCCAGTCGACCGGGAACTCCTGCGCCGGCAGGCCGAGCATGGCGATACGGCCGCCGTGCGTCATGTTGGCGATCATGTCCCGCATGGCCTCGGGGCGGCCGGACATCTCCAGGCCGATGTCGAAGCCCTCGCGCAGACCCAGCTCCCGCTGCCCGTCGGCGATGGAGGTCTCCGCGACGTTCAGGGCGAGGCTCACGCCGATCTTGCGGGCCAGCTCCAGGCGCTCCTCGCTGACGTCGGTGATGACGACGTTGCGGGCGCCCGCGTGCCGGGCCACGGCGGCGGCCATCAGGCCGATCGGTCCGGCACCGGTGATCAGCACGTCCTCGCCGACCAGCGGGAACGACAGCGCGGTGTGCACGGCGTTGCCGAACGGGTCGAAGATCGCGGCGACGTCGAGGTCGACGGGGACCCGGTGCACCCAGACATTGCTCGCGGGCAGGGCGACGTACTCGGCGAAGGCACCGTCCCGGCCGACACCGAGGCCGACCGTGGCGCGGCACAGATGGCGGCGGCCGGCCAGGCAGTTGCGGCACTTGCCGCACACCAGATGGCCCTCGCCGCTGACCCGGTCGCCGATGCGGATGTCGCTCACGTCCCGGCCGGTCTCGACGACCTGCCCGACGAACTCGTGGCCGAGCACGAGCGGGGTCTTGATCGCCTGCTGCGCCCAGCCGTCCCAGGCCCGGATGTGCAGGTCGGTGCCGCAGATACCGGTCCGCATGACCTTGATGAGTACGTCACCCGGGCCGATCTCGGGCTCCGGGACGTCCGTCAGCCAGAGCCCCGGCTCCGCCTTCTCCTTGACCAGCGCCTTCACGCGTGCGGCTCCTGTGGGTGAGATCCCGGCCCGCGGGCATGCCGAAGACGCCCGCACCGGGTCAGAGGGGTGGAATCACCCTGCAATCTGCCGTATGCGCGGGCCGCGGGTCCATCGAGCTTTTCTTAACCGCCGCCTCAGCTTTCCTTCACGCCCCAGGTACCGGGGGCGATGACACGCCCCGGCCCGTCACAGGGGCAACCCGTCCTCGGCGCTCCGTTCGAGGCGTACGACGAGATCGGCGGCCAGCGCCTTGATGGTCTCCAGGCCGGACCGGCCCCAGACGCGGGGCTCGGTGTCGGCCGCGCACACGGTGCCGAGCGCCATGCCGAAGCTGTCGATGAGCGGGGCTCCGAGATAGGAGCGGATGCCGTACTCGTCCACCACGGGGTTTCCGGCGAACCGCGGATAGTCGCGGACGTCCTCGAGCACCAGTGCCTTGCGGCGGACCACCACATGGGGGCAGAACCCGTGCTCGCGCGGCAGGACCCGGCCGAACTCCGGCCTGCTGCCGTCCTCCCGGACCAGCGGCGCGATGGCGGGGACGCACAGACCGGCGAAGAACTGGTGGTCCTCGCCGACGAAGTTGACCATGGCGTAGGGCGCGCCGGTGAGCCGGGCGAGATGGTCCGCGAAGGCGTCCAGCGCCGGGGCGGGACGGTCCGCCAGGCCGAGCAGGCGCAGTCGGTGGACGCGGGCCGGGGCCTCCTTGTCCTCGGGGGTGAGCAGCAGACCCCGGACCGGCCGGGGCGGCTCGTAGGTCATGGCCGGGCTCCAGCGCTGTGGGCGTACCTCATGGGGAACTCCGTGGACGGTAGTGCGGGATCACATGTGGGCGCCGTGGCTCGGCGCCGTCGCGGGGGCGTGGGCGAGGAGGTGGCGTACGAGGGTGAGCAGGGTCTGCACGCCGGAGCTGGAGATCCGGGCGTCGCACCTGACGACGGGGATCGCGGGGTCCAGGTCGATGGCGGCACGCACCTCCTCGGGGTCGTAGCGGTAGCCGCCGTCGAACTCGTTGATGGCGACGATGAAGCCGAGTCCGCGCTCCTCGAAGAAGTCCACGGCCGCGAAGCAGTCCTGCAGCCGGCGGGTGTCGGCGAGGATCACCGCGCCGAGCGCGCCCTCGGACAGCTCGTCCCACATGAACCAGAACCGCTCCTGCCCCGGCGTGCCGAACAGGTACAGCACATGGTCCGGATCGAGGGTGATCCGGCCGAAGTCCATGGCGACCGTCGTCTCCATCTTGTTCTCGACGCCGTCGAGACTGTCCGTGCCGACGCTGACCGTGGTGAGCAGCTCCTCCGTGCTGAGCGGCGCGATCTCGCTGACCGCGCCCACGAAGGTCGTCTTGCCGACCCCGAACCCGCCCGCCACCAGGATCTTCAGCGCGGTCGGGAACGGGTCAGAGCTGTCGTCGTAGTCCATCGAGCACTGCCTCCAGCAGAGACCGGTCAGTGGGTGTGTGGTGGAAAGCGGGGGGCTTGGTGGTCAGCGCCCCGCAGTCGACGAGGTCCGAGAGCAGCACCTTGGTGACCACCGCGGGCAGTTTCAGATGCGCGGCGGCCTCGGCGACCGAGACGGGCGCCCGGCACAGGTCGAGCGCCTGGGCGTGCTCGGGGCCTAGATAGCCGAGCGGGGTGACGCCGGTGGCCATCACCTGGGACATCAGGTCCAGGGCGACGCTCGGCTCGGTGCGTCCATTGCTGACCGTGAACGGGCGCACCAGCCGTCCGGCCGCGTCGTCCAGCCACGGCCCGTCGCCGGCTGCGGCCACGCTCAAGGCCTCGTCGCCGTGGGTTCGACGGCGTGCTGCCGGGGGGCGGTCACCAGGTAGGGGCGGACGCTCTTGACGAGCATCGCCATCTCGTAGCCGAGCACGGCGGCGTCGGCCTCGCGGCCCGCGAGCACGGCGAGGCAGGTGCCGGAGCCGGCGGTGGTGACGAACAGCAGGGTCGAGTCCAGCTCGACGACGACCTGGCGGACTTCCCCGCCGTCGCCGAACCGGACGCCCGCGCTGCGGCCGAGGGAGTACAGGCCGGAGGCCAGGGCCGCCATGTGGTCGGCACTGTCGCTGTCGAGGCCGTGCACGGACTTCACCAGCCCGTCACAGGACAGGAGCACCGCGCTGGTGGTGTGCGGTACGCGCTGCACGAGGCCGCTCAGCAGCCAGTCGAGGTCGGATGCGTGTGCGGTCGGCGCATCGCTCGCCATGGTGGATCGACTCCTTGGGGTACGAAGGTCTGCGGGAGCGCTGGCGGTTGGGGGGAATGGTCGTGGTGATGGGGGTGGGTACGGTGCGGGCGTCAGCCGGCCGGGGCGCTCCCGTCGGGCCGGCCGGCGCCCCGGCCACCGTCGGATGACGGCGCGTGGGTGCGTCCCTGGGATATGGGGGTGGGATCCATGTGGTCGGGGCCCATGTGGTTCGAACTCGTATGGTCTGAGCCCATGTGGTCCGACTGCACACGGGGTGGGTCGGTGAACTCTGGTACGGCGGGCTGGAGGTGATGGCGCATCAGCGGTGCTGCGGCATGGGTGGCGTCCGTGGGGGCCGAGTCCATGCGGGCGGGCTCCGTGTGGGCGGCCTCCATGTGCGCGGACTCCATGTGGGCTGAGCCCATGAGCGCGGAGTCCAGTTGGTCGGCATCCGGACGGGCGGGCTCCCGGCTCTCCATGTGCTGCTGCGCCTCGGCGAGTCCGATCCCGCGCTGGAAGGCCGCCATCAGCCCCGGGTCGTGGCCCGGGACGGTGTCGCCCTCCTGTCGGGGTACGGGACCGCCGCGCAACTGGGGGACGATGTGCTCCTGCGCGCGGCGCCGGGGCAGTTGGGGCTTGTTCATGGTGCCGCGCACGGTGCCGCTGCGCGGGGTGGGCAGGATGCCCGCGTGCGCCTCGATCGCCGCCCGGTCCCCGGTGCCGATGCCGGGCACGGCCTCGGCGGGGGTGGGCCGGTCCTGCCGGGCGCCCCGCACCGGAAGCGGCGCGAGGCCGCCTCCGTTCCGCCGGCCGTCACCGCTCTCACCGGGCCGTACGTCCCCGCTCCCGGCGTCGCGCCGCCCGCTCGCGCGCTGGGCGTGCCGTCGCCGGCCGGTCAGCTGAGCCGGGTCGCCCGGTGAGCCGCCCTCTCCCGCGGAACCCAACGCGGGGCCTGCACCGGCCACGGCCCCCGCGCCTGCGGCGGGCTCGGCCTCCGGCCCGGCACCGCCGCGCGCGGGGCCGGCATCCCCGGACCGCGCTCCCGGCACAGGCGCAGGCACGGCTGCGGGCGCCGGCGCGAGCCTTCGCTCCTGCTCCAGCCCGTGCCCCTGCCGCCCGCCAGACCCACCGGCCTGCCCCTGACCCTGTCCACCGCTCTGGCCCGGAAGCCGTACCTGCGGCGAGGCCCCGGTGTCCGCCGGATCCTGCGGCCGGTGCACGCCCGTCCCGGTGGCCGCACCGGCGATCGTGCCGTCGACCACGCCGCCCGCCCCGGGCGCCGTGCCCAACAACGCCTGCGGGACCACGAGTACGGCCTGCACACCGCCGTAGATGTTGGTCTGCAGCCGCACATGGATGCCGTGCCGCCGGGCGAGCTGGGAGACGACGTAGAGGCCGATGCGACCGTCGGCCAGCAGACTGGCGACGTTGACCTGGTCGGGGTCGGCGAGCAGGGCGTTCATCCGGTTCTGCTCGCCGACGGGCATGCCGAGCCCGCGGTCCTCGACCTCCACGGCCAGCCCGGAGGTGACGAGGTTGGCGCGCAGCAGCACCTGGGTGTGGGGGGCGGAGAACACCGAGGCGTTCTCGATGAGTTCGGCGAGCAGATGGATGACGTCCGCGACGGCGTGGCCGCGCAGTTCGCCGTCGATCGGCGGCACCAGCTTCACCCGGGAGTACTGCTCGACCTCGGCGATGGCGGAGCGCAGGACCTCGGTCATGCTGACCGGGTTGCTCCACTGGCGCCGGGAGACGGCGCCGCCGAGCACGGCGAGGTTCTCGGCGTGGCGCCGGATGCGGGTGGCCAGGTGGTCCACGTGGAACAGGCCCTTGAGCAGGTCGGGGTCCTCGATCTCGTTCTCGAGGTCGTCGAGGATCGAGATCTCCCGGTGCACGAGGGACTGGAGCCGGCGCGCGAGGTTGACGAAGACCTCCAGCTTCTGCTCGCTGCCCGCCTGGCTGGAGAGCTGGGCGGCGCGCACGACGGCGGTGACGGCGCCGTCGTGCGCGCGGGCCAGGTCGGCGGCGAGCAGTTCGAAGTCGTCGGCGTCCTCGGGCGGCCGGCGGCGCGATGTGCGCTGCGGCGGGGGCTCCCCCTGGCGCAGCGCGTCTACCAGGGCGTGCAGGTCGGCCTCGCCGCGCGCGGCGGTGCGGCGCAGCGCGTCGACGCGGTCGGAGACCGAACGGGCGGCCCGGTCGGCGGCCACGGCTGCGATGAGGATGCCGGCGACGGCCACGGTGACCGCTCCGGCCAGTACGGCCCACAGCACGGGCCCGGTGCGGGCGCCGGAGGAGCGGATGCTGAACAGCACGGCGGCGGTGGCGCTCAGCGCGACCGCGAGGGGTGGCAGCACGGCAAGGCGCATGAGCTGGGGCCGTATGTGCGTCTCGGGCAGTGCGGGAGCGGGTCGGGCGACCGGTCGCCCGTGCCGACCGCCCTCGCGGCGGTCGGCACGGGCGGCCGGTGCTCGGAGGTGAGACATCTGCGTCCTCGTACTAGTCCGTCGGGCTGCCATGCGGCCACTGACAGTAGTCGCCTCCCCCTCATGTGCGGGGGGCAGTTGACAAAGTCCCGCAGGATTGGTCCCGCTCTGGTATGAGGCCTCGTACGACAGACCGATTACCCGGTCAGGCACGGAAGTTGAACCCGAAACACATCGATACGATTCGCGCAGAAACCATCACGACGACGCGATCGTCGTCGCGGCAGATTGTTACGGAGAGTATCTGCTTTGGCCTTGGCTGGGGCGTGAAGACTGAAGATTCACGTACGCCTCGTCGAATCCGGCGCGGGCGAGGACGGCGAGCATGGGCTCGGTCGACTGGAGCCAGGCCCTCGGGCGGCGGGCCGCCCGGCGCGGTTCGGCCCGCCGGGGCGGTTCGGCCGGTACGGCGCCGGCGTCGGCGCGGGGCCGCCCAGGTCGGCCGCCAGGCGGCGCATGGTCAGGGCCGCGAGCCCGTCACGGTCGACGAGGGCGACAAGCCGCGCTGAGCCCCGGCGGGCGACCGAGGCGCCCAGGCCCTCGGGGGTGACGGCTCAGCGGCGTCACCTCCGAGCGGGCGGCTCCGCCACGAACGCGCCGACCGAGCGCCAGGTGCGCCGCAGCTCCCCGGAGACGCCGCGCCACCACGCCTCCGCCGGGAGCTTGCCCGCCGGCTCGAAGGGCTCGCCCGGGCGGGGCAGGGCCACGGCCTGGCCGGCCTCCTCGGCGGCCTCCTTCGTCCACTCACCCGGCTCGGCCCAGGGGTGCGGGGCCAGGTTGAAGGTGCCCCAGTGGATCGGCAGCAGCGCGCCGTGCGGTGCTCCGCCCTGCAGGTCGAGGTGGGCGCGCAGGCCCTCCTCGGGGGTCATGTGGATGTCGGGCCAGAACTCGCTGTAGGCGCCGATCTGGATCATCGTGGCGTCGAACGGGCCGTGCTCCGCACCGATGTCCTTGAAGCCCTCGAAATAGCCCGTGTCACCGCTGTGGTAGATCCGGTGCTCGTCGCCGGCGACGGCCCAGGACGCCCAGAGGGTGTGCTGGGTGTTGCGCAGGCCGCGGCCGCAGAAGTGCCGGGCGGGCGTCGCGGTGAGGGTGAGGCCGCGGACTCGCGTCGACTCGTGCCAGTCCAGCTCGCGCAGCCGGTCCGGGGAGACGCCCCAGTGTTCGAGGTGGGCGCCCACGCCGAGCGGCACGGCGAAGACGGTGTCCGTGCCGGCCAGCGCCTTGATCGAGGGCAGGTCCAGGTGGTCGTAGTGGTCGTGCGAGATGACGACCACGTCGACCTCGCCGAGCGCGGCCAGCGGCAGCGGCACGGGGTGCAGCCGCCTGGGGCCGGCGAAGGGGAACGGGGAGCAGCGCTCGCCCCATACGGGGTCGAACAGCACCCGGTGACCGTCGATCTCCGCGAGGACGCTGGAATGGCCCATCCAGGTCAGCCGCAGTCCGGTGGCGGGCGGCTTGGCCAGGTCGGCGAAGGTGGTGGGATGCACCGGGACGGTGCCCTTCGGGGCCCTCAGGGGCCGGGTTTCCTTGTCGAGGAACACCTTCGCGAGGTCCAGCGTGGACCCGGAGGGCCGGGTGCGCGCGGTGCCGCCCGGGTTCTGGAAGACGCCGTCCTTGAAATGGGGGGAGCGGCGGATGCGTGCCAGGCGCTCTCCGCCCGGTTCCGCGCCGAAGGCCGCGGGCCGCAGGGCGCGGAGCCCGGAGCTCGAGGAACGCAGTCCGGTCACGGTACCTCCCGGTGGAGTGGGTGAGGCTCCCCATTATGGTCGGCCCCTCCGACAGTCCGGCCCCGGCGGGGGTACCTCAGCGGGCCCGGCGGCACGCTACTGAACCTCGGGCCAGCACGTTGACAGGGTGCGGACCGGCTTCGGATACTGACTCACGATTCAGTAGAGCGTTCTGTGGAGCTCTGCCCGGCGCCCTTCGCCGACCACCGTCCGCGGCCGCCTTGGAGGCACCATGTCCGACCTCCCCACCGAGCTGGTCCCGCTCCGCCCCGAACAGCGCGACGTCGTCGATCTCGCCCGTGCCTTCGCCCGCGAGGAGATACGGCCACGCGCGCGTGCCGTGGACGAGGCCGACGTGGAGACACCCTGGGACCTGTGGCGCAAGGCCGCCGCGGTCGGCATCACCGGGTTCATGCTGCCGGAGGAGTACGGCGGGGGCGGCTTCACCGACGTCTTCACCCAGTGCCTGGTCCAGGAGGAGCTGTGCGTGGGCGACCTGGGCATCGGCAACCTGCTGTGCTCCAACGGCTTCTTCGCCGACCCCGTCCTCGAACTCGGCACCAAGGAGCAGAAGCAGGAGTGGCTGACCCCCCTCACCGGCCCGGACACCCCGATGACGGCGCTGGCGACGACCGAGCCCGGCGCCGGCTCCGACGCCGCGTCGATCGTCACCGCCGCACACCGCACGGCCGGCGGCTACCGGCTGCGCGGCCAGAAGGCGTGGATCTCGAACGCGGGCGAGGCCGAGAGCTACGTGGTCTTCGCCAAGACCGACCCCACCCGGCGCTCGCGCGGGGTCAGCGCCTTCCTGCTGCGCAAGGGCACCGAGGGGATGACCTTCGGCGAGCCCATGCGCAAGATGGGGCAGCGGGCGATCGTCTGCCGGGAGATCTTCTTCGAGGACGCGTTCGTACCCGAGGAGCACCGGCTCGGCGCCGAGGGCGAGGGCTTCGTCGGGCTGATGCGGACCTTCGACATCTCCCGTACGGTGCTGGGCGCGGCGGCGACGGGAGTGGCCCGGGCGGCGTACGAGTACGCGCGCGACTACGCCCGTGAGCGGCGGCAGTTCGGCAAGCCGATCATCGAGCACCAGGCGGTCGCCTTCCGGCTCGCCGACATGCGCACGCGCGTGGAGCAGGCCCGGCTGATGACCTGGCGGGCGGCCCGCCGGCTGGACGCGGGTCTGGAGGCGACCGCGGAGGCCGCGATGGCCAAGCTGACGGCGTCGGAGACGGCCGCGTACTGCACCTGGGCGGCCGTGCAGACGCTCGGCGGCTGGGGCTACTCGCGGGAGTTCCCGGTGGAGCAGTGGATGCGGGACGCCAAACTGGAGGAGATCGAGGAGGGCACCTCCGACATCATGCGGCTCGTCATCGCGCGGAGTCTGTGATGGGTGCTCTCGCCGAGCCGGTGTCCCAGGCCGCCGACGACGGGCTGCTGACGGGTGGCCAGGCGCTCGTACGGGCCCTGCGGGCGCACGGCGTGACCCGCATCTTCGGCATCCCGGGCACCCACAATCTGGAGATCTACCGGCATCTGCCCGCCTACGGCATCGACCATGTGACGCCCCGCCACGAGCAGGGTGCCGGGTACGCGGCCGACGGGTACGCGCGCGTGACGGGCCGTCCGGGGGTCGTGCTGACCACGACCGGGCCCGCCCTGCTGAACGCGGCGGCCGCCGTCGGTGAGGCCTACGCGGACAGCGTGCCGCTGCTGGTCGTCTCGCCGGGCATGCCGCTCGGCCATCCCCGGCTGGCCTCCGGCGCGCTGCACGAGATGCGCAGCCAGACCGACGCCCTGCGCGGGGTCGCCGCGTTCAGTCACCGGGTCTCGTCGGTCGCGGAGATCGACGCGGCCGTGGCCCGGGCGTTCACCCTGTTCCGCATCCGGCGCCCGCGCCCCGCCCACATCGAGGTGCCGCTGGACCTGCTGACGGCCACCCAGGTGCTGGGGCCCGTCCGGCGAGCCCCGTGCACCCCACGGCCCGCGCCCGCCCCGGAGGCCGTACGACGGGCCGTCACGTACCTCTCCGGCGCCCGCCGCCCCGCGCTCGTGCTCGGCGGCGGAGCCGTCGGCGCGCGGGCGCAGTGCCGCGCCCTCGCCGAGCGCCTGGGCGCGCCCGTCGTGACCACGGCGGCCGGCAAGGGCACGGTCGCGGAGACCCATCCGCTGTCCCTCGGCGTCTCCCTGCACAGCCCCGCCGTGCAGAAGTGGCTCGCCACGCGGGACGCCGTCCTCGCCGTCGGCACGGAGCTGTCCGAGTCCGATTTCTGGACCGTCCCACCACCGCTGGACGGCACGCTCGTACGCGTCGATCTCGACCCGGACCAGATGTACGCGGGCGCCGCGGTGGACGTACCGCTCGTGGCGGACGCGCGGCTCGCCCTGGAGGCCCTGCTGGTGGAACTGCCGGACGACCGGCACGCGCGCGTACCCCGAGAAGACCCGCACACGCGCGTGGCCGGCGAGGTGGCCGCCCTGCGCGCCGCGCGCGATACCGAGACGGCCGCGCGGGACGCCCGCTGGATCCCGTATCTGCGGGCGGTGCGCGCGGTGCTGGCGGCCGATGCCGTCATCACCTCCGACAGTGCCCAGTGCTGCTACTACGGCGCCCTCCCCCACCTGCTCGTCGGCCCCGAGGGCCGGTATCTGCATCCCACCGGCTTCGGCACCCTCGGCTACGCGCTGCCCGCAGCGCTGGGCGCCAAGGTCGCCGAGCCGCACCGGCAGGTGCTCGCACTGAGCGGGGACGGCGGACTGCAGTTCACGGTGCAGGAACTGGCGACCGCCGCACAGCTCCGACTCCCGTTGCCCATAGTGGTGTTCGACAACGGCGGCTACGGCGAGATCCGCGACGAGATGCGGGCGCGCGGCGACGCGCCGGCCGCGGTGGACCTCGCGCCGGTCGACCTGCCCGCCCTGGCCCGCGCCTATGGAGGACACGGCACGCGCGCGTGCGACCCGGCCGCGTTGGCGGACGCCGTGACGGAGGCCCTCGACCGGCCCGGCCCCACTCTGATCACCGTCCCCGAGGAGACCGCATGACCGCCACCGCTCCCCTGATGTCGCTCGTCTGGACCGACCACGTCACCGGCCGCCGGGGCTTCCTGGTCGTGGACCGGCTGGTGCGCGGCGTGGCCAGCGGCGGGCTGCGGATGCGCCCCGGCTGCACGCTGGAGGAGGTGGCCGGGCTCGCCCGCGGCATGACGATGAAGGAGGCGCTGCACTACGACCCCGAGGCACGCTATGTGCCCCTCGGCGGCGCCAAGGGCGGCATCGACTGCGACCCCCAGGACCCGCAGGCGTACGGACTGCTGGTGCGCTATCTGCGTGCCATGCGCCCGTACATCGAGAGTTTCTGGACCACCGGCGAGGACCTCGGCCTCACCCAGGACCTGGTCGACCGGGCGGCGGCCGAGGCAGGTCTGGTCTCCTCCATCCAGGCCGTATACCCCCTGCTGGACGACGAGGCGGCGGCCCGCGAGCGGCTCGCGGCCGCCTTCGCGGTCGAGGTGGACGGCATCGGCCTGGACGAACTGGCCGGCGGCTGCGGGGTCGCCGAGTCGGTGCTCGCGGCGCTGGACCGCGCGGGCGTCCCGTACCCGGGCACCCGGGTGGCCGTGCAGGGGCTCGGCACGATGGGCGGGGCCACCGCGCGGTTCCTCGCACGCGCGGGGCTGACGGTGGTGGCGGTCGCCGACATCAAGGGGACCATCGCCAATCCCGCGGGGCTTCACGTCGAGGCCCTGCTGGCCGCGCGGGACGGTTACGGCGCGGTGGACCGCCGTGTGCTGCGCCCCGGCGACCGCGAACTGCCCGGCGACGCCTGGCTGTCCGCCGACGCGGAGGTGCTCGTGCCGGCGGCCGTGTCGTACGCGATCGACACCGCCGACCAGGACCGGATCCGCGCCCGCTGGATCGTGGAGGCCGCCAACATGCCCGTACTTCCGGAGGCGGAGGAGCTGCTGGCCGCGCGGGGGGTCACCGTGCTGCCGGACGTGGTGGTCAACTCCGGTACGAACGCCTGGTGGTGGTGGACCCTGTTCGGCGACATCGGCGCGGACGCCGACGAGGCCTTCACGCACATCCGGCGCTCCATGCGCGCCCTGATCGGCCTGATCCTCGACCGTGCGGACGCCGACGGCACGACCCCGCGCGCGGCCGCCCACGCCCTGGTGACCGACCGGCTGCCGGTGATCGCGGACCGCTTCGGGTGGTACCGGTGAGGGGCTCCGGTGCGCCTTCCCCCGACGCGCTGTTCGACCCCGCCTCGGTCGCCGTCGTCGGCGCCTCCGCGCAGCCCGGGAAGTGGGGGTACTGGCTGGCCAAGGGGGCGCTGGCGGGGCGGGCGCGGCGGGAGGTGCACCTGGTGAACCGGCGGGGCGGCAGCCTGGACGGCGTGCCGTTCCGGGCCGGGCTCACCGGGCTCGCCTGCGAGCACGTCGTGGTGGCCGTGCCGCCCGCGCAGGTACGGCCCGTGGTGGCCGAGGGCCTGGCGGCCGGCGCCCGCCACTTCACCGTCATCACCTCCGGCGGGGACCCGGCCGGGGAGCGCGCGCTGGCCCGCGAGGTGACCGCCCGGGGCGCCCGGCTACTCGGCCCCAACTGCATGGGCCTGGTAGACACGGGCAGCGAACTGCGGCTCAGCTGGGGCGAGTTCCCGGCGGGTGCGGTTGGCTTGGTGTCGCAGAGCGGGAACCTCGCGCTGGAGATCGGGCGGCTGCTCGCCCGCGCGGGACAGGGCTTCTCCCGGTTCGTCTCGCTCGGCAACCAGCGCGACATCGACGCGGCGGAGGCCCTGGAGACGCTCGTCGCGCACGCGCCCACCCGGGTGCTCGCCGCCTACGTGGAGGACTTCCGCGACGGCCGCCGTCTCGCCCGAGTGCTGCGGGCCGCGCACGCGGCGGGCAAACCGGTCCTGCTGCTCACGGTCGGCCGCAGCCCCGCCGCTGCGGGCGCTGCCGCCTCCCATACGGGCGCGCTGGTCAGTTCGTACGACACGGTGGCGGCCGTCTGCCGGGACAGCGGCGCGCTGCTGCTGGATTCGGCGGGCGAGCTGGTGGACACGGCGGTGTGCCTGCTGGCCGTGCGCGGGTGGTGGCCGAGGGGAGGGAGGAGCGAGCGGGGGTCGGACAACGCTGGTGGGCAAACGCTCGATGGCCCACGCCTGTTGGCCAACAAGTGTGGGCAAACCCTGGCAGGGGACAACGCTTGTGGACAAACAGGCGTTGGCGAACAGGCGTTGGCCGTGCCGGCCGACGACCGCCGACACCCCCCGGCCGGGGTCGGCGTTTCCCAGCCAACGCCAGTCCCGCCCACATCCGTTGGCCAACCGCCGTTGACCGACCCCCGCCGTCCCGCCGCCCTCCGCATCGCGATCGTAGGAGACAGCGGTGGTCAGGGAGCCCTCGCCGCCGACGCGTTCGCGATGCGCGGCGCCCAGGTGCCGGAACTGTCGGCCGCCACGGTGTGTCGCGTGGCCGAGGCGCTGCCGCCCGGCGCCGGCTGCCGTAACCCCGTCGACCTGGCGGGCGCGGGCGAGGCCGATCTCGGCAGCTACGCGCGCGTGGCGGAGACACTGCTGGGCAGCGGGGAGGCCGACGCGGTCGTCCTGACCGGCTACTTCGGCGACTACGCCAGCGGGGACCCCCAACGCGCCGCCCACGAGTGCGAGGTGGCCGGCGCACTCGCCGACGCCGCCGCCCGTTCCGGACGCCCGCTGCTCGTGCACACCATGGCCCGCGACACCCCTGCCCTCGCGGTCCTGCGCGAGCGCGGGACACCGGTGTACGAGCGCATCGAGCAGGCGGCCACAGCCCTCACCGGGGCCGTACGACTCTCCGCTGCGGCGGCGACCGACCCGCCGCCTCTCCCCC
Source organism: Streptomyces sp. NPDC002076 (assembly GCF_053593835.1). Classification (NCBI taxonomy): domain Bacteria; kingdom Bacillati; phylum Actinomycetota; class Actinomycetes; order Kitasatosporales; family Streptomycetaceae; genus Streptomyces; species Streptomyces sp. NPDC002076. The sequence goes on from NZ_JBSFDI010000026.1 coordinate 122,930, forward strand.
GCCCCGCGCCACCCGCGCCCGACGGCGGTTACGAGACCGTCCGCGCCCTGCTCGCCGCCCGTGGACTGCACTTTCCCCAGGCGGAGTTCGTGACCGACTCCGAGGAGGAGGCGGTCGCGGCGGCCCGGCGCCTGGGCTTCCCGGTCGTGCTCAAGGCGATGGGCCTCGCGCACAAGACGGAGGCAGGCGGGGTCGCGCTGGGCCTCGGCGACCCGGACGCCGTACGCGCGGCCCTGGCCCGGATGCGCGCGTCCACCGGCGCCGCACGCTACGCCGTCGAGGCCATGGCGGCACCGGCACACGCCCACGAGCTGATCGTCGGCGTCCGGCACGACCCGGCGTTCGGCCCGGTCGCCCTGGCCGGCATGGGCGGCGTCACCGCGGAACTGCACGCCGACACCGCGCTCGCCCTGGCCCCGCTCACCCCGGCACGCGCGCGTGCGCTGCTGCTCGGGCTGCGCCACGCACCCCTGCTGACCGGCTGGCGCGGCGCCCCGCCCGCCGACCTGGAGTCCGCCGCGACCGCCCTCTGCGTGATCACCCAAGTGGCCGCCGCGCACCCGGAGTTCACCGAGCTGGAGGTCAACCCGCTGCTGGTGCACCCGGACGGCGCGCTCGCGCTGGACGCGCACGCGGTCGTCCGGGGCGCATGACGAAAGCTGACAGCGGGGGGCCTCGGCGCCGCTGGACGACGACGTCATGGCGCGGACGAGTACCGGCGGAAGTGCCACGCCCGCGCAGCGGCCCGAAACGACGACATGCGATCACGGAGGGCCTGCCGGCGCCCCTCGGCCGCGAAGCCTTCCGCGATCGCCCGCCCGCGATGTCAGGGAGCGCGGAGCGCCCGCTACCCCTTCTCCCTGCGCGTTCGCACCCCCGCCGCATAGAAGCCCAGCCCGATGACCACGAACAGCACCAGCGGTACGACCTGGCTGAGGGTGTAGGCCGCCCGTTGCCCGGCGAAGGAGTGCGGGAGTGAGTCCGCGGGGCTGCCGCCGGTGCCGAACCAGCCGACGCCGAAGCCCGGCCAGATCAGGACGACGACCGTGAAGGCCACGAAGACGGTGGCGAGGCCGCTGACGAGGCGGGCGCCGAGCAGCCCGCCGGGGACGGCGTAGGGGCGGGGCACGTCCGGGTGCTTGCGGCGCAGGACGGCGAGGCTCGGGAAGGTGATGACGTAGGAGATGAAGGTGGTGGAGATGGTCAGGCCCAGGCCGGCCGCGAAGTACTTCTCGCCGTCGCCGCCGGTGAGGTTGAGGGCGGTCACGAACAGCGCGGAGGCGAGGACGGCGGAGAGCAGGTTCACCCGGACCGGAGTGCCGTGTCTGGTGGAGATGTGGCCGAGCCAGGCGGGACCGGCGCCGTCCGCGCAGGCCACGGCCTGGGCGCGGTGGGCTCCCATGGCCCAGGTGACGCCCGAGGTGAGCAGCCCGACGATGAGTCCGGCGGCCGCGATCCCGCCGCACACCGCGCCGAAGCCGGTGAGGGTGACCGTGCCGTCCGCCGCGATCGAGCCGCCGTAGACCGTGAAGACGGCCTTGCAGGCGTCGACGAACCCGCCGAGGCTGCCGATGCGTTCGCTCGGCAGGACGAACAGGATGCCGAGGATCGGGCCGCCGTAGAGCACGAGTGCGGCGAGGCCGGAGCGGAGGATGGACAGCGGGATGTCCCGGCGCGGGTTGCGCATCTCCTCGGCCGCCGAGCTGGGGAGTTCGAAGCCGACGTAGTTGAAGATCAGCACGGGGACCAGGGCGACGAAGCCGGTGTACGTCGGCGTGAAGCCGCCGGCGGGCAGGGCGTGCACGCCGTTGCGGACGGCGTAGACGACGACCGAGACGAGGAAGAAGCCCAGCAGGACGACCCGGGCGGCGGCACCGGCGATCGGCACCCACTTCCCGATCCGCACCGACTGGACGACGGCCAGCGCGCCGCCCCAGATGAACACGAACCCGGCGAGGTACTTCCAGGCGCCGGGGAGCGGGGTGAAGAACTCCTCCCAGGTCGTCAGGGCGATGATGCACAGGCTGCCGCCCACCCAGACCGGATTGGAGATCCAGTACAGCAGCTGGTTGACGCCCGCCGTGAGCCGTCCGAAGGCGAGCCGGGTCCACACGTACGGGCCGCCCTGTACCGGGAAGGCGGCGCCGAGTTCGGCGACGAGCAGGCCGTACGGCAGGAAGAACGCGAGCGCGAGGATCGCCATCCAGGTCAGGCCCTGGGGTCCCTGGGCGGCCACCGAGCCGATGGTGTCGAGGCCGACGAGCGTGCAGATGAGGAAGAACAGCACGTCGAGCCGGCGCAGATCCTTGCGGAGCCGGGTGCGCTGCTCGCCCCAGCCGACGGAGAGATCGGGTGTGTCGGGGCCTTGTGGGTGCGCGGAGGTGGTCGGGGCGTGGGTCACGGGCGGACTCCTACGGGCGCGGGCTGACTCCTACGACGGCGGGGGGTGGCGTTGGCACGGTGGCCGACTGTGGCAGCGGATCGCTTACTGACTGAACGAGCAGTCAGTAGTGCGGGTACTGTGGCCCCGGCCGCACAGGGGTGTCAAGAGGCCGTCGGCGCATGTCCGGGCGGCTGTGTAAGGTGACCGCGTGGCGAGAGTGCGGTTGAGCGTGGCCGAGCGGCGGGAGGAACTGCTGCGGGCCGCCATCGGGCAGATCGAGGCGCGGGGCGTGGCGGCGGTCAGGATCGCCGACGTCGCGGCGGCGCTCGGGGTGAGCAACGCGCTGGTGCTGTACCACTTCTCGACGAAGGAGAAGCTGGTCGCCGCCGCGTTCACCTACGCGGCCGAGGACGATCTCACGCATCTGCGCAAGCTGCTGGGCCGGCGGACGTCCGCGCTGCGCCGGCTGCGGGCCGCGGTGCGCTGGTACGCGCCGACCGGGCAGGCCAAGGGATGGCGGCTGTGGATCGAGGGCTGGGCCGTGGCCCTGCGGGAGCCGGCCCTGCGGGAGGTCACCCGGGACCTGGACAAGCAGTGGAAGGCCGCGATCACCGAGGTCATCGCCGAGGGCGTCGCGGCGGGCGAGTTCGCCTGTGCCGATCCGGCCGGTGCCGCGCTGCGGCTGACCGCACTGCTGGACGGGCTCGCCGTGCAGCTGACGTCGTACCCGGGAGCGGTGCCGCGGACGCGCGCGCAGGAATGGGTCGACGACGCGCTGGCACGGGAACTGGGCCTGGACCGGGAGGCGTTGACGGAGCGCTAGGCCCTGTCGTCAAATTCCCGTCGTCCGCCCGCAGGGCGGGCTCGGCGGCGTCTGGTGCGTGCGATCGCAAGGCGCCGGAGCGCCCTCGTG
>NZ_JBSFDI010000027.1:0-124890 GCF_053593835.1 Streptomyces sp. NPDC002076
CAAGAACGCCCGGATGTCATCCGCCGTGCCGTTCAGCGCGGCCTGCCCGGCCTTCTTCACCTCCGGGCCGCCCGCATCGATGATCTGCGCGACCTGAACCCGCTGGTCCTGGAACAGCGGGCCCTGCCAGCCCTCGTTAAGGAAGACTTCAAGGTCGCCCTGTGTTCCGTCCAGCGCCTTGCGGGCCGCGTCCTGCAGACTCAGTCCGCCCACGCTGGCGAGCTGGGCCGCGAACACGCGCTCGTCCTGGAAGGCTGCGTTCTTCGCTGTGTCGAGGAAGTGCCGTACGTCGTCGTCGCTGCCGGTCAGAGCGACTTCCGCGGCGGCCCGCACCTCGGGGCCGCCCGTCGACCACAGCGCAAGCGCCCGACCACGATCGGACAGCTCGCCAGTGGCCGAAGTGCCGCCACCGGTCGGAGTGCTGTCGGCCCTCGCACGGGAGGCCACGCTCCCGAGCAGACCGACTATGAGTGCAAGAGGCAGCAAACACAGACAGAGCATCCGTGTCGCATGCCAAGCCGTTCTCACCGCGATGGTCGCGGCTTTCCCTGTTTTCAACTGTCTCTCATATCGTCCGTGGTCAGATGGGGGTCACGCCGGAGACGTCCGAGCAGGCGACGGCCAGGGGGCGGCTCGGCGGTTGTTTGCGAGCCGTCCCTCAGCGCGCCGTACCGCGGGTGTGTCAGCCGGCGGGTGCGAGTTGGATCTCGTCGTGGAGGCCCTTGGCGTCGACGCCGATGAAGTAGCTGACGTGGCCGTCGTTCCAGCGCACGAGAATGTCGTTGGCGGTCGTGTTGGTGCTGAAGGCGCCGACGGTCATCGCGGCCGCGTTGACCCAGTACGACTTTTCGGGCCGGATCCTGATCTCCGCGGGCAGGGCTTTGCCGGTCATGCCGGGGTAGATGGTGGTCTCGCCGTCGATCCAGCGCACCAGCAGGTCATCCGTGTCCTTGCCGGTGAAGGAGCCGCTGGCGAGCTTCTCGGCGTAGGGCCAGGTGTTGTTCTTGGCCACGGTCTGGGTCTGCTTCTTCAGCCCGTTGACCGCCAGGTCACCGAAGACGGAGACATGGCCGTCCTTCCACGTCACCAGCAGGTCGTCGCGCTGGCCGTTCGCGGTGAAGCGGCCGCCGGTCAGCTGCCGGGCGTCGTCCTTCCACTCGGCGGAGTTCGGCACGGCGAGCTGCTTCTCACCATGGAAGCCCTTGGCGTCGACGGTGTTGTAGAGGGTCATCTCACCATCGGTCCAGCGGACCACGACCCCGTCGGTGGCGCCCCCGGTGTTAACACCGGTCACGTTCACGGCGTGGGTGAAGATGCTCTTCCCAGGCATGAGCTGGTGTTCGGTGGTGAAGGGACGGGCGGAATCACTGCCGTAACCGCCCTGGTAGAGCGTGACCTCGCCGTCGTCCCAGACCACGATCAGGTCCATGTGCCGGGTACCGCCCGCGGAGTCACCCGCGTAGTAACCGGCCGTCATCTGCACCGCGTGCTTCCACGGCGCGGCCGCGAAGACGGGAGCGTAGGCGACCTGCTGCACCCACGAGGTCAGGTCGTCGACCCGCGCGGCCACCGCCCCCGTACGCGTCTCGGCCGCATCGGTGCCCAGGCAACCGCCCTGCCAGGACAGGCTGCTGACACCCACGACCGCTCCGGCGGTGCTCAGCACCGGACCGCCGGTGTCGCCCTTGCAGATGACAGCGCCGTCGGATTTGCCGGCCAGGTCGAGGGTGGTGGCGGCGGTGTTCTGGACGGTGAACGCGGCCGCATGGACCTGGTCAGGCACCCACTCCTCGTGGGTACGTCCGAACCCGGCGGCCTGGACCTCGTCCCCGGCGGAAGGCGCGGCACCGGCCACCGGCACGGGGGTGATACCACTGACAGGCTTGGCCAGTTGGGCCATCACCACGTCACGGTCGGTGCGCGGTACCAGGTTCACCACCTGCTGGGCGCCCCCACCGATGGTGGCGGTCGTCTTCAGCTTCGGCGCACCGGACGCGAGCGTTGCGCCCGGGGTGTCGGTGAAGCAGCTCGCGGCCGTGAGCAGCCACTGCGCGGCGACCAGGGTGGCCGAACAGCCGCGCTGGCCGCCGACATCGAGGCGGGCGGTGGCGGCCGAGACCGTGGCAGAAGCGGCCGGACCGGACACGGCGGTCGCGGGTGCGGCGGTCACAGCGGCGGCGGCCAGCGAGGTGGCGGCGATCAGACCGCCGGTCCACGCAGCGCGCGGACGAAAACCGGGCATGGGAATTTCCTTGCTGTCGTGCGAGAAAGGGGTAAGAGAGAACGGGCAGGCGGACCGGGTCAGCCGGTGACCCGCAGTTCCAGCAGCACCGTCGGTGCACCACCGGCCGCGCCCTCACCCACGCTCTGGTAGCCGTTCTTGTCCACCGTCACCGTCTTCACCGGCGCCGCGGGATCCGCCTGCGGCCTCAGATCCGCGCTGATCGGGTGGTCGGCGGTCTCCAGCGCGAACACCCGCGCCAGTTCCAGAGTGAGATGCCCCGACTTCGCGTTCGCCTTGAAGCAGTACGCGCCCTGCGGATTGCCACTCTGCCCCTGCACGGTCAGGAACTTGATCTGCTGGGCGGAGTCGTCACACTTGGCGAGGATGATGTGCCCGTCGCCCCTGATCAGCTTGATGCCCTGGTCCCGCTGGATCTGATCCGCGTTCGGATAGGCGTAGTCCTCCACCGCGGACGGCGGCGTGGCCCCGGCAGTTCCCCCGGTCGGCTGCGGGTCGGCCGAGGCGAGCATCGGCATGCCCGCGACCGCCAGAAAGACAGCAACCCCCGCGACCGGGAGCATCCTGCGCATACGAGGAGTCACCCGAATTCCTTTCCAGGCACGGGTGACGGCATGACGAAGTAACATCTGCAGCCCCCCACGCACACAGACGTAAAGCAAAAATAAGTGGTCGAGCGTGAGGTTAATGCGGCGGAAGAAACGAAGACAACGTAACTATCTTCACGAGCTGTTCACGGAACCTCAGCAGATAAATCACCATTACGCACACAGGTGGGCTGCGGCCCCGCGCTACTGCTGCCAGGCGCCGGCGCTCTGATCGAAGTCCTCCTTGTAGGCGCGGCGTTGGGTGAGGTGAAGCGCTCCGGGATCGGTGGAGGCTCTATGCGTTGACTCCAGCCGCCGGTTGGGGCTGGTGTTGAGCGTAGTGGTTGGTCTCGTGTTCGTGGGGCGGGATGTTCCCGATGGCGGTATGGAGGCGCTGGTTGTTGAACCAGTCCACCCATTCCGCGGTGCCGAGCTCGACGTCGGCCAGGCCGTGCCGGGGCCTGCGGGGCTTGATCAGCTCCGTCTTGTAGAGGCCGATCTGGGACTCCATGAGCGCGTTGTCCAGGGCGCCGACGCCGAGGGCCGGATCGACTGGAGCATGGTCAGCGTGGACTCCTCCTCCTGCCGGGCCCATCAGCACGCGGCAGGTGCTCGCGCACGCCCGCCACGAGTCCCCGGCAGGCGAAGGACGCCGGTCAGGCACCGATCCGACGAGGCCCTGGGCCGATCAAGGGGCGGGCTCACCTGCAAGATCCATCTCCGGTGGGTGAGGGTGGACTTCGTCCACTTGCCTTCGTCATCACGCCCGGCCAGTGGGGCGATGCCCCGCAGTTAATCCCCGTGCTCGAACAGATCCGGGTACCGAGGCCAGCTGGCGGACGCCCTCGTACGCGGCCCGACCACCTTGGGGGCGACAAGGCCTATTCGTCACGCCGTAACCGTCGCTATCTGCGACGACGTCAGATCAAACACACCATTCCCGAGCCCAGGGACCAGCGGGCCAACCGTCGGCGCCGAGGCAGCAAAGGCGGCCGTCCGACCGGGTTCGACACAGAGATCTACCGCCGGCGCAACGAAGTGGAGCGGACGATCAACCGACTGAAGATCTTCCGCGCGGTCGCGACCCGCTACGACAAGAGGGCCTACGTCTTCCACGGGACGGTCGCCGTCGCCTCGATCCGGCTTTGGTTGCGCCGGTGAGGATCGCGCCCCTACTCCAGCAGTCGTTCAGCGTCCTCCGGGACCCATGGGAAGGGCACGTCGGGCCACCGTGCGGCAGCCCACGCGTCGAGATCGACAGCAAGAACGGCATCGATGAAAACCTGAGGCGGCCGGTAGCTGTGAACGGTGATGTAATGCGCGATCAGGAACGGGGCGGCGTAGGCGATGCCGACCTCGCCCGGGATCCGTATCTCCCCGTTCCCTTCTGGGGCCTCTGCCTCAGGACACAGGTCGCACTCGTGGACGCCGAGGCAGACGTTCATCCACTGGACCTGCTGGACGGCCCGCAGCTTCTCCACGAAGTCCGCGGGAACAGGCCCTATCGGGTGCGGCTTTCCGGCTTCCAGCCATCCGATGTTCAGGCGGATGTACTCAGGGCGGTACCAGAGCTCGTAGAACGACTCCCTGTCCCCGAACGCGTCCTCGTCCTGGTACGTGTACTCGCTGAGATCTTCGTAGAACACCCGCACATCATCGCCGCACACTGCGTTGACGCCCACGCAATTCCACGACCCATCGGACACGGCCTAAGCCGAGGGCAGGCCAGCAGACACGAAAGCTCGCCACTCAGAGTGACCTGCCGCGGTGTTCCACGCTCGAATACGCGACACCTCAACATGCGGGGTTACCAGTCTACCGACCCCAGCAGGTCATTACCCGACTTACTACAGGGCACGAATTGCGCCAGGGACCGGGCCGCGGCACCCGACGCCGTGGCCGGGCTTATGCTCGTCGGCGTTTGCCCTGGGAGAGGAAAAGCGGTGGGTTGGTGGGAGCGTCGGCGGCTGAACCGCCGACTGGAGGCGGGCGAGTACCTGTGCAGGCAGCGGCGCTGGGCGGACGCGGAGCCGGAACTGCGCGGGGTCCTGGAGGCCGCCGCGGGCGGGACGGGCCCGCTGGTGGCGTCGGCACGCACCCTGCTCGCGCAGGCGCTTCGCGCGCAGGGCCGCCTGCAGGAAGCGGAGGACGAGGCCAGGTCCGCGATCGACGCCCAACCGGTGCCCGGCAGGTTCGACGGGCGTGACGGACACGATGTGCTGGCCCTTGTCCTCGGCGACCTGGGCCGCCACCGTGAGGCAGCCGACCTGCTGGCCGTCACCGCGGCGGCGCGCGCCCGCACCGCTCCCTCCGACTACTGGCTGGTCCTCAAGGGCCGCAGCGACCGTCTCCAGCACCTGGCATACCTCGGCCTGCACGAGGAAGTCGTCGCGGAAGCAGGCACCCTGAAGAGCGCCGCCCGCGGCACCGAAGGAATCCACCGGATCCTGCTGCCACTGGCCGTCACCAACGGCCTGGCCTTCAGCCTCTCACTCCACGGCAACTACGAACAGGCCGAGCACCTACTGCTCCCGGTGCTCGACGACGCACGCCGACAGCGCCAGGGCAGGTTCCTGATGGTGTTGCACCTCGGTGCGGCCCGGGCGCTGACCGGTCAGGGCCGGGCTCAGGAGGCGCTCGCCGCCGTCGACCAGGCGCACGACATCTTCGACCAGGCTCCGGGCGCCGACGCGCTGACGCACAATCTGAGCGCGATCCATCTGGCCAGAGCCGCGGCGCTGCTCGCCCTGGACCGGCCCGCCGCCGCCGAACACGAGGTCCAACACTGCCTCAGCCAGTGCGAGCGCCGCCTCGGCCCCGCCCACCACCGCACGCTGGAGGCCGCCACCATACGCGGGACCGCCCTGACAGTCCTGAACCGGAACGACGAGGCAGCCGAGCTCCTGCACACCACCCACGACGCCTGGCGCACCCACTTCGGCCATGACCACCACGGCACCATCCGAGCCCGCCAGGCCTTGGCCACCCTCACCGACCAACCAGACTGACAACCCCAGCCGGACCAGGTGCGAGCGAGCGGCGCCCCAGGAGTGGGGCCCGCGGCTCGACGACCGCAGGGGGCTGCTGGCATTGGACGCGCCGTCCGGCACAGCAGCCACTCGACCACGCTGCCGCGCCATGAGCCAGGGCTCGGTACAGCGTTGTGGCGGCGTCTGCGCTGGATGGCGCCAGGCGATCACGTCGGGACAGCGGCCATGCCAACCTGCAACGCAGCGTGACCGAGACGGACGGCCGCCAGCGATTACGCGACACCTGAACATGCGCGCCTACCAGTCGAGGCTGTATACGAGAACAGGGCCTCAACGCGGAGCCGGAACGGCACCATGTGACCATGCCGATATGACATCTGGTCGGATCATCTTCCTCAATGGCACCTCCAGTTCAGGGAAGTCAAGCATCGCCCGGGAGCTTCTGGACATCCTGAATGACGGCGTCTTCTTCCACTTGGCGGTCGACAGCTTCAACGCGATGCGCAGCAAGCGGGAGCTCGGGGCGGAGGAGCTCGACGCCGCGCTGCGGCGGACCAGGATGGGCTTCCACCGCTCGATTGCGGCCATGGCCGAGGTGGGCAACGACATCGTGGTCGACCATGTGTTGAGCGAGCCGTGGCGACTGCTCGACTGCCTGACGGTGCTGCCGCCCGAGGACGTACTGTTTGTCGGCGTCCACTGCCCGCTGGACGAGCTGGCCCGCCGCGAGCTGGCCCGGGGCGACCGCCCGCCGGGCCTCGCGGCGCACCAATACGACTTGGTCCACGCCCACGGCGACTACGACGTGGAGTGCGACACCAGCACGGCAAGCCCACGCGAATGCGCACAGCGCATCAAGGAACTCCTCCCGCACCGCCCCAGTCCCGCCGCCTTCACTCGCCTCCGACGACGCTATCTGACGGACAGCCAAGAACCACCGACGGCGAAGCACAGCCTCTTCGGCTAGGCCGTATGTCGGTGACCTGCTCGGTTGGCCGTTCGCGGAAGTGACGGGCGGCCATCCAGATGGTGAGTTCGCGGGCGATGTCGTTGATGCTGGCCGAGGTGGTGACGTCGTGCTTGCGACGGCTGGCATCGTGACGAACGACCTCGTAGCCACCTGTGTCCAGGACCGCCACCGAGGCGAACCAGATGGGGTCGTCCTCATCGGGCTGGACGACAACGAAGGTGTTGTCGGAGTCGTTGAGGTCGCTGATCATCATGAACAGCGCATCCTCGGACGGGTCGTCGATGCGGTCGCCGTTCTCACTGTCAGCGCCGTAGTACCGGGCCCCCATCGGTGGTGTCTCCCCTCGCCCGCTCCACTGATCGCGGTCAGCATGGCATGCGAGGCAGACACCCCGGGCCTGTCACAGCCATTCACCGATCGCAGCGACCAGAACGGTGGCCTCGCAACGGACCGCCAGTTTGTCGAACCTCGTAGCCACCGAACGATTTCGCTTCAGCCGGTTGATCCCGCACTCGACCGCGTGCCGGGCCTTGTAGTCCTCGCGGTCGAAGGCCGGTGGCCTCCCGCCCGCCGTCCCGCGCCGCTTTCGGTTCCGGACCTGGTCGGCCGGCTCCGGAATCGTGCAGCGGATCCCGCGCTTTCGCAGGTAGGCCCGGTTCGCGCGGGACGAATGCGCCTTGTCGCCCCGCACTCGCAGGGGGCGGACGCGGGGACGACCCGGGCCGAGACGAGGTACCCGTATGCCCTCCAGGACAGCCGTGAACTGCGGGCTGTCACCCCGCTGCCCAGCGGTGACCAGCAGCGACAAAGGCCGCTGCCTTTGCTCGCACGCGAGATGAATCTTGGTGCTGAAGCCTCCATCGGGACCGGCCCAGCCCGTGGTCTTCTGGCTCGGTGCGGGTCCCGCCCGGCGGCTCTTTCTGGGTGTGACCGTCGCGGCGGGCGCCCGCCGCGTGCTGATGGGCCCGGCAGACCGTCGAATCGACGTAGGCCGCCTTGAGGATCTCATTCGCCCGGCGCAGCTCGGCGTTCTCGGCCCGCAGCCGCTTGATCTCGGCGGCCTCCTCCGAAGTCACCCCGGGACGCTGGCCGGCGTCGACCTCGGCCTCGCGGACCCACGTACGCACCGTCTCGGCGGAGCCGATGCCCAGCTTCGCCGCGACCGCCTTCATCGCGGCCCACTCATTTGGGTAGTTGGGGCGGATCTCCGCGACCATGCGCACCGCACGCTCACGCAGCTCGGCAGGGTAAGGGGACGGACGGGCCATGACTCGATCCTCTCAGGGAATCGAGTGACGTGCCTCGGGTCTGGTGGAGTCATCTTGCTGGACAGATGATGCTCCAGACTCAAGGAGGCTTCTGTGCCCCGTAGTTACCCGGCTGAGTTCCGGCGCAAGGTCCTCGATCTCGTCGAAGCCGGCCGGCCGATCAGGCAGATTGCTCACGACCTCGGCATCAGCGAGCAGACGATTTATGTCTGGCGTCGTCAGCACCTCATCGACACGGGTCGACTGCCTGGGCCGACCAGCGAGGACCAGGCCGAGCTGGTGGCAGCCCGACGACGGATCGCCGAACTGGAGGCGGAGCTGGCCGTCCACCGCCGGGCAGCCGAGCTCATAGGCAAGGTGGTGCCCCCAAAAGACGCTTCCAGGCCGTCGCGGTGATGGCCGGCGAGGGCATGTCCGTGCAGACGGCGAGACGAGAGAGGATCTTGCTGGTCGGTGCGGTCTGCAGCAGGAGGCTGCCGCCGGCGTCGTAGAGGTAGCTGGTGGTCTGGTCCTTGCCCCCGGAGGGTGTGGTCACCGAGGCCGTGCGGCCCTCGGCGTCGTAGCCGAAGGACTGGGTGGCGCCGGGCAGGACGGCGCCCATGGTCGCGTTCGTCCAGCGCTGCGCGGATGTTCCGTTGCAGGTCCAGATCTGCAGCTGAGTGCCGTTGGTGGTCGACGAGGACGGATCGTCCAGGCACTTGCCGGACGCGGGGTTGACCAGCGAACCGTTGGCGCCTGGCTTCCACTGCTGACCGGCACCGCCGTTGCAGGTATACAGGTCGATCTTGGTGCCGTTGGTTGTTCCGCCACCTGATACATCGAGGCACTTGCCCAGTACGCGCACCGTGCCGTCGGTGCCGATCGTCCACTGCTGGGCGCTGGTGCCGTTGCAGGTCCAGAGGTCGATCTTGTTGCCGTCGGTGGTGGCGGACGAGGAGTCGTCGACGCACAGCTTCGTGCCCGAGCGGGTCAGGCCGGAGACGAGCGGGCCCGCCGTGGTGACCGTCCGTCCGATCGTGTCACCGGCGCCGTTGTAGGCCGGCGTCATCGTCGCCGTGCCGCCCGGCCCGGTGGTGGTGATCTTGGTGGCGGCGTTCGCGAGGGTGGCGGGGGAGGTTCCGTTGCCCGGGTAGGTCGCCGTCTGGGTGACGTCGTTCGCGGCGGTGCCGGAAGGGTCGTGCTGCACCCGCTGGGTGCGGTCACCCAGGGCGTTGTAGGTGTAGGACTGCCAGTACGGGGCCGGGCCGCCGACGGTGGAGGCCGAGGGGGTGGAGGCCGTGCATCCGCCGGTGCTGCCGACGCCGGCCGAGGTCAGCCCTGCGGTGTCGGTCCAGGCGGTCGTCAGTCGGTTGAGGTGGTCGTAGGTGAAGCACTGGGTGTCCGTGGTGCCGCCCGACTGGGCGTCGGAGACGGCGGTGACGTCGCCTGCTTGGTTGTAGCGGTAGTCGGTGACGTCGAGCGCGGAGGCGGCGCTGGTCTGCAGGTTCACCTGGGACTGGGTGACGCGGCCGGTGGCGGCGTCGTAGGAGAAGGTCGGCTCGACCTGTTCTCCGTACAGTCCCCACCGGGTGTCGGTCACCTGACCGAGGGGGGTGTAGTCGGTGGTGTCGAGGTAGGTGCCGTTGCCGCCGAATCCGTCCGGCGCCGATCACCCCTACTAGAGACGTCGGCGAATGCCCCGGGCCTGGCTGCTCTCCGCGCGGCCGGCTACTGCGGCGCCGAGTACCCCTCCGGCCGCGGCACTGCACTCGGTCGCCGGGGCACGGCGGGCAGCACGTGGACCACTACACGGGCCGCAAGTCCGTCACCGACACCGAAGGCGTCCGGTGAGCGAAGTAGACGCCGCGCACGGCACATGCCGACCGTGCCGGACGCGGGCAAAACTCCAGCGGGCTCCCCGACGGCTAATCGGAGCGAGGTCCGCGCTGGAGACCGCCTGTCGCCGGGCCACCCCGTCCCGGCGACAAGGCGTACGCCTCCCGCGTCAACCGCGCATACCTGCGTAGGCGCCGCATCAGGGCGGTCATCCCGGAGAAGACCGACGAGGTACTCGAGGCCATCCGCGTCGGCGGCGCCGCCGAAGCACCCCAGTGACCACCACCCTTCCGCCAAGAGGCTCCCGTAGCCGCCCCGACCATGGCAGCGCTCCCGCCCGGGCGGCCGCGTTCACCACTCGATGGACGCGAGAAGAAGGCGATCGGCCGGGCAATACCGGCCGAGCGCCTCTGTCAGCGTGCCTCTTGCTAGCTTCTGAGAGGGCATTTCGCGGAGTGGTGTCTGTTTTGGGCTTTGGTGTCGGTCGGGTGGGCTGGTCGGTGACGTGTGTGTCGGTCCGTGGTCCCGCCGGGGCGGACTGTCCTGGTTCGGGTTGGTCGGCCGGGTCGCGCGCCATGGGGTGCTTGGCGTTGGCGTGCACGTCTTCGATCGTCCGGGGCAGGTGGCCGAGGCTGAGGCGTTCGCGCAGGTTGCGTGCTCGCAGTGGTCGGTCGGCCTGGGGGCGAGGGTGGTGGGGATCTCGGGGTAGTGGGGGTGGGGCGGCAGGTCCGGCGGCGGCTTGGAAGCCGGCTCCTCCAGGTGTGGGGCGAGGGCGAGGATGGTCTTGGGGGTGATCCGCACCGCCGCGGCCTCGGGCGCCGGCTCGGCCAGTTCTTCGGTGAGTTCGGCGATTCCTGCACGCGGGACGTCGCTTCGCGCGTCGAGGGCGGACTCGCGTTCGTCCTGAACGGCCAGGAGCCGGTCGGCGCTGGTCACGCGGTCGCCTCCCGAGGGGCGGTGGCCACGGCGGGGGTGCGCCAGGTGGAAGTGTTCTCGCCGGTCGGCCGACGGGAGAGGCGGTCGGTCTCGGCCCAGTGGACACGGGACTCGGACGAGGCGGGCAGCGACTCGTAGTCGCGGACCAGGCGTCGGTGCAGCATGAGCGTGCCGTTCGTCTGCTCGGCCCGCCAGCGGATCGGCTGCGGCACGAAGCCCTTGTCCTTGTCGGGCTCGGCATCACCGGCGAGATCGCCGCGGCCCGCGAGTAGCGCACTCCGCCCCGTCCGTGGAATCGAAACAGAGCGAAATGCCACCGGCCCGCCGCGCCTCCTGGGTGCCCAGCCATGCCGGTTGTGGACACGGGGACAGCCCGGCGTCCCGGGCCACGCAGACGCGTCCGGTGCGGTCAGGCGCCGACCGAGTTGCGCAGGGCGGCGAGCGCCCGGTCGGCGTGCGCGTTCATGTTGATCTCGCTCTTTATGGCTTCGATCAGGCGGAAGTCGGTGCCGATCACAAACGTCTTGCGCTTGGCGTTCAGCGGGCCCCAACTTCGGTGCGCATCGAAGATCCGGGCGACCGCGCCGTCGGGGTCGGAGAGCAGCGGGTAGTCGAAGGAGTGGCGCTCCGTGAACTTCTGCTGCTTCTCGGGCGTGTCCGGGCTGATTCCCACACGCTGTGCCCCCACCGCCTTGAACTCTGCGGCCAGGTCGCGGAAGTGGCATGCCTCCTTGGTGCAGCCGGCGCTCATGGCCGCCGGGTAGAAGAAGAGCACCACGGGGCCCTGGGCAAGGAACTCACCCAGCGACCGGGGGTTGCCGGTCTCGTCCGGCAGGGTGAAGTCAGGGACGGAGTCGCCGATGTCCATGTTTGCCAGGCTCCCATTCGATCGTGAGACAGAACGTTCTATGTAGCAGACTGTAGCGCGCCTTACCGGGACCGCAAGGGGTCGCGTGCGGACGGGCCGGTCGCAGCCGTCCGGAGCCTCATCGCCACGGATCCCCTGCGCGCGCCCGCGTCAGGCCTGTGAGCTGCGACTTCGCATGACTCCTGCGGACGCGGGCCACACCCCCAGTGATCGCCGTGTGACTCGGTTCACAGACCCGGTATGGCCGATCCGGCCTGCGTACTCGGCGACAGAAGTCCTGACGTCGCCGGGGTGGGCGCTCGCCCCCTTTCGGCGACCGAGCCGGCCCGCCGGAGAAGCCCGCCCCTCCATCTCTTGACGGGGGGCGGGGACTCTCTGCCTATAGTGAACGAAACGTTCTGTCTCTTAGCTGCCTCCCTCCCCCTTTGGAGAAAACCCATGCTTCACCGTCGCCGCAGCCTGCGTCCCGCCCTCTTCGCCGCCGGGGGGGTGGCGGCCGTGGGCCTGGGATTTCTGGCCGTGCCGCTCGCCTCGGCCTCGACGTCTCCCTCTGCCCCGGTAGCCACCACCAGCGCCGAGACGCCCAGCACCCAGGCGGACAGCACCGGGGACCACAGCAGCGCGAAGCCCACCATCGTGCTGGTGCACGGCGCCTGGGGCGACGCCTCGGGCTGGAGCAAGGTCGTCAAGGAGCTGCAGGCGGACGGCTACACGGTCGCCGCCCCGCCCGACCAGCTGCGCGGTCTGTCCAGTGACGCCGCCTACCTTGCGGACTACCTCAAGACCATCACTGGACCCGTCGTCCTGGTCGGCCACTCCTATGGCGGAGCCGTCATCACCGACGCCGCCACCGGGAATCCCAACGTGAAGGCCCTGGTCTACATCGCCGCCTTCGCCCCCGACGCGGGCGAGAGCGCCAACGATCTCGCCGCCAAGTTCCCCGGCAGCCACATCACCGACGACCCCACGGCCCAGATCCCCACGGCCCTCAACGCCGTCCCCTTCACCCAGGCCGGCGGGGGCACCGGGGTCGACCTCTACATCAAGCCCGACAAGTTCAACGACCTCTTCCTCAGCAACCGCGTTTCCACCCGCACCGCGGCCGAACTCGCCGCCGCCCAGCGGCCCATCGCCCCGCAGGCCGTGGGTGAGCCGTCCGGCACTCCGGCCTGGAAGACGGTCCCCTCCTGGTACCTCGTCGCCACGGACGACAACCTCATCCCGCCGGCCACCGAGCGCTTCATGGCCCAGCGCGCCCATGCCCACACCGTCGAGGTGAACGCGCCCCACGCGGCGATGATCACCAACGCCGACGCCGTCACGTCGCTCATCCTCGACGCCGCCCAGGCAGGCTGACCGCGCCGTTCCCAGCCTCCGCTTCCCGGCCCGGTTCCGCCCCGGGCCGGGAAGCGGGGCTACTCGCAGGACCGGTCCACCCGCTCCCGCACGCCTCGGCTCCCATCGGAGCGCGAACGCGACGCACCCGATAAGACGAACCGTTCTGTATTGTGTCTGAATGACCTCTGCCCCGCCCCCCGCCCATGTTTCGGCCCGGCCCTCCGAGGCCCGCGAGCGGCTCCTGGCCGCCTCAATGCGCGTCTTCTATGCCGAGGGCATCCACGCCGTGGCCGTCGACAGGGTGATCGCCGAGGCTCAGGTCACCCGCGCGACGTTCTACCGGCATTTCCCCAGCAAGGAGGACCTGGTTCGGGCATACCTGGAAGCCACGGACCAGAACATCCGCGCAACCCTGGCACGTGCCGCCCAGATGACGGACGAGCCCGGCGAGTTGCTCATGCTGATGGTGCACGGCATCGGCGAGGAGGTGTGCCGTCCGGGATTCCGTGGCTGCCCGTTCATCAATGCGGCTGCCGAGTACCCCGATGCGGACCACCCCGTGCGTCAGGCCGTGACCGCGCACCGCGCCTGGTTCCACGACACGCTCACCTCCCTGCTGACCAGGGCGGGTCACCCGGATCCAGAACGGGCGGCACGCACCCTGTTCCTGCTCCGCGACGGCGCCATGGTGGCCGGCTATCTCGAAGACGCGGAACAGGCCCGACTCGACCTGGCACGTGGCGCGGAGACGCTCATCAAGTCCGCGTACCAGGACCGGCATTCCGGCTGACCACGACCGCGGGCCGGAGCCGATCCCAGGCCCTTGAGGCTGCATCGTTGCCCCGCCTCGGGCTCTGCCTTCGCCAGGCCGAATTCCTCTCGCACGGCACCGGCGAGCGCAGCTGCGGCCAAGGCGGCGCTACGCATGATGATGACGAGTCCTGACTGGCTCTACGGCGGTTGTCCGAGTTATTGCGACAGGTTCAAGTTGAGGCGATCCATGTGGGCGGATTGGCCGTGCTGGTCCGTCCCCCGCCCGCTTCCGGTGCACTCGAATTTCGTCTGGCCGTTGCTGGAGACGATGGTTTGCAGGGTGCCCTGCGACTGCCCGCTCCAGGTGCCGTCGGGCAGGCCGACCGAGCATTTCATCGCAGCAGGTGAGGGCTGATCGGTCAGTTGGCCTCTCAAAGGCCTTTCGCTGTGTGATGCCTGCTTTGTGATCACTCGACGGGGTGGAGCCCTCCGGCTTTCGGCTGGTCGGCGGGCTTGGGCGTGATGGGCTGCGCGGATGACCGAGCGCAAGCCCTACAAGACCGATCTGTCCGACGAGCGTTGGGCGTTGTTCGAGCCGGTGATCACCGCCTGGAAGGCGGCCCATCCGTCGGTGAGCGGGCACGCGGGCCGGTACGAGATGCGGGAGATCATGAACGCGATCCTCTACCAGAACCGCGCCGGCTGCTCGTGGGCCCTGCTGCCGCACGACCTGCCGGCGGCCAGCACGGTCTACTACTACTTCGCGAAGCGGCGGGACGACGGCAGAGACCAGACGATCAACGAGCTGCTGCGCTGCCAGGTGCGGGAGAGGGCCGGCCGAGCAGAGGACCCCACGCTCGTCGTGATCGACACGCAGAGTCTGCACGCGGCGGTGAACGTCCCAGCCGCCACGACCGGAAAGGATGCCGCGAAGAACGTCCCCGGCCGCAAGAGGGGACTCGCGGTCGACGCGTTAGGCCTGGTCATCACGGTGATCGTCGCCGCCGCGAGCGTCCACGACAACGAGATCGGCAAGGCGCTGCTGGACAAGGCCGCCGAGCGGGTCCCGACCGCGGTCGCGGCCAAGGCCGACCAGGGCTTCAAGCGCCAAGTCGCCTAGCATGGAGCGGAGTCGGGCATCACCGCCGAGGTCATCGAGCGCAATCCGGCCGACAAGGACAAGGGCTTCGTGCCGCAGCCGATCCGCTGGCGGGCCGAGCAGACGAACGGCACGCTCATGCTGCACCGACGCCTGGTCCGCGACTACGAGTCGCTGCCCGCCTCGTCCGAGTCCCGTGTCCACTGGGCCGAGACCGACCGCCTCTCCCGTCGGCCGACCGGCGAGAACACTTCCACCTGGCGCACCCCCGCCGTGGCCACCGCCCCTCGGGAGGCGACCGCGTGACCAGCGCCGACCGGCTCCTGGCCCTTCAGGACGAACGCGAGTCCGCCCTCGACGCGCGAAGCGACGTCCCGCGTGCAGGAATCGCCGAACTCACCGAAGAACTGGCCGAGCCGGCGCCCGAGGCCGCGGCGGTGCGGATCACCCCCAAGACCATCCTCGCCCTCGCCCCACACCTGGAGGAGCCGGCTTCCAAGCCGCCGCCGGACCTGCCGCCCCACCCCCACTACCCCGAGATCCCCACCACCCTCGCCCCCAGGCCGACCGACCACTGCGAGCACGCAACCTGCGCGAACGCCTCAGCCTCGGCCACCTGCCCCGGACGATCGAAGACGTGCACGCCAACGCCAAGCACCCCATGGCGCGCGACCCGGCCGACCAACCCGAACCAGGACAGTCCGCCCCGGCGGGACCACGGACCGACACACACGTCACCGACCAGCCCACCCGACCCACACCAAAGCCCAAAACAGACACCACTCCGCGAAATACCCTCTGAAAGGCCTCTTCGGGTGAAGTACCAACAGCGCCTCCAGGTCGCCGTACGCGAACGCCTGCGCAAACTCATGACCGCGCCCTTCTCCAGCGCCGGCCACGAAGTCCACATCGCCGTCACCTGGATCAACAGCCAGCCAGCCCTCAAAGGCCTCCTCGAGGAAGCCGCCCGCACCGAGCCGAACATGGACCGGGAACGTTTCCGCACTGGGCTGACACGCAGCGGCCAGTTCGTCTGGCCCAGCCGGACCGAAGACGGACGAGCCGTACTCATCTGGGACCTGATGCAGCACATTGCTGAGCAGGAAGCGGACAATCCCGAGATCGGGTGGCAGACCGCTATCGGCTACAGCATCAGCGGGCGCCCCCAAGACAGTTGGCGGGAGTTCACCGAAGACATCCTGCAGCCTCTCTTCGGCTACCTCAGCGAACGCGTCGGGGCCGAGAGCAGCATCCTGCACACTCTCGAGCGCTACCGAACCCGCATCGAGTGGTTCGACCGCGAAGAGCTCTACACCCGCTTCGAAGCCGACCGCGCCAAGGGCGAAGAGGTCTACAACCTCGACCTGCAGCGCTTCCTCTTCCTCGAAGGCGACCACATCACCCACGCCAAGCCCCGCTCAGCCTCCGGCGAAGCCGACCTCATCGGAGAACTCGACGGCCGCGACCCCCTGGTGTGCGACGGCAAGATCTTCGACGGGAGCAGCCGCGGCAAGGGCTACCTCGTCAAAGGCGTGCACCAGATCATCAAGTACGCCCACGACTACGGACAGCACACCGCCTACCTCGTCATCTACAACATCACCGACAAGCTCCTCGAACTGCCCACCGACGCCCCCCGGCGCGTGGCCGCCGTACACCGAACTCTCCGGCGTCCGCGTCTACTTCATCCACGTCCGAGTCCTGCCACCCACCACCACCGCCAGCAAAGCCGGCAAAGCCACCCGCGTCACCCTCACCCACGACGAACTCACCAACCCCGACACCACCTGATCGGCCCCGCCAAGTAGCAGCTCACTGGAACTGCACAACGCTCGACCAACCTGCGCACACCCACGTATGCGCAGGTCAGATAGACACCACCCCGCCCAGCTCCACACCCCGCGAGCCCCCAGACACCGCGAACATCACCCACAGGAACTGAGAAACCCCAGTTCACAGCCACAGCAACCACTCAGAAAACTGGGTGACGACACCCTCCGGCAGGGCGCGGAGAGATGCGCCGCCCCGGGCGGTTCAGGGTGCGCACCCGCCAGGCCGATGCCCCCTGGGCGGTGGATCGGTCGGCCACAACGGCGGCCGGTCATCAGTGGGTTACCAGCGGCTGAGCAGGCGGCGTGCACGCAGGTGCTTGAAGGGGCGAAAATGGCGGCATGCCCCATCCCGGTGCGGCTGCCGGTCCGCAGCCAGTACAGATTCCCGAACGTGCTCACGCGGTGGGACCGGGCTGGCGGCAGTTGCTGGAGCGTCTGCACGAACGCATCCTTGCGGTCGCCCCCGATTACCGTGCCGTCGATCTCAAGGAAAAGCTGGGTGGTCTGCGCCTCCATGTGGAGAGTCCGGCCGGCACCAGCGGCGTGCTGCGGCCTCTGATCGCCTCCGCCGACGCGGAGTCACTGCGCACCTGCGAGTTCTGTGGCGCACCGGGCCGTGTCCGTACGCGCAACGACAGCCCAGGGGGATGGCGTAAGAACTCCTAACGAAATACCGACGGGGGCCAGTTCGCGACTCGTGCATGATGATCGGGAACGTTGGGGATTTGGGAGGACGCGTGGATGAGGGCAAGGGGGTAGACCTGATCTGCCTGATCGACCCGGACAGCAGCGTCCGGGTACGCATTCTGGGGCGGAACAGGCCTGGGGACACGCCGTACAACGACTACCTTGATGCCGAGCTCGTCATCACGAGCGCCTTCGCCAACGGGCGCCTTGGGCTGTGCTTGTCACCGGAAGTCATCGACGACTGGTCAACGGCCCTGGACGAGCTCTCCGACAGGCAGGGCATCCGCTGGACGGCCAAGGGCGACACTGAGATCCGGATTGAGATCGACAGGCAATTCTCGGTGTCCCGTCCTATCGTCACGGTGGACGACTGTGGCGAGTCCGGGGTTTCGGTCCGCGTCGTCCTGGATCCGGGGGACGGCTGGGTGGACGAGCTGCGTGAGCAGCTCGTCCGGGTCCGGCAGACGTGGCCGAACGAGGTGGTGACGACGCCTCGGTCAAGAAACTACTGGCAGTGAGTTCAGGCGTCGCCAGCAGATGAGTGCGCATCCGAGAGTGAGGAAGGCTTCGTGGATGTCGTCGCGTATCTCCCATCGGATCCGTAGGCGGCGGAACCAGTGCAGGTGGGCGAAGGCGCGTTCCACGACCCAGCGTTGGGTGCCCAGACCGGAGCCGTGTTCGGTGCCGCGGCGGGCAATCAGCGGCTTTACGCCGAGGTCCCAGACCAAGCGGCGGTACTTGTCATGGTCGTTGCCACAGTCCGCGAGGACCACGTCCGGGCGGCGCCGGGGCCGGCCTCGCTTGCCCCGCACCGGCGGTACCGCTTGGAGCAGCGGGATCAGCTGGGTGACGTCGTTGCGGTTGCCGCCGGTCAGGGTGGCGGCGAGCGGGATCCCGGTGGCGTCGGTCAGCAGGTGGTGCTTGCTGCCGGTTCTGCCCCGGTCAACAGGGCTTCGTCCAGTCTTGGCTCCCCCTTTAACGCCCGGATGTGGGAGCCGTCGACGGCCGCCCGGGAGAAGTCGAGGGCGTTCGCGCTGCGGAGTTTCGCAAGGAGAACCTCGTGCAGCCGGGACCACACGCCGGCCTCGGTCCACTCGGCCAGGCGCCGCCAGCAGGTCATGCCCGACCCGAAGCCGAGTTCCTGCGGCAGGTGTTCCCAGGAGATCCCGGTGTGTAGCACGAACAGGATGCCCTGGAACACCAGCCGGTCCGGATGCCGCTTGCGTCCAGGATACCGCGTCCGACGCTCGACCTTGGGTAACAGCGGCTCAATCACCGCCCACAGCTCGTCGTCAACTTCCCACGGCTTCGGCCGAGCCACCCCGCACCCCCAGATCATCGGTCCCGGGGTGATCCAACCACCTCATAGATCATTTCGTTAGGAGTTCTAAGGCCGGAGGCCACGAGACCTTCTCGCAGGAGAGACCACGCACCTCCCGATGCCCGGCTGCTGTCCACGTTGGGCAGGCACCGGGAGGTAGGCCTCCACTCGGGGGCACGGGGCAGGGCTGGCTCCGTGCCCTCCTGGAAGGGGCCTACCTCAGGTGATCCAACTCGTCTGGTGGTGGGGACTTCAGCCGCTCCACGGCCCGGTCGCGCCACTCGGCCGCGGTACCCCGGTCGATGCCGAGCTCACGGGCGATCTCCACTGGCCCCTTGCCGTCCCGGGAAGCCAGGAGCCACGCCTTCCGGTGGCCCTCATGAGGCAGGTGCCGCTCCAGGAACGCGTTGATGGCCTCGCGCTGCGTCACCTGGTCCACTGCGGAGGGACCATCGCCACCCGCCGACGGCAACTCGTCCATCGGCTTGGGCTGCTTGCCCTCCTTGCGATGGAAGTCTTTGCGGGCATAGCGGAAACACTGCACGAGCAGGGGCCAGGGCTCGCCGTGGGTGAAGGCGAAGTTGGGCTTCAGCCTGGCCTGGTAGTAGCGGACCTGGGTGTCGCTTTCCAGCACCGATAGACATCTCAGGGGGCTAACGGGCTGCCCCGCGATTGGTGTCGGGCCGTGCCGGCCTGGGGGTTCGGCTGGTGGATGATTCAGCAGGCCGCCGTGCGGACGAGCACGAGTTCGGTGCTCGGCTTGTGCCGGGTGGCCCGCTTGGCGGCGCGGTCGGAGACCAGGCCGGCGATGGCCCGGTGTGTGTGGCCGTAGTCCTCGCGCCGTCCGGTGTACCGCTGCAGCGTGCGCCATTGCCGGTGTTCGGCGTTGGCGTGCTCGACGCAGATCCGTCGGGAGGACTGACGGCGCCGCTGCTCGCGCCACCCGTACCGTTCGGTCAGCGGCGCCTCGTCGAAGTCCTTCGGTTTTCTCGGCGGGGCGCTGACCTGGTCGGGGAACTCGTTGGCCAGTCCCCGGTAACCCTCGTCGACCTCGGCTTTCACGTTGGGCTGGAGGCGGAACTGCTCGGCGATGCCCTCGGTGCGCACACAGGTCTGGTCGTGCATCTGGCCGGGACGCATTGCGCCGGACCACAGGGTGCGGCCCCGCTGATCGCTGATGGTGGTGGTCTTCATGGTGTTCTGCCTGCGCTTGCCCGAGACGAAGGCCCGCCTGCCGGGCCGGTTGGCCCTGGGGCGCCGGACCTGGGTCTCGGTGCCGTCGATGCGCAGGGTGATGTTCTCGGCGGCGGCGTAGGCGAACACGTCCTCCAGTGTGTGCAGTCGCAGGCCGAGCCGGTCGGGGATGGCAAATCCGCGCTCCGCCAGGAGCGGGCGGATCTCGCTGATGGCACGGCCGATGGTGGAGGAGCCCACCTCGTAGATCACGCCGAGGGCCTCGTGGGTGAGGCCGGTGCGCAGGTGAACCAGGGTGGCCAGCAGCCGGTCGGTGAAGACGAGTTCGTACCTCGGGCCGACCCCGGCCTGCCATCGCCGCGCGCCCCGGCGCCGTTCGTGCCGTGCGGACTCGCAGCGCGCTTCCCAGCGCGGCGCGAGTTCTTCGATCAACTCGCCAAGATGTTGGCGTGCGATGCCGCAGAAGGCAGGATGGGCCATGGCCGCGCGGGCCTGCTTGATCTTCACAGCTCAAGAACCCGCGCGGCCGTCGTGATGTCACGGCCTGCCCGGGAGGCTGGTCAGACCCGGTCCAGGGGTCGGTGCGGACCGCTGGGAAGTTCCATTTCGATCGTGTCGCCAGGGCGCACCACGCCGCCTTCTCTCACGATGCTCATGATTCCGGCTTTGCGCACGATGTTCCCCGCCTCGTCGCGGCCGACGACCTGCTTCAGCAGCCCGTCCTGGAAGTTGTCGATCTGCAGGCAGGGATTGCGCAGGCCGGTGACTTCCAGGACCGCGGAGTCGCCGATGCGCAGCAATGTGCCGACCGGCAGACCGAGCAGATCGATGCCGCGCGTGGTGATGTTCTCGCCGAGTTCGCCGGGCGCTACCTTGAACCCTTCTTCGCCGACCTCGGCGAAGAGTTCTTCATGAATGAGGTGGACCTGGCGCAGATTCGGCTGGGTGGGATCCTGCGCGACGCGCGAGCGGTGCTTGACCGTCACACCGGCGTGCACGTCCCCCTCCACACCGAGCCCGGCGAGCAATCTGACGCTGTCCCGGTTCGGCTTGGTGAACGAGTACTCCCCGTTGCTGCTGACCGCCGTCACTCTCCCGCTCATGCCTCGGAACCCCCTCGTCGGTAACCGTGATCAGCCACGAGCCTAGCCCTGGCCCTCAAGGCACAGCATCCACGATCAATCGCGGGTGGGGCCGTAAGAAGTCAAGCTGACCTTCGAAGTCGGCGGAGCCTGCACTGGTCGGACGGGTAACAATGCGGCCAGTCCGGTCCAGCAGTTCGACGATCCAGTCTGATTGGGAGCCAGTTGGCATGGGCAGCCCGGAACCACCCTACCGCCTTGTGGTCCAGCGCGATCATCGATGATGGAACCATGACAGGGGAAGCGAGCGAGGTCATTCTGAGCAAGCAGGACCTTCGTGAGGTCACCGCGTTCGCGGCGGCATGCGCGGAGGCGGTACTGGAGATATTCGAGGCCGATCAGCCGGACGACTCGCGGCCTCGAGACGCTATCGGTGCCGCGTGGGAGTTCGCCCAGGGTGGTGAGCGCGGGAAATCTCTGCGCGACACAGCGTCGGCGGCCCTCAAGGCGGCCAAGAGCGCGGAAACTGCGGCTGCGCGCGAGGCAGCGTGGGCAGCGATGTCTGCGGCAGGCGCCGCCTACCTGCATCCGCTGGCCAAGGCCACCCAGGTCAAGCACATTCTCGGAGCTGGCGCTTACGCAGCCAGAGCAGCCGAACTTGCCGCCGGCGACGATCGCAGCGTTGGTGCTGAACACCTTGAGCGGACGGTGCATCGTGCAACACCGGTCGTCGTTGACGTGCTCAAACGCTTCCCGACGGCGCCGGGTGGCGACGGACGGGTTGGCGAGTTGATCCGCATGCTGGACGCTGACCTTCGTTTACTCACCCTCACTGAGTAACTCGGCGTCCCGCTGGCGCGGCCTCGCAACGAGGGTTGGCAAGCACTCACTGACAGAGCTTGTGGCCCTTCTTCTGAGTCACGCGGATGCTTGAAGCAGCGGTGTGAAGGCTCGCTGCTCGTCGAATCGCTGTCGGGTCTGGAGGCAGTGGTGGAGTTGGCCGAGGAAGCGGTTGAGGTGGCGCTGTGCGGCGGCGTGCCAGTCCCCGTGCTCGCGTCTGCGCCGGTAGTGGGCGTTGGCTCCGGGTGAGGCCTGGAGGGCTGCGAAGGCCCAGAGGAAGCCGGCGTTTATGAGGCGGTTGTTCTTGACGAAGCGGCGGCCGACGAAGCGTTTCTTGCCGGAGGCGTGGGTGATCGGGGCAGAGCCGGCGTAGGCCTTCAGGGCTCTGGCATCGGCAAACCGGCTCCGGTCGTCGCCGGTCTCGGCGAGTACCCAAGCGCCGAGCAGGAAGCCCAGGCCGGGGAAGCTGAGCAGGATCTCGCTGTCGGCGTGTTGGTGAAAGGCGGTGGCGACTGCCTCGGCGAGGTCGTCCGCGGCCTGGCATGCGGCGTCCAGTTGCTTGAGCAGAGCCAGGAGTTGCTGGCCGAAGGCGTCCTCGACGGCCGGGAGCTGGTGGGCGTACTCAGAGCGGAAGATGGCCCGCAGGCGCTCGGTCTCGGTGTCGAAGGCGCGAGTGCGGCCGCTGCGTTTGAGGGCGGCGCGCAGTTGGGTGAGGGTGAGCTTCGCGGCCTTCGCCGGGGTCGGGGCCAGGGTGAGGACGACGCGGGCGTCGGGACGAGTCAGGCCACCTTCCTTGCCCTGGAAGGTGTGCAGGGCAGCGGGGTCGTACTCGCGCAGCAGGGAGCGGACCTGGTTGGTGACCTGCTGCCGGTTCCAGACGGCGTCCTGCTGGGCGCGGGCCAGAACGGTGATGGCCTGGGCGAGTTCGGAGTCGTCGGGCAGGGGGCGGTGGGCGTGCATGTCGGTGCGCAGGATGTTCGCCAGCACGAGGGCGTCGCCGGGGTCGGACTTCTTGCGGCTGACGCCGTGGCGGTCGCGGTAGCGGGAAGCGGCGAGGGGGTTGATCGCGAAGACCTTGCGTCTGCCGGTGCGCAGGGCGGCGACAAGGAGGCCGTGGCTGGTCTCGATGGCCACCGGTGTGGGGGTGCCGGGGCTGTCGCCGTGTTCGGCCAGGAGGTCCAGGAGCTTGTTGTAGCCGGCGTCGTCGTCGGTGATGCGGGCTTTGGCGAGCAGAGTGCCGTTGTCGTCGACGATGGCGATGTCGTGGTGGCGCTCCGCCCAGTCGATGCCGCAGAACACGGTCAAGCTGTCCTCCCAGGTCCATTCGTTTGTGCAGGTCACGAGCACATGCGGGTCACGCGGCGCCCTAATCCCAGGACTCTTTGGTCCGCCATCTCAGTAGCCGTTCGCGACACCAGCGCACCCCAGGGGCTCGATCTGTCTGCAGAGCTCACTGGCTCGCGGATGAACAAGAGGTCGACCCTGGAGCGGGCTCGCGCCGTGACGGTCAACGTTCGGCCGGCCGCCGTGAGTTTCGCGGTGGTCACGGAGGCTCCGGGCCGTGCCGCTCTTGACCGAGGCCTGGAACGGCCAGGGGAAACTGAGGCATCAGCCCGGAGCCCGCGTACCCCGCGAAGCTCACGGCATGGATGGACTCGTAGTGGTGCGGAGACGCCGGGCTGTCGCTCTATCGGGAGGCCTCGTGGGCCCTGGCCGGTTCAGACCTTGCCCGGCGCCCACGTCACCACCACGAATCCATCGGCGGGCAACGGCGCCGGTCTCAGAGTGAGCCTCGGGGACTGGAGAGGGCCAAGGCGTCCGCTGCCCGTGTAAGTAGCTCTCCGGTTCCTTGCGGGGGTCCGCGGCGAGCTGCTTACACCCTGGATTTGGTCCGGTTCGCTGTAGCCCTGTGAGCAGATGTAGCCCCGGAGGCGGTTGCGGTTCTCCCACAGCTCCTGGCTGATCTCCTTGTGCAGCTGGGCGTAAGCCGAGACCGCGTCGGCCGATGTCACCTCCCCCGCAGCCGACGCCTGGTGAGGGAGCACTGCCTCGGTACTCTCCGGCTCGACCGGAGTGCTTCCTTCGGCCGCCTCGATGGAGGCGGGCGAGCGCGGCGGCGATGAGTCACCCATGCCGCGCTCGACACGTCCAACTGCCATGTGTTCCAGTCCTTCTCGTGCGTCGCTCTGCCCTGCAAAAGGAGGAGTCGCAACACACGAATCAATGCGGGGAGGAACCGGAAAAAAATCATGGAAGCTGGTTCATCGGCGCTCCGGGAAACAGCGAAGGCCTCCCGCGACGGCGAAGCCGCGGGAGGCCTTCACGAAGGTGGTGCTACTTGTCGCGGAGCACCCGCCACACCAGCGTCGCCACAGCAACGCCGACGCCGATCGCGATGCCCAGCGGCGGGTTGATGAACGCGGTGTAGGTGACCACCGCGAACACCCCGACGACCACCAGCGCGGCCACCATCTTCTTCTCGTCGCTCATTTGACACTCCACGTCGTAGCTGACCAGGGGCAGGAACCCGGCTCCCGCAGACCTCGTCGGCCCCGCGCACCTCGTGCTGCCCTCGAAGCAGAAGTCGCGCAGAAACACCCATCCGGGGGAATCCCTCCCGGGCCTCATACGGCGGCAGCCCGGCCCGACATCGGACCGGGCCACGCTGTACGGCAGGTGCCGCTGAAGGACTGGTCGACCGACACGGTCGAGAAGTGGCACACCGACGCACCGATGCCGTACCACTGGAGGTACGACTCGGTGCCCGGCGCAGGCGACTGGGCCGGAACCTCCCGACAGTTGACCGGACTAACGGGGGCGACACGCGTGTGTCGTGGACGGTCTGCCGTGCTGCACCGGTAGGAAGTCACGCAACTCGAATGGAGGGATCCGCGTGGCACTACCGAACGATGTGGAACGCGATGTCGACGCGATCCGGCTGCCAAGGCGGGGGCGAGTAGTTGAGGTCGGAGGTGTCGTGCCGTACGAGGTACAGGATGCCGACGGACAGCCGATCGAACCGGTGCGCCGGTACCTGGCGCGACTTCGTCACCCAGGGCCGCCGTGCCATCCGGTGTCCGATGCTCCGAGTCGCCCCCAGCAGCGCCGACGGCTGGAAGAGATCATCCGCAACCTCGGTGACCGCATCGAGGAGGCACGCGTCAACGGCTGGCTCGGCGAAGTCCAAGGCCTCCAGATCAACCTTGAAGCCGCACGCAACAATCTCGCCTCGCTCGACCGCCTTGCCCGGAACCGCAACCGCACCCCGGGCACCCTGGGCATGCCGATCACCCCCGGAGAAGCGCGATGAGCCCTTTGTCCCAGTGCCAGGCGCGGGTCACTCTCGCCGAGCGAGGCTGGCCTCGAAGCCGTCGAGGAGAGACTGAAGGCCGAACTCGAAGGTGCTGTCGGGCGCTGCGGCGTAGTCTATGGCGGCCGTGGTGTCGAGGCGTTCGCGCAGATGCGGGAATTGCATGGCGGTCTCGGTGGCGCGTGTCATGGCGTCGGCCATCAGTTGCTCGGCGTCTGCGCCGTTCTTGCTCAGCCGGCGGTTCAGCGAGACCTGTGCGGCGGGGCCGAGCGCGCTGCCGAGCACGAAGGTGAAAACGGCGGCGGCCGCCCGGTCCGCGCCGTCGGTGGCGAAGCCCGCCTTTTCGTAGATGGCCAGGCTGAGGTCGTTGTACCGGGCCTGACCGAGGCCGTGCAGGAGGTGGCTGCCGAACGCCTGGACGAGCCAGGGATGCCGGGTGAGCATCGCGTGCATGCCCCTGGCTTGGGCGGTGGCGGCCGTGCGCCAGTCGGTGGTGCCGAGGTCTGGCAGCTCGACCTCGTGCCAGATCGCGTCGCTGGCGAGTCGGACCAGGTCATCCTTGGTCTTGATATGCCAGTAGACGGCCGTGGCTGCCGAGCCGAGGCGTTTCGCCAGGCTCCGCATGTTGAGGCCGTCCAGTCCCTCGCTGTCGAGCAGTTCGATGGCCGCACGGACGATCCGGTCTGCGGTCAGGGTGTCTCGCGGCATAGCCACCACCTTACTTGAACTTAGTTCATGACGTGTCTTGCACTTTGTTCAAGTAATACCTACGCTGCTTCTCGTACTTAGTTCAAGTGCTCGAAGGGGGAGCAATGCTGCAGGACAAGCTGTCGGAGTTCGTCAAGGCACAGGCCACGGAGCTCGGCGTTCCTGGTGTCGCCGTCGGGGTGCTCCTGGACGGACAGGAGATCTACGCCTCGCACGGCGTGACGAGCCTCAGCAACCCACTGCCAGTCGACGAGAAGACGCTGTTCCCTCTGGCCTCGGTATCCAAGACCTTCACGGCGACCGCGCTGATGCGCCTGGTCGCCGAGGGAAAGGTGGACCTGGACGCGCCGGTACGGCGTTACGTGCCCGAGCTGAAGCTCGCCGACGAGCAGGCCGCGAAGCAGATCACCGTCCTGAACCTGCTCAACCACACCGCGGGCCTGGACTGGAACCTGATCGACGACGGCGAGGGCGACCGCTCCCTGGCCGGGCTCGTGGCGAAGCTGCCCCAACTGCCGCTGATCGCACCGCCCGGGGCCCGCGCCTCGTACAGCCAGGCCGGTTACAACCTGGCCGGGCGGATCATCGAGAAGGTCACGGGCCTGCCCTTCGAGCAGGCCATGGCCTCGCTCGTCCTGGAGCCGGTGGGCCTTGCGGACACCGTGTACGGCCTGTCCGAGGTGATGGTCCGCAAGTTCGCCGTGGGCTACAACCGCGACGACGACGGCGAACTGCGCCCCGCCCGGCCCTGGGCAGCGTTCAAGGAGGGCGCGCGCGGCGACCACCCCGGCGGCGGCCTCGCCTCCTCGATGAGCGATCTGCTGCGCTGGGCACGGTTCCAACTCGGCAACGGCGAGGGCGTGCTGCCCGCCTCGGAGCTGCACCGCATGCGGGAGCGGACGGTCAGGCTGCGCGCCAGCACGCTCGGCGACGGCTTTGGCATCTGCTGGTTTCTGCACGACCTGGACGGCCTGCACGGGATCGGCCACGGCGGCTCGGGAAACGGCCAGTTCGCCGAGCTGCTCATCGTGCCCGAGCGCAACTTCGCGGTGGTCTCCCTGGCCAACGCCGGCCCGGACGGCTACCCCTTCAACCAGTCCGTCGTGCGGTGGGCGCTCGAGCACTACCTCGGCGTCATCGAGAAGACGGCGGAGCCGGTCCCGTACGACGAGGGACGAGCCGGGCAGGTCGTCGGCCGCTACGAGATCGACGCCATGAACCTCGACATCGCCACCGACGGCACCCGTCTCACCCTGGCGGTCGGCATCAAGCCGGAGATCCGCGAGGCATCGGACGAGGAAATGCCCCCGGACTACCCGGCCGCGGACATCGGCTTCCTTCCCGGCGACGGCGACGGCGACGGCGACGGCGACGGCGACGGCGACGGCGACGGCGACGAGTACATCGTCACCGAAGGCGGCCTCAAAGGGCAGCGCGGCTACTTCTCCCGCGACGCCAACGGCGCGGTCACAGGCGTCGACCTCGCCGGCCGGCTCTTCAACCGGGTCGCGGAAGCATCCTGATCCAACGCCGACAGGGGCGGACCCGAGCGGCCGCCCCTGCCGGCACCCCGAACCGGCGCCAGTCGACTCACGGACCCGACCCATCTCCGCCACAACGCTGGGCGCCGGCGCTGGACGCGCCGGCGGATCCTCGAGCAGGCCGCCCAACCCCGAGGCAGAAACCGGCGGTGAGCGCGCCTTCACCCACCGCCCCATAGACGCGGCATCCGGTTACGGGTCGTTGGTCCCTTGCGGGCCGGGTGTCGCACGATGGCCGGCGTGGCGTGGCTCGCCACCACGCCCCGCAGCAGCCCGGCTGCTGCGGACCGGCCATCGCCGAACTTCTCGTAAGTCCGCCCTCTGCCTAGAACACCGGCGGCCTCCTGCCGAGCTGGTTACGGACCTCCACTGCAGAAGCGAGCTGCCAGGCGCGGCGCGGCCCATGGTTGGGCCATGGATGTCGACCACGGTGGGCTGTTTCGCCTTCGTGACCGTGGTCGGGGCGTCGTGGTCGGGGTTCTGGTCGGGGCCCGCGGGTTTCCTCCTCAGCAACCACCTATGAGGAGCCCGCCACGGCCTCGGAAGGAAAGCCTCATATGAGCAGCGCTTGGACGTGCGGCGCCTGTGGCACCTCCAACGTCGACCGTGCGTCATGCGACGCCTGCGGTACGAGCAGCCCGACCGCCACCGCCGCCGATCTCGTGAACACTGCTCTGCGGGACGCAGCTGCCGCCCGTACTGCTCAAGTCGGGGAGGCCACCCGCGGCAACGACCGGTTGGCGCGTCATCTTGACAGCGTGGTCGACGCCTACCTTGACGACGCCTTCGCGCTGCAGATAGCTCGGCATCCAGTGATCGGCGCGTCGACCGGTGTTCTCATGCGCGGAGCCGGCGCGCTCAACACACCCAGGCCCGGGCGTGCACCGAAAGGAATTACATGAGCAGCCCCGCATCGGACACTCCAGCCTCGGCGTGGGCTCCCAGCCCGGCCGAACCCCTGGCCCACCAGGTGCTGGCCGGGCTCGCCCAGCACCGCATCGTCACCACCAGCCAGTTGCGTCGGATGCTGCGTCCCGGCGGCACGCGGCAGCTGATATCCCGCGTTCTGAACAGGCTACGCTCCGATGGCTTCGTCGACTGCACGGTGCTGCCGGACGCGAACCGGACCCGCACCAACACCTGGTATCTCACCTGTGGATCTGTCGTGCTGGTCGTGCCTTGCTCAGCTGAGTCGGAGCAGTCGTGTAGCGGGCTCACGGGATGCCTCCAGCGCGGTGGCGCTGACCGCGATCCAGTCCTCGGCATACCGGCGCTGGTGGAAGTAGCGGGAGAGGGTAAAAACGAGATCCGTGCTGGTCTGGGGGTGTCCAAGAGCGGAAGCCTGCGCTGCGGCAGCGACCGGGGTGGGGCGTTCAACGTCCAGCCAGGCCAGGGCGCTGCCGCGGTCGGGGAAGCGGGGCGAGGCGGGGCCGAGGGCCATGTCGAGGTGGGTGGCAGCGGCTGCTGTCGTGTCGCGGTAGTAGGCGAGGAGGCGGGTCAGGGCGGTGTCGCGCTGATCGGTGTCGGCGCAGGCGCGGCCGTGTTCGTCGGCGTACAGGCGCACGAGGTCGTGCATGCGCCAGCGGCCCCCACTCCCCCGTGGCTGCAGGCTGGATGACCAGGTGGGCGCGGGCGAGGTCCGGCAGGAGGTCCTCGGTACGCTCCAGGTCCACGGCCGGGCAGTGCAGATGGGCGGCCGCCTCAGTGGCTGGTGTCGGGGCCCGGGGGCGAGCGCGAGCAGACAAAACAGGCGGGCGTGGTCGACGGCCAGCCGCTGGTAGGACAGATCGAACGCGGCGCGCACCGCGACGACTTTGCGGTGCAGCCGGTCTAGTCGGGTGTGGGCCGCCTCCAGTGCGCGGGCGTGGACGGCCAGTGGCCGGCCGGGGCTGTCGGCCAGCAGCGCAGCCGTGATGTGCAAGGCCAGCGGCAGCCCCGCGCACAGGTCGGCGATCGCGTCCGCGGCAGCGGGCTCGTCGGCCACGCGGGTGTCCTGTTCGCCGCGGGCGTGGCGCAGGTGCCCGTCCAGCAGGTCGACGGAAGCGTGCCGGTCCAGGGCGTCGGGGTCGTGCAGGCGTACGCCGAGGACGAGGGTGCCCACGCCCAGCTCGCTCAGGGCGCCCCCGACGCCGCCACGGCCACCGCGATGAAGGTCCCCGCCGAAGCCGCCACCCATCACGCTCGGGTCACGCGCATGCTGCAGGAGTTCGGGGCCGCGCTGCGCGCCACGGCACCGGGCAGCTCCAGCGTGCGGACCTGGACCGAGCACACTGCCACCTGGAGGATGGCCGCATGACCACGGCGCCCGCCGTCGAACTACGCACCTTCACCACGCTCGACACCGCCCGCGGTGATCTCCTTGACGTGTACGCCGACGTGCGCGCCCCGCTGCTCCACCTGCCGAACTACGCCGTCACGGCGTTCGGTGAGCGCCTGGACCGGCACGGCACCGAGCCGGGGTTCACGGCCGTCCTTGCGTACGCGGACGGGCATCCGGTCGGCTACGCCTACGGCAACACCATCGGGCACGGCGACCGCTACTGGCAGCGCACCAGCCCGACACCGGCCCAGAAGTACACCGAGCGCCCGGCCGTGGCCCTGAAGGAGATCGGCGTCCGCCCGACCTGGCGAAAGACCGGCACTGCCCGCCACATCCACGACGCCCTCCTCGCCATCCGCGACGAGCCGTACGTGACGCTTACGGTCAACTCGGCCGCCGGGGATGGAAAGGTCCACGCGCTCCACGAGTCGTGGGGATACGAGGACATCGGAAAAAGCCAGCCGTCACCGGCCTCACCGGTCCTCACCGTGATGATCCGCGACACCCTCTGACCCAAGAGACGGGCAGCGCAGGAATTGACCCTCGGGGCCCAGTCTCGGAGTACGTCCGGCGGGGCCTCGTTGCACATGTTGGGCGCACAGAGGGGCGATGGAGCGGGGCTGGTGCGCGCCGACGGCAACGTCCGCCTGCTCGCCGAGCAGCGCTCCGTCTTGGTCCACGACCCGCGCACGCACTCGCCGCCCTGCGCGGACCAGCCCAACCTCCCTTCCATGCCCGGCCGTTCGCCCGGGCACGGGCCCCGGAAGGAGTGACGGAGGCCACGCCCCGCACCGTGTACACGCTGTCGCTGCCCGGCTTGAGCACCACCGACGGCCTGGACACCGTCATCAACCGAGGCCTCGGTGCCGACTCCACCGCCTACCTCGCCCGGATGCTCACCGACCCCGCCGCACATGGCATCGACCTGGAGCGTACCGCCGTCCGCTACACGGCCACCGGCAGCGAGTGGCCCGAAACCCGGCTGCTGTGCGATATCGGTGAGTCCGGCTATCGCAGGGTGAGGAATGACCCCTCGACCCGCTTGAGCCATAGAACCCGGCACGCGCTCGGCGCCGACTCATTGCTTATCCGTTCTTTAACCCTCCCGACCGTTGAGCCGGCGGCTATTGACACCGCTGTTACATCACTCACACGGTCGACCGTGAGATGCTGCACCAGGGACGACCTGATCAGGCCACTATTTTCGCCTTGCTTCTCGCCATGCCCCACTCGAGCCTCACCGGAAATAACGGTACAACATTGCACAAGTACCCCCCGATAGAGACCCGAATTGGCCAAACAGAAGTCGCGCCGACCTAGGTCGTCATGACGCAAACTCCCCCACTCCTGACGAGGTTTTCATATACAGTTATCTGGCCGGAGATGCGAGACGGCGGCACTAATTAAATGATCCGAAACGCGGGGGATTCGCGGTGCATCGTTCGGAAATAACTTTAGATCTGTCTGCGGTCCGCCAGAATGCGGACCTGCTCATGCAGGAGTTATCCGGGACGGAATTATGGGCTGTAGTCAAGGCGAATGCATACGGACACGGAGCCCTTCCGGTCGCACAAGCATCAATGGAAGTAGGCGCCAACGCGTTATGTGTGGCGACACTCAATGAAGGGATTGCACTGAGAAAAG
Source organism: Streptomyces sp. NPDC002076 (assembly GCF_053593835.1). Taxonomy (NCBI): domain Bacteria; kingdom Bacillati; phylum Actinomycetota; class Actinomycetes; order Kitasatosporales; family Streptomycetaceae; genus Streptomyces; species Streptomyces sp. NPDC002076. The sequence continues at coordinate 31,346 of NZ_JBSFDI010000027.1, forward strand.
CGCTACCCCAGGCAAGAATCATTGTCATGGGCCCGGTGTCTTCCCACGAGGTACCCGCCGCGCGGGACGCGAGGCTGGAGTGTGTGGCGCATACGAACGAGATGGCACGGCTCCTGGCAGACCAGGTCGACTACCATCTCAAGATCAACACAGGGCTGAACCGATGGGGAGTCGAAACCCCGGGCGCAATCCACCGCGGTCGAGTCGTCGGCGTGATGAGTCAGTTCGCCACCGACGGCGATCCGGACATCACCTCCCGGCAGCTCTCGGCCTTCCTGGAGCTGGCCGCACACGTGCCCGGAGCCATGCGGCACATCGCGAACAGCTGTGCCGCATGGCTCTTCCCCGAGACACATCTCGATGCCGTGCGCGCCGGTTGTACGCTGGTCGGTTTCCCGCCCTCCCCGGACTCGGACTTCGGTATTCGACCGACCCTGCGATGGACTAGTTATCTGGCCCAGGTACGACGGGTATCCCGCGGTCAATCCCTCGGATACGAGGACGCCTATCGCGTGCACAGGGATTCCTTCATGGGGATTGTTCCGGTCGGCTATGCAGACGGCTTCGACGTAAAACTGGCCGGGACCCGGATCTTCGTTGGTGACAAATCGGCGCAGGTCGTGGCCGTCTATATGGATGCCCTGTGCGTAATTATGGACGACTGGGCCCCGACCGATACACCCGTGACCCTCATCGGCGACGGTCTCTCCCTAGCCGATCACGCCAAAATCGCCGGCATCGACCCATGGGAACTGAGCACCGGGCTCATCGACGATTCACGGCGCACGCTTCGCAGGGTCGCTGACTGACCAGCTTGTTGCCCTTAGTGCCGTAGCCCTTCAGATTTTTCTTCGCGCCAGTAAAAAGGAAGAATTCAGGAGTTCTGTCATGCGTATTGCCGTACTTGTAGGTGGCCCCAGCCCGGAAGGTGAGGGTTCGTACACCTCTGGCGAGCCGGCGGCGAAGGCCCTCACCAACCTTGGGCACAGCGCCGAAATGGTGGACATGCTGGACCTGGAGTTCTGGAAGAAACTCCCTGACTACGACGCCGCCTTCCTGGCCGGACATGGCTGGTACGCGGAGGACGGCAAGCTCCAGGGACTCCTTGAGATGGTGCGCCTCCCGTATACGGGATCCGGCGTGCTGGCGAGCGCGCTGGGCATGCACAAGCCCACGTTCAAGCGGCTACTGACCGCCCATGGAATCCCGACGCTGCCCTCGGCCGTGCTTCGCCGAGGCATGTCGAGGGATGACATCGTCCAGGCGCTGGCCGACCTCAAGTTCCCGCTCTTCGTAAAGCCAGCCTCGAGCGGCGACAGCTTCGAGGCGGGCATCGTCCGGAACATGGCGGACGTGGAGACCATCCTCACCAGCGAAGGCCGGTACGTCTCGCAGGAATACCTGGCCGAACCGTATCTGTCGACCAACACGATGACGGTCGGTGTCCTGCAGATCAGCGGTGAGATCCGCGCCCTGCCGGTGCTCGAGGCGGTCAGCAAGAACGAGTTCTACGACAACGAGGCGAAGAACGACCCGGACCTCACCGAGTACCGGTGCCCGGCACCAGTCTCCGAGGAACTGTCGCAGACCATGCGCTCCACCGCTCTCCGCGTCTTCGAGATCTGCGGCTGCTACGGGGTGGGCCGAGTGGACTTCATGCTGTCCTCCGACGGCCCGATCGTGCTGGAGCTCAATACGGTGCCCGGCATGGCCCTCACGGGGAACCTCGCCACCATGGCGGCCGCCGACGGCATCAGCTACGACCGTCTCATCGAGGCGATCCTGACCAGCGGGCTGCAGCGACCTGCCACCTACCAACCGTGAGGTCGCACCTGCCGGCCGCATAGCAGCGCACAAGGCACCGTCACACCCAGAGCGTGACGGTGCCTTCAGGCTTCCCCGGCCTGCGTGTCCGATGGGCCATGTGCCCGCTCCCCGCTCCTTCGAGCCCAGCAAATTCCTCCGAACCCACCGATTGGAAACTGACACCGTCATGGCCGGCCTGAATCTCGTGCCCGCATCACCCGGGCTGCGCCGCTACGCCTACGCAAACCTCATCAACACCATCGGCATCGGCCTCTACCTCGCAGGCAGCGCCTTGTACTTCACACGCGGCGTAGGCCTCAGTGCAGGTCAGGTCGCCTCGGGACTCGGCCTGGCCACAGGAGTCGGTCTCGCGTTGATGATGCCGCTGGGCAAGCTGGCGGACCGCTACGGCGCGAAAAGGATCTATGTCGCTCTGTTGATCACGCAGGCGCTCGCCATGGCTGCGTTCACTGTGGTCGACAGCTTCACGGCATTCCTGTGCGTGGCCACGGTCAACGGCATTGCCGAGAGCGGGGTGTCAGGGACCGCGGGTGCCCTCATCCACTCCATCAGCAAGCCTGAGGAACGGGTAGTGGGGCGTGCTCAGTTGCGTACGAGCACGAACCTCGGCCTGGGCTGCGGCAGCCTGCTGGCAGCCGGAGCGTTGGCGGTGGGCACGACTGCCAGCTACACCGTCCTGATCGCGGGCAATAGCGTGTTGTTCGCGGCGGCGGCCGTGCTCGTGTCCCGCATCCCCGCCTCCTCACATGCCGCCCAGCCACGGGCTGACAACGCGCCGGCTGGATCGCTCTTCGCGCCGCTTCGCGATCTCGGCTACATGTCGGTCGCCGCCGCCAACGCCCTGCTGTCGCTCCACGTCACCGTTCTCTCCTTCGCCGTACCGCTGTGGATCGCCGACCACACCCGGGCGCCGCTGTGGAGTGTCTCCGCCGTACTCCTGGTCAACACCGGCCTGGTGGTGCTCTTCCAGGTGAGAGTCAGCTCGCGGGCCAACACCATTCTCGCTGCCGCCCGCTCCTCGCGACGCGCGGGCTTCGCGCTCTCGGTGTCCTGTGGGGTCATGGCGCTCACCCCGCACGTGCCTGCCATGACGGCCCTGATCCTGCTCCTGGCCTGGGCCGCATTGCTCACCCTGGGGGAACTCTTCCAAAGCGCCGGTGAGTTCTGCTTCAGCTTCCAACTGGCCCCCGATGACGCCCAGGGCGTCTACCAGAGCGCCTTTGCCCTCGCCCCAGGAGTGGTGCGCGCCTTGGCGCCTGCCGGTCTGACCCTCCTGGTTCTTGAGCGCGGACAGATCGGCTGGGCCGCACTGGCTGCGGTCTTCGTCGCCGGAGGCCTGGGCACGGCCGCCGCGGCCCGGTGGGCACAGCTGCGGCTTCCTGCCAGCGGTTCCGCGCCCACGGGCACCGACCCGCGAGCGACTGCCGCTTCCTGACCCCTGTGCCTCTCCGGTCCAACCTCTCCGCACTGTCACACCGCAAGGTTGAAGATGAAGATTTCGACTCTAGACACCATCCAGCAAGTGGATGCCGACACCTGGGACACACTGGCCGGCGGTTGGTTCTACGCCGGACATGCCTGGACCCTGTACCAGGAGCAGGATCAACACTCAACAGCCCGGTATCTGCAGGTCACCGTCAACGACGCGGTCGTCGCGGCTGCCGCTGTGTATGTGGTCGATAGAGAATGGAGCGACCTGTACGACACCGTCGAGAAGTTCCCCGACCTACACGCCGACAGGCCCCGGCAAGGGCCCACTGTCCTCGCGGGCAACCGGAGAGGCAACTCGAACCGGCTGCTGGTCGACCGTGCGCACCCCGAGGCGGCGGCCGCGACGCAGGCGCTGGTCCGGGCCGTCAACGAGATCGCGGCCAAGGAGTCCGACGGGCGTGCCTGGTGGCTCTATCTCGATGACGAGGACGCCTCTTACCTCACCGGCCTGGTGCCTACGACCACTGCCCGCATCCTGGCGGGCGACTGTGCGATCGAGCTGCCCGGCGAGACGTTCGCCGATTACCTGGCCGGAATGAGCCGGAACCAGCGGCGCCAGGTGAAGGGGGACCGGCGAGCGTTCGAGGAAGCTGGGTATGTGACCAAGGCCGTCGGATTCCGGGACGTCTGGCAGGAGTTCGCTCCGCTTGTGGCTCGCCACGAGAGGAAACACGGACATGACGTCGGCGACGAGTTCATCGCTGAGCTCATGCGTCTGCAGGCCGAATGCTGCGGCGAGACCGGCACCGTGCAGGCGTGCTGGGCGGAGGGCGAAATGAGGGCGGGAGGTCTGGCCTTCACAACCCCCACCGTGATCGCCGGACGGGCCTTCGGCTTCGATCACCCGCGCGCCAGTGCGTCGGAGTACTTCGAACTCGTCTACTACCGGCCGATCGAGCAGGCCTACCGGGCGGGCATCCCCCTTCTGCACCTCGGCATCGGAACGCTCGCCACCAAAGCCCGTCGAGGCGCGCAGGTGCGTCCCCTGTGGGGACTGGCCACAGGAGACGTCGACGGGGCACGCCCGGAGGCCGCCGTCCGGCACAACCATGCCCTCTGGCAGAGCTTCGAGGACGAACTCGTGCAGACACCGCACGCCCTGTCCAGCACCTTGATCCACCACGTTTGCTGACCGGCACCAATGTTCCCCACAGAACGGAAGATGTCCGTGAAGAACTCCTGGGTCGTTCTCATAGAACTGCACACCTCACCGGGCGGTGCGCGTGCCCTTCCCCACGCCGGCCGGCCTCTGAGCTCACCGAGTGAGCTCTTTCTCCGGGCGGCCCGCCAACGCGGTCACCGCACGGCCGTGGTCACGGTCGACCAGGGCTACTACGGAGACCATTTCGACGATCTCGTAGACGCCTGGCTGATCACCGATAGCGGCGACCCCGGTAGCATCCAGCAGACCCTCAAAGCCCTGGATTCCCAGATTGTCGCCGTCTACAGCGCAGTGGACAGTTTCGTCCGCATCGCCGCCCAGGTAGCCCGCAGCCTGGGGCTGCCCGGGCCCGATCCGCAGGGCGTCGGCATCGCCCGGGACAAGGCCAAGGCCCGTCAGGCACTCGCCGCCGCAGCCGTGGAGAACACACGCTGGGGCGTCCTGCCCGCCAGCGAGCCGAACCCGACTTCACCCATCGGATACCCCTGCATCGTCAAGCCCGTGGACGGCGCCTACAGCTGGGACGTGGCGCTGGTACACAACGACGACGACGTGCGGGCCCTGGCACGCAAGCACCTCGAACGTCACTACGCCAGGAGGGTTCAGCCGAAGCGCGAGCTTCTCTTCGAGGAGTATCTCGAAGGCCCGCTGATCAGTGCGGAAGGCTTCATCGACGGCGACGAGTTGACCATCTTCGGCTATTCCGACCGGGTGATGTCGCCGCCTCCGCACTTCGTTGAGCTGTCCCTGCGGTTCGCTGCCGAGCCCCCTGTCGCGGAGGCGGACGCGTTCGTCCGGTGTACTCTCGACGCGCTGGGATACGACTTCGGCCCCTTCCACCTCGAGTTCATTCTCACGGAAGACGGGCCGCGGCTGGTCGAACTCAACGCCCGCCTTGTTGGCGCTGGTATGGAACAAGCCATTGGCTACGTGTCGAGCCTGCCGCTCGCCGACTTCGTCCTCGCCAAGCTCACTGGGAACAACCCGGTGGCGACCTTCTCAGGCGCCGCGACCGAGCTGTATCTCACCGTCCCCGAGAGCGGTCTCCTCCAAAAGGCGGAAGGCCTCGAAGACGCCGTGGACCATCCCGGCTGCCTCTCGGCCGGCCTCTACTACGCCTACGGTGAGGCCGTGAGCCACGTCGTGGACTCCAACAGCAGTCCGGTGGGCTACGTGCACGCCGTGGGGGAAGATCGCGAGCAGTCGTATCAGAACGCGCTGCGGGCGGCGCAGAGCATCGTTTTCGGCGTGAGCCCGCGATGAGGCGTCACGCTGGGAAACCGTAGAAGGCCTCAGCAAAACGGCAGCCCCCGCTCGGACGACGGGCGGGGGCCTGTTCCTGTGTGACAGGTCCAACTACAGCGCGGCACTGCCGATCTCCAGCGGAGCTGGAGAGGTGCAGCCGTACGCCTGTTCACCGCATAAGACGCCGCACGCGATGCAGTCCCCGGGCCGGTACGGGTACTCCGCCACTACGGCGGCGGAACACAGGTCACAGGAGTCCGACAGGAAGTGATGTCCGGCCGCGCACTTCCTGATCAGCGGCTCATCCCGTTTGGAGAGATCACGCATTACTCAGCCTCCAGTTCAGGGCAGTCCTGGCAATGGATGTACTTCGTGCACACGCGCCGCGAACAGTCGACATGCCGCCCGGACAAGCCGAGCGGCACACGCTCCATATGCATGAACCGGGCGCCTTTGGCCAGCACGACGCACCGGCCGGTGGACTTCGAGACGATGTCCTGGGTCAGCACATGGGCGTTGCGCGCCGAATCGGCCAAGGACATGGCCGACGCCGGAAACCCTTGGGCTTCCGCCGCCTGGAGCAGCTTCTTTCCCTCTTCCCCCACCGCAATGAGGTGGGTGGCGGCCGTGGCCGCCTTCCGGCCGACCAGCCGGTGGAGCTCATCGGACCAGATGCCCAGCTCGCGCATCTCGCCGAGTACCGCGATGCGGGTATCCGCCGACATCTCGCCAAGCAGATCCAAAGCGGCGAGGGTCGCATCCGGACTGGCGTTGTAGCTGTCGTCCAGAACAGAAAGCTCTGCGGTCACCTTCCGCATCGATGCCCGGCCTTGGGGCGTGGAGAACTCCTCCAGGCTCTTCACACCCTCCTCTAGGCTGATCGCGCACAGGCGTCCGACAGCCAAGGCGAAGAGCGCGGCGTAGACGAAATGCCGGCCGGGCAGCGGGAGGTGGAAGACGACCGATTCGCTACCGGCGACGATCGTGCCGGACGTGCCCGTTTCCGTGAACCGGGCGTCGGCGGCCCTGATGTCGTTGCCGGGACCGAAGCCCACTCGTAGCACGCTAACGCCTTCCGGCGCGGGCTGGCGGCGTGCCGCGTCGTTCAGCAGGTCGTCGTCGCCGTTCAGCAGCCAGACGCCGCCGGACCGCACATGGCGCAGCAGATCGGTTTTCTCGTCGGCGAGTTCCTCCCGGGAAGCGAAATTACCGACATGCGCGAAACCGACGTTGGTCACGAGCGCGACATCCGGTTTCACGAGCTGAGCGAGGGCGCTGATCTCTCCCCGATGATTGGTGCCCACCTCCGCTACCGCGTGCGAGTGCTCTGGCATCAGCCGAAGAAGGCTAAGGGGAACGCCCAGGTGGTTATTGAAACTCTTGTCGCTGCTCAGCACGTTGAAACGTGAGCCCAGGAGATGGGCGACCATGCTCTTGGTCGTGGTCTTGCCGGCGCTTCCGGTGACTGCGACGACCCGGGCGTCCGAACGTGCGCGGGCCGCCGCCCCCAGTTCCTGCAACGCTACGAGCGTGTCGGGAACCCGGACGACTGTCACACCGTCCGGAACGTCTTCGACGTCCCGCTGTACGACGACTCCGGACGCCCCGGCACGGACGGCGTCCGGTACGAACTCATGGCCATCCCGATTGCCGCGAATGGCGAAGAACAGACTACCTGATGAAACTTCCTTGCTGTTGATGGCTGCACCAGTAAAGGTCTCGGCTCCAGGTTTGACCAAGGAGGCGCCGGTACACGCCAACAGATGGGAAATTTCAATCATTTCGTCCTCATTGTCTTAGCTGTGGACGTCTCAGGCTAGCACGCGCCCCTCCCCGAACCTCCGGTGACGATTGGGCAGTTCGCGACACACTGACTACCCACCGTCGCTTAGGTACGCACTATGACGGCTCGTCAATTGGCCACCCTATCGGTCGGCACCCGAAGGCTACGTCACAAGGCCGAAGGCGTCCCTTCAGGGACCGTGCCTTGCGCGCTGCCCGCGACCGTCCACAAGGACGCAACAACTGGTCACTGGCACGTGTTCAGGAGCCGCTGCCGCCACGTCGTGCGCGGCGGCAAGGACCTGGCCGCGGCCACGGACGCCCTGAGCCGGCGCCCGGACCCGCCATGTCCGCAGTCGCAGAGCCGGACCGCGCGGGCCTGGTGACCATGACGCTGCCCGGGCGCTGTTCTGCACGGCTGAGGCGAGCGGCTCCGGCCGGCCTGGAACAGACGAGATCTTTGACGAGTGGCTCGACAGCGGATTCGACGTCGCCTTCTACCGCAGCTCGGGCCGCCCCCTTCAGGCACGTGCTGTCAGCCAGGGGGAGTGTGTTCCCGGATCGCTGATCAGCAGCCGTATCGGAAGGGCCCGGTTGGAGTTGGTCTGCCTCAATCCTCACCGGCGCGCACCCGTCGGGCCCCGGGAGCCGGACCCGGTGTCTGCGGAAGACGAGGAGGCCGACGGAACAGATGCCCGGACGGGTGCCGGCATGCCCGGCATCCGCCGGGGAGACGAGGAGGACAAGCGGCGGTACGCGAAGATCGAGTACCAGGAGGACACCGGCTGCAGCGATCCGGCCGCGCGGGTCACCGCCAGCGGATCACGCCGCGTGGCCAAGGCATGCAGCGTCGACGGCACACCACTGAGCACACCAGCGACAATGCCCGCGCGCACCCCAGTTCCGAAGACGGTCATACCCTTGGGCCAACACCATGCGGGCACACTCCGCAATGACACGCCGGTAGGTCACGCAGAGCTACTTTTTCCCTGGAGACACAGGTGGGAGTCCGGGGGACTTCCATCGAGGCGGGATCGCCCGGTCGGCGATGAACGTCGCCCTGGACGGCGTGCGTGTCCGCCATCGCCTTCAACACGGCGAGCCCGCACCCTTGCGTGGTGGCCCGTGCCGCAAGCTACGGGCGCTCGCTATCCGCCAGGCGGGCCCTTTCCCGCCGCAGCCGTCCTGCGCGGCGGCCCCTGCGACACCTCGGCCCAGGGGCGCGCCGGCTCCCAGAAGGAGTGGGTGGCGAAGTCAGGATCTCCACGCGGCGGTCAGGGCCTGGGCGGCCCCACAGGGGGCAGCCACGAGGAAGGGCCCGGCGCGTAGGCGGCTCATGATGTCCAGTGCCGGTAGGCCTCCACCCAGGCCCATCCCTCAGGCGCGGGGTCGGGCAGCGGTAGGTCGAGGATGCCGATCGCCTGAGCGTGCCGGCCGTGTCTGCACAGGGCGGCGATGCCGCTGCCGGGCCGGTCCTGGAGTGCGGTGACGGTCACGGGGATGCCGAGCACGACGGTGGTGAACGGCAGGGCCAGGCGGTCCTCGATGACCTCCTGGAAGGCGGCGAGCTGTTCGTGCTCGTCGTAGGCATCGACGATCGCCTCGGCGACCAGGGCGTCGAGTGCGGCGGTGGACAGCCTCATCGCCTCTTCTTCCCTTGCGTGCGCAGGAGTTGTGCGAGGCGGGCGCCGACCGGGGTGATGCTGGGCAAGGGCTCGTGGGCGAAGTGATCTGCCTTGCGGCGGCGCAGCAGCTCCTCCCCGTCCCGCGCCCAGGCGAAGGTGGGCTTGCGCAGGAGTGCGCGGAAGACGGCGTCGGCGTTCGTGGGATGCCGCTGGATGAGTCGGCGGATGGCCATGGGAGCGACGGAGTCGTCGTTCAGGTACTGCCTGAGCCGGCTCAGGTAGGTGCGGTCACGGGCCAGGGCGGGATCGGCGAACAGCGCATCGAGGTGGCCGAAGTCGGCGTAGTAGCACAGGCCTTCGGTCTCGTCGAAGATCACGGCGACGGTGTCCGCGTCGCGGAGTTCTTCGGGCAGACTGCTGAGCTCGTCAAGGGAAGGCCTGCCGTTCATCGCCTGCGTGGCGGTTTCGTCGTCGAGTTCGGCCAGGGCCTTGTCCTGCCGGTGACGGTGGTACTCCCGCATCCGTACGGGCGCCTCGCCGGCATCCAGGACGAGCATGTCGGTACCGAACACCTCGATGAAGTCGGCGCGGGCTTCGGCCTGCATCTCCCACGCCTTGCGCAGCATGTCGGGATTGCGGCGCAGCACATGCGGATGGACGGTGAGCGTCTGGACGGCAATCTGGGCCAGCTGCGGTCCGTCACCGGGTGGGTAGGTGGTGAGGTTGCCGCTGACCAGCCAGACGTCCGTGTCGGGGTGGACGGGCACGATACGGCCGGCCACGAACATCCCTGTGCGCAGTTTCCCAAGGGCGCGCCGGCCCAGGTTGGAGTGGACCCGGTAGAGGAGGTCATCGAGCAGGTTGTGCAGGACGACGGCAGCCCCTTCGCAGGCCTGTACTTCGAAGACTGCCTCCACCACGTCGCGCCAGCCGAGCAGCATCGCCCGCTCGTCCTCGCTCAGCGGCGGCCGCCGCTGGGTCACAAACCGCTCCAGAACGCTCGAGCCGTCCGCCAGCCGGTGCTGCAGCACGAAGTGGTCGATGGTCTCGATGACCATCGCCTCGTCCAGGAAGCCGAGCCGGTCCGCCGCCTCCTCGATCCGGGCATCCAACCGCCGGGCGAAGCGGGGACTGTGCGCGAAGGCCACCAGCTCGCACTTGAGGTCCCCGCTGCGTGCCACCAGCCGGGCGATGCGGGGCAGCACCGTGGGGGAATCGCCGTGTTCCACTACTGCTTCTTCCTGCCTGTCCTTGCTGTGTGGGGTGCGTTGTCGCGAGCCGCCGCCCCGGGGGGCGGGTGCGGTCCGTGCCTGGACGTCAGGGGCCGGGCGGCCGGGTGTGGTCCATGAGGTGTTGCGCGAGCCGTTCGGCATTCAGGGCGCGCACGGCGGCGTCGACGGCATCGCGGTCGGTGAGGTCGACGTCCCGCGCGGCGAGGGCGGCCGCGATCTGCTTGGCCGGGCCCCACGCCTCCTCGTCGTCGAAGGCCGCACGGAAAGCGGTCGTATGTGCCTCGATGGCGGCGACGACGGGAGCGATCCACGGCTTGGGGACGCCGCGTTCGGTGAGCGCGAAGGTCACCCATCGCTTCAAGACAGCGGGCAGGAGAGCGCGGTGTGCCTGATCGAGTACCGTCTTGCGGGGCAGCCAGTCCCCCAGGAAGACGGCGATCTGGCCGGGGCTCCAGCACAGCGGCCCACGGCTGAGGTAGTTCTCCGCGTAGTCCAAGAACAGCTCGGCCAGCGACCGGGCGGTGTCGGCTTCCTCCGCGGCAGGGGCGCCCGCCTGTGCGAACGCATCGAGCACACGGGCCCGCTCGCCCTGTGCAAGCGGCTGGTGCTCGGGCCAGTCGGGCAGGTGGTCGCGGCAGCGTGCCCAGGCCAGTGCCCGCAGCCCGACGACATCCTCATCGTCGGGGCGAGGCCAGGTCATGTCCGTCAGCCGAAGCGCCGCGGCAAGATCGGCGAGCACCTCGGCCGCGTCCTGCTCGACCAGCGGCATCGGCACCTCGCCCTGACCCCGCGTCGCCTCCCAGGCGCGGGCCGCCTGTGGCATAAGCAGCGCCAGCCTGTCCACCAGCGTGCCGCCGACCTCGCCGATGTGCGCCATCAGCGTGTGCGGGACCAGGCCGTCGTAGTCGATGAACAGCACCCGCTCGCTGTCCCACACGTCCACCGCGCACCAAGCCCCCACCGGGCGGTGCGGGTCGGCCGCGTGCCACGCCGGCACCGGCTGTGAACCGGCCAGAACCTCCATCGTCTCCTGCAGCATGGCGTGGCCGGCGGGCGGGCCGACTCGCTGAAGCGCGGCGAGGGCGGCAAGGCCAGAGGGGGACGGTTTCGTCGAAGCCCGTCCCACCACCTCACGACATAGCACCAGTTCCGGTTCGCGTTCGGTCATCCCTGCACCCAGCCACGCCTCGCCCAGGCAGCCACTCGCCCACGCCTCCGCGGCAAGGACATCTGCGTCTTCAAGGCGCAGTGTTCGGGCCTGCCGTAGCACACGATCCGACAACCGCAGAGGGCCTGGCGAACGGCGGACTGACTGTTTGCCGCGACGCGATGTGCGGCGGCCACGACTCTTCGGCACGCCCTCGAGTCTGACAGAGCAGCATGCGCCGCGGACCGAGTAGTTCGAGGACAACCCTCGCCAGGGTGATGAAGGCCGACTTCGCCGCTTCAGCTCAGCAGGCAACGAGCCTGCTGCTGGGACGATCGAAGTGCAGGAAGAGCAAGAGCCGTTCCGGCCCTCGGTGACCAGGGGGTAGCGCCACATGGGCCGACTGGCGGACGCGTTCGCCGCCAACGACGTCGCCCGCAACCTGCACCTCACCCGCCGTGATCCCCTGTTCGCCTCCCTTGGCCTGGCCCGCCAGGGGGCCATCCACGGCGGGGCACAGGACCGCACCGGTACCCGCCGGGCGTTCGAGCAGGCGCAGGACGCCATGCTGCGCGCCGACCCCACCGACTACCGGCCGGTGTGGATGCTCGCCTTCTACGACCAGGCCGAGCTGGACTTACTGGCCCTCTCCGCGCACTTGGCCCTCGGTGACTACTCGACGGCCGACCACCACGCCCACAGCGGCCTGGTCAAGGCCGTGCGCAACGTCATGCTCGGCGCCGGCTATCAAAGGTGCCGCGTTCACTTCCTGCGCAACGTCTTCGCAGTGATCCCGAAGGACTGTGCCGAGATGGTGGCGGCGACCATCCGCACGATCTTCGCCGAACCCACCGCAGCAGCCGTCCGGGCCCAGCTCGACACCGTCGCTGACATGCTCGGCCGACACTTCCCCAAGGTCAGGGGCATGCTCCTGGAGGCGAAGGAGGATCTGACCGCGTTCGCGGACTTCCCTGATCGGCACTGGAAGAAGATCCAGTCGACCAATCCGCTGGAGCGGATCAACCGCGAGATCAAGCACCGGACCGACGTCGTCCAGATCTTCCCCAATCCCGACGCCCTCGAGCGCCTCAACACCGCCGTCCTCGTCGAGATGTCGCCCTGTTCTTCTGGAGCGGAACGGCACTGATCACATTCGGCCCTGTTCTTCTCCTGACCGTGTTGTCCGTTGCCTGGGCACAGCCTCTGACGTCGGTACTCCCGTCGGCGAAGGTGACACTGATCCAGACCGGGCTCACTGCGGCCATGCTGATACCTCTGTACTTCGCCCCCGGCATCCGCCGCCTCGCTCGTTCTGCCCGGTACGCGCTGCTGGGCCCCCTGGCCACGGCCATCGTCCTGGCTGTACTCCTGTGCACCGGCACCAACGCCTGACGAGCCTCTCTCCTTGAGGCAATCTCCCCCGGCCTGCCACGTTTCCGCAGAACAGCGAAATCCGTCGATTCCCCACACACCACAAGGGGCCGGCCATTTAGCCGAGCGCGGAAAAGCCCCTGACGCGGGCTTCGCACAGGGCGAAGGCTGTGGCCCTGACGGGCCCCGGCAGTGATCCACACCGAAGAGCCCCCTCCCACAGCCCAAGGGCAACTGCAGGCAGGGGGCTTCTTTAGGGTGGGTTACTTCTTCTTGCCGTGGGTCTCGTGGTGACCCGGCTTGTGGTGACCCGGCTCGTGGTGACCCGGCTCGTGGTGACCCGGCTCGTGGTCGATAGTGGTGGGGTCGGTGGTGGTGTGAGTGGTGGTGTCGCCGCCGCCGGTGACGGTGACGGTGTTCGTGACGACCTGGGGCGGGGTGTTGCGGGCGACGCGGACCCTCAGGGTGATGGGCGGGTAGCTGCTCCCAGCATTGAGGACATCGCTGCGGGTGCACGTAAGGGAGGACAGGGTGCAGCGCCACCCGCGGCCTGTGATGCCCGTGGCGGTGAGCCTTGACGGGAGCCAAAGGCTTCATGCACGCCGGTCACATGACAATTGCCGGCAGCACGCGCTCTTCGTCCGTCTCGCCAGTGTCCGGGTTAAGGACATAGACCTGGAACGGGGCCCACGCCCGACCGGCGAGGACTTCGAGTTCGCTGTGGGAGGGGACCAGCAGGGCCAGTTCTTCCGCCCACGCTCTGAGTCGGCGCGGGTCCGGACAGGCGACACCGACCAGTGTCCACCGCACGCCATAGGGTCCGCTGCGTTCATAGACCGGCCTGCCGTCGCCATACCGGGGATCCGGCGCGCCGAAGACCGGGCTCCGATCGAAGAACCGCTCGGCCATGGCCCGAAAGTACTTCCACTGCTGCTGGTCAAAGCCCATGCGGTCCCGGAACGCGGCATACGCACGCTCCTTGGCCCGCACCGGCCCGAACCCGGCCTCGGTGCCACTCTCCCACCGCCGTCCGTGGCCTGTCAGCGGAACACCACCGCGGCGTGGGCCATCATGGCGCCGGCGGATGCGGGGGTGCCGCATCCGCATGTGCAGCGGATTTGCAGCCTGAGCTGGGGAACGCTCACCGCGAGGTGTTGTCCGGGCGCTCGGCTCCGTCGAGCAACCCCCGGACGGCGTCGTTGAATCCGGTCGTGTCGGTCAAACCGAAGGCCACACGCTGGAGCAGGAATCCGTGCAGCAGACCGATCAATACCCGTGCGCCGCTCTCCGGCTCCACGGTTTGGACAGCGCCCGCCGCTTGTCCGCGGCGCAGGGCGTCGGCGATGCTGCGACGGACCCTTTCGAAACCCTCCAAGGCGCGGGCGTGCAGGCCGTCGTTGCGCAGCAGTTCCGACCAGGTCTGCACGACGCACTGCAGCAGTTCCTCGACCGGCACCACCTGCCCTGCGGCGTCCGTGATGGTCTCGGCACTCAGTGCCTGAAGGGAGGCGGCGACCAGGTCGCCCAGGGAAGGGGCGTCAGCGGCCACGGCCACCCGCTCCATCGGCTCGAAGATCAGCCGGAAGGCGTCCGCGGCGATGGCCAGGATGATCTCCTCCTTGCTCGCGAAGTAGCGGTAGGGGGCACCCGCAGAAACACCGGCTGCGGCGGCGATGTCCGGCATCGAGGTCTGGTGGAAGCCGCCCCGTGCGAAACACCGGCGCGCTGCCGCCACGATCTCCGCACGCTTGGCTTCCCGACGCTCGGGCGTGATGCGCGGCATGGCCCGCCTCCCTCAAAGTGAATGATCTTTCATCTTGACAGGGGACCATATCGGGGCCACCGTGAAAATGAAAGCTCATTCACGGAAGCGAGGATCTTGATGAGCATCGAGCTGACCATCGGCACCTACCGGTACGAGCACACCGAGGCGCTCTTCGACGGCCGCGTGAAGATCGACGAGGTGGACGCCACCCTTGAGACGGAGCCCCTGGTCTCGGACCTCTTCCGCCACATGCTCGAAGGTCGCTACGACATAGCGGAACTCGGCTTGACCTACTTTCTGCGCACCTTCGACCTGGACGCGCCATTCATGGCGCTGCCGATCTTCCCGAACCGCAACTTCCGGCACTCCGCCATCTTCGTGAACACCGAGGCGGGAATCGAGAAGCCGCAGGACCTCGCCGGCAAGACAGTCGGCGAGTTCGCCCTCTTCGGGCACGACGCCGGGGTCTGGCCCAAGGGCATCCTGTCGGACGAGTACGGCGTGACCGCCGACCAGTGCCGCTGGGTCATCGGCGGCACCAACCATCCCATCCCCGCGTTCGACTGGGTCCCGCAGCCGGTGCCGGACGGCGTGCACGTGCGACACGCCGACGACGGCCAGACCCTCGGCGCCATGCTCGAGTCCGGAGAGATCGACGCGCTCATCTCGGTCGACGTGCCCCAGGCCATGGTGCGGGGATCGACGAAGATCGTCCGGCTCTTCCCCGACTATGAGAACGTCGAGCGCGAGTACTACCGGCGCACCGGGATCTTCCCCCCGATGCACATCGTCGCGGTCCGCAAGGACCTGGTGCACCGTTCCGAGGACCTGCGCTCGGTCTACCGCGCCTTCCTCAAGGCCAAGGACCTGGCCGAACGCAAATACATCGAGGACGCCCCGAAGCAGCACATGAGCCTGGTGACCCCCTGGTTCAGCAGCCTGTTCGAACACAACCGCAGCCTGCTCGGCGAGGACTGGTGGCCCTACGGCCTGCGCGCGAACCGCAAGGCGGTCGACACCTTCCTGCGCTACCACCACGAGCAGGGCCTCTCCAAGCGCCTGCTGACCAGCCGCGACATCTTCATCCCCGAGTTCCTCGACACCTAGTCGCACCGATCAGGGGTCAAAAGCACCCACCAGTCCCGCAAGGACACCGTGTTCCACCGCGATGCCTTCGCCATCAACTGAGACCCGTACAGGGCGGCATGGAAGGCGGCGGCAAGCTCGCGAGCCCGCTCCTCGCTCCGCACGCCGTGCAGCATGAAGTACACCGGACCTGCGTGACCCACGCCGGCCTTCTGCTCGCGGACCAGATGGACGATGGCCGCCCGCAGGCCGTCGTTCACGGCGTCGTCGACGGTGTGAAAATCGGGCCGCTTCTCGCCTACGAGGGATGAGAAACAGGCACTGTACGACAACCGACTCCCGAGGCCGGGGGGGCACACCCCCTGACGGGGGCTCAACGGGGGCTGGGCCCGGCCCCTGACGGGACCCAGGACGGCCAGGCACGGGACCGGGGCCGGTCGGCCCCGGCGCGAACCGCCCGTCCCCGGCCAGTAGACGGTGCGGCCCCGCTGCCCCTTCCGCCGGGCGCTGTACGACAACCGACTCCCGAGGCGGGGGGACCGGCCGTCGGCCGGCACCCCCTGACGGGGGCTCAACGGGGGCTGGGGCCGGGCCCCTGACGGGACCCAGGATGGTCGGGCGCAGGCCAGGGGGGCGGTGGAGGCACGGCGCACCAAGGCCCGTGCCGCGCAGATTGGGACCACGGCGCGGTGGCCGCCGCCTCCCACGGGCGCCGCACGCCGATCCCCGGGCGGCACTTCGGCGCACGACTCCTCCACGGTTGTACCTTCGGCTGATGCGACGCAAGACAGAGGCCCGCGATCGTTCATCACCGGACCGGCAGGCCGCAACGCCTGAGGGCCACGCAGCGCAGGCGGCGGTGGCCGAGGTGAGTGCCGCTGTGGCGCGGGAATTCGACGCTGCCGATCACATGGTCGACCTGGAGCTGACCACCATGCCGCTGGCCGGTCGATTCCCGCCCCGCCGGCCGCTGGAGCAGCTCGCGGCCACCTCCCTGCCCGGTACGCACATCCGCGCCGTCACCCCGGTCAAACCGCCATGGCGCTGGATCGAACTCCTCCATGGCAGCCTTGAGACGACGGTCCCCGCCTCCGGACGGACCGACACAGCTCGCTTGCGGAAAATGAGCGCGCTGCGGATGGCCCAGGCCATCGATCGGCACCTGGGCGCGGTGAGAATCGCGGCCCGGCTCGACCTCGCCTGCGAGGCATCGAGTCCGGCCTGGCAGCACGCCTACGTCCTGGTCACGGCCACCCACCTCGCCGGGCTCCTTGTCACCGTCGAAGACTGAGGGGGTGACCTCGGGCGGCGTGGACGTCGGACGGTGGCTGAACCGGCAGCGCCAGCACGTGAAGTGGAAAGGGCGGGGCGGACGAGCCGTCGGTGCTGGTGGTCACCGGCCTGGGCATGGCCGACCTCTTCTTCATCCGGCCGCAAGTTTCCGCCAGTTACCGGACGTCGTCCGCCGGTGTTCGTCGGCCACCCCGGACGAGGCGGCTCTGCAGTAGCCGGTCCGCACCGGTCCGATTGCCCGGGACTGCGGCCCGGCATGCTGCGCGTTCCGGAGGAAGGTGGTGGCCTGGATTCATCCTGGAATCAGTACGCCCCGCCGCCACCGACGGCGTCCGCGCCGCGCCACCGGAATGTCACCACGATCGCGTCACCTACGACAGTGCGTGGTGCTCGGCGTGGCTGGCCGTATGCGTGGCGCCCCGCCACAGGCGGCGCGGAGGGAACGCCACGAACACTGTCGCCAGGCTACCCCAGCCGCCAGACCGGGAACCACAGAACAGGCGTACGGGGCACGGTGGTCAGCCGGCGCATCCGCTTATGGGCGCAGGGTGGAGGTGTATTGGCTCCTGCTGTCGCCGAGGTAGTTGTTGGTGTCGTAGGCGCCCTTCGAGGTGAGCAGCCAGTAGGAGTTCACCATCGGCTCGAAGTGCCACGTGCCCGTATAGGCGGTCTTGCTGAAGGTGACATGCAGGTAGACGTGGCCGACCTTGCCGGAGGCGACCTTCACCGTGGGCGAGTAGCCGGGCAGGCTGAGACCGATCAGACCGTTCGAGTCGTAGTAGCTGGCCTTCTCCCAACGGTGGTGTACCGGATTCCACCACGTAGCGGAGATCCCCCGCATCTGCTTGAAGCCCGGGGCAGCGAAGTTCCACAAGGACAGCGCAAAGCCGGCCGGGGCCAGAACATCCCGGGACTTCTGCATGTAGGACATGGTGACGTCGATCGTGGTGCCCCGGTGCATAGACGACGGGATACCGCTCGCCCACTCCTTCAACGACCCGATCTGATGAGTCGCAGATGCCTGCGTGCCGGCCGGGGCCGCAGACGCTGTGCCCGCGCTGGTGGGCACCAACCCCAATGCCACGGCGGCGGCAACTGCGGCGGCGCGTATACGTGTTCTCATACTGTCCCCTCCCAGTGATCCATCAGCCGCGCATCCTACGCACCAGCCCGCCCTCCCTGGGTAAGGCCACGGCAAGACCACCCGCGATACACGCCTCCACTGCTTGGGCAGCACGACCCGCTGCCGTGTGCCGCCTGAGCTATGGCTTCGGAGTGTCATCGCTCTCTGGGACCACCGAGGGCCCCTCGCTGCCCCTGCAGCAGACATAGCAGCGGCCCCGGACCAGCCAGTGGTCCGGGGCCGCTGCACAGGTGCTCGGGGGCTTCCGGACAGCGAGTGCCTGCCATCGCGCATGAGTTGAGGTGCAATCCCAAGACAGTTCGCCGGTGACTTCACCGCTTCAACCGCTTGGGCCTGGACGGGCTGGAAGACCCGGGCGGCCACCTTGGCGTTGGACTGTGCTCTGGCTGCTGACAACGAGGAGGCGATCGCGGAAGCCCTTGGGGAGGTCGTCAGACATCAGGACTACAACCCTGATGCACAGGGGGATCCTGGTGCTCCTTTGCAAAGCCAGGGGCTGAGCCTCCTGATCGACCTCGCACAGCAGGAGATCGGCCCTCTGATCTTCCCCTGAGGCACGGATCGGCTACGGGCTGCGGAGCCATATGACGAGGGGTGCAGCGGTGACGGCCCCGATGGGCGAGATCATCGGACGGCGCGAGTCCGAAGCGGGTGTATTTCTTTTGCCTCGCAGCTGTACCGCCACGTAGGGTCACCGCCTCTCAGGAGGTGAGGCCGTGACCACGTACGGCACGATGCTGATTCCCGTGCCGCTCGACCAGGCGGCCCCCGTCCTGCGCGAGGTCTGCGCGGCTGGCTATGCGATTCCCGCCGGGCCGACATTCTGCCTCGTCCATCCGGACCGGTCCGTCGACGACAACAGTGTCTTCGCGCTCGCCGGGCCGATGAGCGCCGAGTTGGGCACCCCGGTGCTGGCCGCCTTCCAGTACGACGGCGACCGACTGGAGTTGGAGGTCTGGCGGGACGGAGTGCGTGCCCACCGCTACGACTCCTGGCCGGACCGGGACGATGAAAGCGCCAACGACGCGCCCCTGGGTGCTGACCCCGCTGCGTTCCTGGACTTCGCCGCCGGGCCCGTGGACAGCCACCGCTTGGCCTCCGCGCTCGCGGACACCCCGATCGACGTGCAAGACATGGACGTCGACGGAGAACCCGGCTACGTCTGGGCCCAGGCCCTGCACTGGGACGTGTTGCGCGCGCTCGGCCACCCGGACCAGGTGATCCGCCGCGCGCAGTGGGACTACTTCCACATGCGCGGCGCGCCGCGGGCGCTCGCGGAGGTGCTGAACAGCACCGAACTCGTCGTCCTGGGCACGACCGATCGCCCGTCCTGAAATCCAACTGACCACTGACAGGCGGCCGAGCAAATCACGGCGTGGCCGCCAGCCGACGTCGTGTCACACACCTCGTCAGCGCGGCAGGGTCACGACGGCGCGTACTCCGCCGGTGTTGGCCTCGGTGAGCACGATCGTCGCTCCGTGTGCCGTGGCGATCTCCTTGGCGATCGCCAGGCCGAGTCCGGTGGACCCGCTGGTGCGGCCCCGGCTGGCGTCGAGCCTGACGAAGCGGTCGAACACGCGCTCGCGCTCCTCGGCCGGGATTCCGGGGCCGTCGTCGCTGATCTCCACGCGCACGCTGCCTGGATCCCCCCCGGAGGTGAGAGACACTCTCGATCCGGCGTGGCGGACGGCGTTGTCCACGAGGTTGCGGAACAGCCTCGCCAGGTCCTCGGGGTTGCCGGTCACGGTGGTGTCTGGTGGGACCGAGACATCGATCCGCAGGTGCGGGGCCGTGGTCGTGGCGCGGATCTCGGTGAGCAACGCGCCGAGATCGACGGTCTCCTGCCCTGCGGCCAGTTGTCCGACGTCGGCCTTGGCCAGGGTGAGCAGCTGGGAGATCAGCTCTTCAAGCCGCCCCGTCTGCCGGACCGCGCGCGTGGCGATGTCCGGCCACGGCGCGCGGCCGGGATGGGCCAGCCCCACCTCCAGGCCGGTGCGGATCGCGGTCAGGGGGCTACGGAGCTCGTGGCTGGCGTCGGCGACGAAGCGGCGCTGGCGTGCGGCGGAGTCGTCGAGCCGGGTGAGCATGTGGTTCATGGTGCTGGCCAGGTGGCCGATCTCGTCGTCGGTGCCTGGCTCCGGGACGCGCTGGGACAGGTCCGCTGCGGTGATGGCGGTGACGGTGCGCCGGATCTGCTCCACGGGCCGCAGCGCGCGGCCGACGACCCACCACACGGTGCCGCAGGCCAGCAGGAGCGTGGCCGGCACGCCGATGACGAGGAGCCGTGCGAAAGTCTCGTCAACCTGGTCGCGTTGGTTGGTCGAGGTCACGGTGACGACGGTGACCGGTCGGCCGCCGACCGTGGTGCGCTCGCCGACGACGGAGACCTCGGCGGGGAGGATGTCGTCGGCGGCCTTCTGCCGGACCGGGGCGGTGGAGCCGGGCGGGAGCGAGAACACCGCGGATCGGCCGTCGAGGTCGCGGGTGGCGGCGAGGACGGTGCCGTCCGGTGCAAGGACCTGCGCCTGGGCCTGGGCGTCGAGCACCGACGGCGGCAGGGGCCGCGGGAAGATCGGGCCGGTCGCGGACTGCTCGATCTGGACGGCGTAGGTACGCAGTTGGTCGGCGATGGTCCGCTTGGCCTGGTCGGCCTGGAGCAGATACATCACGATCAGCCCGAGCATGACGGCGGCGGTCAGCGCGATTCCCGCCAGGAACGTGACCCGGGTCCGCACGCTGCGGGGGTGAGCCGTTCGAGCCAGGCGGTACCAGCCGCACGGGTGCTCGGTCATGACTCCTCGCTCCTGATGACGTATCCCTTGCCGCGGACGGTCTCGATGACCGCAGGTGCCTCCAGCGTCTCGATCTTGCGGCGCAGCCGGTGCACCACGACCTCGACGACCGCGGGATCTCCGTCGCGGGAGGCGTCCCAACAGTGTTCCAACAGTTCGGACTTGGAGACGACGGTGCCTTTGTGCCGGAGCAGGTACTCCAGCACGGCGGCCTCCCGACCGGTCACATCCAGGGGTGCGCCGTCGCGGGTGACGGTGCGCGCGGCGGGGTCGAGCGCCAGGCCGGCGGCGGTGAGTACCGCCGGCCTGGCACCGAGGGTCCGTCGGGTCAGCGCGCGCAGGTGCGCCAGCAGGACCGGGTAGGAGAACGGCTTGGGCAGGTAGTCGTCCGCGCCGGAGTCCAGTCCCTCGGCGTGGTCGAGGTCGTCCGTCATGGCGGTCAGCATCAGGATCGGCGTCCAGCGCTCTCGCTCGCGCAGGCTCTGGGCTACTTGGTAGCCGTCCAAGCCCGGCAGCATCACGTCCAGGACGATGACGTCGTAGGCGTTCTCCGTCGCCATCCACAGTCCGTCGGTCCCGTTGTCCGCCGTGTCCACGATGTAGCCCTCGGCCGTCAGGCCCCAGACCAGGGCCTGGGCGACGTCCGGCTCGTCCTCGACCACGAGTACCCGCATGGGCTAAGCATCCCCGACGTGCAGCGGAACGGACGTCTCGCCCTCGACTACGACGGCGGGCTCCTTCGCCGGCAGCCGCAGCAGCCGCGCGGCCCGGTCCGGCAGCCACCAGTTCCACTCCCCGAGCAGTGAGACCAGCGCGGGCAGCAGCAGCATCCGGACCACGACCGCGTCCAGAAGCACCCCGAACGCCAGGCCCATGGCGATCTCCCGCACGGTGACGTCGTTGGCGGTGGCCAGCGAGGCGAGCGCGAAGAACAGGATGAGCGCGGCCGAGGTCACCAGGCGGCCGGTGCGGGACACGCCCTCGATGACGGCCTCCCGGGTGGACCGGGTGCGCTCGTACCCCTCGCGGACCCTGGCCAGGATGAACACCTCGTAGTCCATGGACACCCCGAACAGGAACCCGAAGATCAGCACGGGGGCGAGGGCGTCGATCGCGCCGTAGGTGGACGCCCCCCACAGCGCCTTCATGCCGACGCCGTGCTGGAAGACGATGACCAGCAGCCCGTAGGAGGCCGCTACCGACAGCATGTTGAGCAGCACGGCCTTGGCGGGCAGCAGAATCGACCGCATCCCGCGTGCCAGCAGCAGGAAGGTGACCACCGCGACCACCGCGAACAGCAGCGGGAACGAGCCGTAGGTGGCGCTGGTCTCGTCGATCTTCTGCGCTCCCTCGCCGCCGGCCAGCACACCAGGCGGGACGCTGCGGCGGATGTCGTCCAGCGAGGTGCCGCCGTTCGCGCTGCCGACCTCGTGCCGCGGGATGGCGATGACCATTGCGCTGCTCCCGGCGGGCCAGCCGCGCCCCGACGGGGCGACCGCGCCACGAAGGCTGGAGACGGTATCCAGAGCCGCCACGACGGTCCCCGCGTCGGCGGCCTTCGGCACGTACAGCGGCACGGCCGTCAGCGTCCCGGAGGGGAATCCGTCGGCTTCCAGGGTGTGCAGCCCGTCGGTGTAGGCGCCGGCTGTGGCCAGCGCGTGGCTGCTCGGCGTGCTGATGCTGATCGTCGCGGCGGTGGCGGTCAGCGCCGCCAGGATGCCCAGGCCGGCGACGGCCGAGGCCACCCGGTGGCGGATCACGAACGTCGACCAGCCGGTCCAGAACCGGCTGACCGGCCGCCGCCGCGACACCCGCCGCGGCCAGTCCACCCGCGGCCCGATCCTGGACAGCACCGCGGGCAGCAGCGTCAGCGCGACCAGGGTCGCGGTGGAGGGGATGAACAGGCCGGACACGCCGATGCCGCGGACCATCGAGTTGGGGATGACGATCAGCGCGAACAAGCCGAGCGAGGCCACCATCCCGCTGAACCAGACACTGTGCCCGGCCCGCCGCACGGCCGCCCGCACCGCTTCGTCATTGCTCTTGCCGGCCGCGCGCTCCTCGCGCCAGCGGGTGACGACCAGCAGCGAGTAGTCGATCGACAGGCCCAGGCCCAGCAGCGCCACGATGTACTGCACCGCCGGGTGGATCGGCGAAGACGAAGGCATCAGGTACGTGAGGCCGTAGACGAACAGCTGCATCGTCAGCACCGAGATCAGGGCCATGATCAGCGGCAGGAGCGCCAGCAGCGACCCGAACACCCAGGCCAGGACCGCCAGGGCGCCGATCGCCCCGATGATCAGCTCACTGGTGACGCTGGAGTTGCCGCTGCCGGTGGTGTTGCCGGCCTCCAGGGCCCGCAGGCTGGTGCCGTGCACTGCCAGGTCCGGCGCCGCCGCCTTCGCGGCCTGCGTCAGGGCGTCGACCTGCTCGGTGGCCATGTCGTCACCCGGTTTCGGTGGGTAGGCCAGGACGACCGTGCTCGTACCGCCGGTCCCGACCAGCGTCCGGCTGCCGGTCGAGGCGTAGGAGACCACCCGCAGGCTGGGCATCGCCTTGGCGATCCCCGCGTCCACCGCCCTCAGTTCCGTCGCGACCTGCGGCGAGGTCACGGTCTGACCTGGCGGCAGGTCCAGGATCACGACACCGGGGTCCTGGGTCACCCCGCCGAAGCCCTGGGCGATCGCCACGTCGGCGGTGTAGCCCGGGCCGCTGACATGCGTGCCCGGCTGCAACCGGCTCGATAGCGACGGGGCCAGCACCACCCCGGCGACCGTGATCACCAGCCAGCCCAGGCCCACCAGCAGCCGATGGCGGATCACCCACCCGCTCAGCTTCTCCATGTTTCCCTCCCGGTGAACGGCAGCAGCGGCGGCCACTGCCTGTCTCACTCGGCAAGGTAGGGAGAGCTTCCTTACGAGACGCTTTCAGTGCCCCCTGTTCGCCCGTTCAACCCCGCGTCAAGCTTGGTAGAAGGGTCGCGTGGAGCGGGGTGACGGGCCGCCGCTCGATGGCCTGGATGTGGCCGACCTTGTCCCTGTAGAGCCCGACAGCGGTCCTCGTAGAGCCCGACAGCGGTCCTCGCGTGGCCAGGTACGGAGCCGTGACGGGCGCTGCACCGAACTCTCCGCTCGGCGCGGTGGCGCCCATCGGCGGCGAGCTCGCTGCCCCCGGTCCGGCCATCGTCCCGGTCACCGGACAGCCCCGGTGACCGTGGTGGCCAGGAAGTCGGCCACACGCCGCAGTGCGGCCTCCCCCTCGTCCAGCATCCCGGCGAACGCGTCGAACAGGTGCGCCACGCCGAGGGTGACCTCCAGGGTGACGGGTACACCGTCGGCTGCGGCACGGGCCGCGAGTCGGACCGCGTCGTCGAGCAGCAGTTCGTGCGACCCGGCCTGGATCAGCAGCGGGGGGATGCCGCGCAGGTCTGCGAAGACCGGGCTGACCAGGGGATCCGATGGATTCACCGCAGCGGCGTAGTCCTTGGCGCGGACCGCGATCGCCTCCGGGGTGAAAGACAGGCCGACCGCCTGCTTGCTGGTCATGCTCGCGCCGGAGAGGGTCAGGTCCGCGTAGGGGGAGAACAGCACCCCGGCGGCGGGCATCGGCAGGCCTGGTCGCGTGCGACGACCAGCAGCGCCGCTGCCAGGCCCGCGCCGGCGGACTCGCCGCCACGGCGCCGGTCGCCCAGAAGCCGGCGGTCCGGGAGAAGCAGCCGCTGGCCGCGTCGAGAAGGGCGCGGTAGGCGGCCAGCGCGTCATCAAGCGCAGCGGGATAGGGGTGCTAGAGGGCGAGCCGGTAGTCGACCGAGATGACGCGCATACCCGTGCGCCGAGCGCATCCGGGCCGAGCTGCAGCAGCAGTCGGTTCCGGCGAGCCGGAACGCGCGGGCGGCGGTGGCGAGGTGGAAAGCCTCGCCGGAGAAGACGTGCTCCTGGCGGGGCCGTCTCCGTGCTCAGCGGCGCGCTGCTGGCGCGGGTCTTCGAGCAGTCGCCCGGCTCCACCGTGCTCTTCTCGCGCTGGCACCACGTGGTCTTCGCCGACGCCGAGCACGGCCTGGTGGGCCTGCTCGTCCACGGCGGCACACCGCCGCCGCTGCGCACGCGGGTGCTCTTCGAGGAGGGGTACTCGTGCCTGATGTCGAGCCACCACCCCCTCGCCCAGCGGCCCGCGCTGTCGCTTGGGATTACTGGGCTGCGCCCATGTGGTCGTCGATGTCACCGACGGCCGGCAGGGCCACGTCGACCAGCGCCTCGCCTCCCTCGGCAGCCCGAGGCGGGCCGCGGTGACCGTTCCGTACCACGCGGCCTCCGCCGCGGCAGTCCCGGGCACCGCGCGGGTGGCGACCCTGCCGAGCGACTTCGCCGTCCGCCACGTGGTCCCGGGCACCACCAGTGTCATCCCGGCCCCGCAGGAGATCGGCGCGATGCGCTACGCAATCTGCTGGCACCTCCGCCTGGACGACGACGCGGCACACCGCTGGCTCCGCGACACCATCGTCGCGACGATGGGCTCCGCGTGACGCAGGCTCAGACCTCGGCCTCATCGCAGCGCTGGGCGCCGCCGAGGATACTCACGGCATGGGCGCGGAAGGCCGCCACCAGGTGGTTGCGTTCGTGGGCGCGGGTGACCAGCACGACGTGGCTGGGTTCGACGCCGTCGAGCGCAACGGCGGCGAGGTCAGGGCGCAGGGTGTGGCTGGGGACGGAGATAGTGACGGCCTGGCCGCCGGCGACGAGTTCGAACTGGTCGACGGCGGTCTCGATCAGCGGCCCGTCGGGCGCCGGGCGGCCGTCGGGGCGGGGGTCGATCCGCCAGAAGGCGCTGGCCAGCGGGTCGGCTCCGCGTACCTTGGGCAGCGGCTCGTCGGCGATGTCGGCCAGGGTGACCGAGCTGCGGCCGGCCAGCCGGTGGTCCAACGGGACCAACAATACCCGGGGCTCGTCGTAGAGGGCGGTCACGTCAAGGCCGTCGGTGGGGAACGGCAGGCGGGCGGCGACGGCGTCGACTTGGTGGTCCAGCAGCGCGCGGCGCGGTTCGTCGGGCGTCAGTTGCTTGGTCCGCACCTCGGCGTCGGGGTGGCGGCGGCGCAGTTCGCGGACGGCGGGGGTGACGATGATGCCGGGCGTGTGACCGATGGTGATGCGGGCGGGCCGGGTAGCGGACCGGGCGGCGGCCGCGGCGCGTTCGGCGGCGCGCAGCAGCTCCGTGGCCATGGGGAGGAAGGCCTCTCCGGCCTCGGTGAGGTGGTTGCCCTGCGGTGTGCGCTCGAAGAGGCTTACGCCAAGTTGTTGTTCGAGGCGGCGGATCTGACGGCTCAGTGACGGCTGGGTGGTGTGAAGGGCCTCGGCGGCCCGGCCGAAGTGCCGGTACTCGGCCACGACCGTGAAGCACCATGCCAGGTGCAGATCGAGGGCCGGGGCGGAGGATATCGCGGCGTCGGGCACCACCTCAGCGTAGCCCCAGCAACCCTCGCCCACACGGCCTTCCGGGAGCACGAAGGCTACGCGGAGCAGGCCCGATACGCGCAGCGTATCGCCTGCTGCAGAACATTCATTGGACCCGCCCGTGCGGGCGCACGCACAGTGGACTCACCGGCCGGCGAGCGGCACCAGCGCCCCAGGACCGGTCCTCATCCACCTGCCAAGGAGTGCATCAGTCATGCGCGTTTTCGTCACCGGCGCGTCCGGATTCATCGGTTCCGCCGTCGTCGCCGAGCTCACCGGAGCCGGGCACCAGGTCCTCGGGCTCGCCCGCTCCGACGCCTCGGCAGCCGCCCTGACCGCCACCGCTGGAGTCGAGGCCGTCCGCGGCACGATCGAGGACCTCGGCGTCCTGCGTGCCGCCGCGGCCGAGTGCGACGGTGTCATCCACCTCGCGTTCCACCACGACCTGACCCAGCACGAGGAGGCGGCCCGGGCCGAGCTGGCCGCGATCGAGGCCTTCGGCGACGCCCTCGCCGACACGGACCGGCCGCTGGTCATCGCCTCCGGCGGGCCGGTCGGCAGCGAGCGGGACACCCCGCCCGCCTCCGGCAGCCCCCGCATCGCCGGTGCCCGTGCCGCGCTCGCGCTGGCGGAGCGTGGCGTGCGCTCGTCCGTCGTGCGCCTCGCCCCCACCGTCCACGACGCGAACACCTGCGGCATGGTGCAGCGGCTGATCACCACCGCCCGCGACAAGGGCTTCTCCGGCTACCTCGGCGACGGAGCCAACCGCTGGCCCTCGGTACACCGCCTCGACGCCGCACGCCTGTTCCGCCTCGCGCTGGAGAGCGCGCCGGCGGGATCGGTCCTGCACGGCGTCGGCGAGGAGGGCGTCACGATCCGGGCGATCGCCGAGGCCATCGGGCGCCGCCTGGACCTCCCGGTCAAGGCAGTCCCCGCCGAGGACGCCGCCGCCCACTTCGGGTTCCTGGCCCGCATCCTCGGCAACGACATGACCGCCTCCAACACCCTGACCCGCGAGCTGCTGGGCTGGCAGCCCATCCACCCGGGGCTCCTGGAGGACCTTGAGCTGGGCCTCTACTTCGACTGAGGGTCCGGCCGGACACCCGGCGCAGGCCGCCCGACACACGGCCCACGGAGAGGAACCAGACCCATGCCGCACTACGGCCCCGACAACCCTGACGCCACCTACGTCCCGCACGCCTACCTGCAGGCGAGGTTCGACACCGGCGAGATCATGCTGAACCACGCCACGACCGGCTCGACGGACAAGCCGGCGCTGGTGCTCATCCCGCCACAGGCGACCTCCTGGTGGAGCTACGAGGCGGCGATGAAGCTCCTCGCCGACGACTTCGAGGTCTTCGCCGTGGACCCGCGCGGCCAAGGGCGCTCCACCTGGACCCCCGGCCGCTACACGGTCGACAACATGGGCAACGACCTGGCCCGGTTCCTCATCGGACACGTCCACCGCCCGGCCATCGTCGCAGGAAACTCCTCCGGCGGACTGATCGCCGCATGGCTCGCCGCGTACGCGCCACCCGGTACCGTCCGCGGCGCCTACCTGGAGGACGCGCCGCTGTTCTCCGCGGAGATCAGGCCGCCTTACGGCCAGGGCACCAGCCAGGTCGTCGGCCCGATGCACCGGCTCATCAGCACCTACCTGGGCGACCAGTGGTCGGTCGGCGACTGGCACGGATTCCTCGCGGCGCTCCCGCGCGAGCTGCCGCCCGCGCTGCTCCGCGCCCTGGCGGAGATGTCCGGCCCCTCAGGCGACGGCTCGGGCGAGCGGTCGGGCGGCTACTTCGGCGGTGACGAGCCGCCGCAGAGCATGAGGGAGTACGACCCGGAGTGGGCGCGCGCCTTCTGGACCGGTTCGGCCACCGCCTCCAACGACCACGCCCGCATGCTCGCCGCGGTGAAGGTCCCGGTCCTGTTCGCCCACCACAACCGCAAGGTGGACGAGGAGACCGGAACCCTCCTGGGAGCCGTCTCCGACCTCCAGGCCGCCCAGGTGTGCCGGATCGTCACCCAGGCCGGGCAGCGATGCGACTACCGCTCCTTCCCCGATGCCGCCCACGCCATGCACGCGAGCGATCCGCAGCTGTACGTCAAGACCCTGCGGGACTGGGCGTCGACGCTCGACTGACAGGCGGGTGGAGCGGCCCCGCCTCGAGGGCCGGCTCGGCCGGGGCCGACTCACTCCCCGTCGGGCTTGACCTCAGTGTCGACGAAGTCGCCGATGGCGGCGAAGACCGCGCCGGGCTGCTCGATGTGGGGGAAGTGCCCCGCCTCGGGGATCGGGGCGAAGGTGGCGCGGGGGAAGGAGTCGGCCAGGGCGCGTCCGTAGTCCAGCGGCACGATGCCGTCCTGCTCGCCGGCGAGCACCAGGACCGGGACGGTGACGCGGTGCAGGCGGCCGCGGAGCTTGGGGTCGTGACAGAAGGGGTCGCCTGCGTAGACGGCCAGGGTGCGCTGGTTGGCGGCCATGACCGCCTTCTGCTCGTCGCTGAGTGCGGCGGGGTCGGGGCGCAAGTCGGGGTTGTGGAAGGCGAGTTCACCGGTGCGTACCGGGCCGAGGTCGGCGGGGTTGGCGATGGTCAGCGGGGGTTCGGGGGTGATACCGGTCGAGCCGAGGAGGACCAGCGCGCTGATCCTGCTTCCGGTGTCGCGCAGCGCCATCTCGGCGGCGATCCAGCCGCCTACCGAGCTGCCGGCGACCATGACGCCGTGCAGGCCAAGCTCGTCGAGCAGGTCGAGGTAGGAGGAGGGGAGGTCGGCGACAGTGTCGAGGCCATCGGGACGGGCGGTGCCGTCGAGGGTGGCGGGACGCACGACAATCGACGGTGCCGCGAAGTGCTCACGCAGGTGGTCGGCCGCGCGCACTAGATCGTCGGAGCTGAACCTGCTGCCGGCGAAGTCGCCCCGGGCTCCTCGATGCCGGCGAGATTCGCATTGAGGACCGCGATTCCGTGTCCGGCCAGCTCCCGGCGGATCCGGGCGGCCGCCAACCAGTCCCTGCCGCACGTAAAAAGAAGGGGGCGAATACGGCGTACGCCCAAGGCGTCCCCTCAGGAAGGCCCAGGCGAGCCTCGGGAGCGCTGTCCATCAGTGCGTGCAGGCATGCTGCAGTACGAGAACAAGGCTGACACCGAGGACGAGTGCGATCACTCCCAGGACCATCACTTTCGTCTGATCGCTCATCTGCGGCCGTTCATCCGTGCGGAGGGCTCGGTTCCTACCGGCGACTCGAAGTCCTTGACGGCCCGGACAGCGAGCTGGCCGTCGCCCGCACTGCAGGCCCGCAAGAGCTGCCGGACACACCCGACATCCGCGCGGGCGAGGGGAACGTGGCTACTGGTTTTCTGCCTGGCCAGAATGGCACGGCAAGGAACTGAGGCGCATCACATGATCTGGTGATCGGTCCGGCCATTCCCTCCCTTGTCACAGGTAACTCCTCCTTACTGGTGACCGTGCGTTGGCGACGGGATACTCGACGGCGCGCACAGGAATCGCCCTGAGTCGATCTTTCTGCGGTCAAGCCCGAAAGGGACGCCTCGAAGAAGGGCGGCGAGTCGCACGCCGACCAATCACTCGATCATGCGATGCTCCCCGCCCTTTTCCGATCCATAGTGATTCCTGTTAGCGATCGATAAAACAAGGAGAAATGATCATGGAAAAGCTCGCACATCGCATCGGGATCGCGACTGCGTCTCTTGCAGTCGCCGCAGGTGCTCTCTTCGCTTCCAGCGGTTCGGCGAGTGCGGCCGCTTTCCCGGCGGACACGCCCACCCCCGCCCAGTCAGGTGTGGTTGCGGGGACGGGAGCCACCGGCTGGAACCACGGCGGGTACGGCGGAGTCAGGAGTGAGGGCTACCGCCACCACGGGAAGCCCTCGGACGGGCACTGCGGCCGCTACGCCTACGACCGCTTCGACCGCTTCTACCCCTGGGTCTGGGACCAGCTCACGGAGCTCGGACACGTCAACTGACCCGGGGTGTCCGTCAACGCGAACTCCCCGCCCCAGCATCACAGTCCGAGCAACCGGCAGCGCCAAAAGCCGCCCAGCCCTCCGCCCCTCGCCGTCGAACGCATCCAGCGCATATCTGCCACACCAACACCTGCCCCGTCGGCCTCGCCACCCAGGACCCGCGCCGCGCCAGCGCATCGAACATCCACGAAACATCGGCTCGAGTCCACCGCTTCCAGTCCGCCACGGCGCAAGATCATCGCTTCGCCGGCCGCATGTGAACCCGCTGATTGTGCCAGCGCACGCTGCGCCGGCGTGTAGACCTGGTGAGAGCATCACCCTGCGTCATTAGATCTGTCGCGATGCCCACAAAGAGCTCCGCGCCAGGAGTGCTGACTGTACAAGGACCGCTCACTAGATTATGCGATGCACAGCGAACACTGATGGTGTTGGTATTTAGTTCCTGATAGAAGCCGGGGTGTTTTGCACGATGAGCGGTATTGACAGTGCCCTGAGCTCTACGCCAGCCGAGTCCCAACCTTCCTCGTCTTGTCACACGCGCATCCCGGAGTGCGCCACCACCGATCTCGACTCTCCGAAGTATGAGCCAGGCCAAACATTCACAGACGGACTGGAGCCCTGGCTTTCAGCGTGGCTGGCAATCGGCCAGGAGAATCACTGACATGAAATGCCATTCACCCATCCCCTCGTTGAAGCTGATGAGCCGACAATGATTGACACCGTCATCTGGTTGATCGGATTCCGCTACCACGTTGCCCCCGATCGTATAATTCGGTGCTTCTACCTGGTCGACAACGCCAGGGACCAGCAACAGGCTCGGCGGATCGCCGCCGAACGGGCAGAGACACCCGCCGAACGTGGACGACGCAAGCACCTCATTCTTGACCAGGCTTGGGCCGAAATACGGTGCCTGCACTGTGACTCCATCGGCAGATGGAAATTTGAGCTCGTGGAGTATTCCCGCTGAACGTCGTCCGCCACGGCCCAGCATGGCAGCGCCAAAGCGGGCATGGTGTAGTAGCGGTGAGTCAGTCAGAACTGGGGAGCGTAGCGAGGGTCTGGCATGGGTGGGACGGTCTTGGACGGGCCGTCCCACCAACGTGTGTCCGCGCCGCATCTAGTGACAGCGGCGGGCGCGTACTTGGTGGCGACGCCGCCATCCGGACCAGTTCACCGCGTGGTCGCGGCATGCAGGAGGGTGGCGGGCTTCAGCTGCCAGCAGACGACGGATTTCAGCTGGTGTGAGGTCCACGAGGTCGGGTGCGTCGGCCGGGTCACCCCATTTTCTCGCTTCTGGACGGCCCTCACCGTGAGGAACGCGTGGGCGAGCATGGTGAGCGTGATGTGCCGGCACCATCCCATGTAGCGGCGGACCTCGTACTTCTACGACGGTGGCCGCCAGCGGGGCGCAGGCGAGGTAGTACGCGATTTCGTCGGGCTCGCTCATGCTGCGGCGGGCTAGCATCCGCCGCTGCCGGGTCGGCTCGTCGCCTCGAACTCCCACACTGCGGGCAAGCGGGCGGCTGCCCAGTCGTAGAACCGTTCACCCTTGGCTCCCGCACCCGCCGACAGATGCTGCCGTGCCTCGGGCGGGGCCGGGCGAGGGCGTGGTCGATGCGCGGGCCGTGCACGGCTGCGACTTGGGCACGGCGAAGAGCGGTGGGGTGCCGGCGTCGATGGCGCACCCCGCCCGCTCACCGCGGCGAGACCAGTCAAGCGGCGAAACGATCAGGATCGGCGGCCTTCCAGTCCACCGCCCAGGACTCCGGCGGCTCGATCAGCAACTGCCCCGGGTCCAGCCATTCATAGAGCTCCGCGTAGGAGCGGACCGTGACCGGATCCACGCGCCGGCGCAGCATGTGCGGGCGCAGCTCGGCCGGTCCGTTCACGCCCAGTGAGGCGATGATCTTCAGGGAGCTGTTCACGGTGGCGGACTGGAAGCGCTGGACCCGGATCGACTTGTCGTCGACGTGCAACGCGCGGGCGCGGCGCGGGTCTTGTGTGGCGACTCCGGCGGGGCAGGTGTTGGTGTGGCAGCTCTGCGCCTGGATGCAGCCGATCGCGAACATCATGGCGCGAGCCGCATTGGTGAAGTCGGCGCCCTGCACCATGCGCTTGACGATGTCGGCCCCGGTGGCCACCTTGCCGCTGGCGCCGATCCTGATCCGGTCCCGCAGGCCGGCGCCGACCAGAGCGTTGTGGACCGTGATGAGGCCCTCGGTGAGGGGGCTGCCCAGATGGTCGGCGAACTCCAGTGGGGCGGCTCCGGTGCCGCCCTCCGCTCCGTCGACGATGATGAAATCGGGCGCGGTGCCCTCCTCGATCATGGCCTTGCACACGGCCAGGAACTCACGCCGGGAGCCCACACAGAGCTTGAAGCCGACCGGCTTGCCCCCGGACAGCTCGCGCATTTCGGCGATGAATCGGATCAGTTCCCGTGGGGTGCTGAAAACCTCGTGGTACGGGGGCGAGATGACGGTCCGCCCCTCGGGGACTTCGCGTACCCGGGCTATCTCGGCGGTGACCTTCTCCCCGGGCAGCACTCCTCCGATGCCGGGTTTGGCTCCCTGGGACAGCTTCAGCGACACGCACTTCACGCTGTCGTGAGCAGCCTTTTCCGCGAACCGCGCCCGGTCGAAACGGCCGTCCTCGGTGCGGCAGCCGAAGTATCCGGTACCGATCTCCCACACCAGGTCGCCACCGTGCCGCAGATGGTATTCCGACAGGCCGCCCTCACCCGTGTCGTGTGCGAAGCCCCCGAGGGCGGCGCCCTGGTTCAGGGCGAGGATGGCGTTGGCGGACAGCGAGCCGAAACTCATCGCCGAGACATTGAACAGGGCCATGTCGTAGGGCTTGGTGCAGTCCGGACCACCGATGCGGACCCTCGGCTGCTCCGCCGGCACCGGGCGTGGCCTCATCGACGACTCGAAGTACTCGTAGCCTTCGGCATAGACGTTCCGTTCGGTCCCGAACGCTTGCTCCGCTTCCAAGCCCTTGGCGCGCTGATAGACGAGACTGCGCACATCCCGGTCGTAGGGACGGCCGTCGTAATTGCGCTCAATGAAATACTGCTGCAACTCCGGCCGGATCGACTCCAGCATGAAGCGCACATGTCCCAGCACAGGGTAGTTGCGCAGCACCGAGTGGCGCTTTTGGAGGAGATCGTAGGTACCCACGCCCGCCAACGCCGCGCACAGCACGGCGGCTGGCCACCACCAGGGAGATACGGTCGCCGCGAAGGATCCGAATGCGACTGCGAGGACTCCAATAAATGCGATCGATGCAATTCTAATCACGTGCGAAACCTACTCCTGTCCCAGTAGCGTCACAATGTCTGCATGATGCGATGTACGGCACATTCGGCGCACGGAAGTCCTATCGGCTCGGGGCATGCGAATTCCGTCACGCCGGCCCGGCCTGGACCGAATCGCGGGCGTAACGGCCCGCCCACGCGGCCAGCAGCGTCGCGACATAGCGGGCGTCGGCACGATCGGTGAGCAGATGGTCGGCACCGTCGATCGCGACGAAGGACTTGGGGTGCCGTGCGGCCTCGAGGATCTGCTGGGCGTTCTCCACACCCACCGTCTCGTCGATCGGCGAGTGCAGCACCAGGAGCGCGTGACGCAGCCGGCGGATGCGCTCGGCCTGAGGCTGCGCGGCGATGTCGTCGAGGAACTCCCGACGGATGTGGAACACGCGGCCTCCGAGACGCACCTCGGCCTCCCCGTGCCGCTCGATCTCCTCCCGCCTGCCGCCGAAAGTGCGCACGACGTGCTCCGGCTCCGCAGGCGCACCGATCGTGGCCACCGCCGCCGTCTCGGGTATCCGGTGCGCGGCGGCCAGCACGGCTGCGCCGCCCAGCGAATGCCCGATGAGGAGCGACGGTGCCGTGAAGTTCTCGCGCAAGTGGTCGGCGGCGCGCACGAGATCGTCCACATCGGAGCTGAATGTACTGTCGGCGAAGTCACCCCCGGACTCGCCGATGCCGGTGAAGTCCACACTGAGGACCGCGATTCCGCGTTCGGCCAGCTCCCGGCAGATCCGAGCGGCCGCCATCCAGTCCTTGCCGCATGTGAAGCAGGGGGCGAATACGGCGTACGCCCAAGGCGTCCCCTCCGGCAGGTCCAGGCGCGCCACGAGCGGGACGCCCTGCGAGCCTACGAACTCGATTTTGCTACTGCGCCTGGACATCCCGGCCCTCCACGCCCCCGACCCCGATCTGGTTTCGTGTGCCACTTTTCTTCGGCAGACGACCGCCGAGTCAAGAAAACTCGAGCGATATCAGCTCTCTGGGCAGAGTAGACCGGAAAGGAACTGAGAACATCGCACAATCTAGCGATTCATGTGACTACCAAGTCTCGACTCAAGCCCAGAATACATACCTGCAGCACGGGCCCACCTGGGCAGCAGTCAATCACCAGATCATGCGATGCACTACGCACCTTCCTGATCGAAACTGGCCGTGTTGACAGTTTCTACTCTCCGGAAACCAGGGGATGATTGTTTTGCGCACCAAGAACAAGCTCGTACGGCGTATAGCCACCACCGCCGCCGCTCTGGCATTCGCCGGAGGCACCCTCCTCGTCGCCGGGGGTTCCGCGAACGCGGCTGCTCTTCCGGCCGACGCACGCGTCCCCGCCCGAGCGGGTGCGGTGGCCGAGACGGGAACCGTCGGTGGGCACCACGACGGACATCGCGGACACGTCTGGGACTGTTCCACGTACGACCGCTTCTACCCGTGGATCTGGGAGCAGCTGGAGACGTTCGGGTTGGCACGCCCGTAGTGGGTGACACCGGCATCGCCCGCGGCCCGAGAGGTTCAGGGGCACACCGCGGGAATATCCGGAACGACGTATACGGCTGTGCCCATGTGGAATCCGGGAAACCTGCCGGTGTCGGAGGAAGTGCGCGAGGACGGACCACAAGTGATCAAGGAACATACCGGCCACCGCGGCCTCGCGCCGGACCGCCGGAGAAAGCACACCGCTGAGCTGCTCGCCACGTGCGCCGCCTGTCTCATACCCTGGACCGTGATGCTGGGTCTGACGCTGCCGTCGTCCCACCACGTGCACCAGTGGCGCCTGACCTGGGTCGGATTC
Organism: Streptomyces sp. NPDC002076; assembly: GCF_053593835.1. Lineage (NCBI taxonomy): Bacteria > Bacillati > Actinomycetota > Actinomycetes > Kitasatosporales > Streptomycetaceae > Streptomyces > Streptomyces sp. NPDC002076. The sequence continues at coordinate 66,839 of NZ_JBSFDI010000027.1, forward strand.
GACGTGCTGCTCATCATCGCGTTGGCGTCCACGGCGTTCCTGGCCTGGCGGCGCAGCCGTTCGGTCATTCTGTACGCGCACGCCACAGCAGTCCTGCTGATCTGCGACACCTGGTTCGACATCTCGCTCGATGTCGGAACTGAGGACGTCTGGATGGCGGGGGGCCTTGCCCTGGCCACCGAACTGCCGCTCGCCGCCTTCCTCATCCACCGGGCACACTCCCTGATCGCCCTGCTGCCATGGCCGCCCGCGCACACCGCCATCGGCGACACCGCCGGGAGCCGGACGGAACCGGTCCCGGAGGGGGAGACCCTCCCCCCGGGCCTGCGGACGCGTGGATGACCGGAGGGGTTCCGGAGCTCAGACGCCTGGCAGTGGATCAGACGGTCGTGACCACTTGGGCGTACGTCAGGCGTGGGGAGCGCGGGAACCAGGCATTCTCGCCCGGCCTGCCGATGTTGACGACGGCGAGAACCGAATGCTCGCCGTCGCTGAAGAACTCCTTGTCGATGTCCTCGGCGTCGAAGCCGGTCATCGGTCCCGCGGCCAGGCCGGCCGCGCGGACGCCGATGATGAAGTAGCCGACCTGGAGCAGCGCATTGAGCCTTGCGGAACGCTCACGCACCGCACGCTCGGCGAAGAGATCCCTTGCCTGCGGGAAGTGGGGGAACTGGCTCGGCAGTTCCTCGTGGAACTCATTGTCCGCGGCGAGGATGGCGACGAGAGGGGCGGCCGCGGTCTTCTTACGGTTTCCCTCGGACAGGTGTCCGGTCAGGCGTTCACGCGCCTCGGCGGAACGAACCAGCACGATCCGCAGCGGCTGCTGGTTCATGCTGGTGGGACCGTACTTGACCAGTTCGTAGACGGCCTTCACCTGGTCGTCCGTCACCGGGTCGTCGGTGAAGGTGTTGGCGGTACGAGCCTCCCGGAACAAAAGGTCCTGGGCTGCGGGGTCGAGTGCGAGTGACATGGTGAACCTCTTACTGCGTGTGCGGCTTTGGCATCTAGGTGGTTCGGCGAACTGAGAAACAGAGGAACTGGGCGCTGACAGCAAGCAGATAGACGGCCGTCGTGGTCGTCCCGACGAGCCCCCACAGGAGGGGACCGGAACAGCACCATGCGAGCAACAGGCTGACCAGCGCAGCGAGAGCCGCCATGGGCAGATGGAAGGCGGCCCATATCCACGTGCCGGCCGGGGCGGACCTCTCCGGCTTCATGGGGGAGCCGCCGTACGCGACGGCACCCAGCCCGACGAAGGCGAGCGTCGCACCGGCGAGGAGTGCCAGGACTTCGGCCGTCCCTGGGGCGCCCCGATCGGACGACGTCACGGCGGTGGCGGTCCACAGCGCCAGGGTGTATCCGTGCGGGGCCGCGCTCGCGGCCACGGCTGCACGGAGCTGGCCGCGGTATCCGCGTCCGGCGACCGCGCCGGTGCCGACCGACCCGGGCCGCGGTTGACCATCCGTCCGCGACACGGGGGAAAGTCCTCCCACGCCGGTACTCCTTCTCGAGCGCTTGGTACGCGGCGCGGTCTGCGCCAGGGGAACGACCCGGTCGGTCTCCGGGCTCAGCCGTCCGCATGTGATCGGATCGCTGACGGCACCGTGCCTGTGGCGCCGTCGCGACCAGGATCACCTGTACGTCAGCCGCCTGCATCGCCCATTCACGGGATCCTCGCCGCCGCGCCCCCCGCCGCAGGCGTCGCTCAGTCCGCCCCGTCGGCGATGCCGCCCCGTTCGATCGCCAGCCGGGTCAGTTCGACTCGTGTGTTGATGCCGAGCTTGGTGAAGATGTGCTTCATATGCGTGTTGACGGTGTGCACGGACACGTAGAGCCGGTCGGCGATGGCCCGGTTGGTGAGGCCCTCCACGACGAGCGGGATGAGCTTCCGCTCGGATTCGGTCAGGCTCTCCCATCCCGCGGCGCCCGTCGTGTGGTGCCGTGGGGCAGCTGTGCGCACGCCGAACTGTCTGAGGCGCCGCATGATCCGTTCGTGATCGCGCAGGGCTCCGCATGCCGACGCCAGCTCACCCGCCTCTTCGAAATACGGGATCGCCGACGTGCTGTCGCCCGACGCGGCCACGAGGTCCCCGAGGTCCTCGCAGACCGCGGCCAGGGCCAGCCGCCTGCCGGTGCTCCGGTAACCGGTGACGGCGGACGCCAGTGCGCCCCGGTCGTGGTGGAGCAGGCCGTCCACATGGGCACGGACCGTCCCGACGATCTGCTGGCCGCCGTCCTGTGCGGCCAGGATGCGCAATGCGCCGGACACGGCCTGCGCGAGCGAGGGGTCCTCGCCGCGGAGCGCCATGCGCACGATCCCGGGCCAGTGGGACGGCGGCACCGCAAGCAGGCGTGCCGGCTCGGCGTCCGTGAAGCTGCCGCCCATCGCCGCTGCCGCTGCGGTGTCCCGGCCCTCCGCGTCGGCCAGGCAGGCGCGTGCGAGCGACACCCACAGGCCGAACCGCTGGGTGCTCGTGCCGGATCCGGCTTCGGCGGCGCGGAGATGGTCCCTGGCTTTGGCGAGGTCACCGCGTCTGATCTCCACCAATGCCAGGACGGAGCGGGCCTGCGGATTCGGCTGGGTGATCTCGAGTTCGTCGGCCACCATCAGACTGGACTCGGCCTCCACGGCCGCGTCGTCCAGCGCCCCCTGTTCGAACAGCGCGCAGGCACGGCTCGCATGCCAGTGGGGAAGCGACCAGCCCAGGCCCAGCGTCTCCGCTTCGCGCTGCCCCTCCCGCAGCACCTGCTCGGTGTCCGCGAGCCGGTCGGTGGCGGTCAGCACCGTGGCCAGCCACAGCGCGGGAATCCGCGGAGGCCGCAGGTAGAGTACGCCGGACTCCGTGCCGGCGGCGCGTGCCGTGGCCTCCTCGGCGAGCTCAAGGGCGCGGGCCAGGCGCCCACGGTAGAAGAACGTCTGCGACTGGAACACCATGGCGCTGACGACGACGGCCGGGTCTTCGCTGCGGTAGGAGGCCTCGACCAGTCCGATGTCGGTCTGCTCGGCAGCGGTGATGTCCCCGAGGTACACGTGGCCCGTCGCCTTGGTCTTCAGCAGCCTGATTCGCAGGTCAGTCGGCAGCCCGGGAAGGACCAGAGCCTGCTGGAGGTGTGTCATCGCTGCGGCATCGTCGCCCGCGGCCTGGTGGATCTCGGCAGCCACCAGGCGCAGACGCGCCTCCTGCACCGGCTCCAGCCGGTCCGACAGGGTCGCGTCGACCAGGTCGAGCGCCTGGTGCACCCGGCGGGTCCGGCCGAGGTACTCCGCGGCGTCGGTCAGCAGGGCGATGCGCCGCCGGTCGTGCAGGGGCAGCAGTCCGGCGATCTGCTGAGCCAGGTCCGCAGCCGCGTCAGGGGCCGACGAGGACAGTTCCCGTACCGCGGTGGTCAATGTGGTCACGGCGTCGTCGTCCACCGGGCCGCCCGACAGGACGACGTGCCAGGCCACCTCGGCCGATCGTGCCCCGATGCCCCGCAGAATGTCGGCGGCCTCCCGGTGCAGAGCGGTCCGTACGGCCGGCGCCAGATTCTCGTGGACGGCCTGCCGCATGAGGTCGTGGCGGAACGCCAGTCGCGGCCCGTCGCCGGAGAGCAGACCGGCGTTCAGGGCCGCCTCGACGCCCGACAGCAGGCTGCCGACCTGCCTGCCGAGCATGCGCGCGGCCGTACCGAGGTCGAACTCCCGACCGAGGACGGACCCGATCTGGAGGAGGCGCACGGCATCCTCCGGGAGCCGGTCCAGACGCGCGGCGACGCTCCGCCGGAAACCGACGGGGATGCCGTCGTGCAGCAGGCTCGCCACGCCCGCCTCCACTTTGACGGCGTCCGTGTCGACGAAGGCGCGCACCAGTTCGATCGCCAGGAACGGATTGCCCCCGACGCCCCGCAGGAGCCGGGCCAGACCGGGTGACGGTTTCGCCCCGAGGACGTCGGCCGCGATGTGCTGCAGCTCCTGCTGCGGCAGGGGACCGAGGGTCAGCCACCGGGCTCCGAGGCGTTCGAGGTCCTCCCGCACCCTCGCAACGGTCGGCCGCTCGGTCTCCGACCGTACCGCCAGCACCCACAGGATCCGCGAAGCCGCCAGTCGCCGGGGCAGGGTGCGCAGCACCAGGAGCGTGGCCGGATCCGCCCACTGCGCATCGTCCACCAGCACGGCCACCGGGGCGCGCTGGGCACGCTCCTCGAGAGCGTCCGTGATGCTGTCCAGCAGCCACAGCCGCTGATCGTCGGTGGCCGCGGCCGCTCGTTCGGAACCGTCGGAGAACTGCAGGGCGGACTGCAGGGCGGCTCCGGCGGCGTACTGGTCGAGCTCGTCGGCCCGTACGGACACCACGTCGAACCCGGACCGCCGTGCCATGTCGTCCAGCTCCGCCAGCAGCCGGCTCTTGCCGACGCCGGGTGCGCCTTCCACGACGACGCAGGCACCCCGCCCGGCACGCACCGCGCCCAGGGCCTCACGGACAGCCGCCATCTCGCGGCCCCGTCCCCTGAGGCGCAGGCCGTTCACGGCCCGGTGCCCACGCCCACCGGGCCGGTCACCCACGGGGTCTGTGCTGCGCATGGGGCCAGCATGCCGCACGGCCACATCGCCCTCAACGCCGGTTCATGTGTGCCCGGCGCTTTCACCCGGGTGATTGCCGGTTCCGTGCCGTCCGCTCACCCCGCCACGACACATCCTTCGGGGCGTCCAGATCTCTTGCCCCCCGAGAGGAGCACGACGTGCGTACAGGCAAGGAATACCTCGCGGCACTGAACGACGGCCGCACGGTGTGGGTGGGTGACGAACTCGTCGACGACGTGTCCACGCACCCCAAGACCAGGGCGTACGCCCGGAGCATCGCGGACTTCTACGACCTGCACCACCGTCCCGACCTCCAGGACGTCATGACGTTCCTGGACGAGGACGGTGTCCGGCGGTCCATGACATGGTTCCAGCACCGCTCCAAGGAGGACCTGCTGCGCAAGCGGCGCTACCTGGAGACGGTGCAGCGGGAACTGGGCGGCGGTGCGATCCCGCGCACGCCGGACGTCAACAACTACGTCCTGCTGACCTACGTCGACGACCCCGAGCCCTGGAGCAGCCAGTCCGTCGGGACCGACGGGCGGGACCTCACCGGTGGGATCCTCGACTTCTGGAACGTGATGCGGGACGGCGACCTCAACGCGACGCCGGCCTTCGTCGACCCGCAGGCGGACCGCTCGCGCGATTCGGCACAGGCCATCTCCCCCGCACTGCGGGTGGTCGCCACCTCGGACGAGGGCATCACCGTGCGGGGTGTGAAGTCGATCAGCACCGGCGCGGCCTTCGGGGACTGGATCCACATCGGCGTCTTCTACCGCCCCGGCATCGTGTCGGAGCAGATCATCTACGGGGCGGTGAAGCCCAACACCCCCGGGGTCACCATCATCTGCCGCGAGAGCAACGTCCGCGACGGCGAGGAGGTGGAGCACCCGCTCGCCTCGCAGGGTGACGAGCTGGACAGCATCATCGTGTTCGAGGACGTGCTCATCCCCTGGAACCGGGTCTTCCACATCGGCAACCCCGAGCACGCCTCGCTGTACCCGCAGCGCGTCTTCGACTGGTTGCACTACCACTCGCTGGTGCGTGCCATGGTCAAGGCCGAGCTGATGCTCGGTCTGGCCCTGCTGATCACCGAGCACATCGGCACCTACCAACTGCCGCCCGTCCAGGCGCGGATCGCCCGGTTCGCCGGCTTCCTCCAGACGCTCAAGGCGCATGTGATCGCCTCGGAGGACGAAGGCTTCTTCACTCCCGGCGGCATCTACAAGCCGAACGTCCTGATGTTCGACTTCGGGCGGGCGTACTACATCGAGCACATCACCGACCTGACCCACGAGCTCATCGACCTGTCCGGTCGTGCCGCGCTCATCTATCCCACCGAGGGGCAGTGGGAGCGGCCCGAACTGCGGCCGTGGCTGACGGCGCTGCAGACCGGACCGGTCGGCAGGCCGCACGACCGGCTGAAGATCAGCCGGGTGATCCGCGACATGTTCCTGTCCGACTGGGGCGACCGCATCAGCACCTTCGAGAACTTCAACGGCACGCCCCTGCTGGCCATCCGAAGCCTCACAATGAAACGTGCCGAGATGTCCCCCACCGGCAGCATGGCGGACCTCGCGCGCAAGGTCTGCGGCATCGAGAGCGTGAGCAACGACGGGGAGCAGGAGACCGCGTACCTGGCCCAGGCGGACTACGCCCGACGTCAGGACGCCTCTCGTCAGAACGCCTCGTAGCAGGATGCCGGGGCCCGGGTCAGAGCATGCCGCACTCCCGGGCCCTGGCGACCGCTGCGCTCCGGTCGTGCGCACCGAGTTTGCGGAAGACCGCCCGTACCTGTGTCTTGACGGTGTTGTGGGACACATAGAACTCGGCGGCGATCTCACGCAGTGTCAGCGGACCGCACAGGGCGCGGAGCACCCGGCGCTCGCCGAGCGACAGCTCCTGGGGGCCGGACACGACGAGCGGCACGACGGTGTCCTCCCCGACTCCCCCGAGCAGATCCGTGAGCACTCCTGGTGACTCGCACCGGGCCGCTGCCCGCTCGGCCGCCTCACGGGCTTCCCGCGCGGCGTCCGCGTTGCGTCGCGCAGTGGCAAGTCGTGCCCGTGTGCCGTGATACAAGGCGTGCATCTGGGGTTCGCTTCCTGTCCGGGACGAATCCGCCAGCGCCGCTTCCGCATCGGCCAGGGTCCGTTCGGCCTCGTCGGCCCGTCCCTCATCGAGGAGCAGGCCGGCTCTGCCGATGTAGGCGGGCGCCGCGACGAAGTGCCGCTCCAGCCCGGCCGTCCCGGCCGCGTCCAGGGCTTCGTCGCTCAGCATGCGCGCCGGCTCATGGCGTCCGGCCAGCAGGGCGCACAGCGCCCGCAGCCCCAGCGCGCGGACGAGTGTCAGGCCGTGCCCGGCGGCATGCGCGTCACGGGTCGCCTCGCCGAGCAGCGCCTCGGCCTCCTCGTACCGGGAGGTCCACAGCAGAGCGGTACCGCGGGCCGTACAGGCCAGGGCACGCCAGGAAGTCAACGGGACGGTGCCGGCGAAGACGGTTTCGGCGAGACGGTCGCCGGTCAGGACCTCCCCCTGCAGCCAGCAGGCCACGGCCCGGGCGACGGCCGCCGCATCGGACACCGTGCTGCCTTCGCCGACCGTGTCCGCTCCCGGCCCCCTGAGCCGGACCACGTCCAGCCAGCGCCGGGCCGTTTCCGGAGCACCCCCCGACAGGGCCGCCATCGCCGCCACGACGCACAGTCTTGCGTCGGCGGCGACCGTGCGGAGCGGCAAGAGCTCCAGCCATTGTCTGACCTCCCGACCGCGGCCTGCCGAGATCGCCTGTTCCCAGTCGTGGAGTATCGACGCGACGGCGGCGGCCTCGTCACCGCCGCGCACCCAGTGCCGTACGGCCGCGGTCGTCTCGCCCTGCCGTGAGTACCACCGAGCCGCCGTCCGGTGCAACGACACGGCGGTCTCGCGCCCTTCGGATCCGAGAAGGTCGCAGAGCAGCGCGGACAGTGCGCAGTGACGCCGATATGCCGAGGGATCGGCGGCTACGGGTACGAGCAGTTGGACGGTCCGTGCGAGCTCGCGCAGCAGTACGCCCGCCCGGTCCCCGGCGAGGGCCCGGCACGGCCCGGCACTCAACTCGTCGAGCACACTGGTACGGAGCAGGAACTCGCGCTGCTCGGTGGTGAGCCGGTGGAGCACCTCGGTGGCCAGGTACTCGGTGACCGCTCGCCTGCCGCGGGCCAGGTCGGCCGCCGCGTCGGCGTCGTCCGACGAGCGAGCGAGGGTACGGCCCATGATGCACAGCGCCGCCGCCCACCCCTCGGTGGTCTCGTACACCGCGCTCAACGTGTCCGGGGCCGGAGCGGACCCGAGCAGATCGGTGAGCACGGCCTGTGCCTCCTCGAGGGTGAAGGCCAGGTCGTGCCGGTCGAGTTCGGCGATCGTGCCCCGGGCGCGCAGGGTCGGTACGGGTCCACCCGGAACGTGACGGGTCGACAGAACGACGCGAAAGCCCTGCGGAAGCCTTGTCAGGAAATCCGAAAGGCTGCGGACCGCATCGACATCTGTGATCGATTCCACTCCGTCGAGGATCAGCGCGAGCGGTCCCTGTCCGTCCAGTCCGCTCACGAGGCTCGGCAGGATCTCCTCGAGCCACGCGTCGAGTGTCCACTCGCAATTGTGGGGGCGGACGGGCAGTTCCGGCCGTACGTGCTGCAACGCCCGCAGGATGCCGGCCCAGAGCCGGCCCGGGGCGTTGTCGTACGCGTCCAGGCTGAGCCAGGCGCACGCGCCACGAGTTGCGAGGCTTCGCGACCACTCGGTCAGGAGCACCGTCTTTCCGGCACCGGCGGGCCCGGAGACCACCACCACGGGCTCGGTCGACGCGTCCAGCCGGCGTAGCAGCCGGGGGCGGGTCAGCTGGTGCGGGGGCTGGTCCCCAGGACGCAGCTTGAAGGTCGGCACGGAACTGGTCATGGCACCTTCGGTGGAGTCGTCAGGACTGGTGGAGCCCCCGGCGTCCGTGGCTCGCCTGCAGGAGCCGGACGCCGGGGGCCGTAGTGGACCGGGGCAGGGATACGGCAGCCTTCGTCGGGCCGCTGTCACCCGCGCTAGCAGGGGGGCCTGAGCGTGCCGAAGTCTCCGCCGAAGTGGAGCAGCGGCCGGCCTTCCATCCGGTGTTCGAAGTGACGGACGTCGCCCACGAATATGGTGTGATCGCCGCCGGGCAGCGCCGCGGCGACGTCGCACACGACAGCCGCGATGGCGTCCTTCAGCACCGGCACGCCGTGGTCGTCGATGGTCTCCACACCCGCGAACTTGTCCGGCTTGGAAACGGCGAAGTTCCGCGCGAGGTGCTCGCTGTCCTCGCCGAGGACGTTGACGGCGAAGCGACCGTGCTCCGCGATCGCGGTCCGCGTGTACAGCTGGTTTCCGATGCACACGAGCAGTTGGAGCGGCTCCAGCGACAGCGCGGAGACGGCGCTCGCCGTCATGCCGATGGGCGTGCTGCCCGAGCATGTGGTGATCACGCTGACACCCGTGGCGAGCCGGCTCATCGTGGCTCGGAACCCGAAGACGACATCAAGGGTTTCACTCATTTGAGGACCTCCGTGAATTCGGGGCTGAACCCCGCGGTGTGATGAAGTGTTCGACGTGGGCCGTCCTCGTGGATGACCGGCTCCCGTCGTGGTGACGCCGTGAGGATCAGTCCGTGACGCAGGGTTCGAGGACGAAGGTGTGGCGCAGCAGGGTGTACGGAGCGTCGGTCATGCCCCGGCAGGGCCCGGCGTCGGCCGGGTAGGTGTCGTAGCGGTCGACCAACGACTCCTTGACGCCGAACACCGGATCGGTGTCCAGGTGCGGGTCGTCCGAGGGGAAGAGCATGGTGGTCACGCGCTGGAATCCCGGCGCTTCGATCAGCAGGTGCACATGGGCGGGACGCATGAGCGACCTGCTGGTCGCGCTCATGAGTTCGCCGACCGGGCCGTCACCGGGTATCGGGTAGCTGGACGGGCGGATGGAACGGAAAGCGAAGTGCCCCGTCTCGTCGGTGCGGAACAGCGCGCGCATGGCCGGCTCGTCCAGGCCGGGCACCTCCATGTCGTAGTGGCCTTCCGAGTCGCTGTGCCAGACGTCCACCGCCGCATCTGCGACCGGCGCTCCCTCGTGGTCCACGACCCGTCCCTCGAAGAACAGCGGGGTACCGGACAGACCCCCGGAGATGTCGGCGGCGTCGGCCTGCTGCGGCCTGTCCTCCCTGAAGTACGGGCCCAGCACGCTGTTCTGCGTGGCCTGGCTGGGGCGTCGGTTGGTCAGGGCGTCGACCAGCATGGTGACTCCGAGCACGTCGGACAGCAGGATGAACTCCTGACGCGTCGGGGTGCACGTCTGCCCGGTGCGCGTCAGGAAGTCGACTCCCCGGGCCCATTCGTCCTGCGTCAGTTCGACGTCGCGGACGAAGGCGTGCAGGTGCCGCACCAGTGATTCCAGGATCTCGGCGACGCGGGAGTCCTTGGTGTCCCGCATGGTCGAGATCACGGCCTCGGTGATGGTGTCGCTGGTCAGATCACGCATGACGCGCTCCCGTGGTGGTTGGGTGGTGGGTCGCGGACTCGGTCCGGGGATGTCCGTCGCCGGGTGATGTGCACGGCGGTTGTCCGGCCCAGGCGCGGGCCAGGAGGGCGCGTACCGCCGTCCGTTCGACTGGTCGCGGGTTCCAGTAGCCGTCCCGCACGATGAGTTCGGCCGCCTGCTCGATGCCCGATTCCGGCATGCCGAGGTCCCGCAGCGCCCTGGGGGCGGCGAGCCGTCCCGCGAAGTCGAAGAGTCCCTTCGCGGCGTCGGCCGCCGACAGCGCCCTTGCGATGCGTGCCATGGCCTCGGGCGCCGCCGGTGCGTTGTAGGCGACGACGTGCGGCAGCACGACCGTGTGGGTTTCGGCGTGCGGAAGCCCGAACGTGCCGCCCAGGACGTGGCACACCTTGTGGTGCAGGGCCATGCCGACCGTGCCGAGGCACGTGCCCGCCAGCCACGCCCCGTACAGGGCATCGGCCCGCGCCTCGCCGTCGTCCGGACGTTGTGCGACGACCGGGAGGGAGCGGATGAGGGATTCGAGCGCTTCACCGGCCAACAGGAAGGCGAGCGGGTCCCGGTCCTGTGCGTAGAGGGCCTCCACCGCGTGCGCCATCGCGTTGATGCCGCTGACCACCGATGCCGCCGCGGGAAACGTGAACGTCAGGTCGACGTCGTACACCACGGTCTTCGGCAGCACTTCCGGCAGCCGGCGGGTCGCCTTCCGGCGCCCTTCGGTCTCTCCGAGGATCGGCGTCATCTCCGAGCCGGCGTAGGTGGTGGGCAACGCCAGCTGTGGCAGCCCGGTCCGCAGAGCGATCGCCTTGCCGAGGCCGATCGTCGAGCCACCGCCGATGGCGAGCACCGAGTCCGCTCCCACGGTTCTGGCATACGCGACCGCCTTCTCCGTGACCTCGACGGGGGTGTGCGGAGCCGCTTCCGTGAAAGTTCCCACCGCCGCCGTACCCAGTACGTCGTGCACCTCCACTGCCTGGCCCGCTTGACCAGGTGTGCACAGGATGAGCACCCGACGGCATCCGAGGGCATCAGCCTCTTCAGGGATACGGCTGCGCGTACCGCTGCCGAAGACCACCTTGGTGATCTGTCCCCGATGCACGAATGTCTTCATGAGAATTCCCCAGTCCCGCCGTCTGCTTGGAACCAAGACTTTCGATGCCTGAATGACGGGGGTCAACGTAATCCGCGAGGGATAACGGGCACCGGCGTTGAAATACCTTGTTCGTGCGACAGGCTCCGCGCCCGGGGCCTCCGGCTCTCGACGGACATCACTCGTCTGCGCGATGCGGTGGGTGTCCATGGGCTGGATCGTGGATCCGGACCTCTGTCAGGCGGATATGCCGGTCGAGGTCACCGGAACGGCGTCCGAGGGGTCCGCATTCACGAGCGGCGAGGGTTCAGGTCGGGGGGTGCCGAACCCAGGAATACGGCCGCTGTCCGTGCGTCTCCCGGACCAGGTGCGGACCGGTCCGGCGCGCACCTGATCGACGGCTGAGATCCGGCCGTCGTCCCCACCCCAGGAGGCACCATGACCGGAACCGGACCCGACTGCGAGGCCGACCCCGACATCCCGCTGAGTCCGGCGGCGACGGGGAAGACCGATGAGGACGCGAAGGCCGTGGCGGACCACGACATGCAGGCCCGCTTCGAACCGGCACTGGTACACCGTGACCGGCTTTTCGCGGCCGCCGTGCGGATGACCGGCAGTCCGACCGACGCCGAGGACCTGCTCCAGGAGACGTACGCCCGGGCCTACGCCTCGTTCCACCAGTTCCGCGAGGGCACGAATCTCAGGGCCTGGCTGTACCGCATCCTCACCACCACGTTCCTCAACTACCGCCGCAGTCAACGCAGGCGGCCGCAACGCGACGACACGACGGCGATCGAGGACTGGCAGATCGCCCGCGCGGCCTCGCACACCTCGTCGGGACTGCGCTCCGCCGAGGCCGAGGCGCTCGACCACCTGCCCGACTCGGACGTCAGCGCGGCGCTGCAAGCCGTCCCGGAAGACTTCCGGACGGCGGTGTACCTCTTCGACGTCGAGGGCTTCACCACCCGTGAGATCGCCGACATCATGCAGACTCCCGTCGGCACCGTGCTGTCCCGACTGCACCGAGGTCACCGCCGGCTGCGCTCGCTGCTGGAGGGCTATGCCCAGGAGCACCGTCTCGATCCGGCGGTCCACGTTCGAGGCAGTGGGTCCGCACCACGGGCTGGTGAGCGAGGTCACCCGGGACGGCGGGGGAAGGCGGGATGCATGCAGGGGGCAGCGGTGTTCCAAGAGCGCATGGAACACCCGTTGACAGCCCTCCGGCCCGGTGTCCGGGACAGCCCCGGGTCGGAGGGCTCGACTCCCGTACCGAGTGAGTGAGGAAGAATGCCGAGACCCAGCACCGGTGCCGTCGGTGCCGAGCTATGTGCGCTCCTCGTCATGCCGGACGGCTCGGCGGTGCCCGTGTCCACGCGACTGGGCTATCGTCCCGACGATCCCTACGCGGTCCGTGCGACCTTCCGCCTCGGCGGTGACCGGGCGGTCGAGTGGTTCTTCGCCCGGGAGCTCCTGAGAGAGGGGCTGCTCCAGCCAGTCGGTATCGGCGACGTCCGCCTGCGCCCTGCTTGGCACCAGGGACAGCACATGGTGCAGATCGTCCTCACGCCGCCCGCAGGACGGGCGGACCTCATGTTCCCCTGGCCGGTGGTGACGGAGTTCCTGCGACGCACCGATGCGGTGGTGTCACCCGGCACCGAGCACGTGCATGTCGACCTGGACGCCCAACTGATGCATCTTCTCGCAGAGTACTGACCCACACCCACGATCGATCGATCATCGATCACAGCGATCTTGGGACAGGAGACCACGATGTTGACCGTGCTGTCGCCGATCTTCGCTCTGCTCGCAGCGGCAACCAACGCACTGGGAACCGTGATGCAGCGCCGGGCCGCCACCGTCGTCCCGCAGTCCAGCGGTCTGCGCATCGGCCTGATGTGGGACCTGCTGCGCACACCGGTCTGGCTGCTCGGCATAGGTGGGGTCGCCCTCTCGGCGATGTTCCAGGGCGCCGCGCTGGCCACCGGCGCCCTGGCGGTCGTACAGCCGCTCTTCATGCTGGAGTTGCCGTTCGTGCTGCTGCTCGCGAGCATCGTCTCCGGGCGCCCGTTGCCCCGGGCCGGCTGGCTGCCTGTCGGCAGTATCGGGGGCGGCCTGGGCCTGGCGTTGTTCGCGGCCGCGCCGACCGGTGGCACTCACGGGATCCCCGCGGCCCGGTGGACAGCGGTACTGACCTGCTGCCTGCTCGCCGTGGTGGTGCTGTGCAGCGTCGCGGTCAGGCTGCCCAACGGCGCGGCGCGCGCCGCGTGCATGGGCCTGGCCGCCGCCGTCTCCTACTCCCTCACTGCCGCGCTCATGAAGTCCTCGACCGCTGCCCTCGGCCGCCGGGGTATGGGTGCCTTCTTCACCACATGGCAGACCTATGCGTTCGCAGCCCTCGGCGTGTGCGCCCTGTTCCTGCTGGAGAACGCCATGCAGTCCGGACCGCTGGTCGCCTCCCAGCCTGCCCTGACCCTCGGGGACACCCTGGTGAGCCTGGCGCTCGGCGTCACCCTCTACGGGGAAAGACTGCGTGGTGGCTGGTGGCTGACCCTCCAGGTGTTCGGGCTCGCGCTGGTGGCGTACGGGGTCACCCGCCTGTCACGTCAGCATCTCATTCCCGCAGGAATGTGAAATACCCGATTCGTGCGAGAGCGGCCGACGGCACAGCCCTTGAATCGCAGCCAATATCGCCGATCTGCGGGATGGCCAAGCGCGCCGTGGCATCGGACCGTGGAACCAGGTCTCAGCGGACGGCCCCGGCAGGCTGAATACGCATCGGGCGGACATGCCGGCGGCGTAAAACACTCCGCGATGGACACAGAATTCACGCGAGAATCTGGAGATCCGAAAAATATGGGGAAATTGGTCAATACGGCCCTGGAGGCCGTGGCGGATGTGCCGGATGGAGCGTCGTTGGCCGTGGGCGGGTTCGGATTGAGTGGTGTGCCGAACGTGCTGATCCAGGCCCTGTTCGAGCGGGGCGTCGGCGGGCTGTCGGTCGTCTCGAACAACTGCGGGGCAATGGATTCGGGCCTGGCGGTACTGCTCTCGGCGGGCCGGATCGGACGGGTGACAGGATCGTATGTCGGGGCGAACAAGGAGTTCGCGCGGCAGTACCTGTCCGGTGAGCTGGAGGTGGAGCTGATCCCGCAGGGCACGCTCGCCGAACGGCTGCGCGCCGGCGGCGCGGGCATCCCCGCCTTTTACACCCCGGCGGGGGTGGGCACGCAGGTCGCCGAGGGCGGGCTGCCCTGGCGCTACGACGGCTCCGGCGGGGTCGCACTGGCCTCGCCGGCCAAGGAGGTGCGGGTCTTCGACGGCACCGAGTACGTGCTCGAACGCGGCATCCGCACCGACTTCGCGCTGGTGCGGGCGGCGCAGGGCGACCGGCACGGAAACCTGGTGTTCAGCAAGTCCGCCCGCAACTTCAACCCCCTCGCGGCCATGGCCGGCAGGCTCACGATCGCGGAGGTGGAGGAGCTGGTCGAGCCCGGCGAGATCGATCCGGACACGGTGCACCTGCCCGGCATCTTCGTCCAGCGGGTGTTGGCCCTCACCCCGCAGCAGGCGGCGGACAAGAAGATCGAGCGGCGGACGGTGACCAGCTGATGGCCTGGACTCGTGAGGAGATGGCCGCCCGCTCCGCGCGTGAGCTGCGCGACGGCCAGTACGTCAATCTCGGCATCGGCCTGCCCACGCTGATCCCCACCTACCTGCCGCCAGGGGTGGAAGTGATCCTCGAGTCGGAGAACGGCATCCTGGGCACCGGCCCCTACCCGGGTGCGGACGAGGTCGACCCGGACCTGATCAACGCCGGCAAGGAGACCGTCACGGTCCTGCCCGGCGCCTCCTTCTTCGACTCCGCACTGTCCTTCGCGATGATCCGCGGCGGGCACATCGACGTCGCGGTGCTGGGTGCCATGCAGGTCTCCGAGCAGGGGGACCTGGCGAACTGGGCGATCCCCGGAAAGATGATCACGGGGATCGGCGGTGCGATGGACCTGGTCCACGGCGCCCGCACGGTCATCGTCGTCATGACGCACACAGCCAAGGACGGCTCGCCGAAGATCCGCACCGAGTGCACGCTGCCGCTGACCGGGAAGCACTGCGTGAACCGGATCATCACCGATCTCGGTGTCCTCGACGTCACGGACGAGGGGCTTGTGCTGGTCGAGTGCGCACCTTCCGTCGACGTCGAGGAGATCATCGCCAAGACCGACGCCAAGCTGACCGTCACGGAGGGCCTCCTGTGAACCCCGTCTACATCGTCGATGCCGTGCGCACGCCGATCGGGCGCTACAACGGCGGCCTGGCCCCGGTGCGCCCCGACGACCTGGCTGCCCACGCCATCCGCGAACTCCTCTCCCGTATGCCCCAGTTGGACCCTGCGCGCATCGAGGACGTGTACCTCGGCAACGCCAACGGCGCCGGCGAGGAGAACCGCAACGTGGCCCGCATGGCCGCCCTGCTCGCCGGCCTGCCCACCAGCGTGCCCGGGGCGACGGTCAACCGGCTGTGCGCCTCCGGACTCGAAGCCGTCATCCAGGCCGCCCGCGCCATCGCTGTCGGCGACGCCTCCGTCGCCATCGCCGGCGGCGTGGAGTCCATGACCCGCGCCCCCTACGTCCTGCCCAAGAACGACAGACCGTTCCCGGCCGCCCACGCCGAGCTGTACTCCACCACGCTGGGCTGGCGCATGGTGAACCCGGCGATGAACCCGCAATGGACCATCCCTCTCGGGGAGTCGGCCGAGCTGATCGCCGAGAAGCACAGGATCGGCCGTGAGCAGCAGGACGAGTTCGCCCTGCACAGCCACCAGAAGGCCGCAGCGGCCCAGGAACAGGGCCTGTTCGACGCCGAGTTGGTGCCCGTCCCGGTCCCGCAGCTCAACGGCGACCCCCAGCTGTTCGCGGCCGACGAGTGCGTACGCCCGAACGCCTCCCTCGCGGCGATGGCAAGGCTCAGGCCGTCCTTCCGTACCAAGCAGGGCACGGTCACCGCCGGCAACGCCTCCCCCCTCAACGACGGCGCCGCCGCCCTGCTGCTGGCCGACGAGGAGGGTGTGAAGGCCATCGGCCGCGAGCCGCTGGCACGCGTCTGCGCGACCGGAGTCTCCGCGATCGACCCCGACTACTTCGGCCTCGCCCCCGTCGAGGCCGTCGACCGGGCCCTGGCCAAGGCCGCCCGGACCTTCGCCGATCTCGACGTACTGGAGCTGAACGAGGCCTTCGCCGCCCAGGTCCTCGGCTGCCTCGCCGAATGGCCAGAGTTCGACCCGGCGATCCTCAACCCGCAGGGCGGCGCCATCGCGCTCGGCCACCCCCTCGGCGCCTCCGGCGCCCGCCTCGCCTGCACCGTCGCCCACCAGCTCGCCCGCCGCGGCTCCGGCACGGGCGTCGCCACCCTCTGCATCGGCGTGGGCCAGGGCCTCGCCCTCGTCCTCGAACGCTGACACGAACGGGGTGAGCAGACCGTCGTGGGGAACGGCGTCCGGGACGGGAATCGGCAGCGGCCTCCGCGCGGGGCCGGCGGGTGCGGACGTACGGTACTGATATGTGCGCCATGCGGGAAGGCGGCGCGGCGCAGCCCCACGGGCCCCGCTCCCCTTCACCCACCGCCGGGTCACTGCGCCGGGCCGAGCTGGACCGGCTGCTGGAGATCGCCGTGCGCGACACGGGCGTGCACGCGGGAGCGGTCTTCCTGCTGGCGTCCGACGGCCAGACCCTGCGGCTGGAGGTGACCGCAGGCATGCCTGCGGAGTATCTCGCGCCCTGGTTCGGGGTCCCGCTGTCGAGCCGCTTTCCCGTGACCGATGCGGTGCGCGAGCGGCGGCTCGTCTGGCTCGGCGACCCGGAGGACCTCGCCCGTCGCTATCCGCGCACGGCGATCGCCCTGCCCTACCACCATGCGGTGGCCGCGGCACCGCTCCTCACCGGCACCACGGTCTGGGGCGCGCTGCTGCTGTTCTGGCCCGGCGCCGGCTCCACCCGTGCCGACGGCCCGAGCCCTGAACGGGTCCGTGCCGCCGGTCGACGCCTGGGCCGGTTCCTGCGCGACGCCGCCGGCACCGGCCACGCCGTCGGCCCGGGGCCCGCACCCCGCACCCTGGTGCAGCCGCCCGCCGGCAAGCGGGGGCCGGCCGAGGCACTCGCCGCAGCGGACCTCGTCGAGCGGCTGCCCTGGGGCAGTTGCTCCCTCGACCTCCAGGGCAGGTTCACCTACGTCAGCGCCACCGCCGCCGCCCTACTGGGCGCGAGCAGCCCCGACGACCTGATCGGCACGCGTCCCTGGCAGTCCTTGCCCTGGCACACCGACCCGGCCTTCGAGGACCACTTCCGCGCCACCGTGGTCAGCCGGAAGCCCGGCTACTACACCGCCATGCACCCGCCGGACCAGTGGCTCGCGTTCGAGCTCTATCCCGACGGCTCGGGGGTGAGCGTCCGCATATCGCCGACCGGTCCGGGCGGGGACTCGCAGCCGGGGCCCACCATGACGGAGACGTTCCAGGGCGAGCCGATCCGCTTGGGCGAGGTCTACCGGGTGCTGCACCTGGCCGCCGCCCTGTCGGAAACCGTGGGCGTCTCAGACGTGGTCGATCTGGTCACCGAGGAGATGCTGCCGGCGTTCGGAGCCCGGACCGTCGCCCTGCTCGCGGCCGAGGACGGCAGAATGCGGGTCATCGGCCGCAGCGGCTACAACCCCTCACTGCTCGAACACTTCGACGGCGTGCCGCTGACCCACCCGGCACCCGCGGTCCGGGTCCTCGCCACCGGCGTGCCCAGCTTCTTCGCCTCCTTCGACGAGCTGTCCCGGGCCTACCCGCCCGCCCCGCATCAGAAGGGTCTGCATGCCTGGGCGTTTCTGCCGCTGATCGCCTCCGGGCGTCCGGTGGGCTCGTGCGTGTTCGCCTTCGACCGGCCCCACCCCTTTCCCGACCAGCAGCGGGTCGTCTTCATCGCGCTCGCGGGACTGATCGCGCAGGCGCTGGAACGGGCCCGCCTGTACGACACCAGCAACGAACTCGCCAAGACCCTGCAGGCGGCCCTGCTCCCCGACTCGCTGCCCGACCTTCCTGGACTGGATGTGGCGGCCCGCTATCTGCCCAGCGTCCGCGGCATGGACATCGGCGGCGACTTCTACGACCTGGTCCGGGTCGACGACACCACGGCAGCCGCGGTCATCGGCGACGTCCAGGGCCACAACGTCACCGCCGCCGCGCTCATGGGCCGGGTGCGCCCCGCCATCCGCGCCCACGCCGCCTCGGGGGCCACGCCTCCACAGGCCCTCGCGCAGGCCAACCGTCAGCTGGTCGCCATGGACCCGGGCCGCTTCGTCAGTTGCCTCTACGCCCACCTCGACCTCGCACACCACCGAGCCGTCCTCGCCACCGCCGGCCATCCCCCGCCCGTTCTGCGTCACCCGGACGGCCACGCCGAGGTCCTTGCGCTCCGACCTGGCGTGCTGCTCGGCATCGACCCCGACGCGGACTATCCCCCCACCGAGATCCCGCTAACACCCGGCACCGTCCTCGCCCTGTACACCGACGGCCTCGTCGAGACTCCCGGGGTCGACATGGACGACGCCATGTCCGGGCTCGCCGCCCAGCTCGCCCGGGCCTCGACCCAGCCCATGGACCGGCTCGCCACGACCCTGATCGACCATGCACGGCAGACCGCGCCCCGGACGGACGACATCGCCCTGCTGCTCATCGGGCTCGCCACCGCCGGGTAGCGCGCCCCCGGCCAGACCTCGCCGGCAGGCACTTGGGACGTACGGCATGCCTTGACAGCGAAGAGACGGAGGGCAACGATGGGAACTATGGAAACTAATCCAGTTTCTCGAGTTTCCACCAGTGACGAGCGGCGTGCGGACGTGATCGTGGAGGCGGCCGGCCGGCTGTTCTTCGGGGCGGGTTTCGCGCGGGTGAGCATGGACGATCTCGCTCGTGAGCTCGGGATGAGCAAGAAGACGATCTACCGTCATTTCCCGGACAAGCGCAGCCTGCTGGCCGCGGTGCTGGACCGCCAGTTCGCCGCGGTGGAGCGCACGCTGGTGGCGGCGGCCGAGGACGCGGAAGGGCAACCGTTCGGTGTGCGGGTGCAGCGGTTCCTGATCGCGGCGGGCAGTGAGCTCGGGCGGATCGGCGCGCCTCAGCTCGCGACCGGGCGGGGCGACGCGATGCTGCGCCAGTACGTGGAGCAGCGTGTGGACGCGGTGGTCTACCGGCGGCTCGACGAGCTGTTCCGGGAGGGACACCAGCAGGGCTTGCTGCCGGCCCCGCCCGAGCTGCTGAGTGAGATCACCCGCGGCGCGTTGGAGCGGCTGCTCATGTCGGAGTTGCCGCGCGATCTGGACTGGACCGCGGCCGACCTGCTGCGGGCGACCGTCGACACCGTGCTGTACGGGGCGATCCGCCCGACAGGCCAGGGCATCGACGACGAACAACCCCGGGCGGTCATCCCGACGGCCCGCGACGACGATCAGGAGGTGGGCCCATGACCGGGACGACCGGCAGGGTGGCATTGGTGACGGGGGCCAGCAGCGGAATCGGCGCGGCCACGGCGCGACTTCTGGCCGCGCGAGGAATGCGCGTGGTGGTCAACTACCTCCGCAACACCAAGGCGGCCGAGGAGGTCGTGGCCGACATCGAGGCCGCGGGCGGCCAGGCCATGGCCATGCAGGCCGACGTGCGCGAGGAGGCGGCCGTCAAGAGCATGGTCGGACAGGTCCAGGCAGCTTGGGGCGGCATCGACGTGCTCGTGCACAACGCGCTCATCCCGTATGCGGTCAAGCCGTTCCAGGACATGACGTGGGAAGAACTGGGCGGCAAGATCGACGCCGAGATGCACGCGGCGTTCGCGGTCACCAAAGCCGTACTGCCCACGATGACCGAACGAGGGTGGGGACGCCTCATCTACATCGGCACCGGACTCAGCCGCCTGCCTCGGGCGGGCATGATCGCGCTGGGCGTTTCCAAGGCCGCACTCGAGCAGTTCGCCCGGTATCTCGCCCAGGAACTCGGCCCGCAGGGCATCACGGTCAACGTCGTCTCGCCCGGCCCGGTGGAGTCCCGCACCGCCGATGCCGTGCTCGACGACGCGACGAGGCAGCGGCAGGTGGCCGCCACCCCCTTGGGCCGCCTGGCCTACCCGGCCGATGTCGCCCAGGCGGTCGCCTTCTACGCCGCCGAGGACAACTCCTTCATGACCGGTACCACGGCCGCGGTCAACGGCGGCATGGCCATGTACTGACGCCCCGCTGACCTCCGCACACGCGGCCGAACCCTTAAACGATCAAGGAAAGACGTTCATGCACACGATCGACCTGGCCTACGTCGGACGAGGCCTGCACGAGGAGCTGGCCGCCTACATCGCCGACCAGCAGGACTACTACGCCGAGGAGGGTGTCCACGTCGCGCTGCGCGACGGCTGCACCTGGGACGTGGAACGGCTGCGCCGCTGCGCCACCATCGGGCTCGGCCGGGCACTGCTGTCACGACTGACCGACGGCACCCCGTGGGTCGCACTCAGTGTCAACACCCACCGCCCGCTGTTCTGGTTCCTCGCCCGCCCCGGCCTCACCTCCCTGGCCGACCTGGCCGGGCGACGGCTGGCGGTCCACGCCCCGCACACCCCGCCCGGCGCATTCGCCCGGATCGTGCTGCGAAAGGCCGGCCTTGACCCGGACCGTGACGTGAAGACCATCGTCCGCTCGCCCGGCGACTACGGCATGGATCTGCGCCGGCTCAACGACGGCAGCATCGACGCCGCCTACGTCGGCAGCACCATGGCACCGGAGGCGGTGGCCGCCGAGCACGGCTGGCAGGTGCTGGCCTGGGTCGGCGACCACTTCCAGATCCCCACCGTGGGCGTGGCCGTCGACCCCACCTACATCTCACCGCACGACCCTGCGGTCCAGGCCGTCGTACGAGCCCACCGACGCGCCCTTCAGGTGATCCACGACGACCCCGACACCACGGTGCGCCACATGCAGACGTTCCTCGGCGGACAGACCGCGGAAGAGGCCCGAGCCCACTACGACACGTTCATCGCGCCGTACTTCACCACGGACGGCCAGGCCGACCTCGCTGTCGGCGACAAGGCGATCACCGCGGTCGCCGCCGAACTCGGCGTCCCTGCCACCGTCACCGCGGCCGAGTTCTACCGCACCGCGGCCACTGCCTAGGCATCAGGAGTCGAGTCGTAGGGTGCGAAGCCCTGGGCCCGCGGGCCGATGGTGTCACTCCGGTGACCGCGACCGCGGCGTGGTTCTTCTCAGGTGTGGGTTTCCTCCCTCCGGGCCGCCGTCGATCAGGGCCCTCCCGCCTCCGCGGTCTTCCACCGGCGACCAGCACAACAGTCACGGACGACGCCGAGCCCGCCTCGGAAGTGCCCACGCCGGTCGTGCGGAAACTGGCCCGGAACGCACCAGGTGTCACACCCAGCTGCCTTGAAGTTCTCCCCTCCCTTCGCAAGCTCAGGAAGGGGATTCCCGTCTACCTTTCGGCGACAGGCTTGACGGATTTACCCGCCCGACGACCGCGCCCTCCGGCGGCCGGGATCTCCATGATGACGTGGCCGATCCGATACAGGTGCAGGATGTTCCGGGCCGCGTTCCAGTCGGCGTTTCCGGTCCATCCACACTCGGTCCACACTCGGTGTTCTTGCACGCGAACAGCTCTTGGGTCTCTCGGCTGCCTGGCATGATGAAGCCGCACGCTGAGCATCGCTGGGAGGTGTACGGGAGCGGTCAGCATCGTGACCGTCCGCCCCCACGCCTCTTGTGTGATGGAGCGGTTCGTACCGGCCTTGGCCTTGGCCCCGTTGCGCAGGTAATTGCCTTCGTTGTCGGGGTCCGGCTTCGGCTTGGGCGCTTTGGTCATGCCACCAGGTGCCGTCCGCCGACCACAGCCGGTGGCGTGGAAAACGAGCAGATCAAGTGACGTCACACGATCGGCCGGACGGCTCCTGGGTGTCCAGTCCCGGACCGAGGTGCCGGCGCATCAGCGCCTGCGCGGTCGTCTCGGCGGCGGCGAACCTGGAGCGTCCTGCGTCGGTCAGGGTGGCCTCGACCGTCCTGCGGTCTGCGGCACGACGATGGCGATCAATCAGTCCGGCAGCCTGCAGACCCCTGAGGAGGTAGGACATCCGGTCCCCGGATTCCTGGAGGAACGCCGCCAGCTTGGCAACGGGCACAGATCCGCTCGCGACCTCGCCGAGCGCGCCGAGAATGAGGTAGTCATGGAGCGACAGTCCGTGCCGCACCCGCAACTCACCGTGCACGAGACCCAAGGTCCGCAGGACCCCTGGAAACTGCCACCGCGTGGTGTCCGACCAATCGTAGTCGATCATATTCCTTCCCAGGGGTCGGTTCTCCGGCCGCAAGCCCGCGGCCGCAGCATCACAACCAGATTCCATACGACGTCGATCCCGGGCCGGACGGACACGAAGCCCTCGGATCAGGACGGCGTCACCCGCCCGCACTCCGACTGTCCGACGACGGCAGGCAGCAGGCCGTCACCGGCCGATGTCCTGATGTGAGGCCGTCGTGGCCCGCCCGGCCATCCGTCTCCGCACTCCCGGCGTCCTAGCGTCGTCAGTGCGACGCGGTCGAACGGGTCGGTCTCCGCAACGGTTGCGAAGTCCTCGAACACCTGACACGCAGGCGGACGACCGCCGTAGCCGCGTCCGCCATCCCAAGGCTTCGCAGATGAAAGAAGGCGTTCGCGCCATGGCGTCGCAATCAGACACCGCTCGAGCAGCATCTCACGGGCTGGACTTCGGGCTCAACGAATGGGTCGTGGACGAGCAGCGGCGGCGTTACCTCCAGGACCCCGGCTCGGTCGACCAGACGTGGAGGGACTTCTTCGCCACCCTGGTGTCCCCGGCCGCCACGGCCTCCCTGACCGCCTCAGCCCAACACCACAAGGACACCGACGAGGCGGCGCTCAAGGCGGTCCGGGTCGCGGCGCTCATCCACGCCTATCGCGTGCGCGGGCACCTGATGGCAGGCACGGACCCGCTCATGGCGCGGCCCGCCTTCGCACCTCCGGAACTCGACATCGCCGCGTTCGGACTCAACGACGCGGACCGGGCGGAGGACTTCGCCGTGGACGGGTTCGCCGGGCACACCACGATGACACTCGACGAAGTGCTCGGCGCATTGCGGGAGTTCTACTGCCGCACCGCCGGGTTCGAGTACATGCACATCCAGGACGCCCGGGAACGCCGCTGGATCCAGCAGCGCGTCGAGGGCCCGCAGCGCCGCCCGGACCGTGCCGGACAGCTGCGGATCCTCTACCGGTTGGGGGCCGCGGAGGCCTTCGAGACGTTCCTGCAGACCAAGTACGTGGGCCAGAAACGGTACTCGCTCGAAGGCGGCGAGTCGGCCATCGTGCTGCTCGACGCCCTGTTGCTCCGCGCCATCGAAGACGGTGTCCAAGAAGCCGTCATCGGGATGGCGCACCGCGGCCGGCTGAACGTCCTGGCCAACATCATCGGCAAGTCCTACGGCCAGATATTCAACGAGTTCGAGGACGCGGTGGACATCCGGTCGGTCCAGGGCTCGGGGGACGTGAAGTACCACCTCGGCGCGGAGGGCACCTACCGTGCCCTGGACGGCGGCACCATCGCCGTCTCGGTCGTGGCGAACCCCTCGCACCTGGAGATCGTGGGGCCGGTGGCCCAGGGCGTGGTGCGCGCCAAGCAGGACCTGGCCGGGGACCAGGGCGAGCCCTTCCCCGTACTGCCGGTCGTCCTCCACGGCGACGCGGCCTTCGCCGGCCAGGGCGTGGTCGCCGAGACCCTGAACATGTCGCAACTGCCGGGCTACCGCACGGGCGGGACGGTCCACGTGGTCGTCAACAACCAGGTCGGCTTCACCACCCTGCCCGCCAACGGCCGTTCGAGCACGTACGCCACCCATGTGGCACGGATGGTGGAGGCCCCGATCTTCCACGTCAACGGCGACGACCCGGAAGCAGTCGACCGCGTCGCACGGATGGCCTTCGACTACCGCCAGACGTTCCACAAGGACGTCGTGGTCGATCTGGTCTGCTACCGGCGCCACGGGCACAGCGAGGTCGACGACCCGTCCATCACGCAGCCGATGATGTACGAACGCATCGACGCCAAGGCTTCGGTGCGCACGCTGTACGCCGCGGCCCTCATGGACCGCGGGGACATCGGCCAGCGGCAGGTGGACAGTGCCCGCCGCAACTACCAGGATCACCTCGAGCGGGCCTTCGCCGAGACCCGGGCGCTGCCCGCTCCTGCACCGGCCGAAGACCTTCCTTGCGCCGACGCCGGGCAGGCGGCCACCCGGCGCACGGCGACCGCGATCGACGAGGCGAGGGCCCGTCAGGTCATCGCATCGCAGACCGACCTGCCGCAGGGCTTCACGGTGCACCCGCGTGTCCTGCCGCAGCTCCACCGGCGTACGGCGACGCTCGACACCGGCACCGTCGACTGGGCCACCGCGGAGACACTGGCGATCGGTGCGCTGCTGCTGGAGGGCGTCCCGGTACGGCTGGCCGGACAGGACTCCCGGCGCGGCACCTTCGGCCAGCGCCACGCCGTACTGACGGACCGGCGCACCGGCGCGGAGCACACGCCGCTGAACTCCCTCAGCCCGCAGGCCGCGAGCTTCGCACCGTACGACTCGATGCTGTCCGAACTGGCGGCGCTGGCCTTCGAGTACGGCTATGCGCAGGCCCGTCCGGAAGCCCTGGTGCTGTGGGAGGCCCAGTTCGGTGACTTCGCCAACGGCGCGCAGACGGTCGTCGACGAGTACATCGCCTCGTCCGAGCAGAAATGGGGCCAGCGCTCCGCAGTGACCATGCTGCTGCCCCACGGCCTGGAGGGCCAGGGCCCCGACCACTCCTCCGCCCGGATCGAACGCTTCCTGCAATTGTGCGCGCAGGACAACATGACCGTGGCCATGCCCTCCCTGCCGGGCAACTACTTCCATCTGCTCAGGCAGCAGGCGCTGGACGGCCGCAGGCCACTGGTGGTCTTCACCCCGAAGTCGATGCTGCGGTCGAAGGCGGCCGTCTCCGCCCTCGCCGAGTTCACCCAGGGCGGCTTCCGTCCGGTCCTGCCGGACGACACGACGGACCCGGCCCATGTCTCGCGCGTGCTGCTGTGCTCGGGCAAGGTCTTCTACGACCTCGACGCCCACCGGCACGCCGCGGGCTCGACCGACACGGCGATCGTCCGCGTGGAGCGCCTCTACCCGTTCCCCGACGAGGAACTCGCGGCGGAACTCGTCCGCTTCCGCGCGGTCGCGGACGTGCGGTGGGTGCAGGAGGAGCCGGAGAACCAGGGTGCGTGGTCGTTCGTCGCGCCGCGTCTGCACCGGCTGACCCGGCGCGCGGTGGAGTGCGTGAGCCGGGCCGAGGCGCCCGCGCCCGCGGTCGGCTCGGCCCGCCGGCACGGCGTGGAGCAGAAGGCTCTCGTGACATCGGCCTTCCAGTGATCAGCGGCTCGCGCGGTGCGCATCGTCTGCCCACGGCGCGTATCCGTCGACACCACGGCAGCATCGAGGAGGAGCGGCGCTGAGCCTGCTGGCGCGCATCAACCCGGAACTCACGATGAGCGGCGCCCGGATGCCGCCCTTCCCGAGCACGGACGTACCGCTCCCGGTTCCCGGCCGCCCGGACACCGCGCGGCCGTCTCCGCCGCGGTGGCCAATCTCAACGCGGGCGCACTCGCGTTCGGTAATGGGCACCGGCATCGTCTCCACGGCCTGTACGTCAACGGCGCCGATACCGCCTCCGCCGTACTGCTGTGGGAGGCCCTGGCCGGTTATGCCGTACTGGTGCCCGCCTACGGCTGGCGGCTGCTGCGCCGGCGCGAGCGGTTCGTCGCGGATCTCCTCGGGCCGCGTGCCTTCGCGTTCCTCACCCTCGCGATCTCCTCGAACGTGCTGGCTGCTCGCTTTGTGCCGACCGGACACACCGCGGTCGCCGGGGCGTTCCTGGCGTTCGGGACGCTGGGGTGGGTGGTGCTGGACTACGGCATCCCGCTCGCGCTCATCACCACGCTGAAGCGGGGCCCCTCGCTCGACCAGGTGAACGGCACCTGGTTCCTGTGGTCGGTGGGATCGGAGTCGGTGGCGGTCGCGGCGGCATCGCTGGCCCGGGTGACCCCGGGCCACGCACTGGCCGTCCTGGCAGTGGTGTGCTGGGCCGTCGGCCTGATGCAGTACCTGCCGACCACCGCGCTGGTCCTGGCCCGGCTGCTGGCCCGGCCGGTGCAGCCGGAAGGCCTCATGACGTCCGTATGGATCTTCATGGGGGCGGCGGCGATCGCCGTACTCACCGGAGTCCGGCTGATCGCACTCCATCCAGGCACCACGATGTCGTCGCGTCCGCTCGTCATCGGGACGTCCGTCGTCCTGTGGGCGTTCTCAAGCTGGCTGATTCCGCTCCTGCTGGCTCTGGGCGTTTGGCGGCACGCGCTGCGCCGTATCCCGCTGCGCTACGTGCTCGGCTGGTGGAACCTCGTCTTCCCGGTCGGCATGTATGCGGTCACCACGCATGAGCTGGGACGCGCGACCGCAACCTCGTGGATGACGAGCGTGGGCCGTTGGGAGGTCTGGATCGCCGTGGTGTTCTGGGCTGTCGTGTTCGCCGCCATGGTGGCAGCCAGGCTCCGGGCCCGCCCCACGACCGCGCACGGATCCGCCGGTGCGGGGCAGACGGCCCGCCCGCAGAGCACGGCCTCGTCGGCAACCGGGGCGCTGCCATAGGCACGCGTTGCGGTGCGGCGCGAACCCGGCTGCCCGTCGGCAGACAGCCGGGTTCGCGCGACGCGTCCGTGTCATGCGGAGCGTTACACGGGCCCTGTCAGCGGCGGGCGCGCTCACGCTGCCGGACAGCATGGCGCAGGGAGTGCCAGGCGACCACCGCCCAGGCGGCGACGAGCAGGGCGTACAGGACGACGGCGATCCAGACGAACAGCTGCGAGCCGGTACGAGCAGCGAGCGCGCTCGTGCCGGTGACGCACGCACCGAGGGGGAAGATGAAGGACCACCAGGTGGCTGCGAAGGGCAGCCCTCTGCGGATTTCCCGTACGGTCAGCGCTGTGGCCAGTACCAGCCACAGCAGGGCGAAGCCCCAGATCCCGAGCCCACCCAGGAGCGCTACGACACCACTCCCGCGCGCGTACGGGGCGGGCAGCGCGCTCGGCGACGCCGTGGCCAGCGTCCCCAGCGCCGCCACCGCCTGATCCAGCGCCCCCACGCCGATCCACATCGTGGGCACCACCGCACCGCCGGGCGCGTCATGATGCACCAGGCGGCTGTACACCATGGCCAGCACCAGCAGGACCGCGACCAACCCGAGCCCGAGCATCGAGTAGCAGCACAGCAGCAGGGCCAGCCGCACCTGCCCGGCCGGCGCCCGCGGGATGAGCAGCGCGCCCGTCGCGGCGGAGACCAGCGGCGGCACCACCGGTAGCAGCCAGCCGCCGAACGCCGCGTCCGGCGTGAAACGGTGCCGCGTGACCATGAGATACGGCACCGTGCAGGCGGTGGCAAGACCCAGCACCGTACCGGCCGACCACAGCACCCAGTCCGCATCCACCGCCGCACGCTCCCCGATCAGCCGCCGGCCGAGCAGTAGTGTCCCGGCCCCGACGGTGAGCACAGCCATCGGCGGCGCCCCGAAGAACTGGGCCAGTACCGGATCACCGGCATGCACCCGCAGCGCCCGCTGCCCGGTATAGCTGACGGCGAGCACGATCAGCAGCAGCGCGGTCCCCGCCCAGACCACCGTGGCGGCCTCGCCGAGCCCGGGGAAACCGCGCGGCAGGGTGGCGGCCGCGACGGCGACGATCCCGCTGCCCATGACGGCGGCGAACCAGCCGGGACCGAGCCGGCCACGCTTCCTACCGTTCGCCTCGTCCGGCTGGTCACGTACAAGCACGGATGATCTCGGGGCCGAGCCGACCGCGGACGCTCTCGGGGCCGGGCCGACCTGGGACGGGACCGCTCGGCTGGTACTGGGGTGGGGTGTCACGGCGCGGAGTGCCCTCTCTTGGGGTGTCGGATTCGTCACCGTCCACGACCAGCCACGGTGACGGGCCGGCCGACTGGCCGGGCCACACCCAGCAGCTCAGGGACGCGGCCGAGACCGTCGGCCCATTGGCGCCCTCGACGCTATGGCGAAGCGCGGCTCCCGCCACAGAACAGCACGCGCCATGACGCCCTCACACCAGGACATCGAGCACCGTGCAGGCCCGTTGCCGGGTGCCGGCCCGATGCCCCGATGTCCTTGTCCGAGCGTGTTGTGGCCACACCTGTGGCCATGACGAGACGGCAAGCGACCGCTGAACACGGGCGAGGCGCCGAAGCCCGATGCCTCGTTCCACACCACGGAAGGCAGCAGCATGCCGCAGGGACGCGGACGACAATCGGCACGGGAGCGGCAGAGCAAGGCCGGGCGCATGATGGTGTCCTCCGATGTGGGCCCCAGTCCGTCCGGGAGGCGCACGATGAAGGACAGGCCGTCAGGCAGGAAGCCGCTCCTGGTGACCGTGCTGGTCTTCCCCGGCGTACGGCTGCTCGACGTCACCGGACCGATCGAGGTGTTCACGACAGCCAACGAATTCGGCGGCCGCTACCGCGTACGCACGGTCTCCCCTGACGGCGCCGACGTGGTCACCGCAGCCGGCACCGGACTGCGCGTCGACCTCGCTGCCGCGCAGGTACAGGCGGCCAGCGATGTGGTCGTCATCCCCGGCGGCCCGGAGTGGCCCTCCCTCATCAAGGACGACGCGCTGCTGGACGCCATGAGAGGGCTCGACGCACGCGGCTGCCGCACGGCGTCCATCTGCACCGGCGCCTTCCTCCTCGCCGCGGCCGGACTGCTCGACGGACGCAAGGCGACAACGCACTGGCGCTTCGCCGACCAGCTCGCCCTGCGCTACCCGAAGGTGACCGTGGAAGCGGACGCCCTGTTCGTACGCGACGGCCACATCATGACCTCCGCAGGTGTCACCTCGGGCATCGATCTCTCGCTCGCCCTGGTCGAAGAGCACCTCGGCGCCGACGTCGCCCGCGCCGTGGCCAAGGACATGGTCGTGTTCATGCAGCGGCCGGGCGGCCAGTCCCAGTTCAGTGTCCGCACCCACACCCCGCGCGCGAGACAGGAGATGCTGCGCCGGGTCCTGGACGCCGTCGCCGAGGACCCGTCCGCCCCGCACACCCTTGCCGCCATGGCGCGCCGGGCAGGTGTGAGCACCCGCCACATGACACGCCTGTTCCACGACGAGATGCACACGACCCCGGCCCGCTACGTCGAGCAGGTCCGCATGGAAGCCGCCCAGGCGATGCTGGAAGACAGCGACGACCCCATGGCCACCGTGGCCCGGCGCACCGGCTTCGGGTCACCGGAGTCCCTGCGTCGGGCCTTCACGCGCAACCTCGGCATCACGCCGGGAGCCTACCGGGCACGCTTCCGCACCACGCACACCGGAGTCGACGGCAAGGGCGCCTGAGCCCTCGAGGTATCCGGCGAGCACAGACAATCGCCGAAATCCGACAGGCCGGCCGTGCCGGACGAGGCCAGTCAGGCTTCCTCGACAGTCTGTCCCAAGCACCGGCTCTGCGAGCGCGGCCCGCCACGCGGGCGCGCCGAAACGACCGGCGAAGTACTGCGTCTCGTGCACGACCTGCTGGTCGGCGAATTCCATGACGCTCGCCGAGTACGAAGGCGCACCGTCGTAGATGGTGACGCATTCGCTCACCCATACATGCGCGTGGCCGGTGACGCGCAGGAGGGTGAAGCGCCGGTCGGCCGGATGCCCGCCGCGTTGTCTCGCGGCCCCGGAAACGTTCGCCCGACTGCGGATAGTCCAGCATCGCGTCCGCAGCCTGGATCGCGTGCTCGGCCTCGATGTCACCTCGTCCGGAAGCGTGTTCCTTCCTCCAACGGCCTGGTGGGCGTTCGGCTCGGAGGTCCGTATCCGAGTGCCTCACGGCAGCTTCTCGGGCCATGGGGCAACGCAAGGAGAGCGCTGGGACGGTGGGGGCGTCGGATCCGGCGTCCCGGAATCTCGACAGGAGGCAGCGGCTTGGCACAGAACCGGACGGTCCCGGGCGTGGCCGGGACCGATCACGAGCAGTTGCGGGCGTTCGATGAGCCGGGGGCTGCGTCGGCAGGGCGGTCCGCCCTGCGCGAGCACTTCTTCGACCGGCCCGCCCTCGAGGTGGCTCCCGAACTCCTCGGGGCTCTCGTGGTCTCGCGCTCGCAGCGCGGCGTGACGGCGGTGCGTATCACCGAGGTGGAGGCGTACGAGGGGCCCGACGACCCGGCCTCGCATGCGTTCCGGGGCCCGAACCGGACCAATCGAGCGGAGTTCGGGGCCCCGGGGACCTTCTATGTGTACCGGACGCACGCGGTGCATCGGTGCCTGAACGCCGTCTGCGGACCCGGGCGGCGTCCCGCTTCGGTGCTGCTCCGCGCCGGCACCGTCGTGGAGGGAGCAGACGTCGCGCAAGAACGCCGGGGGCCTGGGGTACGGATGCGCGATCTGGCGCGCGGCCCGGCCAACCTCGCGCGAGCGTTGGGCATCGCCGATCTGCATCATGACGGACAGTCAGCATGCGACGCAGCGGCGGAGTTGTTCCTCGCGGAACCCGCCGGGGGCGTCTCGTCCGCGCAGGTCGGTCGAGGGCCGCGGACGGGGGTGGGCGGTCCTGCTGCTTTGTACCCCTGGCGCTTCTGGATGCTGGGCGAGTCGAGCGTCAGCGCCTATCGGGCGCATCCGGGGTCCCGCCAACGGAGGCGGGCGAAGGGCTGACCCTCCCGCCGGCCTGGGACATCACGGTGCCGGCGCCGCTCCCCGGAGGCGGCGGCACCCGGAGGTGCTTCAGCCTCGCTCCGGTACCGGCGCCGGGGTCTGCGACGAACCCGCAGCGAAGACCGAATGTGCGCCTTCGCTGTCCTTATCCGCGGCCACGCACACCTGGCGCCTGCGAGTTGAAAACCTCAGGAAATGTCCGTCGGGCCGGGCCCGCTTGCTGCCTCTCCTCCTGAGACGGCGTCCGCGGGGACGGCGGCGGCCCGACCGTATAGAAGGCGATCAGTGATGACTCCGATCAGTCCCACTCCCGAACCGGATCCGCGCAGGTGGCGCGCGCTCGGGATCATCTGCCTCGTGCAGGTGATGCTGCTCCTCGATGTGACCGTGGTCAATGTCGCGCTTCCCCCCATCCAGCACGATCTCGGCTTCACGACCACGGGCCTGGCATGGGTCGTCAACGGCTACACCGTCACCTACGGTGGGCTGCTGATGCTTGGCGGACGCCTGGGTGATCTGCTCGGCCGCAGACGCCTCTTCCTGACCGGCTTGGCGATCTTCGCGCTGGCGTCGGCGAGCGCGGGAGTGGCCCAGCAAGGCGGTGTACTGATCGCCGGCCGCTTCGTACAGGGCGTCGGTGCGGCACTCGTCAGCCCGGCAGCCCTGTCCCTGGTGACGCTGCTGTTCACACAGCGGCAGGAAAGGGCACGGGCCATGGCCATCTGGAGCGGCCTGGCCGGAGTTGGGGTAGCCCTGGGAGTCGTGCTCTCGGGCATCCTGACCACCATCGCCTCCTGGCGTTGGATATTCTTCATCAATCTGCCCATCGCCGCGTTCGCGTTTTTCGCCACTTTCAGGCTCGTCTCCGAAAGCCGGGCCACCAAGCGCGGTCGGCCTGACGTCCTCGGCGCCGTCACGGTCACCCTCGGTCTGCTCCTGGTCGTGTTCGGCCTCCTGGAGAAGGACAGTCACGTATGGTTCTCGTTCCCCGTCCTGGGTTGCGTCGGGATCGGTGTGCTCTGCCTGATCGGCTTCGTGCTGGTGGAGGCTCACGTGGCCCAACCCCTGGTGCCCCTCGCATTCCTGCGCTCACGTAACCGGAGCATCGCCAACATCGTGCGCATCTGCTACTACGTCGGGTTCGCCACCCTTTTCTTCTCACTGAGCCTGTATGTCCAGCGCATACTGCACTTTTCCGCGCTGGCGACCGGATTCGCCTTTGTACCGTTCGGGTTGGTCATTCTCTTCAGCGCCACTGTGATGGCACCACGCCTCCTTCCCCGGTTCGGTCTGCGGGCCCTGAACGGAGGAGGGCTTGCGGTCACCACGGTCGGCTACGTTCTCCTTGCCGGCCTCAGCAGCCACGGCACCTATGTGGCCGACGTACTGCCCGGACTGATCCTCGTGCCGCTGGGAGGCGGCCTCGTCCTCGTCGGATCCACTGTGGCCGGAGTGGACGGCGCCACCGGTGAGGACGCGGGCATCGCCACCAGCATGAACAATGCGTCCATGCAGATCGGCAGCGCCATCGGCCTGGCTGCCCTGGTCTCACTGGGCACCGGCCACGCCGCCGTGCTGCGGCGTGCGGGCGCCGACCAGGTGACCGCCGCCGCGCACGGTTACGCCTTCAGCTTCACCATCGCCGCCGGCATGACGGCCTTCGGTGCGTTCCTCGGCTTCGCCGGAATCCACCCGACACCGGCCGAGACTCCGACGGTGAGGACCAACGCCAAGGAGCGCGTGGTCTGACGTGCCGCCGGCGGCGAAAGTGAGAGTCCGCGGCCGCGGCGGGCCTGGCGGAACGGTGTTGCCGCTGCGCGTCAGGGGACATGGTGGGCCTGCTCGAAGAGGCCGAGTGTGCACCAGCTGTCCGTGCGACGGCGGCATCGCCGGGTCTGAGCTTCCATCGGCCGCCTCCCCTGCCCCTCCCGTTGGACGCCTCAGGCCGGTCATCCGGCATGACCCTGTTCTTCTCGAACTCCGCTCCGCCATAGCCATCCCCCGGCTCGACCGCCCGGCAGGCGGGTCTCCACCAGAACACGCCGGGCGCGCACACAACCAGTACTGCTCACATCACAGCACAGGACCACAGACATGACCACAAACGACCATCTCGACTACTTCAAGCCGCAACTCGTCGTCATCCCGTGCGGCAGCCGCAAACTGGGCTCGCCCGCGCGCTCCGCAGACATGTACGTAGGCTCCTACCACCGGGCATGCCGCAAGGCCGCCGACGCACTGCAACCTGACCTGCTGCTCATTCTCTCCGCACGCCACGGGCTCCTCGACCTCGACGACGTCATCGAGCCGTACGACACACCTCATGGCGCAGCCGACTCGGTAACGAGCCAGGTCCTTCTGGAACAGGCAACCGTGCGTGACATCGTGGGCCTTGACCCGGTGGTGGCCCTCGGAGGTGCACGACACATCAGCCTCGTGCGCTCCGTCTGGCCGCACGTCCACACGCCGTTGGCCGGAGCACGCGGTATGGGTGAGCAAATGGCCCGGCTTGCAGCATTGCGCGAGGGACGGGGAATGCCTCTGACATGACGCTTCGTGCGGCGACCCCGAGGCCTCGCCGCCATCCGTCAAAGCGCATGGCACTACGGGGACTGGGAAGCGTTCCAGAAGTGACGGTCGTACATGGTGTGGTGGTACCACAGCGCGACGTCGTCAAGCTGATGGTGGAGGCGGTGCCGACCTCTTGCTCCTCAGGGCATCCTAGGGTGTGAGCGGATCCCGGGGTCGGCGACCGTCGGCCCGGGAAGGCGTGAAGCGGTAAGGCAGGAGCGGGCGGTCATGCAGGCCGTCCGTCGACTGCTACCAGGTCTGCTCGCTGGCTCGTACGAGGACCTCGTTGACGGCGACCCGGCGGTCCCGGGTGACGATGTAGGACACGGTGTCGGCGATGTCCTCGGGGCGCAGCAGTTCCATGCCCTGGATCTGACGCTCGATGGCCTGCCGCACGCCATCGCGGAGATGGGTGCTCAGCTCGGTGTCCACGGTGCCGGGCTCGACCACGCTCACTCGCACGTGCTTCTGCATGACCTCCTGCCGCAGGGCCTCGGTGAATCCGTTGACGCCGAACTTCGTCAGGTTGTAAACAGCCGTGCCGGGCCGTGCGACCCGGCCGGCCGTGGAGCTGATGCTGACCAGGTCCGCCATGCCTCGCGGCGAGTCCTCTGCAGCGCGCAGGAGATGCGGCAACGCGGCGTGAGTAATGTAGTGCAGGCCCTGGACGTTGACCTCGAGCATCTGCTCCCACTCTCCGAGCGGCGAGCCCACTATCTGCCCGACACCCATGAAGCCGGCGTTGTTGACGACGGCGTCCAGGCGGCCGAGTTGGGCCACCACAGTGCCCACCGCGGCGGCGGCCTGCCGCTGATCGGTGATGTCTGCCTCCACCACGAGAGCCGTGCCTCCATCGGTCCGGATCTTGTCGGCGAGCTGCTCCAGCCGCTCACGCCGCCGTCCGACGACGGCGACGGCGACGGCGACGGCGACGGCGGCACCTTCGGCGGCGAGGCTGCGGGCGGTCGCCTCGCCGATCCCACTGCTCGCGCCGGTCACGAGCGCCACGGTGTTGCTGAGTCGTGTGGTGATGCTTCTTCTCCATGTTGCGTAGTCGCGGCAGGTGACCGGCAGCTGGTTGCCGGGGTCGCGCCGGGCTCTGTCTCGCCTGCCGGCGCCCGAGGAGTTCTGGGACACGGCGGCGGCCAGCACAAGAAGGCTCCCGACATCGTGGCCATGGCGACCGACCGGTGGATGAGGAGTACAACCGGATCGCGACCGAGAATCAGGCTCGCGTGGCTGCCGGGGAGGAGCTGGCTCCGCTGGTCGCCGGTTTCCAGGCACTCGTCGCTCGCCAGACCGTCCCGGAATGGCAGGCGGTTCTTGACGGGGTCCAGGATCTCGACTACGTCGGTGCTGGTCCGGTGGGGTATTTGGGGGGTGTCGTTGGGGTGTGGACTCGGCGTTCCGTTCGCTGCCGACGAACCCCGGGTCCGCGCGGCAGTGTTGGGGTTGGGCGGGGCGTTGGCATCAGCGGAGGCCGCCCCGCGGATCACGGTCCCGGTGGAGTTCCTGGTGCAGTGGGACGATGAGCGGGTGCCGCGGGCCCACGGCTTGGCTTTGTTCGACGCGTTGGCCTCAGCGGAGAAGACCCTGCACGCCAACCCTGGCAAGCACGGGGCGATCCCGGCATTCGAACTGGACAGCACGCTACGGTTCTTCACCAGGCACCTCGGCTGACAGCTACACCTGCAGTCCGCGACGCGCCGATCGGGATCCGCTTCCGATCGGCGAGTTCAGCGAACACGGGCGGCGTGGCCGACAGAGTTCAGGCTCCGGAGATCGATGACGACGAGGGCCGACGGCTGCTGCGGATCATCCGCAGAGGCACCGGGTGGGTGGTGACCTGGCGGCGGGCCCAGATGGTGCTGCTGTCCGCGCACGGCATGCCGGTGACGAGGATCGCCGAGGTGACGTTCACCGAATCCTGGCCGTCGACGTCTGCCGTGCGCGAACTGCGGCTACTCGGTGAGGTGCAGCAGTAGCTCGGCGTCTTGCACGGCGGCGATGGGGTCGTCGACGTAGTCGAGGTCGGGGTGTGCCCTGCAGGCGTTGTCCAGGGCCTGGGGTCGGTGACGGTGACCTCGGCGCCGAGTTCGTGGAGCTTCTGGGCGACGGCGAGGGCGGGTGAGTCCCGGATGTCGTCGGTGTTCGGCTTGGAGGCGGCGCGTGCGGACAACATCTGCGGCTGCCGGGATGGGACTGGCGTCAGGTCGGGGTTCCCGGCATAGCACGGGCCGGCGGTTCGAGGTGTCCGTAGAGGGCCGCGTGGAGTGCAGCGGCGAGTTCGCGGGCCCTGTGTTCGCTCTCTACGTCGTACAGCACGAAGTAGACGGGCCCGGCGGAGGAGTCGGGGCGGATCTCGCGGGAGATGGATCACCGCGGTGCGGATGGCGTCGTACACCTTGGCGTCGATGGCGTGCTGCGGGGCGGTGAGCGCGTCGGCCTTGACCGACCAATGCGAGCCACAGGCGCTCGATGGCGATGAACACGGCACGCTGTTGCTTTGCCGCCTTGTACGCGGCGTTGAATGCCTCCAGCCCTGTGACGTCCGGGATCAGATCAGCGGGGCAGGGGGCTGGCAGGGGCTGCATGAGGCGCATAGTCCCAGCACGGGTGGGCCTTGGTGACCCCGACACGGTTACGTTCGGGGTCGGTGCACCAGCACAGCGGAATCGTTCACCCACTGCCTCCCACGCCTGCCCGTTCAGCCCGCTGCCCGAGCAGGACCTGACCACCGTCGGCCTCGGCCAAGCTGTCTGAGGGCCGAAGGGGTGCCCGGCAGGGGCCAGCACGAGAACGCCGTCAGTGCCGCCGACGTCGACACCCTTGTCCCCGTCTGTCCGAGCTGGGCCCTCCCTCGGCGTGCTAGGAACGGCTTTCCAGCCGGTAGCCGTGTCCTCTCAGGGTGGTGATGCGGGGCAGTCGGCAGGGACGGTCGGATGCTTCGGCCGCTGCGGCGAGGCGGTGGCGCAGGCTGGCCATGGTGACGTCGAGGGTTTTGGTGGATCCGAACCAGTTCTCGTCCCAGACCTCGGCCATGAGGGTTTCGCGGGATACGGCCTCGCCGATGTGCCGGCCGAGGAGGACGAGGAGTTCGAACTCCTTGGGGCGCAGTTGGACCTCTTCGCCGTGGAGGCTGCAGCGCCGCGCCGTGGTGTCGACCATGAGGTCGCCGAGCCGGAGTACCTCCTGGGGGGCAGGGGTGATGGTGTGGCGGCGCAGGTGGGCGCGCAGGCGGGCGAGCAGGACGGTGAGGCTGAAGGGCTTGACGAGGTAGTCGTCGGCTCCGGCGTCGAGGCCGGCGATCACGTCGATGTCGTCGGTACGGGCGGTGAGGATGATGATGAGCAGGTCGGGGCAGCGGGTGCGCAGGGTGCGGGCCACGTCGAGGCCGTCCATGTCGGGAAGGCCGAGGTCCAGGAGGAGGGCGTCGTAGGGGGTGCGGGCGGCTTCGGCCAGGGCGGTTGCGCCGGTGCGGCTCCAGGTGGGCGCGTAGCCGTTGCTGTGCAGGCCGGTTTCCAGGTGGCGTCCGATGGTGTCGTCGTCCTCGACGACGAGGACGCGGATGCGGCTGCGGTCCGGTACGGCGGGGGTGCGCATGGCCGACAGCGTAGGAGGGCGCGCGGGGATCGGCTTGGCCGGCGGCGGAGGGGTGCTCACAGGTCACGCAGCTCCTCCACGGGCGGGCGCTTTGCGCGCCGGATTCCGTTCAGCGCGGCTGCCATGATGGCGATCAGTGCGGCGAGCGTGGTGAGCACCAGATAGGAGCCGGGCACGGAGAGGCTTGCGGGGGGTGGGTCGAAGACGCCCGTCAGTACCGTGACCAGCATTTCGGACAGTGCCCAGCCGATCAGGGCGCCTCCGGCCAGTCCGCCGGCGGCCAGGAGGAGGGCTTCGGTGAGGACCATGCCACGGAGCTGATGACTCTTGGCGCCGAGGACGGTGGCGATGGCGAAGGTGCGGCGGCGTTCGGCGAGTCCGAGGGCGAGGACCAGTCCCCCGGCTCCGGCGGCCAGCAGGACGGCGAAGGCGAGTTCGATGCGGGTGAGTCCGGCCAGGTCGACGGAGGTAAGGCTGGTGCCGACGGTGCCGCGGGTCTGGGTGAGGTCGGTGACGGTGGCGGCGGTGCCGAGCTGATGGCGCAGGTGTGCGGCGATCTGATTTTGGTGGGTGCCGCCGGTGTTGAGGAGGAAGGCGCCGACCGCGTCGCTGCCGGTGGCCTTGGCGATGTAGGAGGCGTTGGCGACGAAGAAGCTGTCCTTGGGGGCGGTGGGGAACTCCTTGGCGATGCCGGCGTAGTGGAAGGGGACGGTGCGCAGGGCCTTGGTGCGGGCGTCCTGGATGCGCAGGTTGACGGTGTCACCGGGTGAGAGCTGGAAGTCGTTGACGGTCTCGACGCTGACCAGCAGGTTGTCCGGGCGCTGGGCCAGCTTGCGCATGAGCTGGTGGGCGGTGCCTCCGGCGAAGTAGGCGTCCTGGAGAGAGGTGGCCTGGGCGATGGTGTCCGGGCGGACGCCGTAGAGGTCCTGCAGATCGGAGCCGACATAGGCGAAGCGGTGCTGGAGGGGCTCGACGTGCCGGACGCCGGAGACCTTCAGCGTGCCTGCGGCGCTGGGCGATACGCGGGCGCCCGGGGGTTCGGTGACGGTGACATCGGCGCCGTTGGTCAGCCGGGCGTCGACCTCGGCCTGCTGCCGGTAGGTGGCGTTGAAGACGGCGGTGGAGAGGGCGAAGGAGACGGCGAGGGCGAGCAGGACCACGGAGCGGGCGAGTGGGCGCCGGCGTCGGGCCAGGACGGCAGCGGTGGTGCCGGCGAGGGTGGCGGTCAGCGGGCGGGCCAGCCGGGCCAGGACGGGACGGCCGTGGGTGAGGGCGAGAAGGGTCAGGCGCCACAGCAGCAGGGCGGCGCCGATCCACAGCAGGGCGGGGCCGAGGAAGGCCCAGTACGACACGGAGATGCTGGGCACGCCTTCCGGCGCCAGGACGAGGGCGTACTGGTTGCCGGAGGAGGCGCGGAAGATCAACCAGGAGCAGACCAGCAGGAGGAAGTCCAGGCCGTAGCGCATCCACCACGGGCTCCGGGTGCTGCGTGCGCCGGCCTCCTTGCGGGTGTCGGCGACGGTGACGGTCCGCAGGTCGCGCAGGGCGGGTATCAGGACGGCGGCCGTGGCGACGGCGGCGCCGAGGACGAAGGCGATGCCGTACCAGATGGCCTCCGTGCCCGCGCTCGCCCCGAAGGAGGCCGCGCCGAAGGCGAGGCGGCCTGTCAGCGCGGCGATACCCAGCCCGGCCAGGCCACCGGCAAGGCCGATCAGGGCGGCTTCCAGACCCGCGAGAGCGGTGATCTGGGCTGGGCGCAGGCCGCGCAGGCGCAGCAGGCCCTGTTCCTGGCGGCGGCGCTCGCCACCGGCCGAGGCGACCGCGGCGGTGAGCGCGGCGGCCAGGACGGCTCCGGGAACGCCGAGGAAGAGGAAGAGGATCTGGGCGTACAGGGCGTCCTGGCGGGCGGAGTCGAGGGCGGCACCCACGTTGTTGCCGACCAGTGCGGCGCCGGCCGAGCGGGCTTCCAGGTGGTGGGCGGCGCCGGTGACCGCGGTGAAGGCGGCGGCCGGATCGGAGGGCAGCCCCGTGTTGTCGCGAGCGACGTGGATCTGGGTGGTGACGCCCGTGGCGCCGTGGGTGAGGGAGGCGAACTGCGTGGCGGGCAGAAGGACGACGTTGTCCGGGGGTGCGGTCGGCTGGGACTGGGCGGGGGCGCCGACCGTCTGGAAGAGGGAGTCGGCCTGGGGCAGATCGACGACGCCGTCGACCCTCATCTGCCGCACTCCGATGCCGGGGAACTGGACGCCGATGGTGTCGCCGGGGGCGGCGTGCAGGTTGGAGGCGGTCTGCTGGGCCAGCAGGACGCCGGTGGAGGCGCCGGAGAGCGTGCGGATGGCGTCGGGGAACCGGCTGCGGTAGCCGTCGGGCAGGCCCAGGGCCATACCGGGGCCGGTGGTCTGCGTGCTGCCTTGGACGCGGGCGGTGAAGCCGGTGGTGTCGGCATAGCCGACCGGCAGGGCGGCGCGGGTTGCGGGTGTCGTGCGCACCAGGGAGAGGACGGTGTTCG
Source organism: Streptomyces sp. NPDC002076 (assembly GCF_053593835.1). NCBI lineage: Bacteria > Bacillati > Actinomycetota > Actinomycetes > Kitasatosporales > Streptomycetaceae > Streptomyces > Streptomyces sp. NPDC002076. Next base: position 106,525 of record NZ_JBSFDI010000027.1, read on the forward strand.
GGTCGGCCGCGGGCTGTACCTGGACCTGCCAGTCGACGGCGACCGAACGCAGGGCGCGCTGGGTCATAGTCGCCTTCGACGCCGTGAGGAAGGAGCCGAGCGCGGCGATGAGAGCGACCGCGAGCGCGATCCCGGCGAGGGCGGCCAGCAGCCGTCCGGTGCGGTAACGGGTCAGGCCCCGAGCCCAGGCGGTGATCACGAGACCTCCTCGGGGGCGAGCAGGCGACCGTCGCGCATGGAGCGCCGGACGGTCAGGCGTGCGGCGATGGCGGGGTCGTGGGTGGTGACGACGAGGGCTGCCCCGATGTGGTGGGCGGTGGCCAGCAGGGCGTCCAGGACATGGGCGCCGGTGGCGTGGTCGAGACGGCCGGTGGGTTCGTCGGCAAGGATCAGCCGCGGAGACTGGGCCAGGACCCGGGCGACGGCCACTCGCTGGGCCTGTCCGCCGGAGATCTCCTCGGGCAGCCGGTCGGCCAGGTCGGCGGCGTCCACCAGGTCCAGCGCCGCAAGGGCGGCCTGCCATGCCTCCGGTTCGGTCCGGTTGGCGAGCACGAGAGGCAGGGCGGCGTTCTCGACCACGCTCAGCGCCGGGATCAGGCTGTCGCCCTGGAAGACCAGACCGATGTCGTACGGCCCGAGTGACGCGGACCGGGTGACGGCGCCGCCGGTGGGCTGTTCGAGCCCGGCCAGCAGGTGCAGCAGCGAACTCTTCCCCGAGCCGGAGGGGCCGACGACTGCGAGCCGATCGCCGGCCCCGATCCGAAGGTTCGCTCCGTGCACGGCCACGACCGCCTGCGGGCCCTGGCCGAAGGTGAGGGCTGCGTCCTGGCAGGCCACGAGCACCTCATCCGGTGGCATCGCGGACCTCCTGCCGTGCGGGGCGTCCGCTGTGGGGGGCCGAGGCGTCGGTGGCTATTCCGTCGGCCAGAGCGATGACCCGGTCGGCCGCCCGCACCGCCTCCGCGCTGTGGGTGACGATCAGGACCGCGCAGCCGTCGGAGGCTCTATCGCGCAGCATGGCGAGCACCATGCGCTCGGTGTCGCTGTCGAGTTCCCCGGTCGGCTCGTCGGCCAGCAGGACGGCGGGCGAGTTGGCCAACGCCACGGCGAGTCCGGCCCTCGCCAGTTCCCCTCCGGACAGCTGCCTGGGCAGGGCGTGGGCCCGCTCGGCGAGCCCGACATGGCGCAGCAGCTCTCCTGGCGAGGTGGCGGGCCCGCGGCCCTTTGCCCGCTGTGCCAGGCGGATGTTGTCCCGCAGGCTCAGATGGGGCAGGAGGTTGCGGGTCTGCAGCAGTACGCCGACGTGCGCCGCGCGCAGCCGGGCGCGCTCGGTCTCCGGACGGTGGCTGATCCGCACCCCGTTGACGCGGACCTCACCGCCCGAGGGCTCGTCCAGTCCGGCCAGACACGCCAGCAGGGTCGATTTGCCCGACCCGGACGGCCCGACGACCGCGACTGTCTCGCCGCGCCTGACCCGCAGCGACACCCCGCGCAACGCGAGCGTCTCCTCCTCCCCGGCCCGGTAGAAGCGATACAGCTCGCGGGCCGTGAGGACGTCCTCGGCGGGGGCGCGGGCGCGCATCTCGTGGGAGGCGTCGGCGGACATGGTGGTCACTGCCAGGCGAAGGAGTCGCTGATGATCCGCCAGGGATCGACGTTGTCGGCGTTGACCGGGCCGGACAGCGTCAGGTCCACCTCGTGACCGGAGCGGTAGAAGGCGTACCGCTCGAACGCGTCCCGCACCACCTTCCCGGTGACTGGATCCTTGGCCGAGTCGCCTTGGTAGGTCAGCAGGACGACACGGCCGGCATGCCGGGTCACCTCCGACACCTTGGGTGTCGCGAACTTCGGCACCTGGGTGCGCAGCTGGGGAACGACCGTGTTGGTGACCGAACCGACCGTGGGGGCGCTGGAGGCGGAGGCCGCCGTGATCCGCACAGTGTTCAGCTTGTCTGTGAACACGGTCGTGTTCTTCTGGTCGGTGCGGGCCCAGCCCTCGGGCACCTTGACCGTGAAGCCGGTGAAGGTGAACGTGGCACCGCCCGGCCGGTAGGCGACATAGACCTGGTTGTCGGGGATGTCGCCGGGCGGATTGGACTCGGTGGGCGCCGGACTGTTCGGGCTGTTGCCGCCTCCTGTCGCGGCGTGTGAGGCCGGTGCGGGCGCTGACGGGGCGGAACCCGAGTGCGATCCGGCACCGCCGGAACAGGCGGCGGTCACCGCGGCGACCAGCGCCAGACCGACGACGGCGGACGTCCGTGCGTGTGCTGCCATGGCCACTGCCCTCCCAAGGAGCCGTTGGACCAGACGGTCATGGCATCGACGCTAGAAGCCGGCCGGTTAACGCCCGGCGCGCCGACGGTTAGACGACGGCAAAAGCACGTGGCTCACTCCGCCCGGTCAGGCCGACGGCCCGCATGATGAAAGACATGAGACAGCGCGTGGTGCGAGTCGCCCTCACCGCCGCCCTGGTCGCCGTCGTCCTCCTGGCCGTCCCCCTGGCGTGGGCCATCAGGTCGGTGCTCTACACCGACCAGCGGGACAGCCTGGAGCGGGTCGCCCTCGCCGGTGCCGTGCAGGTGAGCCCGGACTACCAGAAGGGCGACCCAGTCGAACTCCCCCAACCCCCGGCCGGCACGCGGCTTGGTCTGTACGACCCACAACTGCGGCTACGGACTGGCAGCGGCTCTGGACCAGGGGACACATCGGTCCGCCAAGCCCTCAAAGGGCAGGTGGTCGCGAACAGGTCGGGCGGCGACCTGGTCGTCGCCGTGCCTGTCTCCCACGCCGAGCAGGTGATCGGAGTGGTACGGGCGTCCTCGCCGATCGCAACCGTGCGCAACCGCGTTTTCGCCGTGTGGGGTGTGCTCCTGGGCGTTGCCGCTTTCGGGCTGGCTGTCGCCGTCCTCGTCGCCCGCCGTCAGGCCCGCGCACTGGCCGCCCCGCTGGAAGACCTCTCGCGTCACTGCCAGGCCGTCACCGACGGCGACCTGAACGCCCGCGCGGCCCCCAGCAGCATCACCGAGATCGACCAGGTCGCCCGTACCCACAACGAGATGCTGCACAGCCTGTCCGAGCTCCTCCGCCGTGAACGAGACTTCACCGCCAACGCCTCCCATCAGCTGCGCACCCCGCTCACCGGTCTCCAGCTCACCCTGGAGGCGGGCCTGCAGCAAGGCGACGACGCACGGCTCCGGCCCGTCCTGGAGGAGGCTCTGGCCACCACGTGTCGGCTGCACCGCACCGTGGAGGAGGTCCTGCGCCTGTCCGGCTCACCCGGCCCTCCCCGGTCCAGTGCCCTGCTGCGGCCGGTGGGACAGGTGCTGCGGGCGACGCAACAGCGCTGGCACGGCCTGTTCGCCGACGACGGCAGACGCCTGGAATACCTCACTCACGACGTGCCGGTCGACCTGCCCGTGCCCGGTGGAGCTGTCACCGAAATCCTGGACGTTCTGCTGGACAACGCCCGCCTGCATGGCCAGGGCATGGTCCGCGTAACGGTGCGCGACCTTGACGACGCGCTCGCCTTCGACGTCACCGACGAGGGCGAGGTGAGCGGTGATACGGCACGGCTGTTCGATCGGGGTCACACGGGCAGCGGGGCGGGGACGGGTATCGGCCTCGCCTTTGCCCGCGACCTGGCAGTCTCCCTCGGCGGCCGCCTCTCCCTGACCCGCGGCACCCCGGCCACCTTCACCCTGCTCCTGCCGGTTCACGGGGACCAACCATAAAAGCGCCGAGGCCGAAGTCATCGCTCAGCACGAGTAGTGCCTTCACCGCATAGGTTGACCGGTTTCGCCCTTGGGGAACATCGGTACAGCGGTCAAAAAGGCTATGCCGTCGATCTTGGTCGTTAGCACAGTGATCGGGTGCTGCGCGGGGGTTCTCGGGAAGATCGTTGCGCTCGCCCCGGGCGGCGAATGTGCTGGTCGAGAAGCTGGAGCTGGTCGAGACGCACGGCACCGACCTGGATGCGACGCCGGTGGTCTCGCTGGTGCCGGAGGACGAAGACTCCGCCAATGTCAGGCGGGGGTGTCCGTCGTTTCCCTCCGGTCAGGACGAAAGATTTCCTCGATGGTCAGGCCGAAGACGTCGGCGATGGTGAATGCCAGAGGCAGGCTGGGATCGTGCCGCTCGGTTTCGATGGCGTTGATGGCCTGCCGGGAGACTTGGCACCGGTCGGCCAGGTCGGCCTGGCTCCACCGGCGAGCTGCACGCAGTTCACGTAGTCGGTTCTTCACAGTGCGCCGTCACCGGTTCAGGCGGGTACGCAGGTCCGCGATCGTCATCCAGATGGCCACGCCGCCGAGGAGGATCAACTCCGCGAGCTGATGCAGCTGGATGATGCCAGCGGCATCGAGCAGGGTGGCTACCTGCAGCCCCACGAGGACTGCGGCGAACGCGATGGCCATGCTCTCCAGCTGAATCCTGCGCAGGTATTCGTCCGCGCGCCGGAATGCCCGCCACAGCACCCAGACGATCGCGAGGGTGAAGACGGCGGTGGTCGCGATCCACCAGACCTTCTGGGTGGCGCTCGGATTGGGGTTGCTGCCCAGGGCCAGGGCTATCACGCCCAACGTGGACACGGGGATGCCGTCGATGAGTACAGCGCGGCGGGCCGCGCGCGTCACCTGGTCCTGCTGTACCTGCTTTGTCATGCCGTGAATGTAAGGTGTTCTTTCCATCGAGTCAAGCACTCTTGACCTCATGGAAAGAACACCTTACATTTTGGCGATGTTGAACGACAGACGGCTCCTGACCCGCCGAGCGCTGCTCGGTACCGCCGTGGCGTCAGCCATCGCTTCCGTCCCGTTGGCCACCGCGGCATCCGCCCGGTCGCGACCCACCGCGGGCTCGCCGGTCGCCGCCAACCCCACGCGTGCTCCGGCGCGGCTTACCCTGCCCGCACCAACCGGTCCGCATCCCCTGGGCACGGTCTCGTTGCACCTGGTCGACCGGGCACGCGTCGATCCCTGGCAGGATTCCCGCCCGGCTCGGGAACTCATGATCCAGCTCTGGTACCCGGCACGCGCCGCCCATCGCCACCCGCCCGCGCCATGGATGTCACCCGGCGCCGTCCCCTTCTTCGAACGGAAACAGGGCATCCCGCCCGGCACCCTGCTGCTGCCGACCACGCACGCCCACCTGGCCGCACCGGTGGACCACGGCCGGTGCGGGAGGCCGGTCGTCCTGTACTCACCGGGCCTGCGCAGCGACCGCAGCCTCGGCACTGTTCTGATCGAGGAACTGGCCAGCCACGGCTACCTGGTCGTGGCCATCGACCACACCCACGACGCCGACCAGGTCGAGTTTCCCGGCGGCCGGGTGGAAACCTTCGCCATCACCGGCGACATCGACGATGCCCTGATCGCCAAGGCCCTCGCTGTCCGCACCGCGGACACCCGGTTCGTGCTGGACCAACTAACCGCGCTCAACGCCGGACACAACACCGACGCCGAACGGCGACCCCTGCCACTCACCCTCGCCGGCGCGTTCGACCTCTCCCGCGTCGGCATGCTCGGCCACTCCCTCGGCGGCGCCACAGCCGCCGCAGCCATCCGCGCCGACCGGCGCCTGCAGGCCGGCGTCAACCTGGACGGCAGCCTCCTGTCGCCCGTCACCGCCGGCACCGACCGGCCCTTCCTTCTCTTCGGCAGCGACCCCGGCCCAAGCCCGGAGGATCCCAGCTGGGATCAGTTCTGGACCAGCCAGTACGGCTGGAAACGCGAACTGGCCCTCAGTGGGTCCACCCACACCTCGTTCACCGACCTGGAAACACTGCTACCCCAAGCCGCGCCCGCCCTCGGGTTGACGCCCAGCCAGGTGACGCAAGCAATCGGCACCCTCGACCCGCACCACGCCATCCACGCCCAGCGCGACTACGTACGAGCATTCTTCGACCTTCATCTGCGCCACTTCGACAACCACCTGCTCCAGCGCCCCTCCCCCCGCTACCCGCAGATCCGGTTCCTTCGATGAGGCATTGGCCATACCGCAGCGGCGACGTTCCTTCGCCACCGGGATACCCCCGCTCCCCAGCTGTCGTGTAGCTGTGCGTGATGGTCGTCGCGGACGGTGATTCAATGACCTGGTGGAGCTCGACATCAGCCGGTCCGGCACCAACCGCAAGCTCAGTCCCGACCGCGACTGACGAGGACGGCGCCGTGAACGAGGAGACGGACCCGCCCGGGGAGACAGCGCCGCTCAGTCTGCCCCGCCCGCATCGGACTGGTACCCGGGGTGCAGGACCAGAGCCTCGTAGGCGCCGATGAGACGGCCGATCCGGTAGCTGATCAGGTCGAGCGTCGCTTCGGCGAGCCGCGGACTGGCGCGAGCACGGCGGAGGTCGATCAGGGCGCCGGCGCCTCGACGTCCGCCCAGGCCCCCTCCGCATGTGCCTCGACCTGCTCGATCCCCCCGCCCTCGTCCTGGTCCGCGTCCGGATCATCCATAGTGACCGCGCCGTCGGTGTGCTGGTCGTCCAGCAGCAGCGCCGGGCGGTCAGCAGGAGGGCGAGTTCGATTGCACGCGGTAGCTCAGTCCTCCGGTACCGGCCAGGCGTGCGGGAAGACCGCCGTCGCGCGGTGCGCGGCCTCACCGAGCCCCGGAGCAGCGTTGACGAGGTTATGCGTGGCACGGGCGGCGGCCCGCAGGAGATGGGCGGCCAGCGCGGCTCTCCCCTCCCCGTCGTCCAGGGAGCCCCGGTGCCGCGCGGTGGATCGGGGCCCGCTCGCACGAGTGCCGCAGGGACCAGCACGTGTCCCCCGGCGCAACGCGCCCGTCGCCGATAGGTCACGCATCTGCAGCGCGACCTGGGTCGCTACCGGCCCTCCAAGTGGTCGGCGGCGCGCTTGGCAGCCTCATCGAGAGTCCGCCGCCGCGCCCGCGGCCGATCCCGCCAGCCCACGCCGCTCAGGTCCTCAACGGCTCGCCGAGCGGCCTCATCCAACGGCCGCCGCCGCGGCCCACGCCCACGCCCACGCCCACGCCCACGCCCACGCCCACGCCCACGCCCACGCCCACGCCCACGCCCACGGCGAGCCTCCCGCCGACGCTCAAGGAAGCGGGCCAACCAGCCACCGCGCACATCGGAATCCTGCTGACCACTCACGGGACAAGATCATCCCATTTGGTCAGGCTGCCACAGGGAGAGGGCGTCCGCTCCCGCCCCGGATGCGGACGCGTTCGCGTCGTTGGGCGAGGAGGACGTCGGGGTGACGGCCCTTGGAGGTGCGCCGGCGCAGGCAGACGTGCAGGACCGTCTGAGTGGTCATCGGCGCCTGCTTCTCACATCCGCCGCCACCGCGACTGACCAGCCCAGGCGACAGCGGGGCGGTCGAAGCCATTGACGCCAGCTTCGACCGCCCCACGGGAGCTGCGGATATAACCGGGCTGCCACAGGCGGCCCCGGCCGCTTGCCGTGTCCGCGGCTCGCCGCGTGTGCCGAGGCGGCGCGGTTCTCTGCGCAGCCCGGCATGCTGAGCCCATCGGCCGGGCGCTGTGCGGTCTGTCAGCCCATGTCCGTCAGGAGTGTGTTCAGTTCCTTCTCCTGTTGCGCAGGCGACATCGGCGGGTTCGAGTGATCGATGCCGAAGGTCCCCAGCACCTTGTCCATCTGGGCGTCGATGGAGGTCCAGCCGGTCTGGTCCAGCGGCTGCAGCGATGCCTGGTCGGCATCCCACAGGTCACGCAGCGACTGGGCGGCCGCATGCGCTCCCTTCGCGTTCCCCGAGCGGGCGTCCTTGAGCGATGTGGAGGCGAGGTTCTTCAGCGCGGCAACCTTGGCGGGCGGGAACTTCTTCACCGCTACGCCGGGAGCCATCTGGACGGCGGAGGTGTTGTCTTCCTCCGGCGCCGGGCCGACATGCGGCTGACCGTGGGCCCAGACCAGAAGGCCCGTGGTGGCGACGGCGAGCAGGGCGAAGCCGGCCAGCGCGACGCGCTCCTTGCGCGGGTCGCTGGTGGCCGGTGCGGCGTGGGTCGCCTCGTGGGTCTCGGTCACATCCGAGCGCGTCACCGTGAGGTAGACCACCGTTGCCAGGATCAGGCCGAGGAAGATCAGGCTGGTGGTGAAGGTGCCCAGGTCGAGACCGGTCGGGTCGCCCGGGTTCTGGGCGACCTTGGGGGAGGCGAGCCAGTCGCCAATGTTCGCGCCCAGCGGGCGGGTCAGGATGTAGGCGAGCCAGAAGGACAGCACCGGGTTCGCGCCGAACTTCCACAACAGCGTGATCGCCGCGATGAGGCCGAGCGGCAGCAATACGGAGACGCCCGGGCTCCAGCCGGTCAGTTCCAGAGTCCAGTCGCCGGTCGCGGTGCCGAGCGCGAAGGTGACGAGAACGGCGAGCCAGTAGAACGACTCCCGCGGAAGCGTGGTGACGGAGTGGATCGACAGTGTGCGCTCACGCGCCCACCACACGCCGAAGACCACCGCGAGCAGCACCGAGAAGACCGCGGAACTGATCCACAGCGGCACGTTCAGCTGGTCGGTGAGGATGTCGGTGTACAAGGTGCCCGTGACGCTGACAACGACCACGGTCAGCCAGTAGGGGAACGGGACGTACCGCTTCAGCCGCAGCTGGACGGCCAGGACGACCACGAACACCGCGGTGAAGATCCAGGCCGTGTTCATCAGGCCGACGCCCAGCTTCATGTTGATCCAGTCGGCGAAGCTCTCACCGACCGTCGTGCACAGGATCTTGATCACCCAGAACCAGATGGTGACCTCGGGGACCTTGTTGAGCATGAGGCGCCCGCTGCGCGTGCGTGCTTCCGTTGTCGTTGTCATGCACGGAGGCTTACGCGGGGAATCTGCACATAACCTGACTACGCGGTTGCACGGGCGGCCGGGAGTGTCACCTCGACGTGACCGCGGCCGTCCGCGATCGCGCGAACCTCCACACCGGCCGAAGCGGCGATGCGCCTCACCACCGGCAGCCCCAGCCCGTACCCGTCACCGCCGGTCACACCCGCTTCGAAGACCCGTTCGACCTCCGCGGGATCGAACCCGGGGCCGTCGTCCAGGACATCGACCACGAGGGCCTCACCCTGGACGCGCGCGGTGATCCACACACGCGACCGCGCATGCCGCAGGCCGTTCTCCAGCAGGGGTGACAGCAGCGACACGGCGACGTCGGGCGCCACGGCGACCTCGGCCTTTGCGGGAATGGCCACCTCGACCGGGCGGCCGGCGATCGCCTGCCGCGCGGCGGAGCGCAGATCGCACCGGGTCCCCTCGTCGGTACGTGCGCGCGCGGCGCGCAGAATCGTCGTGATCGCTGCATCGAGGCGGTCGACCTCGCTCAGCACCGCCTCCGGCGCCACCGGCTTGCCGGACAGCTGTGCCAGCTGCGCCTCGCCCCGCAGGACCGTGAGCGGTGTCCGCAGCTCGTGGGCGATCTCATCGGTGAGCCGGCGCTCGTCCGCCAGCGCGTTGTCGACGCGCTCCAGGAGGTGGTCCAGGGTCTGCCCCAGTTCCCCGAACTCGTCGCGGGGGGCTCCGAGGTTGAAGCGGCGCCCGGGTTCGTGATGGCCCCAGTCGTCGGCGAGGGCGGCCATCTCGTGCACGACCCGCAGCGCGCGGTGCACCACGAGGTGTGCGACACCGCCGGCGAGGAGGATCGTGAGGCCGCCGAGTATCAGGGACAAGGTCAGGCTGCGCTGCTCCGATGTCTCATACGGCGTGAGGTCCACCCGGACGATCACCATGACGTGGTGACCGTCGATCGGCACCTGCCGGGCATACAGGAGGTAGTTGCCGACGGCGGCGGTCTGTGATCGCCCCGAGTCCGCCAGTTCCTCGACGCGAGCGACCACGCTCGGCGGTACGTTCCCGTCGATCAGGCGGCCGTCGGCATACACCCAGGCGACCTCGTCCAGCGCCTCGCTGCTGTTCTCCGTGAGCACGACACGGCCGCCCTTGGCGGTGACGTTCGCCGCGACCGCCTCGGCGCGGGTACGCGCCAGGTCGTGGGCGTCGGCGTCCGTCACCTGGCTCAGCAGCACGTGCGAGACCACGACCAGGATCGCGACCACGGCGGTGGCGATCAGCACGGTGAGCGCGACGACCCGCTTACGGAATCCCGTCACTGCCATCGGTAGCCCACGCCGCGGACCGTCGCCAGACGCTCCGCCACACCCAGCTGACCGAGCTTGGCCCGCAGCCGACGCACGAAGGAATCGAGGGTGTTGTCGCTGACCTGCGCCCCGTGCGGCCAGCCGGCGGCGATGAGGGCGTGGCGGCGTACCGCGTCGCCCTGCGAGGCGATCAGGCGGCCCAGCAGCCGGAACTCGGTCGGGGTCAGACTCATGCTCACCGAATCGTAGGTCACCACGTGCTTCGCCGGATCGAGGACGACCTCGCGCGGTGCGGGCGCCACGGTGGCCCGCCGCAGCAGCGCCCGGACGCGGACCAGCAGTTCCGGGATGTCGAAGGGTTTGGTCATGTAGTCGTCGGCGCCGGCCTCGAAGCCGCCTACCTTGTGATGCAGGCCGTCCAAGGCGGTGAGCATCAACACCGGCGCGTCGACGCCGCGAGCCCGCAGGGCCAGGCAGACGTCGCGGCCGTCGGCGTCCGGGAGCCCGAGATCCAGGACGACCAGATGGGGCGCCGGTGCGAGCTGCCGCAGCAGGCTGTCGGCCGTGGCGGCGACGGAGACGGTGTGGCCGTCGTACTCCAGGGCGCGTTTGAGGACGCCGCGGACCGCCGCGTCGTCTTCGCACACCATGATGAAAGCCACGTGCTGACCCTAGATACTCCCGTCCCAGTTCTCCATCTTCCCTGGTCAGCCGCCTCACGGCAGGGAGCAGGCCGCTGGTGCAGCACGCCCCTGCCCTGCCCTGTGTGCCGTTGACGAGCGGCGAACCAGGTGACAAGTAACCCGTGAGTAGCCTCGGATCCTCCCCCCACCTACTAGCACGAAGCGTGTTCCCGTCGGGCTGGGAAGTGGCAGCGACCGAGACCTGCCCACCTTGAAGACGTGGGCGCCTGCGCCTCATCACTCGTTTCGTCTGGTGCGGTTGATATGGCTGTTGCCGGGGTCCGGTCTATGCGGGGCGGTGCATCAGGATGCGGATTGTGCCATTGGGCAGGGTGATCAGCCAGCGGGGTCCGGGTGGGGTGGTGGCGATGAGTGTGTCGTGGAGGGCGGCGCCGATACCGTGGCCAGGCAGTGGGGGCGACGGCGAGTTCACGCACCTCGAAAGGAAGGGTGGTGCTCGGCGGTGGCCGGTCGGCCAGGGCGGCGAGGTGGCAGGCGGGCGGCCGTAGGCGAAGCCGAAGGGGCGGCCAGCGGGGTCGTCGGCCAGGACCAGGGTGAAACCGAGATGTTGGGCGTCGTGGGTGAGGCGGTCCAGCAGGCGGGTGATCTCGGCCGGTGTCGCGTGCCAGGGGCGGGGCGTGTAGGCGGCGTGTGCGAGCTGGGCGAGGGTTTCGAGGTGGTGCCCGAGGCGGGACGGCGCGACCTGGCGGAGGCGTATGGCGCCGGGCGGACCGAGAATCTGGCTGGCTTCCCGGCCCGCCAGTGGCGGCGTGGTCAATGCGTCAGGCGCCGACGGCCGCGGTGTAGCGGGCGGCGACGTCTTCCCAGTTGACCAGGTCCCACAGCTTGGTGACGTAGTCGGGGCGGACGTTCTTGTACTGCAGGTAGTAGGCGTGCTCCCAGGCGTCGAAGACCAGCAGGGGGGTGGTGCCCTGGCCGACGTTGCCGTGGTGGTCGTAGACCTGCTCGACGACCAGGCGGCGCCCGAGGGGCTCCCAGGCGAGCACGCCCCAGCCGGATCCCTGCACGGAGGAGGTGGCGACGGTGAGCTGCTTCTTGAACGCTTCGAAGCCGCCGAAGTGTTCGTCGATGGCGTCGGCGAGTGCGCCGTCGGGGCGGTCTCCGCCGTCCGGGGAGAGGTTCTGCCAGAAGATCGAGTGCAGGACGTGGCCGGAGAGGTTGAAGGCGTAGGTCTTCTCCAGCCCGACCAGGCTGGTGGGGGTGATCTGGTCCTTGTCGCGGATTTCGGCGATCTGCTCCAGGGTGTCGTTGGCGCCCTTGACGTAGGCGGCGTGGTGCTTGGCGTGGTGCAGCTCCAGGATCTGCCCCGTGATGGCCGGCTCGAGCGCGGCGTAGTCGTAGGGCAGGTCGGGAAGCGTGTAGGTGCCCATCAGGCACGTCCCCTTTCCACGTGGTGATCGTTCTGGGACAGCCTAGCGACTTATTGCGAAGAGCTTGCAACAACTACTACAATGCATCAGCAAGTCGTGACGGGGTCGGCCCGGCAACTTTCGGCAGCGCGGCAATCCTCAGTGCCGCTTCCTTCCCGGAAGGTGATCGTCTTCTCACCCGGCACCCGCCGGACCCGGCCGACCCCGCACAACGCTTCTGTCACGCCTGGCAGGTGGGACACAGCCCGTTCAGAACCAGGCTCTGCAAGCGGAAGGCGGTCGCCTGGACCGCAGAGTTCAGCGCATCCGCCACCAGGGGCGCGGGGACCTCGTCGATGGCGCCGCAGTTCATGCACACCGCAATCTCCCGCCTAGACGCCCTCCGCTTCGCCCGCCGCGTCTTCCAGGAGCACACCGCGCGCCAGCTCGCCACCATCGACCGGTGGATCACCGACGAGGAATGCCGCGAGGCCGAGAAGCGGCAGGGCGAGGAGAGTCGTCCGCCGGCGCCCGACTGGCTCCTCAAGCTTGGGGCTCAACCGCGACCACGCCGTATACGTCCACCGCGCCGGTTGCTGGAACGCGGGCAAGCGGTCCCGCGGCGTCGGCGAGGCCGATGCGCGCCAGGCGCTCGCCACAGGCGTCTCGACCTTCCCGCACTGCCATCCGACCATAGCTTGAAGGATCGCTCACACGACTGGCCCCCCGCCGGATGCGCAGGGGACCAGTTCCGGAGCTGTTTACGCAACCCCGCGTGAGCCGCGCCAGAGGTCAGCGCTTGAACATGTCCTTGATCTTCTCCTTGGCCTGGCGTGCATCGCCCTTGGACTTTTCCGCCTGGCCTTCGGCGACCATCGGTTCATCGACGGCGGCCCGTCCCGTGGCCCTCTTGAGTTTTCCCTTGGCCTGCTCAGCCTTGGCCTTGGCCTTCTCACCAGCCGACATGACAGACACTCCTCCTGCCGTGGTTAACGATTTGTCCGCTTTTGGTGGCGGATCCCGTGTGCCCAGCACCGCCCCTCACAAACTGCGCGGCCGGCGCCCCGCGGTCTTCTTGGCCGGCTGCTTCTTCCCGACCGTCTTCTTCTTCAGCCCGTGTACCTCGGCGGGCCCGGTGTCCTCGCCTCGGGCGGCCTTGACCTTCGATACGGACTCTTGCAGTGCGGCCATGAGGTCGAGCACCTGGGCCGGCTGCTCAGGCTCGGGGGCTTCGGGGAGCGGCTTCTCCTGGCGCTTCGCCTCGATCAGCTGAGTCATTGCTTCGGTGTAGCGGTCCTGGAACTAGGGGCCTTCCAGTCTTTCGGTGGTCATGGTGTCCATGAGGGCGAGCGCCCCTGTGATCTCGCCCTCGGTCACCTCGATCGGCGGCGGGAACAGTTCGGCGGGGTCGCGGATCTCGTCTGGCCAGCGCATGGCTTGGAGGACCAGGACGTCGTCGCGGACGCGGAGCAGGCCGAGTCTCTCGCGGCCGCTCCAGGCGTACTTGGCGACGGCCACCTTGGCGGAGCGGCCGAGGGCCTGAACGAGGAGCTTGTACGGCTTGGCCGCGACGGGGCTGGACGGCTGGAGGCAGTAGCCCTCCGCGATCCGGATCGGATCGGATCGATGGATTCGAGGGGCACGAACGCGTCGATCTCGATCGCCTTCGCCGTCGGCAGCGGAAGGTCGCTCAGCTCCTCGTCCGTGATCGGGCTGACCTGGGTCTTCGACATAGCCCTCGCCGATCTCGGACTGGTCGACCTCACCGTCCTCCAGCTCACACACCTTCCGGTAGCGCACCCCGCCCATGTCCTGCAGGTGGTACTGCTGGAAGCGGATCGAGTGGTCCTCGGTCGCGCTGACCACGTTGATCGCCACCGCGACCAGGCCGAAGCTGATGGCGCCGGACCAGATGGTTCGGGGCATGGCAACCTCCGCAGTAGCCCCGAGCACCACCAGCCCAAGAACGCCGCAGTCGGCACGCACTCCTCTACCGTCGGGCGCGTGTGTTCAGGCCCCGTCCGCCGCCCTGCGGTTCGTGGGTCGGCCGAAGCGCTCAAGGACGCGATACAGGCGGGAGCGAGGCATGCCCGCGGCGATACCGAGGGCCTTGCGGTCGGCGTAGGGACCGCCGGCGCGGTCGGCCCGCGCCCCGGCACGGAGTTCGAGGCGCCGGCGGAGGCGCTGGGCGAAATCGGGTGGGAGCGCCGGTACCAGTGGATGCCCGAGGGACGGGATCACGACCCCGCCGGACAGTTCGGGAATGCATGCGCAATCATGTTGTTTAGATACATGCGAAGTCATGTAACAGCAAGGAGCACGACATGCAGTTCGGCATCTTCGGGGTCGGTGACATCTCACCCGACCCGATCACAGGACACACCCAGAGCGAGGCGGAGCGGATCAGCAACCTGATCAAGATCGCCCGGCGGGCCGACGAGGTGGGCCTCGATGTCTTCGCGCTGGGCGAGCACCACAATCCACCGTTCGTGATGTCCTCGCCGCCGGCCCTCCTCGCCCACATCGCAGCGCTGACGGAACGGATCATCCTGAGCACCGCGGTAACCCTGATCACGACCAATGACCCGGTCAAGATCGCCGAGGACTACGCGATGGTGCAGCACGTCGCCAAGGGGCGGCTGGACCTGATGCTTGGACGTGGCAACACCGTGCCCGTGTATCCCTGGTTCGGGAAGGACATCCGCCAGGGTGTCCCCCTCGCCCTGGAGAACTACAACCTGCTTCACCGGCTATGGCGCGAGGACGTGGTCGACTGGGAAGGAAGGTTCCGCACCCCGCTGCAGGGCTTCACCTCCACCCCGCGCCCGCTGGACGACGTCCCGCCGTTCGTGTGGCACGGCTCGATCCGCAGCCCTGAGACAGCCGAACAGGCGGCGTACTACGGCAACGGGTTCTTCGCCAACCACATCCTGGCTCCGAACTTCCATTTCAAGCCGATCGTCGAACTCTACCGGCGACGGTACGAGCACTACGGCCACGGCACCGCCGAGCAGGCCATCGTCGGACTGGGCGGTCAGGCGTTCGTCGCCAAGCGCTCCCAGGACGCGGTCGACACCTATCGGCCCTATTTCGAGAACTACCCGGTCTTCCGCGGCTCGAAGCTGGAGGACTACATGGCGGGCACGCCGCTGACCGTCGGCAGCCCGCAGGAGGTGATCGAGAAGGTCCTCACCTTCCAGGAGGGCTTCGGGGACTACCAACGTCAGCTTTTCTCGGTCGACGCCCTCGGTCTGCCCCTCGACATGGCGTTGGAACAGGTCGAACTGCTGGGCACTGAGGTGGTGCCCGTGCTGCGCAAGGAGATGGCAGCCCGCCGCAAGCCCGGTGTCCCCGACGCTCCGACGCACGCTTCCCTGGTCAGGGCGAAGTACGGTGATGCAGAGCCGCGCCAGCCGCGGCCGAACCCGAACCGGGGCGACAATCTGTCTGGCACCTCGCCGTACCAGGACAGCGACCCGGCCGTCGAAGCCAGCTTCCCGGCGGCGTTCTGATGGCCGGCGTCAGCCGACTGGCGAACGAGGCCTGGGAGGCGATGTTCCGAGCCCAGGCGACCCTCGCGCGAGAGTTCGAGTACGAGGGCGACTGGGGCGGCTTCCCGCCGCGAGAGTACGGCGTGCTCTACGCGCTGGCCGGAGCGAAGGACGGCCTGCGGATCACCGACCTGATCGACGACGCCCTGCTCACCCAGGCAGGGGTGTCCCGGCTCGTCGCCCGCATGGAGAAGCGGGGGCTCGTCGAACGACGGCCCGATCCCGACGACGCTCGCGCCTGCCGCATCGTCCTCACCGCCGAAGGCCGTGAGGTCCAACGGCGCCTCGGCCGCGCACATGCGCGGCATGTCACCACCGCGATGACCCGGGCCCTGACCCGCGAACAGCTGGAGACGCTGCGCGAGCTCGGTCGCGCGCTGGTCGCCGCCGCCCCTCACATGAAAGCACCCACGAGGGATACCGCATGAACGACCTCACCCCCGCCGTGGCTTCGTTTACGATCGCCATCGTCAACGCCGGCGTCAGCGATCCGTCCTCGACCCGGCTGCTTGCCGACCGCATCGCCCAGAAGACGGTCGACACCCTCGAGGCGTGGGGCACGACAGCGACCGTGCGTGCGATCGATCTCGGCCCTCTGGCCGTCGACATCGCGCAGGGCATCGTCTCCGGCATGCTCAACCCGAAGGTGCAGGCGGCCATGGAGGTGCTCGCCGGGACCGACGCGGTCATCGCCGCCACCCCGGTCTACAAGGCAGGGATCAGCGGCCTGTTCAAGTCGTTCGCCGACCTGATCGACAACGATCTGCTCATCGCCAAACCGGTCGTCCTCGCCGCGACAGGCGGAAGCGCTCGACACGCCATGGTCGTCGACGACCAGCTCCGGCCGCTGTTCGGATTCCTGCGCACCATCCCGGTGCCCACCTCCCTGTACTCCGAACCCGAGGACTGGGCATCGGCCGACCTTGGCAAGCGCATCGCCCGAGCCGCGCAAGAACTCTCCGTCATGCTGCGCAGCGGAGCCGGCCGGCAGATCGCCGACAGCAACTGGGGCAGCTACGAACACCACTTCGGCGGCAACGCCACACGGGCGCAACGGTCCCTGGAGGATGTGGATTTCACCACCGACCTCATGCGACTCGCCACCGGCGGAAGCGCACGCCCGCAAGGGGGTGACCGGACCGATGCACATTGAGCCTCCGCCAACTTGAAGAGCTTCGGCTGGCGGCAGGCACTGGCCGACCTCGGCGCGGCCGGCAAGCTCACCCGCATCTACCGGCCGCAGACCAGCGGCCAGGTCGAACGCTTCAACCGCACCCTGCTCGACGAATGGGCCTACCTGCGGCCCTACGCCAGTAACGACGAACGCACCGAAGCCCTGTCAGACTTCCTGCACACCTACAACCACCACCGCTGCCACACAGCACTCGGAGGCCAGCCACAGATCAGCCGTGTGAACAACGCTTCAGGTCAATACACCTAGGCCGCGAGTCTGAGCAGTCTGGCGTTCTTCGTCGCCCGCTGCTCAGCTGGGAAGCCGGAAGATGTCGCGATTCAGTCCAGCCCCGAGGCTTGTACCGAGGACCGTGAAGGTCGCCCAACTGATCTGCGTATGGCTGGGCTGTGGCCAGGACTTGCCTCCCGAAGCTGGTGAGACGCATCGCGTCTCCTCTTCTACCGCGTGCCAGGAGTTCTCCGTCGAGGTCTCGTTCCCATCGGCAGATCTGCTGAGTCACTGTGGAATGAGCAAGGCCGGTGGCGCGGGCGAAAGCCGCTAATGACGGGTAAGGAACGGCCTCGAGGAACCGCCGCAGCCGTCGCCGGCCGCCTTTTGGTTCCCAGTGCTGGCCGCAATAGCGCAGGGAACTGCTTCAGCCACGGGGCAGTGGTGGTGCGCGGCCTTCGCTTGCGAGTCTGTCCGGGGCTGGGCGGCGCCACCTGGACGGAGCCCGCCGGGAGGCCGAGAAGTTCCGCCAGAGGCAAGGCGGCGGCGAGAACGCGGTGTCCGAGCTCGGTGGGCTCCATGGGCCGGTTCTTCAGGGCTCGGAGCAGCACCGGCCCGCCGAGGTCCTGCTCCAGACGGTGGAGCTGCTTGTAAACGCTGAACGGGCATAGCGCGAGCGCCGCGCACGCGTCCGCGAGCGAGCGATACCCGGCAATCTGGAGAAAGGTTTGCAGTCGGCGCAGCTGATAGTTACTCCCGAGTACTGGGCGCAGGAGCTCAGGAAACTTCTCGACGTCGAGCTCTGGACGGCTGCGGTGTCGGCCCGGCACCGGCAGTAGCGGCAAGCTCGGGCCCGAGGTGACCGGAGTCCGGGACGCCCCCCGCCGCCTGCATGTCCTGGAGGTAGCTGCTGGTGCCGTCGTGCGCGGCGTGCAGGGCGGCGATGTCGCGGACGGCCAGGGCGCCGGTGCCGAACGGCATGAACAGGGGCCGCGATCGTCAAGGCCCCCTCGCGCAGCCGGCCGCCGGTTGCGGCAGCCACCGATCGTGACCGACGGTCTGTACCGACGACGCTGCGGCCGGCTGAGCGGGGCTTCTCGGCTCCCGTCAGGCGGGCGCCGGCACCCGGTCCCGCTGTACGACCATCATGGCCATGTCGTCGTTGAGCAGCCCGCCCGCGTACGCCCGAACGTCGGCGGTGATCTCCCGCAGGAGCGGCCCTGGGGCGCGTTCGGCCCACCTCTGTACGCGTTCGGCGAGCGGGTAGAAGGTCCCCTCGCTGTCGC
>NZ_JBSFDI010000028.1:0-121941 GCF_053593835.1 Streptomyces sp. NPDC002076
AAACGCCCGGTTACATTCCGAACCCGGAAGCTAAGCCTCACAGCGCCGATGGTACTGCAGGGGGGACCCTGTGGGAGAGTAGGACGCCGCCGAACTCCTTTTACAGCTCCGGCTCTTGGGCACTGCCCAGGGGCCGGAGCTTTTTTGCGTTGAGGTAAGGTCAGGGGGCATCGTTGGCTCGTTTCGCACAGGAGGCCCCCGGGTGGAGGTCCAGGAGACGCGTGTCCAGACGGACCGTGTCCTCACCATCCCCAACATCCTCAGCATGGCCCGGCTCGTCGGCGTACCCGTCTTCCTGTGGCTGATCCTCAGGCCCGAGTTCGGGGGTCCCAAGAGCGACGGCTGGGCCCTCCTCGTGCTGGCCTTCAGCGGGATCAGTGACTACCTGGACGGCAAGCTCGCCCGGCGCTGGAATCAGATCAGCAGCCTCGGCCGGCTGCTCGATCCCGCCGCCGACCGACTCTATGTCCTTTCCACGCTGGTCGGTCTCACCTGGCGGGAGATCCTCCCGCTCTGGCTGACCGCCCTCCTGCTCGCGAGAGAGCTGATGCTTCTGGTGATGGTGGGCATCCTCCGCCGGCACGGGTATCCGCCGCCCCAGGTGAACTTCCTCGGGAAGGCAGCCACCTTCAACTTGATGTACGCCTTCCCGTTGTTGCTCCTTAGCGATGGCAGCGGTTGGATCGCGTCACTGGCCGCTGTTTTCGGATGGGCGTTCGCCGGATGGGGTACAACGCTCTACTGGTGGGCAGGAGTGCTCTACGTGGTACAGGTCCGCCGTTTGGTTCGGGCGGACGCCATGGCCGATTGAGCTCGGCGATTGTCCCGGACGTTACGCCACGATGGCCCGCGGTGGAAAAGTGCGGGACAATCTGGACGGGTGAAGTCGGCTAGACCGTCGTCTCTTGTGAGGAGGACGCTTCCGACATGAAGGCCGTCGTGATGGCCGGGGGCGAAGGCACCCGCCTGCGCCCCATGACCTCTAGCATGCCCAAGCCGCTCCTGCCTGTGGCCAACCGCCCGATCATGGAGCATGTGCTACGGCTGCTCAAAAGGCACGGGCTCACCGAGACCGTCGTCACTGTGCAGTTCCTGGCATCGCTCGTCAAGAACTACTTCGGTGACGGCGAAGAGCTCGGGATGGAGCTCACCTATGCCAATGAGGAGAAGCCACTCGGTACCGCCGGAAGCGTCAAGAACGCCGAAGAGGCGTTGAAGGACGATGCCTTCCTCGTCATCTCCGGTGATGCCCTGACCGACTTCGACCTCACGGAGCTGATCAATTTCCACAAGGAGAAGGGCGCGCTGGTCACGGTCTGTCTGACCCGGGTGCCCAATCCGCTGGAGTTCGGCATCACCATCGTCGACGAGGAAGGCAAGGTCGAGCGTTTCCTGGAGAAGCCGACCTGGGGGCAAGTCTTCTCCGACACGGTCAACACGGGCATCTATGTCATGGAGCCCGAGGTATTCAACTACGTCGAACCCGATGTTCCGGTCGACTGGTCCGGTGACGTTTTCCCGCAGCTGATGAAGGAAGGCAAGCCGATCTACGGCTTTGTCGCCGAGGGCTACTGGGAGGACGTCGGCACCCACGAGAGCTATGTGAAGGCCCAGGCCGATGTGCTGGAGGGCAAGGTCAACGTCGACATCGACGGCTTCGAGATCTCTCCGGGTGTCTGGGTGGCCGAGGGTGCCGAGGTGCATCCCGATGCCGTGCTCCGGGGGCCGCTGTACATCGGCGACTACGCGAAGGTCGAGGCCGGCGCCGAGATCCGGGAGCACACCGTCGTCGGCTCGAACGTCGTCGTCAAGAGCGGCGCCTTTCTGCACAAGGCAGTCGTGCACGACAACGTGTACGTCGGGCAGCACAGCAATCTGCGCGGCTGTGTCGTCGGCAAGAACACCGACATCATGCGTGCCGCGCGGATCGAGGACGGGGCGGTCATCGGTGACGAGTGCCTGATCGGCGAGGAATCGATCGTTCAGGGCAACGTCCGGGTCTACCCGTTCAAGACCATCGAGGCCGGTGCCTTCGTCAACACGTCCGTTATCTGGGAGTCCAGAGGGCAGGCCCATCTGTTCGGCGCCCGGGGTGTGTCCGGCATCCTGAACGTCGAGATCACGCCGGAACTCGCCGTGCGGCTGGCAGGCGCCTACGCGACCACCCTCAAGAAGGGCTCCACGGTCACCACGGCCCGCGACCACTCCCGAGGCGCCCGAGCGCTCAAGCGGGCGGTCATCTCCGCCCTGCAGGCCAGCGCGATCGACGTGCGCGACCTGGAGAACGTACCGCTGCCCGTGGCCCGGCAGCAGACCGCGCGCGGCAGCGCCGGCGGCATCATGATCCGGACCTCGCCGGGAGTGCCGGACTCGGTCGACATCATGTTCTTCGACGGCAACGGCGCCGACCTGTCGCAGGGCAGCCAGCGCAAGCTGGACCGGGTCTTCGCGCGGCAGGAGTACCGGCGGGCGTTCCCCGGAGAGATCGGCGACCTGTACTTCCCGGCGAGCGTCTTCGACTCCTACACCGGATCGCTGCTGCGGAACGTCGACACGACCGGGATCGCCGAATCCGGCCTGAAGGTCGTCGTCGACGCCTCCAACGGCAGCGCCGGTCTGGTGCTGCCCAGCCTGCTCGGCAAGCTCGGGGTGGACTCCCTGACCATCAACCCCGGTCTTGACGAGTCCCGGCCCACGGAGACGGAGGAGATGCGGCGCAAGGGGCTGGTGCGGCTGGGCGAGATAGTCGCGTCCTCGGGGGCCGCGTTCGGTGTCCGGTTCGACCCCGTGGGCGAGCGGCTGTCGCTCGTCGACGAGAAGGGCCGGATCATCGAGGACGACCGCGCGCTGCTGGTGATGCTGGACCTGGTGGCCGCGGAGCGGCGCAGCGGCCGGGTGGCACTGCCGGTGACCACGACCCGGATCGCCGAGCAGGTGGCCGCCTATCACGGCACCCAGGTCGAGTGGACCACCACCTCGCCCGACGACCTCACGCGCGTCGGCGGCGAGGAGGGCACCATCTTCGGCGGTGACGGCAAGGGCGGGTTCATCGTCCCCGAGTTCAGCAGCGTCTACGACGGCACGGCGGCCTTCGTACGGCTGATCGGGCTGGTGGCGCGCACCCAGCTCACGCTGAGCCAGATCGACGCGCGGATCCCGCGGGCGCATGTCCTCAAGCGGGACCTGGCCACGCCGTGGGCCGTCAAGGGTCTGGTCATGCGGCGGGTGGTCGAGGCCGCAGGGGATCGCTTTGTCGACACGACGGATGGTGTGCGGGTCGTGGAGACGGATGGGCGCTGGGTGATGGTGCTGCCCGACCCGGCCGAGGCCGTCACCCATCTGTGGGCCGAGGGACCAGACGACGCCTCGGCGCAGGCCCTGCTGGACGAGTGGTCGGCCGTAGTGGACAGCGCCGGGAGGTAAGGACGGACGGTGAGACCGGGCGGTGGGAGTACCTGCCACCGCGCGGCAAAACCCACGCACGCGCGCGTGCCGGACAAGTGTCCCCCAAGGGGGCCTGTCCGGCACGCCGGTGGGGCCATTCGGAGGTACTCCGCGCGACATGCGACGATGTGCGGCATGCCGCAGCAACCCCCCGTTCGGAGCAGCCCCACGCGGGCGCAGCGCCCGGACGCCTCCATGTCGTTGATCACCAACGTCATGGACCACAGTCTCGACGACGGGTATGCCGAGGCCGCCGCCCGCAAGAAGTCCCAGGGCGAGGGCGGCCTGCCCAGGACCCTCAGGGCGAAGCTCGGCCTTGCGGCCGGCCTGGTCCTCGCGGCGCTGGTCGTGACCGTCGGGGCGGCGCAGACGCGGGCAGCGGCGCCCGTGGTGGCCAAGGAGCGACAGGAGCTGATCGACCGCATCGACAGCGAGACCGCGAGCGCGGACAAGCTGGAGGGCACGGTCGACCGGCTCCGGGACGACGTCGGCGCGCGCCAGCGGGCGGCGCTGAAGTCGAGCGGCGGCAGTGCCCAGGCGGACCTGGTGGGCGTGCTGTCGGGGGCCACGGCGGTCCACGGTCCGGGCGTCAAGCTAGTCGTGGACGACGCCAAGGAGGCCAGCACCGGCGGTGACGGCACCAACCCGCGGGAGACCTCCGGATTCTCCGACACCGGCCGGGTCCGGGACCGGGACATGCAGCGCGTGGTGAACGGGCTGTGGGAGTCCGGCGCCGAGGCCATCTCCATCAACGGGCAGCGGCTGACCGCCCTGTCCGCGATCAGGGCCGCGGGGGACGCGATACTGGTCGACAACAGACCGCTGGTGCCGCCGTACACGGTGCTGGCGGTGGGGGACGGGGAACGGTTGAACACCGGGTTCCAGAACAGCGCGGACGGTCTGTATCTGCACGCCCTGGAGCAGAACTTCGGCATCCGCACCACCATCTCCACGGAGGGTGACATACGGTTGCCCGCCGCACCGAGTGTGATCGTACGCACAGCACAGCCGAGCACCGAGAAGACTGAGAAGGGCACATCGTGATCGCCGTACTGGGCCTCGTCGTGGGAGTCGTGGCCGGCCTGTTGGTCCGGCCCGAGGTTCCGGCGGTCGTCGAGCCTTATCTGCCGATCGCCGTCGTCGCGGCGCTGGACGCCGTCTTCGGCGGTCTGCGGGCCATGCTCGACGGGATCTTCGACGACAAGGTCTTCGTGGTGTCGTTCCTGTCGAACGTGGTCGTCGCCGCGCTGATCGTGTTCCTCGGCGACAAGTTGGGCGTGGGTGCGCAGCTGTCCACGGGTGTCGTGGTCGTCCTCGGCATCCGGATCTTCTCCAACGCCGCGGCGATCCGGCGGCACGTGTTCCGGGCGTGACACCGATGAGCGAGCAGAACGAACGGAACGAGCAGCCGGAGCAGCCGGAGAACCGCCTGCGCAAGGAACTGCCCGAGGAGGTGCCCGCGCGGGCACCGGAGCCGGCGCCGGAGCAGACGGGGGAGCGGCCGCTGACCGGCCGGCAGCGGCTGGTCAAGGGACTGTGGCCGCCGCGTTTCACCCGGGCCCAACTCATTGTCGCCCTGCTGCTGTTCGGCCTCGGCTTCGGCCTGGCGGTGCAGGTGGCGTCCAACAGCGACACCGACAGCGCGCTGCGCGGCGCCCGTCAGGAAGATCTTGTTCGCATTCTCGATGAACTGGATTCGCGCACTCAGCGTCTTGAGGACGAGAAGCAGGGACTCGAAAAGCAGCGCCAGGAACTGCAGAGCAGCTCCGACCAGGCGGCGGAGGCTCGCAAGCAGACAGCCGAGAAGGAGAGGCAACTCGGCATCCTGGCGGGCACCGTGGCGGCGCAGGGTCCCGGCATCACGATGACGATCGAGGACACGAAGGGGACGGTCAAGGCGGACATGCTGCTCGACGCGATCCAGGAGCTGCGCGCGGCCGGTGCGGAGGCGATCCAGGTCAACGGGGTCCGGGTGGTCGCAGGCACCTACTTCACGGACTCCGGCAACAGCATCGGCGTCGACGGGAACAAGATCAACGCCCCCTATCGTTTCAAGGTCATCGGCAAGCCGCAGGACCTGGAGCCGGCGCTGAACATTCCGGGAGGCGTGGTGCAGACGCTGGAGAAGGAGCAGGCCACGGTGACGGTCCAGCAGTCGGGCAAGATCGTCGTGGACGCCTTGCGACAGGCGAAGCGGCCTGACTACGCTCGGTCGTCCTCCCAGTGAACCGGCGGTGCATGGGGGACGTCCGGCAGGGGCATGAGGTTGCGGGGGGTCGGCGCACCGAAGGGGTGGTGCGTGGTGGAAACTGTCTGGTGGATACGGACGTTGTGAGAATGTCCGGCTCGGCCGGTGAAGGCAATCAGGGTTCGTCCTGCCCCACGGGCGGGTCTGTTTCGGTCAAGGGGAATCGCCCGTGAAGTTGTTTGCGAAGTTGTTCCGCAAGAGCGCGCGAGAGGGCAGCGACAACGCGACCGCTCGTCATCGCGCACAGCCCGACGCGGAGGGCCAGCGCCCGCTGTTCCGGGACCAGGTCGCTGGTCCGGGCGGTGACATTTCCGGAGGTCAGAGCGGGGCGTCGGTTGACCCTGCCCAGTCCGGCGGCATAGGTTTCGGGCAACCGTCAACCTCAGGTGCGGGTGGAGGGTTCGCCCCCGGTCCGTACGCGTCCAACGCCCCGGCGGGGCAGCCGCAGGAGGATCCGTCCATGTCGGTCCTGGTGTGTACGAGGTGCGGTAACCGCAACGCGGAGAACGCCCGCTTCTGTTCCAACTGTGGCGCGCCGCTGCGCCCTGGAGTGGCGCCGGAGCGTGCCTCCGAGACGACGTCCACGATCTCGATCTCCGGTCTCGAAGCCTACGACGCCGAGGTCACCGGCCAGACGCAGATGCCGATGCTGTCGCCCGAGGCGCAGGCCGCGGTGGACGCGCTGCCGATGGGCTCGGCGCTGCTGGTGGTGCGCCGGGGGCCGAACTCGGGCAGCCGCTTCCTGCTGGACAGCGACCTGACCACGGCCGGCCGCCATCCGCAGAGCGACATCTTCCTGGACGACGTCACGGTCTCGCGTCGGCACGTGGAGTTCCGGCGCTCCCCGGACGGCTCGTTCACCGTGGCCGACGTGGGCAGTCTGAACGGCACGTACGTCAACCGCGAGCGGATCGACCAGGTCGCTCTGTCGAACGGTGACGAGGTGCAGATCGGCAAGTACCGGCTGGTGTTCTACGCGAGCCGGCAGGGCATCTGACCCGCCCCCGGACCGGTGTCCGGGGGGACCCCCAGGGAAGGTCCATGCTTCAAACACCGAGCGGCGGTGCCGGAAGCGGTACCGCCGCCAGGGACAGTGGGCTGATGAGCATCGGCACGGTGCTGAACGCGCTGCGCGACGAGTTCCCCGAAGTCACCATCTCCAAGATCCGTTTCCTGGAGTCGGAGGGGCTCATCGAGCCACAGCGGACCCCTTCGGGGTACCGCAAGTTCAGCGCCGGGGACGTCGAGCGCCTGGCGCATGTGCTGCGGATGCAGCGGGACCACTATCTGCCGCTCAAGGTGATCCGCGAGCACTTGGACGCCATGGAGCGGGGCGAGGCCGTCCAGCTGCCCGTCGTGGGTCGTCAGCGCCCTGGTGAGGAGGTTGCGGAGCCGGCCGCGGTGCCCACGGTGGCCCGGATCGGCAGGGCCGAGCTGCTGGCGGCCGCGGAGATCGACGAGGGCGACCTCAAGGAGTGGGAGTCGTACGGGCTCATCGCTCCGCTGGCGGACGGGGCGTACGACGCCGAGGCGGTCACCGTGGCCTCTCTCGTGGCCGAACTGGGCCGGTTCGGGATCGAGCCGCGCCACCTTCGGGTGATGAAGGCGGCCGCCGACCGCGAGGCCGGTCTGGTCGACCAGGTGGTGGCCCCCCTCAGGCGCCACCGCAACCCGCAGACGAGGGCCCATGCCGAGGCTCGGGCGAAGGAGCTGGCGGCACTCACGGTGAAGCTGCACGCGGCACTGGTGCAGACCGCTCTCGGGGTGCGGCTGCCCTGAACAGGGGGGCAGTGATCGGCCGGATCGGCCACCTGTTCCCGGCCCGACTACCCAAACGTCCCGAGCACGGCCTAGGGTTGCTGTGTGAACGAGCTCGATGTCGTAGGTGTCCGGGTCGAAATGCCCTCCAACCAACCGATCGTGCTCCTGCGCGAAGTGGGAGGCGACCGTTACCTCCCCATCTGGATCGGGCCGGGGGAGGCGACGGCGATCGCGTTCGCCCAGCAGGGCATGGCCCCCGCCAGGCCGCTGACCCACGACCTGTTCAAGGACGTGCTGGAGGCGGTCGGCCAGGAGCTGACCGAAGTACGCATCACCGATCTGCGTGAAGGTGTTTTCTACGCGGAGCTGGTCTTCGCCAGCGGCGTCGAGGTCAGCGCCCGCCCCTCCGATGCCATAGCGCTGGCCCTGCGCACCGGAACGCCGATCTACGGCAGTGACGCGGTGCTGGACGACGCCGGCATCGCCATTCCGGACGAGCAGGAGGACGAGGTGGAGAAGTTCCGCGAGTTCCTCGACCAGATCTCGCCCGAGGACTTCGGCACCAGCAGCCAGTGAGATCGAACGGCCGGTGAGCGTCGGCGCCCCCTGTGCGGGCAATTGCCACCGGCCATTGAGAGCGTCCTACGGCCTCCCCCGAACGCATTCGGCTAGCCTTTCCCCGCGGTGGGACACGGGAAACCACTCCTAGGGTGATTATCACTCGGCGTGCCGAGTGTGGCGATCGTTGACGCACCCCTGGTGACTGCCTACCGTCGTGAAGGCAGGTCAAGGACGGAGGTCGGCGTGAGAACCAGCGGCGACGGTACGGCTGGGGGTGCCCCCGGACGCGGGTTCGGGGAGAGCGGTCCGTACCCTCCCCCTAGCTCTCAGCTGCGTTCGAACAGGGGGTACCCCCAACCGAGCAGCGCGGTCGCTCACGCTCCGCAGCGGCCGACGGTGGTGCCGAACGGCGGAGGGGCGGCGTCCATGGCGGCGGAACAGATCGGCTACCGCGGGCCCACGGCCTGCGCGGCCGCGGGCATCACCTACCGGCAGCTGGACTACTGGGCGCGCACCGGCCTGGTCGAGCCGAGCGTGCGGCCCGCGTACGGATCGGGGACACAGCGGCTGTACAGCTTCCGCGACGTCGTCGTCCTGAAGATCGTCAAGCGCTTCCTCGACACCGGGGTCTCGCTGCAGAACATCCGCACGGCCGTGCAGCACCTCAGGGAACGCGGTTTCCGTGACCTGGAGCGGATGACCCTGATGAGCGATGGCGCCACGGTGTACGAGTGCACCTCGCCGGACGAGGTCCACGCCCTGCTCCAGGGCGGTCAGGGCATCTTCGGGATCGCCGTCGGCGTGGTGTGGCGGGACGTGGAAAGCGCGCTCTCCCAGCTGCACGGTGAGCGCATCGACACCGGCGAGACGCTGGTCGGGCACAACCCCGCGGACGAGCTGGCGCGGCGCCGCAACCGGGCGGTCTGAGCGCCAGGCGCCGCAGCCGTCTCCCGGTGCCACGGCGTTGTCAGTGCCGTGGTGCAGCATCGGAGATGTGAGAAACGCGCCCACGATCCTGCATCTCGACATGGATGCCTTCTACGCCTCGGTGGAGCAGGCATCCAAGCCGAGCCTGCGCGGGAAGGCGGTCGTCGTGGGCGGGCTCGGGCCGCGCGGGGTGGTGGCCACCGCGTCGTACGAGGCACGCGCCTACGGGGTCCACTCGGCGATGCCCATGGCGCAGGCGCGCAGGCTGGCCCCCAACGCCGCGTATCTGGTGCCGCGCTTCACCGTGTACCGGTCGATCAGCGAGCAGGTGATGGCGCTGCTGCGGGAGCTGTCGCCGCTGGTGGAGCCGCTCAGCCTGGACGAGGCGTTCGTGGATCTGGAGGCCGGGGGGAGAGCCTGGGACGAGGAGTCGGCGCGGCTGGTCGGGATCAAGCTGCGCGCGGACATCCGGGCGGTCACCGGGCTGACCGGATCGGTGGGGCTCGCCGCCTCCAAGATGCTCGCCAAGATCGCCTCTGAGCAGGCCAAGCCGGACGGCCTGGTGCTCATCGAGCCGGGATCCGAGCGGGCGCTGCTGGGGCCGATGCCGGTGCGGACCCTGCCGGGGGTCGGGCCCGCGACCGGGGACCATCTGCGCCGGGCCGGGATCACCACGGTCGAGGAGCTGGCCGAGGCGGGCGAGGACGAGCTGGTGCGGCTGCTGGGCAAGGCACACGGGCAGGCGCTGTACGCCATGGCCCTGGCCCATGACGAGCGGCCCGTGGTGGCCGAGCGTGAGGCGAAGTCCGTGTCGGTCGAGGACACCTACGACGTGGACATCCACGACCGGCTGCGGATCGGGCTGGAGGTGCAGCGGCTGGCCGACCGGTGTGTGGGGCGGCTGCGCGGAGCCGGGCTGTCGGGGCGGACGATCGTGCTGAAGGTGCGCAGGTACGACTTCTCGACCCTGACCCGCTCCGAGACGCTCAGAGGGCCCACGGACGATCAGGCGGTCGTGCGGGAGGCGGCCGCGCGGCTCCTGGACTCCGTGGACACGACGGGTGGGGTACGGCTGCTGGGCGTGGGTGTCTCCGGGCTCGCCGACTACACCCAGGAGGACCTGTTCGCGCAGGCGATGCCCTCGCCGGCGGCGGAGACGCCGGAGGAGGCCGGGGCCGAGGTTGTCGTGGAGCGGCCGGAGCCCGTCGAGAGGCACTGGCGTGCGGGACAGGACGTAAGGCACGCCGAGCACGGGCACGGGTGGGTGCAGGGGAGTGGGCTGGGGCGGGTCACCGTGCGGTTCGAGACGCCGCAGTCCCTTCCGGGGAGGGTGCGGACGTTCCTTGTCGGTGATCCTGCGCTGGAGCCCGCCGAGCCGCTGCCGTTGGTCGCGGAGGCCTCCGATCAGGTTTCCTCCGACCCCGCCAGCTTGCCGAAGTCGTGGTCCGGGGCCGAGGGAGGTGATGCCACGTCCAGACCGTAGTGGTGGTAGAGCTGGAGTTCCTGCTCGGGGGAGAGATGGCGGCCCACGCCGAAGTCGGGGGCGTCCTTGATCAGGGCGC
Source organism: Streptomyces sp. NPDC002076 (assembly GCF_053593835.1). Taxonomy (NCBI): domain Bacteria; kingdom Bacillati; phylum Actinomycetota; class Actinomycetes; order Kitasatosporales; family Streptomycetaceae; genus Streptomyces; species Streptomyces sp. NPDC002076. Next base: position 10,504 of record NZ_JBSFDI010000028.1, read on the forward strand.
GGTCGAAGGGGACGTGCAGGGAGCCTTCGATCAGTTCGCTCGGTTCCAGGGGGACGAAGGCGTCTCGGGAGAACAGGCCGGTGCGTATCGCCGCCCACTCGGGCACTCCGGTCGCGTCGTCGAGGTACACCTCGTCGATGGTCCCGATCTTGGTGCCATTGCGGTCGAACGCCTTGCGGCCGATCAGGTTGCGCGGATCGATGTCGGTCTGCACGGTCCCTCTCCCTCCACGTGGTCGCAACTCATCCGTAAGCACTACGAAAGAGCACATTCAGGGAGGCGGCCACTCGAGGGCCTCGTTGTTGACCTCGCTGGTAGGCTGACAGCGGCTGCTGACACCGTGCGGGAGAGTCCTCCGACCACCTCGGAGGCGCCGAAGGAGCAAATCCTCCCCGGAATCTCTCAGGCTCACGTACCGCACGGACGAGGTCACTCTGGAAAGCAGGGCGGGCGTCGACGGCTCCCGCTCTCACCGACGGTGAAAGCCGGGACATACCCGGTGAAGCTCTCAGGTTGAGATGACAGAGGGGGAGGCCGTCGGGGCACCCGCACCGTGGTGCCCTTCGAAGGTCGCGTCAGACCAGGAGGCCTCCGCAATGACCGCCCATCGCATTCCGCTCCCGGAGCTCGAAGCGGGCATCCCGTTCGAGCAGCGCCACATCGGGCCCGACCAGGAGGCGCGGGCCAAGATGCTCGCGCAGGTCGGCTACGGCTCGCTGGACGAGCTCACCGCCGCGGCGGTGCCGGATGTGATCAAGAACGCCGACGCCCTCGACCTGCCGGGCGCCCGCACCGAGGCCGAGGTGCTCGCCGAGCTGCGCTCGCTGGCCGACCGCAACCAGGTCCTCGACTCCATGATCGGGCTGGGCTACTACGGGACGTTCACCCCGCCCGTCATCCTGCGCAACGTCATGGAGAACCCGGCCTGGTACACGGCCTACACGCCGTACCAGCCGGAGATCTCCCAGGGCCGCCTCGAGGCCCTGCTGAACTTCCAGACGATGGTCGCCGACCTCACCGGGCTGCCCACCTCGGGCGCCTCCCTGCTGGACGAGGGCACCGCCGCCGCCGAGGCCATGGCGCTGTCCCGGCGCATGGGCAAGAACAAGAAGGGCCTGTTCCTGGTCGACGCGGACGCGCTGCCGCAGACCATCGCCGTCATCCAGACCCGCGCCGAGCCGACCGGTGTCGAGGTCGTCGTCGCCGACCTCGGCGACGGCATCCCGGCCGACATCGCCGCGCGCGAGATAAACGGCGTGCTGATCCAGTATCCGGGCGCCTCCGGTGCCGTACGCGACATCAAGCCGGTCATCGACCAGGCCCACGAGCTGGGCGCGCTCGTCACCGTCGCCGCCGACCTGCTCGCGCTGACCCTGCTGACCTCGCCGGGCGAGCTCGGCGCGGACATCGCCGTCGGCACCACCCAGCGCTTCGGTGTGCCGATGGGCTTCGGCGGTCCGCACGCCGGCTACATGGCCGTGCACGAGAAGTTCGCGCGCAGCCTGCCCGGCCGGCTGGTCGGTGTCTCCGTCGACGCCGACGGGAACAAGGCGTACCGGCTCGCGCTGCAGACCCGTGAGCAGCACATCCGCCGTGAGAAGGCCACCAGCAACATCTGCACCGCGCAGGTGCTGCTCGCCGTGATGGCCGGCATGTACGCCGTCTACCACGGTCCGGAGGGCTTGCAGACCATCGCCCGCCGCACCCACCGCTACGCCACGATCCTCGCCGAGGGACTGAAGGCCGGCGGCGTCGAGATCGTGCACGGCGCCTTCTTCGACACCCTCACCGCGCGCGTGCCCGGCAAGGCCGCCGAGATCGTCGCCGCCGCCCGGGACCACGGCGTCAACCTGCACCTGGCCGACGCCGACCACGTCTCGATCGCCTGCGACGAGACGACCAAGCGGGCTCAGGTCGCCGCCGTGTGGTCCGCCTTCGGCGTCGAGGGCGACATCGAGGCGCTGGACGCGACCGCCGAGGACACCCTCCCCGAGGCGCTGCTGCGCACCGACGCCTTCCTCACCCACCCGGTCTTCCACCAGCACCGCTCCGAGACCGCGATGCTGCGCTACCTGCGCAGGCTGGCCGACCGCGACTACGCGCTCGACCGCGGCATGATCCCGCTGGGCTCCTGCACCATGAAGCTCAACGCGACCACGGAGATGGAGCCGGTCACCTGGCCCGAGTTCGGCCAGCTGCACCCCTTCGCCCCGGCCGAGCAGGCCGAGGGCTACCTCACGCTCATCCGCGAGCTGGAGGAACGTCTCGCCGAGGTCACCGGCTACGACAAGGTCTCCCTCCAGCCGAACGCCGGTTCCCAGGGCGAGCTGGCCGGTCTGCTCGCCGTGCGCGGCTACCACCGCGCGCGCGGTGACGAGCAGCGCACCGTCTGCCTGATCCCGTCCTCCGCGCACGGCACCAACGCCGCCAGCGCCGTGATGGCCGGCATGAAGGTCGTCGTCGTCAAGACCGCCGAGGACGGCGAGATCGACGTCGAGGACCTGCGCGCCAAGATCGAGCAGTACCGCGACGAGCTGGCGGTGCTGATGATCACCTACCCGTCGACGCACGGTGTGTTCGAGGAGCACGTCGCGGACATCTGCGCCCGGGTCCACGAGGCCGGCGGCCAGGTCTACGTCGACGGCGCCAACCTCAACGCCCTGGTCGGCCTCGCCAAGCCGGGCCACTTCGGCGGTGACGTCTCCCACCTGAACCTGCACAAGACCTTCTGCATCCCGCACGGCGGCGGCGGTCCCGGTGTCGGCCCGGTCGCGGTCCGCTCGCACCTGGCGCCGTACCTGCCGAACCACCCGATGCAGCCCGCCGCGGGCCCGGAGACGGGCGTCGGCCCGATCTCGGCCGCCCCCTGGGGTTCCGCCGGCATCCTGCCCATCTCCTGGGCGTACGTCCGTCTGATGGGCGGCGAGGGCCTCAAGCGCGCCACGCAGGTGGCCGTGCTGTCGGCGAACTACATCGCCAAGCGCCTGGAGCCGCACTACCCGGTGCTCTACACCGGCCCCGGCAACCTGGTCGCGCACGAATGCATCATCGACCTGCGTCCGCTGACCAAGGCGACCGGCGTGAGCGTGGACGACGTGGCCAAGCGCCTGATCGACTACGGCTTCCACGCGCCGACCATGTCCTTCCCGGTGGCCGGCACTCTGATGATCGAGCCGACGGAGTCCGAGGACATCGCCGAGCTGGACCGGTTCTGCGACGCGCTGATCGCCATCCGCGCGGAGATCGAGAAGGTCGGCGCGGGCGAGTGGCCGGCGGAGGACAACCCGCTGCGGGGCGCCCCGCACACCGCCGCCGCGCTCGGCGGTGAGTGGACGCACGCCTACAGCCGTGAGGAGGCCGTCTTCCCGGCCGGTGTCTCGGCCGCCGACAAGTACTGGCCGCCGGTCCGTCGTATCGACCAGGCCTTCGGCGACCGCAACCTGGTGTGCTCCTGCCCGCCGCTGGACGCGTACGAGGACTGACGCCGTCGAGTACGAGGACTGAGCAAGCGGTGCCACAGGGCCCCGTCCGGATTCCGGGCGGGGCCCTCGCCGTGTCATGCCGTCGCCAGGGACACCTCGGTCGCCTTGATCAGGGCGACCACGTCCGAGCCCACGAAGAGCCCGAGATCGGCCACCGCGTCCTTGGTGATCGCCGCGGTCAGTTCACCGCCGTCGACGGTGATCTTGACGGTGGCCATGACGGTGCCGGTGGTGAGGCCGGTGACCGCGCCGGGAAGCTGGTTGCGGATCGACAGGCCCGTCACCCGCTGGGTGGCCAGGGAAACCTCGGTCGACTTCACCAGAGCGCGGACGGGCGAGCCAGGGGCGAGGGAGAGGTCCTCGGCGGACTCCTTGGTGATGGCCGCCATGAGGTGCTGGCCGCCGTCCAGACGGAGTTCGACGGTGGCCATGGCCTCGCCCGGGTGGACGGCGGTGACGGTGCCGGGGAGCTGGTTGCGGATGCTCAGGGTCATGGGCACTCACGGTAGAGCGCCCACCCGTTCAGGCCGGGTATGCGTGCGTCTGCGCCGCTTTGACCGTCGCCCAGACGGCAGCGCCCGGATGCAGATCGAGCTCGGCGGCGGCGACCGTGGTGATATCGGCGGCGAGCGCGAGTTCGCCGGCGAGGTCGGCGCGGATCTGGTCGCCGTGCGTCTCCAGGCCGGCCACCTCGCAGCGCCAGAGGTTACGGGCGCTGGCGCCGGTGGGCCGGTCCCGGAAGAGGGTGACGGCGGACGGCGGGAACGCCACAAACGCCGGGCCGGACAGCTTCTCGGTGGTAGTGATCGACGGGCCCGCGTCGAGTCGTACGGTGTGCCCGTCCGCCCGGCCTCGGTAGAGGTTGAGGCCGACGAGCTGGGCGATGTAGTCGGTGCGCGGATGGCGGGCGATGTCGGCGGGGCCGCCCTCCTGGACGACGCGGCCGTGCTCTATGACGACCAGCCGGTCGGCGAGCACCATGGCGTCCAGCGGGTCGTGCGTGACGAGTACGGCCACGGCCTCGAACTCGGCCAGGTGGCGGCGGAGTTGGGCGCGGACCTCCAGGCGGGTGCGGGCGTCCAGCGCGGCGAGTGGTTCGTCCAGGAGCAGCAGCCGGGGGCGGGTGGCCAGGGCGCGGGCCAGGGCCACGCGCTGGGCCTGACCGCCGGACAGGCGGCGCGGCTTGGCGCTCGCGTGGTCGGCCAGGCCCATGCGCTCCAGCCAGGCCGCGGCCTGTGCGCGGGCCTCCGCTTTGCTCGCGCCCCGGCAGCGGGGGCCGAAGGCGACGTTGTCCAGGGCGGAGAGGTGGGGGAAGAGCAGATAGTCCTGGAAGACGACGCCGACCGGGCGGGAATCCGGGGGAGTGTGCTCCAGCGCGGTGCCGTCCAGGCGGAGATGGCCGTCGGTCAGAGGGGTGAGACCGGCGAGGGCGCGCAGGGCGGTGGTCTTGCCGGCGCCGTTGGGGCCGAGGAGGGCGAGGACGTCTCCGGGGGCGGCGGTCAGGGCCACGTCGAGTTCGAAGGAGCCGCGGTCCACGACGAGCCGGGCGTCGAGTCCCTCCTTGCCCACCGTCCGGAGGTCGGCTTCGGGGGCGTCGATGTCGGTCATGGGTCTGTACGTTGGCACACGCCCCGGGTCGGCTGCCACGCTCACGCTCCCGTCAGCCAGCGGTCCCGCAACCCCGCCAGCACCGCGATCGACACCGCCAGCAGGACCAGGCTGAGGGCGATCGCGGCGTCGGGGTCGTTCTGCAGGGCCAGGTAGACCGCGAGGGGCATGGTCTGGGTGCGGCCGGGGAAGTTGCCCGCGAAGGTGATCGTCGCGCCGAACTCGCCGAGCGCACGCGCCCAGGCCAGGACCGCGCCGGCCGCGATGCCGGGCGCGATCAGCGGCAGGGTGACCCGGCGGAACGCGGTGAAGCGGGACGCCCCGAGCGTGCTCGCCGCCTCCTCGAAGCGCGGGTCGGCCGCGCGCAGGGTGCCCTCGACGCTGATGACCAGGAACGGCATCGCGACGAACGCCTCCGCGATCACGACCCCGGTGGTGGTGAACGGCAGCGTGATCCCGAACCAGGCGTCCAGCGACTTGCCGATCACGCCGTTGCGGCCGAGGGCCAGCAGCAGCGCCACACCGCCGACCACCGGTGGCAGCACGAGGGGCAGTGTCACCAGGGCCCGTACGAGGCCCCGGCCGGGAAACTCCGTACGGGCCAGCAGCCAGGCCAGCGGCACCCCCAGGACGAGACTCACGGCCGTTGCCGCTGTGGCGCTGACCAGCGACAGCTGGAGCGCCTGCCACACCTCCGTGCTGGACAGCTGGTCCGGCAGGCTGCGCCAGGGCGCGCGGATGATCAGCGCGACCAGCGGCACCAGCAGGAACGCCAGCGCCAGCAGGCCCGGCAGCAGCAGCGGCAACGGCACCCCGCGCCGGCCCCCCGTGCCGACGCGGCGACGCCGCGGCCGGTCCGTGCGGGGACCGGTCGCGGCGTCGGGCTGGTGGAGCGGGGTCACGGCTTGAGGAACCCTGCCTCGCTGAGCACCTTCTGGCCCTCGGCGGACTGCACCAGGGCGATGAACGCCTTGGCCGCCTGGGCGTTCGGCGCGTTCTTCAGCAGGACGATCGGGTAGGCGTTGATCGCCTCGGCGGACTCGGGGAACTCCACGCCCTGCACCTTGCCACCCGCGGACTTCACATCGGTCTTGTAGACGACCGCCGCGTCGGCCTCCTTCAGCTCCACCTTGTTGAGAGCGGACTTGACGTCCTGCTCGTAGGAGACCGGGGTGAGCTTGAGCTTGGCGGCGTCCAGGGCCTTCTGCGCGGCGGCGCCGCACGGCACGGTCTTGTCGCACAGCACGACCTTCAGACCGGACTTGGTGAGGTCCTTCAGGGAGGACACCTTGCTCGGGTTGCCCGGCAAGGTGGCGATCTCCAGCTGGTTGCGCACGAAGGTGGCCGGGGTGCCGACCGCGTCCTTCTTGGCCGTCACGATCGCCATGGTCTTGGGGCTGGCGGCGGCGAAGACGTCCGCCGGCGCACCGCCGGTGATGCTCGCTGCGAGGGTGTCGCTGCCGCCGAAGTTGAAGCTGACCTTGGTGCCCGGGTGCTGCTGCTCGAACTCCTTGCCCAGGGTCGTGAAGCTCTCCTTCAGGGAGGCGGCGGCGAACACGGTGACGTCGCCGGACAGCTTCGGGGACGCGGAGTTCGATGTGTCCGACTTCGCGTTGGACGAGTCCGAGGACGAGGAGCAGGCGCTGAGTGCCATCAGGGCGGCGGCTCCCGCACCGGCCAGCTGCAGCATCCGCCGGGTCCGGCGCACGGAACGGGTCATCACGGATCTACTCCTCAGGTTCTGTGGAACGACTGTCGCGCCCTGGCACGGCCGGAAGGACCGGCCGTGCGGCGATGATACTGCCGCATCTGCCAGCCGTAAGTCTCCTGTCTCATCGCATGAGCTGCGAACTTGTGACTTGCAGCTTGCATGTGCGTTTGCACGGTGCGCCGAGGCGGGTACCGTGCTTCGGGAGGTGGTCGCAGGTGACGCTCGCGGAACTCGCCCTGACCGGCGATCTGGCCCGCCCCGCCCGCCTGACCGTGCCGGACCTGCTCCGCTGGCCGCAGCACCGGGTGGACGTCAGCTTCGAGTGCGCGACCAGTGGCATCCAGCACCACCGGTTCGCCGGCCCGCGCCTGTACGACGTGCTCGCCGACGCGGGGCCCGGCTTCGACCCGGCGCGCCGCAAGGACCGGCTCCGCTTCCTCATCGCCGTCACCGGGACGGACGGCCACCACGCCCTGCTGTCCTGGGCCGAGATCGACCCCGACTTCGCGGACGCGCCCGTCCTGCTGGGCGTGCGCATCGACGACACCCCGCTGGACGCGGCCGGGCCCCAACTGGTGCTCCCACAGGACCGGTGCGGGGCCCGGCACATCAGCGGGATCACGGCGATCCGGGTGGACGGCGGCTACCGCTGTGCCGCTCCAGCGCCCGCCACACCCGGTCACGCAGCAGCGGCACCTCGGTGAACCGCACGCCCGCGGCGGCGCCCGAGGGGCTCGGCGGCGCGCCGGCGCGGGCGCGTTACGCCCTCGCCTCGACCCGCGCCACCGCGCCCGACGCCTCCCGCCTCACCGACGCCGGTTCCTCACCACCCTCGACGCCCTGCTCACGGGGGTGCCGGCCGATGTGCGAGCCGCCTTCAGCCGTGCGGTCCTCGGTCCGTTGCTGAAGGCCGACCGGCCCGCCACCGCCGTGCTGCTGAGCACCCTGGAGACCTTCCTGGCCTGCGACGGCTCCTGGGTACGTGCGGCGCAGGCGCTGCATCTGCACGTCAACGCCGTGCACTACCGGGTGGAGCGCATCGAGCGGCTCACCGGGCGCGATCTGTCCCGGCTGCGGGACCGGCTCGACCTGTGGGCGGCGTTGGTGTGCCGGTGACGGCAGCCGTGTGGCGGGTCAGACGCGGTCGATGTGCACGTTGGTGGACTTCACCCGCGCGGTGGCTTCCATGCCGACCTCCAGGCCCAGTTCCTCGACGGCCTCCCGGGTCAGCAGCGACACCAGCCGGTGTGGGCCCGCCTGGATCTCCACCTGGGCCGCGACGTCACCGAGCTTGATCGCCGTGACGATGCCGGGGAAGGCGTTGCGCACGGAGGTGTAAGAGGTGTCCTCTTCGCCGGCGCCGGCCTTGGCCAGCTCGACCGAGAACGCGGCGAGATCCCTGCCGTCGATGAGCCGGCGCCCGGACTCGTCGCGATGGGTCGCCACCCGGCCCGCGTCGGCCCAGCGACGGGCGGTGTCCGGGCTGACGCCGAGCAGCCGTGCCGCCTGGCCGATCGTGTAGGACTGCATGGCGGTCACGATAGGGCCACGCGGGGGGAACCGTGGACATGGGGTTGGCCGTTGGGTATAACGCGATATAGCGTTAGTCTGGGACGACGGCCCCCGACGGGGACGTGCTGAATCGGGGTGAAGCTATGGCGGCCGAGCTGCTGCACACGGAGATGCCGTCCCGGCTGCGTGCCTCGCACGCGGACCGGGACCGGGTGGTGGACGTCCTGACGTGCGCCGCGGGCGACGGCCGGATCACGGCCGAGGAGCTGGACGAGCGCGTGGCGGCCGCCCTGTCCGCGCGCACGCTCGGCGAGCTGGCGGCGCTCACCGCCGATCTGCCGCACGTGGCCTGCGCCGCACCGGCCAAGGACGTCGTGCGGATCGAGCAGCAGGGCGCATCGGCCGTGCGCGCGGGCGGCTGGGCGGTGCCGCGCCGCATGGAGATCGCGTCGGCCTGGGGAGACGTGACCCTCGACTTCTCCAGCGCGGAGATCACGCATGAAACCCTCCGCATCGACGTCGGCATGCGCGGCGGCACCCTGCGGCTGATCACCCGGCCCGGTGTCGTCGTGGACGCCGACGCGCTGGTGATCGGCTACGGCAAGACCAAGGTGCGGTCCGCCGGCGATCCCGGGGAGCAGGCCGTGCTCCGCGTGGAGATACACGGCCGGCTCAGCCTGGGGTGTCTGGAGGTGCGGCCGCCCCGGCGCTGGTTCGGCAGGTAGACCGCCCCGCCGCCTTCTGCCGCCGTCGGGGCCGCCCGGTCTCAGCCGGTGTGCACCCGCGGCCGGCGTTCCCGGTTCGGTTCGGCCTCGCGCAGGACCTCGCGGGTGACCGGGGCGACCTCGCCCTGGCCGAAGAGGAAGAAGCGGAGGAAGTTGGCGAAGGGATTGCCCTCGGTCCACTCGAAGTAGATGTGCGGGGTGCAGCCCGTCATGTCGCGCGCATGGAGGAGGAGCGCGGCGAGAGCGTTGGGGATCGAGGAGGACTCCAGGGTCAGCACGCGGTAGCGGTCGTGCAGGACCTCGCCGCGCACGGTCAGGCCCGCCTCGAACTCGGAGGGGTCGGTGACCGTGACCTCGACGAAGACGAAGTCCTCCTGCTCCGGCATGTCGTTGTCGGCCCGGATCTGCTCGACCTTGTCGCGGTACTCGGCCTTGTCGCGATGGCCGGGCTCGTTCGCGATGAAGCGTATCTTCCGGCTGGCCATGTCCCGGATGAAGCGTTCCGCCATCGGGTCCAGAGTCAGGCTGGTCACGCGCAGTTCGAAGGCACGGGCGAGCCGGGACAGCAGCGAGACCAGGATGATGCCGACGATGAAGCAGGCGCCGATCTTCACACCGTCCGGGCGCTCGATGACGTTCACCACGGTCGTGTAGAGGAACACGGCGGAGATCACGGCGAACCCGATGGTCCACTTGCGCTGCCCCGCCTTGCGGGCGGCGATGGTCACCGCGATCGCCGCCGAGCTGATGAGCACCAGCACACCGGTGGCGTAGGCGCCCCCCTGCGCGTCGACGTTGGCGTCGAACAGCCAGGTGACCAGGAAGGCGATGAGCGTGAAGACGATGACCATCGGGCGCACGGCGCGGGCCCAGTGCGGGGCCATGCCGTAGCGGGGCAGATAGCGCGGCATCAGGTTCAGCAGGCCGGCCATCGCGGAGGCGCCGGCGAACCACAGGATCGCGATGGTCGAGATGTCGTAGACCGTGCCGAAGGCGCCGCCGAGGTACTCGTGCGCGAGGTAGGCGAGCGCGCGCCCGTTGGCCTGGCCGCCGGTCTTGAACTCGTTCGCCGGGATGAGCAGCGTGGTGATGAAGCTGGACGCGATCAGGAAGGCGCTCATGATCAGCGCAGCCGTGGTCAGCAGCTTCTTCGTGTCCCGGATCCGGCCGGTCGGCTTCTCCTCGGTGTCGTCCGGGTCGCCCTGGACGTGCGGCATGACGGCGACGCCGGTCTCGAAGCCGGACAGGCCGAGCGCGAGTTTGGGGAAGACGATCAGGGCCAGGCCGATCATCACGAAGATGTTGCCGTGCTGCGCGGTCAGCGCACTGGACCAGTCGGTGATCACATGCCCCGCGGTGACCACATGGTAGAGGCCGACGATCACGACGACGACGTTCAGCGCGAGGTAGACACCGACCAACGCCGTCGCGACGCCGATCGCCTCCAGGAAGCCCTTGAGGAACACCGCGCCCAGCAGCGCCACCAGGATCAGAGTGATCAGCATCTGCTGTCCGTGCAGGGCGCTGGCCAGATGCGGGTTCTCGATCAGGTGGGTGGAGGCGTCGGCGGCCGACAGGGTGATGGTGATCAGGAAGTCGGTGGCGGCGAAGCCCAGCAGCGTGAGCACGAAGAGCTTGCCCTGCCAGAAGGACAGCAGCCGCTCCAGCATGGCGATCGAACCCTCGCCGTGCGGGCTCTCCTCGGCGACCCGGCGGTACACCGGAAGCGCGCCGGCCAGGGTGACGATGACGAGGACGATGGTCGCGATCGGCCCCAGCAGTCCCGCCGCGAGCGCCGCGATGCCCGGCTGGTAGCCGAGGGTGGAGAAGTAGTCGACACCGGTCAGGCACATGACGCGCCACCAGCGCTGGCCCTTGTGCGGGGGTTCCGGCTCGGCGTGAGGCCCGGTGTGGCCGCCGTGCTTGCCCATGTCGGAGAGCCCCTCCAGCATCCAGTTGCGCAAGCGACTGGGAGGGGGGTGCTCGGTCGTGGCCATCAGTGGGCTCCTGTGTGCGGCTCAGCTTGTTTCCGGCCATCACGCGGACGGCGGGCACCAGCGTATGCAGAGAGTGACGCCTGGGCCCACGGATCCGGGGTGGGCGGGCGTCAATCTTGCGTTAAGAATGGCGCGGGAGCGGCAGAGCTCCATCAAGAAGGGGAGGCCGGAGAGGTTCGCCGGGAGCACGGCCGCCCGGTCGACCGCCCATGGTGCGGAGCCGGAGGCGGCCACCGAGTGTCATGGTCCCGGGAGCCGTGAAGTGCCACCGATGGTCGGGTCGCAGAGCCTTGGACGCACCGCCTCATTCCATGCCGGAGGCCCGGAACACCGCCCGGGCCGTCTCCCGGTCGAGGCGGCGGGCGAGGCCGCGCAGGGCGGTCGGGCCGCACAGGAGGGTGCCGGCGGCCTCGGACACCCGGGCGCCCGCGTCGAGCAGATGCCACAGGTCCGGGTTGCGGATCAGGACCTCGGGGTCGATCTCGGCCCGGTTGCCGAGGGCGTCGCGCAGGACCAGGCGCCGCGCGACGCCGTCCAGCGGGCGCACCGCGACAAGCAGATCGGTGCGGACGCGGCGGGTGCGCAGCGGACGGCGCGCGGCAGGCCAACCCGCACCGGCCGAGACCGACGCCGGGGGCAGCACGAGGAACAGGAACAGGGCGAGGAACAGGAACAGGGCGACGCCCGCCCACAGGGCGCCGCGCCACCAGGTGAGGGTGCCGGCCGCCCGGTCGATGAGGAGCAGCAACCCGAGCAGCACGGCCGCGCACCGGAGCGACGCACACACATCCGCTGCCCAGGCACGGTCGTACGCCGTGCCGGCGGTGCCGGTCGGGTACGAGCCCGTGAGCCGGGTGTGAGTGTCGTCGCGGTGCCTCATGCCTGAGACGGTAGACAGTCCTGGTCCCGCCGGAGCACGGCCGCAGCAACTCCTTGACCGTGCTCTGACGGCAGGCGGGCCGTTCTTGACGCAACCCCAGCGCGCCCGGCGCATCAAGACCCTGGATTCCGCACCGAGGCCCTGGGCTCCGCGGCACCTCATCGCGCCGTCATCGCGCCCGGGCCGGCCTCACAGGCGCCGGATGTCCATGCGCAGATGCCAGGTGTTGCGCCGGTGGACGGACAGCAGCTCCGACTCCAGCGGGGACGGCGGCACCGCGAGCACCGGGCAGACCGCGTGCGCCAGGCAGTGCCGGGAGACGCGGCCTGAGAAGGCGCGCTGCAGACCGCGCCGGCCCGCGCCCACCACCAGGACGTCGTTGTCCCGGTCGGCGGTCGCCACCAGCGCCGGGCCGGCGGCGCCGCGGACGACGACGGCGTGCATCGGCACACCGGGGGCGTCCCCGCCGAAGATCTCCTCCAGTACCAAGGCCAGCCGCTGTCCGGCCAGCCGCTGCCAGTCCTCCACCAGCAGACCGGCGGCGGGGGAGCGGCGCGCGGCGGGGTCACCGCCCGGCGGCTCCCAGGCCAGCACCGGCCACAGTTCCGCGCCCAGCCGGCGGGCCAGCGCGGTGGCCCGCCGCAGGGCCGTGACGCTGCCCAGGGAGCCGCTCACACCGACCACCACCCGAGCCGTCGTCGAGGCGTCGTAACCGGACATCACTCCACCGTTCCTCGCGGGCGACGCCGGGGCGTCTCGCGCGCGGTCGTGCCCGCCCTGCAAGGCCCTTGCTTCCTTCCATCCCACTCCCGTACCGGCGATTCGACCAGTGGGGCGGCGGTGTCTTTCCCCGGCGGCCGGCACGTCCGCTCGCCAAGATTCGACGCCGCAGCCGAAACTTTCGAGCGCCCTGTTAGGGACGAACCATGCGAACCTACGACAACCCCGTCCTCCCCGGCTTCCACCCCGACCCGAGCGTGTGCCGGGCCGGGGACGAGTACTACCTGGTGTGCTCCAGCTTCGAGTACTTCCCCGGCGTCCCGCTGTTCCACAGCCAGGACCTGGTGCACTGGCGCCAGATCGGCAACGTCCTCGACCGGCCGGGACAGCTGACGCTGCCCGACGCCACACCGGCCTCGGGCGGCATCTACGCGCCGACGATCCGCCACCACGACGGGCTCTTCCACGTCGTCACCACGAACGTCAGCGCCTCAGGCACCTTCCTCGTCACCGCCGAGCGCCCCGAGGGTCCCTGGTCGGGCCCGGTGTGGATCGACCTGCCCGGTATCGACCCCGACCTGGCCTGGGGACGAGGACGGTTCCTTGTGGTGCGCCATGGCCGGGGTCACCGTGGCCCGGATCGACCCGCGCACCGGCGAGGTGCTCGAAGGCCCGCTGCCGATGTGGTCCGGCACGGGCCTCAGGGACCCCGAGGCGCCGCATGTACCGGATCGGCGACTGGCGGTACCTGCTGCTCGCCGAGGGCGGGACCGCGCTGGGCCACGGTGTCTCGGCCGCCCGCGCCCGCTCGCCGCGCGGCCCCTGGGAACCGGCCCCCGGCAACCCGCTGCTGTCCCACCGCGGCATTGGTCTGCCGATCCAGTGCACCGGCCATGCCGACCTGGTCCAGGCGGCCGACGGCACCTGGTGGATGCTGCTGCTCGGCACCCGGCCGCGCGGCAGCTTCCCCGAGTTCCATGTGCTGGGCAGGGAGACCTTCCTGGTCCCGGTGGAGTGGTCCGACGGCCGGCCCCGGGTGGGCCCGGTGCGCGAGCGGCATCCCGCGCCCGCCGCCTGGACCACGCTCGAACTGCCGCCGGTGCGTGATGACTTCACCTCGCCGGTACTCGCGCCGTACTGGATATCCCCGCGCCGCAGGCTAGGGAGGTGCTGGTCGCTCACCGAGCGGCCCGGCCGGCTCACGCTGACCGCCGGCGGGGACAGCCTCGACCGGCCCGGCCACACCTTTGTCACCGTCGCGCGGCTGGAGAACTGGACGGGCCGGGCCGGGCTGTCCGTCCGCCTCGACGAGGACCATCACTACGACCTGGAGGCGCGTGCCGAGCACGGCCCGGAAGCGGGAACCGTGGCCGTGATCGCCCGGATCGGCCCCCTGCGGCAGCGCGTCGCGGAACTCCCGCTGCCTGCGGGCCCGGTCACCCTGGCCGTCGACATCCGCGCGACCCGCGACCCCGGACCCGGGAGCGGCCCCGACCACGTCGCCTTCTCCGTCGAAACTTCCGAGGGATCCGTCCGACTGGCCGAACTGGACGGTCGTCATCTCTCCACCCAGGTGACCACCGGATTCACCGGCTGTGTCATCGGGATGTACGTCACCGAGGGCCACGCGGCCTTCGACTGGTTCGAGTACGACCCCGCAACCTCCTGCACGACACCTTGACGCTCCCCACGCGCGTTTCTAGAGTCGCGGTCCGGAACGTTCGAGGCTCTCTTCGAATGTTTCGGAATCACCCTCTGCGAAGCAACTCCGAAACTTTTCGAAGGAGCGCAAGATGGGCGACCCTGCACTGTCCCGCCGCGGCCTTCTGGCGGCATCCGTCGCCGCCGGTCTCGGTGTGACCGCACTCAGCGGCTGCGGCGGCGACCCGGACGGAGGGTCGTCCTCGGGGACGACCACGATCGAGTGGTGGAACATTTCGACCACCGAACCCACCAAGACCGTGTGGGCCGGGGCCGGGAGCTGCTGTTCACCCTCTTCACGATGGGGCTGATGTTCCCCTTCGCGGTGGCGGCGCTGCCGCTGTTCCTGCTGCTGCGCTCGATGGGACTGCTGGACAACCCGCTGGGTGTGATCCTGCCGCAGGCCGCGTTCGGGCTGCCAATGACGATCATCATCCTGCGCGGCTTCTTCCGGCAGATCCCGGGCGAACTGGAGGAGGCGGCCACGCTCGACGGCTGCGGACCGCTCGGCTTCTTCTGGCGGGTGCTGCTGCCGATGGCCCGGCCCGCGCTCGGCACGGCCTCCGTGCTCGCCGTCGTCACCAGCTGGAACAACTTCTTCCTGCCGCTGCTGGTGTTCACCGACAACACCTGGTGGACGATCCCGATCGGCGTGCAGCAGGTCCAGGGCCAGTCCTCCGCCGACACCGCACGCGTCTTCGCCTACCTCGTCCTCGCCATGGTCCCCGCCCTCGCCTTCTACTCCGTCGCCGAACGCCAGCTCGTCGGCGGCCTCACCGCGGGCGCCACAAAAGGCTGAAAGCCCCTCCGACAGACAGGAGTCGCACCATGCCCAGCACGAGCACGCGTCTCAGGCTCGCCGGCGCCCTCGCGGCCGCCCTCATGGCCACCGGACTCGCCGCCCCGGCGGCCCGGGCCCACGAGCGGCAGCCCACCCTCGCCGACCTCGCCGAACGCCACGGCCGCTACTTCGGCAGCGCAACCGACAACCCCGAACTCACCGACAGCGCCTACACGAAGATCCTCGGCGGCGAGTTCGACATGATCACGCCCGGCAACGGCATGAAGTGGTACGCCACCGAGCCCCGGCAGGGCGTCTTCGACTGGACCAACGGCGACCAGATCGTGAACCTGGCCCGGAAGAACCACCAGAAGGTCCGCGCCCACACCCTCGTCTGGCACAGCCAGCTGCCCGACTGGCTCACGTCCAGGCAGTGGACCGCGAGCGAGCTGCGGGCCGTGCTGAAGAAGCACATCACCACCGAGGTGCGGCACTACCGGGGCAAGGTGTACTCCTGGGACGTCGTCAACGAGGCCTTCAACGAGGACGGGACCTATCGCGAGACGCTCTGGTACAAGACCCTCGGCCCCGGCTACATCGCCGACGCGCTGCGCTGGGCCCACGAGGCCGACCCGCACGCCAGGCTCTATCTGAACGACTACAACATCGAGGCGGTCGGCCCGAAGAGCGACGCCTACTACACGCTGGCCAAGGACCTCAAGGCCCAGGGCGTGCCGCTCGACGGCATCGGCTTCCAGACCCATCTGGCCCTGCAGTACGGCTATCCGAGCAGCCTGGAGGACAACCTGCGCCGCTTCTCCGCCCTGGGCCTGGACACCGCCCTCACCGAGGTCGACATCCGGATGCAGCTGCCGGCGACCGAGGAGAAGCTGGCCGAGCAGGCGAGCTGGTACGGGAGCCTGAGCAAGGCCTGTCTGGCCGTCCGCCGCTGCGTGGGCCTGACCATCTGGGACTACACCGACAAATACTCCTGGATCCCGGCCTTCTTCCCGGGCGAGGGCGCCGCCCTGCCCTGGGACGAACAGCTGAAGCCCAAGCCGGCGTACCAGGCGCTGCGGGACGCTCTCCGATAGCGCCCGGCTACGGGCCGTAGCCGACCCCGGACACACATCGGGGCCGGTGCGCACCGGATGGGTGCGGCCGGCCCCTCGGGTCGTTCGCCCGCGCTCCGCTCAGGCGGCGGTCATCACATGCTCCGCACCCAGCGGGCGGTGCGGAGCGATGATCCGGCCGTCGGGCAGCAGCTCACCGGTGTCCTCGAAGAGCAGGACGCCGTTGCACAGCAGACTCCATCCCTGCTCCGGGTGGTGCGCCACGAGACGGGCGGACTCCCGGTCGGCGGACTCGGCTGGCGGACACGGTGGCTGGTGCTGGCACATGGGTGGGATCTCTCGCTCTGTCGTGGTCATGGCCGTCCCCCGTGGTGATAAGTCGGTCGGAACCCAGTGTTGCCTTCTCGGCGTCATTCCGCAGGGATTTCGCAGCACCGCTTCTCACAGGTTCATGACGCGTCACCCGCGCGGACGGTTCAGTCCAAGTGCACTGTCACTTCGGGTGGTTCGCAGTGGCCGGATCGGGCTAGTCCCTGCAGGCCGGACCCCTGACATGAACGTACCCCGCTTCCCTTGCGGGCAAGCGGGGTACGCGGGCGGCCGGTCAGGCGGGCGAGCCCAGCACGGGCGGGCCGAGCAGCGGCAGCGGAGTCGCACGATGGGTCAGCACGGGAAGCAACTCGGTGACCCGGAAGGGGCGGTGCGCCGATATGCCGGGCGGCGCCGGCGCCAGTGGGACGAGCAGATCGGTGCCGGCCGGATGTCCCTCGGCTCCGTCGGCGGTGAGGTCGCCGTGCAGCCACAGGGTGAGCATGTACAGACCGGGCACGGAGAGCAGCCGGGCCTGGTACGGCTGTTGCAGCGCCTCCGCCTGCTGCAGGGCGCGCTCGGTGGAGGGGACGTAGGGGCCCTCGAAGAAGTGCGAGAAGGCCCAGCCGTCGGGGGTCAGCATGGTGTCCGCCGCGGCCACGGCCCGGTCGCCGCAGCGGATCAGGAAGCGCCAGCCGGCCAGCCGGGTCGCGGACAGGCCCGGTGCGGTGATGCGGTCCAGTACGTGCACGGGCAGCGGGAGTTCGGGGGTCGTCGGCCCCGGCGCGGCGCGCAGGGAGGGGGTGCGGGCCTCACGCACCGCGGTGGGGGAACCGAGGGCGGTGAGGACGGAACGCAGGGCAGGCGCGGGGGCAGGGGGCACGTGCAGCGGCATGTGGGTCGCCTCTCTCGTTCGACAGGCGCGGCGGCGCGAGGAGGGGTGGGGCGGACGGCGCTGTCTGCTCACGGGAAGGCCGGAAGGGTGGAGGCCCGGGTCGGTGAACATGGGTGCGGCTCGGCCTGCCGCCGTCTTCGGGGACGGCCTGAACACGGCAGGAACCAGGACCGAGGCGTCAACCTTCTGCCTTGTGGGCGAAGTTTATATGACGCATGTTCGGCCGTTGTTTCGTCTATCTTATTTCGGGAAGTCGCGCAAGGCGGTAATGCGCCGACGATTTGCGGGACTCCTCCCGGTTTCCGAACCGTCCCGCCGCTGCTGACCTCGTAATACGCACCGGTAACGGTCGGCCGAATGTCGTCGGCGTTTTTCACGAGGTGCCGGGGGAACCCGAGGTGCAGGCTGACGCATGCCCCGTGAATGTGCCGCGGGGAACATTCCGACAGAGTAGCGGCTGCCCGGCTCGCGCGGGGCGTTATCGATCGCTTTCCACGGGGCATCATCCCCCGTACCCGGGAGCCCGGCGGCCGGACCGTCGGCCCGCCCATCCGAGGAGGGACACTTCGATGGGGGAGAAGGTCGTGGCGGGGCAGTTCGACCTGTCCGATCGCCAGCGCTACCGCGAAAAGCTCCAGAAGTGCCTCGCGGGACTGGAGCGACTGTTGCGGGAGAAGCGATTCGATCGTCCCAAGAACCTCATGGGAGTCGAGATCGAATTGAATCTCGCCGGGCCGGACGGTATGCCGAAAATGCTGAACGGGCAGGTGCTGGAGCGCATCGCGAGCCGGGATTTCCAAACAGAACTCGCCATGTTCAATCTGGAAGTCAACATAGCCCCACACCGCTTGGGCGGACGTGTATTCGACCGGCTCGCCGAGGAACTGCGCACCTCGCTCGCCTACGCCGACCGCAAGGCGGGCGAGGTGGACGCCGGCATCGTCATGATCGGCATCCTGCCCACGCTCGACCGCGACGACCTGGTCTCCTCCAACCTCTCCGAGGTGGACCGCTACACCATGCTCAACGACCAGATCGTGGCCGCGCGCGGCGAGGACTTCCGGCTCGACATCGAGGGCGTGGAACACCTCGTGTGCACCTCGAAGTCGATCGTCCCCGAGGCCGCGTGCACCTCCGTACAGCTGCATCTGCAGGTCACCCCGGCCCGGTTCGCGGACGTGTGGAACGCGGCACAGGTGGCGTGCGCCGCGCAGATCGCCGTCGGGGCCAACTCTCCGTTCCTGTTCGGTCACGAGCTGTGGCGGGAGTCCCGGCCCCCGCTGTTCCTGCAGTCCACCGACACCCGCCCGCCGGAGCTCCAGGCCCAGGGCGTACGGCCGCGCACCTGGTTCGGCGAGCGGTGGATCAGCTCCGCCTACGACCTGTTCGAGGAGAACCTGCGCTACTTCCCGGCGCTGCTGCCCATCTGCGACGACGAGGAGCCACTGGAGGTCGTCGAGGCGGGCGGCACGCCCCGACTGGCCGAGCTGGTGCTGCACAACGGCACGATCTACCGCTGGAACCGGCCGGTGTACGGCATCGCCGACGGCGTCCCGCACCTCAGGGTGGAGAACCGGGTGCTGCCGGCCGGGCCGACCATCACCGACGTGATCGCCAACGCGGCCTTCTACTACGGCCTGGTCCGCGCCCTCGCCGAGGAGTCCCGCCCGGTGTGGACCCGGCTGTCCTTCGCCGCGGCGCAGGCCAACTTCGACGCCGCGTGCCGGTACGGCATCGACGCGCGGTTCGTGTGGCCCCGGCGGGGACGCTACGGCGGCACGGGCGAGGTCGACGCGGTCACCCTGGTCCGCGACGAGCTGCTGCCGCTGGCCTCGGCCGGGCTGGACGCCTGGGGCGTGGAGCCGGCCGACCGGGACCTCTACCTGGGCGTCATCGAGGAGCGCTGCCGGCGCCGGGTGAACGGGGCGTCCTGGCAGGCGGCCACGTTCCACCGGCTCCTGGAACAGGGCCTGACCCGCGAGGCCGCGCTGGCCGCCACGACCCGGCGCTATGCCGAGCTGATGCATGTGGGGGAGCCGGTGCACATGTGGCCGGTGGGGCTGCCGGAGGCGGTGCCTCTCGGTTGATCAGCGGCTGGACGGCGGAGCTGCCAAGGTCCTCGGCCGCTACGCGGTGCTTATCTCCTTCTGCGATCCTTGCCAGGCAGAGGTGGGCCAGGGGCCCATGAGCCGGATGGAGGCAGGGGTGCAGGTGGAGGCTGACTCGGTGGCCGGTGCCGGGGCGCGGGAGCGCGACCCGCGGCGCATCCTGCGGGACGAGACGCTGCTCGTCCTGGCGCTGTCGCTGGGCGCGAGCGGGGTCTCCGCCCTGATCAGCTTCATCGGCGCGGTCACCAAGCCGGGCGGCCTGAAGGACCAGGCGGCCACCCTCAACGCCTCGGCCGCGCCCGGCCGCCCCTGGCTCGACCTGGCCTGGCAGCTGTTCGGCATCGCCAGCGCGCTCGTCCCCGTCGCCCTGGTCGCCCATCTGCTCATCCGCGAGGGCGGCAGCCTGCGCACCCTCGGCTTCGACCGCACCCGGCCCTGGCCCGACCTGGGCCGGGGTGCCGCGATCGCGGCCGTGATCGGCAGCACCGGGATCGCTTTCTACCTGGCCGCCCGCGGCCTCGGCTTCAACCTCACGGTCGTGCCCGAGGCGCTGCCGAACGTCTGGTGGAAGTTCCCGGTGCTGATCCTGTCCGCCGTGCAGAACGCGGTCCTAGAAGAGGTCATCGTCGTCGGCTATCTGCTGCGCAGGCTGGGCCAGTTGGGCTGGACCCCCGGGACCGCGCTGGTCGCCAGCGCGGTCCTGCGCGGCTCATACCACCTCTACCAGGGCGTCGGCGGCTTCATCGGCAACATGGTCATGGGCGTGGTGTTCGTGTACCTGTACCGCCGCTGGGGACGGGTCGGTCCGCTGGTCGTCGCCCACTCCCTGCTCGACATCGGCGCGTTCGTCGGCTACGCCCTGCTCGCGGGCAAGGTGGGCTGGCTGCCGACGGCCTGAGCACCGGGGTCACGCGTGCAGTTCGCCCTCGATCACCGTGACCGCGCGGCCGGTGAGCAGGGTGCGCTCGCCGCGCAGGCCGGTGCGCACCAGCCCGGTGCGGCGGGAGGCCTGCAGCCCGGTGAGGTCCTCGCGGCCCAGGCGCGCGGACCAGTGGGGGGCGAGCGCAGTGTGGGCGCTGCCGGTGACCGGGTCCTCGTCGATGCCGACGTTCGGGAAGAAGCAGCGGGAGACGAAGTCGTAGCCCAGGGACGGGTCGTCGGCGCGGGCCGTGGCGATGATGCCGCGCGCGGAGTAGGCGCCGAGGGACTTGTGGTCCGGCGCGAGGCCGAGGACCGTCTTCTCGTCGGCCAGCTCCAGCAGCAGGTCGCCGACGTTCGGGCCGGTGTCGAAGGCGGCGAGCGGCTGTGCGCCGAGGGCCTCGGCGACCCCGGCCGGGATCTCGGCCGGGGTGAGCGGGGCCGTCGGGAAGTCGAGGGTGATGGAGCCGTCCCCGGCGGGCGTGGCGATGAGCACGCCGCTGCGGGTGGCGAACCGCACCGGGCCCTCGTGGGCGCCGGTGGTGTGCAGGACGTGGGCGGTGGCGAGCGTGGCGTGCCCGCACATGGCGACCTCGGCGACGGGCGTGAACCAGCGCAGCGCCCAGTCCGCCTCGCCGCCCTCGGGCAGCCGGTGGGCGAATGCCGTCTCGGCGTGGTTGACCTCCGTGGCGACGTTCTGGAGCCAGTCGTCGTCCGGGAAGACGTCGTCCAGGAGCAGGACTCCGGCCGGGTTGCCGGCGAAGGGGCGGTCGGTGAAGGCGTCCACGATTCGAATGCGCATGACGCCGACGCTAAGGGCGCGACGGCCGCCCGACCAAGGCCAATTCACGAACCCTGGCACGTTTTGCGCACGGTCGTGGCCCGCGGCCTTGTCCAGGGGGCGAGTTGGGTGACTCCGAACGAGACCTCCAGCACGAGGAACGGCCACAGCACCCCGGGTCCGCCGTGCGCCAGCGCATACGCCTGCCACAGGGCGAAGAGGGCGCGGGCGATGCCGTCGAGGAGGCCGTGCAGGGGGAGGGGCCGCACCACGCGCAGGACGGACCAGACCACGACGACCGAGCCCATCAGGTTGGCGTACAGGGTCTGCATAGGGGTGAGCGCGGGCATGGTGCCGAGGCCGGCCGCGTCGCCTCCGGCCGACAGCAGGCGGTGCAGCAGGGCGTACGTCCACGGCGTGGCGAAACCGGCCGTGACGATCAGGTCGTACCAGCCGCTCGCGCGGACAAGGCGCAGATAGGCAGGGGAGGCAGGGGTCATCGGGGACTCCTCGGGAAGGTTCGCTCGGGCGCCGCCCACGCTAAACAGCGGAGTACGCTCCAAGGTCAAGTCGACCAGGCGGCGGGGGAAGCATGCGTATCGGAGAACTGGCCGCGCGCACCGGGCTGTCGAAGGACACCCTGCGCTTCTACGAGCGGATCGGCGTGCTCGACGGCGACCGGCTGCCCAACGGCTACCGGGACTTCCCGCCGGAGACCGTGATCTGGCTGCGCTACGTCCGCACCGCTCAGGCGCTCGGCTTCACCCTGGCCGAGATCGCCCGGCACGGGGAGGAGCTGCGGGACGCCCCCGACAGCGCCGAGGCCCTGTCCGCCCTCTTCGAGGACAAGATCCGGATCATCGACGTGCGCATGGCCGAACTGACCGCACTGCGCGCGGACCTCACCTCACGTGGCGGCACCGGCTGCCCGCTGCGGGCGGAGGGCCGGGGCGACCGAGGTTCGCGGGACACCTCAGCCTGGTCGGCATGGAGCAGTTCGACGATGCCCAGCGGTGGAATGGTCGGCTGAGCATCCACCCTTCGGGCGCCGCGTTCTCCTGGTGTCCTGTCTCAAGAAGTTGGTCGTCCGCCCTTGCGCTGACCTGCGTGGACTGGATCGGGTGAGACGCGAGGACTTGATTCGTCGAGACAGACCCCGGGGGTCAGGGCCGAACGGGCTGAGTGCCGTCTCGTCTCAGGTCAGGCTGCCGCTGTACTGCTCGGGCCTTCACTTTCTGGCGCCGGCGACGCCCAAGCCGTCCATGTAGTCGCGGACTCGCGTGATCAGTCCGTTGCGGACGTGGAGTATCAGGAGGCCGGGGACGGTGAACGTGGTGGCCTTGGCCGGCAGCGTTCCCACCACGACATGCTCGGCGACGATCACTTCGGGATCGGCGGTCTCGTAGGCGGCGACCCTCCTGACCTCCTCCACCTGGACGGGGCTGGCGCCCCAGGCTGCCCGGTATCCGGCGCGCACGGCCTCACGACCCTCGAAGTATGGAGGGAATCCGGGTGAGGCGAACGGGAACTCGTGCACCGCGTCGATGGCATAGAGATCAGCGAGATCGTCTGGGGACTTGTCGAGCATGGCTTGGTAGTAGCAGGTCAGCACCTCGTGAGGGGTGCGAGCAGCAGGTGTATCCAGATGCGACACGGTGGCCATTTCCATTCGCTCAACACTTGTTGACCCAATCACCGTAGGGTCGGCCGGAAGTTCGGTCAACGGCTGTAGAGTGAATTGGTGTCCACTTCTCGCCAGTCCCGAGCCGACCGACGCCGAGCGACCGAGGTGCGCATCCTCGACAGCGCCCGGGAGCTGTTCGCCGAGAAGGGATTCGAGCGCACCACCATTCGCGCCGTGGCGGCCGCGGCGAGCGTCGATCCGGCTCTGGTCATGCAGTACTTCGGCTCGAAGCGGGAGCTGTTCAGCCAAGCTGTGCAGGCGCTGCCCGCCCCGCTGACGGCCACTGATGCCGACGAGCTCGTCGATCAGTTGCTGGCCTCGCTCGGCCTCAAGCTCGGTGGTCTTCCCGAGGGCACGCTGGCGATGATGCGGTCGATGCTCACCGACCAGGCGGCAGCCGATCACGTTCGTGCCGCTCTCGGCCGGCAGATCGACAGCGTCGGTGCCGCCCTGCCCGCTGCCGAGGATCCCGAACTGCGTGCCGCACTGGTTGTCACCGCGTTGCTGGGCGTGACCATCGGCCACCAACTCCTCGGCCTGGCCGCGCTTCGCGAGGCCCCTGCGGATCACATCGCCGCGTTGCTCCGCCCCGCCATCAAGGCCCTGACAGGACCGCCGGGGTGAACCCAATGCCCCGTCGCTCGGAATGTGAGCAGGCTGTACTCAGGCTCAGCAGCGGTAGTAGGGGTGGAAGGGGCTCCACCGTGTTTCGGCATCGGTTTCATCGGGCCGGCGTGGTGGCGGGATGGCTCCTTGCGACCACCGGAACGTGCGTACCGGAGCAACATCCTCGACCCGTCACACAGTCCCGCAGCGGACGCCGACGACGCCCGTGTACCGCGTCCACGTACGACAACTCGACGCACGGCCCCGCCTGATCCACCCCAGCCGGTACAGCCATCCAGCACCCCCAGCGCTTTCAGCGGCGCGACAGGTTCGCTGAGACAGAAGCCCGAACGACTCGGTTCGTTGAGAAAACGACTCGATTGAGTGAGACAGGACACCTGGCTGCATCCAGAGGCCTTGTCATGCGATCGGTTCCGATATATCGTTGAGGTATCGCGAACGATACGCGATGCATACGTGACAGATCATCGATCGAACGGAGTGATCGCGATGCGTACTCACGGATACGAGCACGGACATCGGCACGAGGGCCCCGGCCAGCGGGGCATGGGTGGATTCGACCGGCGTCGGGCCGCCTTCGGGCCCTTCGGTCCGGGCGGCCCGGGGTTCGGCCCCGGCGGCCCCGGTTTCGGGGCAGGCCCCTGGGGACCCCGAGGGCGCGGTGGCCCTAGGGGTCGGGCGCGGCGCGGTGATGTGCGGGCCTCGATCCTGGCCCTGCTCAAGGACCGTCCCATGCACGGCTACGAGATGATCCAGGAGATCGCCGAACGCAGCGGCGGCGCGTGGAAGCCCAGCCCCGGCTCGGTCTACCCCACGCTCCAGCTGCTGGAGGACGAGGGCCTGATCGCCAGCGAGAGCGAGGGCGGCAAGAAGCTGTTCGCGCTCACCGAGGACGGGCGTGCCGCCGCCGACGAGGGTCCGGACGCCCCCTGGGAGGAGGCCTCCCGCGGGGTCGACTGGGAGGCCCTCAGTGAGATCCGTCAGGCCGGCTTCGGTCTGATGGAGGCCTTCAGTCAGGTCTGGAAGACCGGCAGCAAGGAACAGCGCGAAAAGGCGCTGGCCGTCATCAACGACGCCCGCAAGAAGCTGTACCTGATCCTCGCCGACGAGCACTGAGGCTCGTACGTCGGACCGGGCGCCCCGTGCGACACCGCGCGGGGCGCCTTCGCGCGCCCGGACTCAGGCGACCAGGCCGGCCAGCTTGCGCAGCGACTCGTTCAGCGCGGCCGTCGCCGAGTCCTTCAGCTTGCCCGCCATCAGCGACACCGCCGCGCCGGTGAACTCGCCGTCGATCCGCACGGACGTGGCGTCGCCGTCGGGCGTGAGGGTGTAGCGGGTGGCGACCGTCACCGCCATCGGGCCCTTGCCCCGGATGGCGAACACCCGGGCCGGCTCCAGCTCCTCGATGGTCCAGTCGACCTCGGCCGGGAAGCCCATCAGCTTCATGTTCTCCTGGAAGGTCCCGCCCACGGCCAGGCTCTGCGGGCCCCCGTCGGGGAAGCTGGTGTGGGTGGCGTTCCACTCCCCGTACGACGACCAGTCGGTGAGCTGGGCCCACACCTCCTCGGCCGGTGCCTGGATGCGTGCCTCCGCGCTGACTTCGGCCATGGGACCACCCCTTCGGATCGGGCGTAGCGGGCTAAGGTGTCGCGGAACGTAGCCGCAGGGGCGTGAACATTCAATACTGATGAACCGTCAGGAATTCCGAGTGCCGGCTCCGTGAGTGATTCTCCTCCGTAAGGATGAGATCCCGAACGCCCAGGTCCACTCTGTGTGGGACGCGAAGATGGTTCCGCTCGTGGATGACCCGGCCCGTTGAGGCTGATGGGGTAGGGGTTGTGCAACCCCGTACAGCCCACTGGACCGCCCATGACGAGGCGGCGCACCCGGACGACGATGCCGTGCTCGGCGCCGAGCTGGCAGCGGTGATCGCCGGTGCGCGCCGGAGGGCCGTCCGGGACGGGGACCGCCAGACCGACACCGCCCATCTGCTGCACTCCCTCCTGGAGCACGATCCCGAGGTGCGCGCCGCGGTCGGCGGCCCGCAGCAACTCGCCCGGCTGCTCGGCTACCTGGTACAGCGCAGCATCGGCTACGGGCTGCGCTGGCAGGGCAGCGTCGAGGACTCCGGCGCGCTCGCCGTCGTACCCGCCGCGGTCGTGCCCCGCGCCCGCGAGCCGAGGGACGCCGCCGGCTGGTCGCCCACGGCTGCCGCCGCCCTCGCCGACGCCCGCGAGCGGGCCCGGCTGCGCGGCGAGCCCCGCGTCACCGGCCTCGACCTCCTTGCCGCGCTCACCGCGGAACCGGGCGCGCGGGCCGTCGAGGTCCTCGGACGCGCCGGCATCCGCGAGCTGAACACTCCGGTCGGACCCGGCCCGGACGAGTACGCCGGCGACAGCGGCCCGACCCACTGACACCGGCGGACGTCCAGCCCCTGAGACAGGTGTCAACGGGGATGACGCTCATGTCGTCGCCTGTCATCATGTGCCCGTGCGTACGTCAGAGAGCAGTCAGGGCAGCCGCGGCAAGGGTGCCGGGCTCGGTCTCGCGCTCGCCTCGGCACTGGCCTTCGGCGGGTCGGGAGTGGCCGCCAAGCCGCTGATCGAGGCGGGCCTCGACCCGCTCCACGTGGTCTGGCTGCGCGTGGCCGGCGCCGCCGTCGTCACGCTGCCCGTCGCCGTACGGCACCGCGCGCTGCTGCGCCGCCGGCCCGCGCTGCTCGCCGGGTTCGGACTGCTCGCCGTGGCCGGCGTCCAGGCCTGCTACTTCGCCGCGTTGTCCCGTATTCCGGTGGGCGTGGCGCTGCTCGTCGAGTACCTGGCCCCCGCGCTGGTGCTCGGCTGGGTCCGGTTCGTGCAGCGGCGGCCCGTGACGCGCGCCGCCGCGCTCGGCGTGGTCCTCGCGGCCGGCGGTCTCGCCTGTGTGGTGGAGGTCTGGTCGGGGCTGAGCTTCGACGCGCTGGGCCTGCTGCTCGCGCTCGGCGCCGCCTGCTGCCAGGTCGGCTACTTCGTCCTGGCCGACCACGGCGGCGAGGCGGGCGACGAGGCGCCCGACCCGCTCGGCGTCATCGCCTACGGCCTGCTCGTCGGGGCCCTCGTGCTGACGGTCGTCGCCCGCCCGTGGAGCATGCGCTGGTCGGTGCTGACCGGCTCCGCCGACATGAACGGCACCGCCGTACCGGCCCTCGCGCTGCTGGGCTGGATCGTGCTGATCGCCACCGTCGTCGCGTACGTCACGGGCGTGCTGTCCGTGCGCCGGCTGTCCCCGCAGGTCGCCGGTGTCGTCGCCTGTCTGGAGGCGGTCATCGCCACCGTGCTGGCCTGGGTGCTGCTCGGCGAACACCTGTCGGCGCCCCAGGTGGCCGGTGGCGTGGTCGTCCTGGTCGGAGCGTTCATCGCCCAGTCCTCGACCCCCGCGAAGGGCTCCGCCGAGCCGGTGGCCGCGGGCGGGGCCGAAAGGGAGCTGACGGCCCGCGGTACGGCTGCCTGAGGTGCTGATCAGGCCGTCGAAGGCAGTCGTCCTGCCGCCCCCGGCCGCCTGAGGCGCGTCTGAGGGACCACCGGCCCCGCGCAGGTGCGCGCAGGACCGGACGGTGCTCGCCCGCAGACGACGTCCGCGCGCCCCGCCGAAGCGGGCCGGTCGCGCTCGGCGCGGGCACCGTCCTCCTCGCGCTGGGCGCCCTGCTCCTGCTCGGCGCGGGCGCGGGCCTCGCGGTGGGAGAGGCCCGCGCGGCGGTCGGGCGGCGGTTCCGGTGCGGCGCCTTGTCCGTGCCCTACAGGGCCTTCAGGTAGGCCGGCAGTTCGACGCCCGGTGTCAGGTCGGCGTTGGGGACCGGCGCGGCGTAGCCCTTCTGCAGCGGGACGACGCCGGCCCAGTGCGGCAGGGCGAGGTCCTCCGGATCGTCGTTCGCGCCGCCGGTGCGGACCTTGGCCGAGACCTCGTCCAGGTCCAGCCGGATCACCGCGGTGGCGGCCAGTTCCTTCTTGTTCGCGGGCCGGGAGTCGGCGGCGCGGCCCGGCACGACGTGGTCCACCAGCGCGTCCAGGGCCAGCCGCCGCTCCTCGGGGTCGGTGACCTGGTGCGCGACGCCGTGCACCACCACGGAGCGGTAGTTGATGGAGTGGTGGAACGCGGACCGGGCCAGCACCAGCCCGTCCACGTGGGTCACCGTCAGGCACACCGGCAGCCCCGGGTCGGTCTCGCCGGTCATCCGCAGCGGGCGGGAACCGGTGGATCCGTGCACGTACAGCCGCTCGCCGACCCGGCCGTACAGGGTCGGCAGCACCACCGGGGCACCGTCGCGGACGAAGCCGAGGTGGCAGACGTACCCCTCGTCGAGTATCGCGTGCACCAGCTCCCTGTCGTACGACGCCCGGTCCGCGGAGCGCGTGGGCACGGTGCGCTCGGTCGGGGTGTAGGCGGCGGCCCGGGCTTCCTCGGTCGTCCCCTGCATGACGGTTCCTCCATGGGCGAGCAACGGCGATCTGGCGATCTTGCGGTTGATATTGCACTAGTGCATAATGTCCTTTGTGCTAGGAGAGTATCCCATCGACGGGCGTGGCGCAGCCGAGATCGCGGCCAGCGTCGAGCGCGCGGTCGGCACCGGTGAGCTACGGCCCGGTCAACCGCTGCCTCCCATGCGGGAGTTGGCGACCCGGCTCCGGGTGAACCCCAACACCGTGGCGGCCGCCTACCGCATCCTGCGCGAGCGGGGGGTGATCGAGACGGCCGGCCGCCGGGGCAGCCGGGTCCGGCCCAAGCCGGCCACCACCGGCCGCGAGGAACTGCGGGTGGAGGTCCCCGCCGGGGGCCGCGACCTGGCGGCCGGCAACCCCGACCCGGCCCTGCTGCCCCATCTCGCCCCGGCCCTCGCCGCGGCGGCACAGGAGGGCGACCGGCGGCCCGTCCTCTACGGCGACGACCCGATGGACCCGGAACTCGTCCGGACGGCCCGCGCCGAACTCGACGCCGACGGCGTCCCGGACGGCCCGCTGACCGTGACCTCCGGCTCCCTCGACGCCATCGAGCGCGTCCTCGCCGCGCACCTCAGAGCGGGCGACGCGGTCGCCGTCGAGGACCCCGGCTGGGGCAGTGTCCTCGACCTGGTCCCGGCGCTGGGCCTGCGCGCCGTCCCGGTCGGCATGGACGACGACGGGCCGCGCCCCGAAGACCTGCGCCGGGCCCTGGAGTCCGGGGCCCGCGCGCTGATCGTCACCGACCGCGCGCAGAACCCGACCGGTGCCTCGGTGACCGCCCCACGCGCGCGTGCCCTGCGCGCGGTGCTGCGCGAGCACCCGGGAACCCTGCTGATCGAGGACGACCACGGCCACGGCATCGTCGACCTCCCGCTGCATCCGCTCGCGGGCGTCACCCACCACTGGGCCGTCGTCCGCTCCGCCTCCAAGGCCTACGGCCCCGACCTGCGGGTGGCCGTCGTCGCCGGCGACCCGGTCACCGTCGACCGGGTACGCGGCCGCCAGCGCCTCGGCCCGGGCTGGGTGAGCCTGCTGCTACAGCGGGCCGTGGCCCGCCTGTGGTCCGAGGGCGCGGTGGACCGGCCGGCGGTGGCGAAGGCATACGCCGCCCGGCGGGACGCGCTGGTCGACGCGCTGGCGGAACGCGGAGTCGCCGCCCACGGCCGCAGCGGCATGAACGTGTGGGTACCGGTCCCCGACGAGACCGGCGCGGTGGCCCGACTGCTGCAGGCGGGCTGGGCGGTGGCACCGGGGGCTCGCTTCCGCCTGAACAGCGGCCCGGCGATCCGCATCACGATCTCGACCCTCACCGAGGAGGACATCAGCCTCCTGGCAGACGCGGTGGCAGCAGCGGTACGACCGTCAGCGGCGCGCGTCTATGGCTGAGGCGGAGCCGCACATCGATACAGCCCCGCACCCCTCCCCATCAGGCGCTCTTGCGCCGCACCTGAGTGAGCGCGGCCCCCGCAAGAACGATCAACGCTCCCACCGGGGTGGTCCACCGCAGCGACTCCCCGAGAATCGCCACACCGGCCGCCGTGGCGATGACCGGGATGAAGTACGTGACCATCTGCGCGGTCGTCGGGCCGACCTCGGCGACCAGGCCGTACTGGATCAGCACCGCCAGCCCCGTGCCCAGGGCGCCCAGCGCGGCGATCGCGAGCAGCGGCACCGGCGAGACATGCGTGGGAAACCCGGCGAACAGCGGGGTGACGACCGCCAGCTGAAGCGTCGCGAGCAGCAACTGCGCCCCCGTCATGGACAGATGGGAGTTGCCCGTCCCCGCGAGCGTCCGCCGCACGTAGATCCAGCCCACCGGGTAGCTCAGCGAGGCCAGCAGGGCCATGGCCGTACCCGTGGCGTCGAGCCCATGGAAGCCCTGCCACGCGCCCAGGACCGTCAGCACCCCGAGGAATCCCAGCCCGAGCCCGGCCACGCGAACCCGGGTCGGCCGGTCCTCGGAGAGGGCGACCAGCGACAGGGCCATGCCCCACAGGGGCGATGTGGCGTTGCAGATGCCGGCCAGCGTGGACGGGATCGTCAGCTCGGAATAGGCGAAGAGCGAGAACGGGAGCGCGTTCAGGAAGAACGCGGCGACCGCCATATGCCCCCACAGCCGGGCGCCGCGCGGCAGCTTCTCCCGCTTGACGGCCATCGCCGCCGCCAGCACCGCCGTACCGAACACCAGACGCCCGAGGGTGACCTGGAAGGGTGCGTAGCCCTCCGTGCCCACCTTGATCAACAGGAAGCTGAAGCCCCAGATCAGGGACAGCGCGCCGAAGCGGAGTCGCCAGTCGAGGCGGGCGCGGGGCCGGGCGGGGGCGAGGGACTGGGTCGTGGGTGCGGTGGCCGTACTCATGGCCTCAAGGATGCTGGAGGCAACCTCGTAGCACAATCGACATTTCCCACCTGGTACCTCTTAGAATCCCTTACATGTTGAACCTGGAGCGCCTGCGCACCCTGGACGCCCTCGCCCGGCACGGCTCGGTGAGCGCGGCCGCGGACGCGCTGCACGTCACCACATCCGCCGTCTCCCAGCAGCTGGGCAAGCTGGAGCGCGAGATCGGCCAGCAGCTGCTCGCCAAGAACGGCCGGGGGGTGCGGCTCACCGACGCCGGCCGGCTGCTCTCGGAGCATGCGGCGCGCATCCTGTCGCAGGTCGAGCTCGCCGAGTCCGACCTGGAGGCGCATCGCGGGCAGGTCGTCGGCGAGCTGAGGCTGTCCGCGTTCCCGACCGCCGCTCGCGGGCTCTTCCCGGTCGCGCTCGGCGCGCTGCGGGCCCGGCATCCCGGGCTGCGCGTGCGCTCCAGCGAGCTGGAGCCGGAGCAGGGCATCGCGGCCGTCGTGCGGGGCGATCTCGATCTCGCGGTGGTCCTGGACTGGTACAACAAGCCGATGCCCGTGCCCGACGGCCTGGTCAAGGCACCCCTGCTGGACGACCCGGCCGAGGTCGCCATGCCGGCCGGGCACCGGCTCGCCGGCCGGGACGAGGTGGACCTCACTCAGTTCGCCGAGGACGAGTGGATCACCTGGGGCGAGGGCGAGTTCTGCCACGAGTGGCTGATGTTCACCCTGCGGTCCAAGGGCGTCGAGCCGATCGTCGGCCACCGCGCGGGCGAGACCCACACCCAGCTCGGTCTGGTCGCCGCCGGACTGGGTGTGTGCATCGCGCCGCTGCTGGGCCGGCATCCCGTCCCGGAGGGCGTGGTCCTCGTGCCACTCAAGCAGCGGGTGCGCCGGCACGTGTACGTGGTCTGGCGAGCGGACGCCGACCGCCGCCCCTCGATCCGGGCGGCGGTGGAGGCCCTGCGCGCGGCCGCACAGAAGGTCGGCTGAGCCCTACGGCGACCCCAGCTTGCGGAAGTCCCAGGAGACGATCTTCTCCGGGGTCAGCCGGGCCCAGGCGTGGCGGCCGTCGTGCGGCATCTCGTCCAGCCCGAAGTTCTTCCGTGCGAACAGCGTCTCGGGCGTGTCGAGTTCGGCGCACAGCTCTCCGGTGCGCGGCACCTCTCCCACGAACTCCACCCGGCCGGACAGCTCGACCCCGCGCAACTGGTCGTACTCCTCGCCCGAGTCGACCACGACGGCCACCCGCGGATCGCGGCGCAGCTGGGCCCAGCGCCTGCTGCGCACCACCGAGTACAGCCACAGCGAGGTGCCGTCCCAGGCGAACCAGAGCGCGCTCACATGCGGCGCGCCGTCCGCCGAGACGGTCGCGACCCGGCAGGTGCGCTGACTGGTGAGGAACTCGTCCAGCTCGCCGGGCGTCATCATGATCTTCCGGCCCCGGCGCTGCTCAGTGACGGTCATGCGGCCCCCTCTTCTCCCACGTCGTGCCAGAGAACTATGGTGTCCTGGTGATCCTCTGACATCACGTCAGAAAAGAGAACAGGCCGGTTTCAACGGGATCGTCTCAAGGGGGCGCGCCATGCCGTCGTACGAACAGCTCGGCGAACTCCTCGACCCCGTGAGCACCGTCCTGCTCACCGTGGAGTGCCAGCAGGGGGTCGTCGGCCCGGACAGCGCCCTGCCCGAACTCGCCCGCGAGGCCCGCTCCTCCGGCGCACTGCGCAATGTGGCCCGGCTGGTCGCCGCCGCCCACGAGACCGGTGTCCAGGTGGTCCACGCGATCGCCGAGCGCCGCCCGGACGGCCGGGGCGCGAGCCGCAACGCCCGGCTGTTCCGGGCCGCCGAGCGGCTTCCCGTGCAGCAGCTGAGCGGCACTACGGCGGTGCGGGTCGCGCCCCCGATCGAGGTCACCGAGGAGGACTTCGTCGTACGACGGCTGCACGGCCTGTCCCCGATCCACGGCACCGACGTCGACGCCCTGCTGCGCAACCTCGGCTGCCGCACACTGATCGTCACCGGTGTCTCCGCCAATGTGGCGATACCCAACGCGGTGTTCGACGCGGTCAACCTGGGCTACACCGCCGTCGTCCCGGCCGACGCCGTCGCGGGGGTGCCCGCCGAGTACACCTCCGCGATGATCCGGCACACCCTCGCGCTGGTCGCCACGGTCTCGACCACCGACGAGGTGCTCGGCTGTCTGAAACGGCCGCGCCCGCGCGGTTGAGCCGGCTCAGGCCAGCTTGATCTCGTCGCCGGAGACGGTGATCTTCGCCGCGGGCAGCGGCTGGGTGGCGGGGCCCTGCTTCACACTTCCGTCCTCGGCGGAGAAGTGGCTGTTGTGGCACGGACAGACGATCACGCCGTTCGCCACACTGCCGACCGCGCACCCCTGATGGGTGCACTTGGACGAGAACGCCTTGAACGTGCCCGCCGCCGGCTGTGTGACCACCACGCCCTGGTCCTTGAAGACCTTCCCGCCACCCTCGGGGATGTCGGAGGTCTTGGCGAGCGCGGCGCCCCCGGTGGAGCCGCCGCTGTTCTGCGACGCTCCCGTGGAGCCGGTCGTGCCGGAGGAACCGGACCCGGTGTTGACCGTGTCGGACGAGCTGTTGTCGCCGGAACCGCAGGCGGTCAGCGCGGCGGCGAGCCCCGCCGCTCCGGCCGCCGCCACCACCGTGCGGCGGGCCGGTCCGGCGAGGGGCTGGGACGAGGCGCTGGTCATGTGGGATTCCCTTCCGCGGAGCTTCTCGTGATCCGTCCAGGGGTACGGCGCCCGGGCGCCGCCCGTTCAGACGGGCAGCCAGATCCTTGCCGTCCGGGTATGAGGCGGCCGTAGGCGCCCGCTGTGGGCCTGCTGTCGGCCGCCACCAGTAACCTGGGGCGATGCTCAAGGAAGTCACCGCGACCCGTTACGTCACGCCACTGCGTGAGGGAGGCTCGCTGCCGGGGCTCGTCGAGGCCGACGACTTCGGGACCTACGTCCTGAAGTTCACCGGCGCCGGACAGGGCCGCAAGACACTGGTCGCCGAGGTGGTGTGCGGCGAACTCGCCCGCCGCCTCGGATTCCGGATGCCCCGCCTGGTCACCGTCCAGCTGGACCCGGTCCTGGGCCTCGGCGAACCCGAACAGCAGGTGCAGGACCTGCTCAGGTCCAGCGGCGGCAGCAACCTCGGCATGGACTTCCTCTCCGGCGCCCTCGGCTACGACCCGCTCGCCTTCCCGGTGAGCCCCGAGGAAGCGGGCCGGATCGTCTGGTTCGACGCGCTGATCAACAACGTGGACCGGTCCTGGCGCAATCCGAACCTCCTGGTGCACCGCGGCGAGCTGTGGCTCATCGACCACGGCGCGACCATGATCTGGCACCACAACTGGCCCTCCGCCGAGGCCTCCGCGGCCCGCCCCTACGACGCCGCCGACCACGCCCTCGCCCGCTTCGCCCCGGACGTCGCCGCCGCCGCGGCCGCCCTGGCGCCCCGGGTCACCGAGGACCTGCTCGCCGAGGTCACCGCCGAGATCCCGGACGCCTGGCTCACCGACGAGCCCGGCTTCGACACCCCGGACGACCTGCGCCGGGCCTACGCCGGCCCGCTGCTCGCGCGGGCGGCCGTCATCGCCGAACGCATCACCGGCATCGAGGGGACCAAGTGAGCGAGACCCACATCCACATGGCCGGCCATGTCACCGAGCGGCACATCACCCGGGCGGGCCAGGGCGGCGACCGGGACGTGTTCGAGTACGCGCTGCTCAGGGTCGTACCGCGCGTGGAGCGCGGCGAGTGCATCAACGCGGGCGTCGTCGTCTACAGCCGCGCGCGAGGCTACGTCGGCGCCCGTACCCATCTGGACGAGGCCCGGCTGCTCGCCCTGGACCCGGAGGCGGACCTGGCCGGGATCCGGGCGGCGCTCGGTGCGATCGAGCGCCACTGCGCGGGCGGGGAGGAGGCCGGGCAGGCCGCCGGGGACGACGCGGGCCGCCGCTTCCGCTGGCTGATCGCGCCCCGCTCGACCATCGTCCAGCCCGGTCCCGTGCACACCGGCCTGACCACCGACCCGGCCGCCGAGACGGAGCGGTTGCTGGACCTCTTGGTGAGGTAATGGATCACACGCGCCCGGTGTGCCGTTGACACCGGGTGCCAGGGCTTCTAGCGTCACGTGTACTGAAGGTACTAAGCGGTCGCTCACCGCACGAGGGGCTCGGTTCCGAGGGCCCCGACAGGTTCTCTCAAGGGCGAGGAGAAGCAGCAATGTCCACCACTGAACAGCGGGTCGCGGTAGTCACCGGCGCGGCGCGCGGCATCGGCGCCGCCACCGCCGTACGACTGGCCGCCGAGGGGCGCGCGGTCGCCGTGATCGACCTCGACGAGGCCGCCTGCAAGGACACCGTCGAGAAGATCACCGCGGCCGGCGGCAAGGCGATCGCGGTCGGCGCCGACGTGTCCGACGAGGCGCAGGTCGAGGCGGCCGTCGCCCGGATCGTCGAGGAGCTGGGCGCCCCCACGATCCTGGTCAACAACGCGGGCGTGCTGCGCGACAACCTGCTGTTCAAGATGAGCGTCTCCGACTGGGACACCGTCATGAACGTCCATCTGCGCGGCTCCTTCCTCATGACCAAGGCCGTCCAGAAGCACATGGTCGACGCGGGCTTCGGCCGGATCGTCAACCTCTCCTCCTCCTCGGCGCTCGGCAACCGCGGCCAGGTCAACTACTCCGCCGCCAAGGCCGGCCTCCAGGGCTTCACCAAGACCCTCGCCATCGAGCTGGGCAAGTTCGGCATCACCGCCAACGCAGTCGCCCCCGGCTTCATCGCCACCGAGATGACCAAGGCCACCGCCGACCGCGTCGGCATGGGCTTCGACGACTTCAAGAAGGCCGCCGCCACCCAGATCCCGGTGCAGCGCGTCGGCGAGCCCGAGGACATCGCCAACGCCATCGCCTTCTTCACCGGCGAGGCGGCCGGCTTCGTCTCCGGCCAGGTGCTGTACGTCGCCGGCGGACCGCTCAACTAAGGGAATCGGGTACATGACTTCCGCTGAACTCCCCGAGCTCTCGGGCAAGGTCGCCCTCGTCACGGGCGCCAGCCGCGGCATCGGCTACGGCGTCGCCGAGGCGCTCGTCGCCCGTGGCGACCGCGTGTGCATCACCGGCCGCAACGAGGACGCGCTGAAGGAGGCCGTCGACAAGCTCGGCTCCGACCGGGTCATCGGCGTCGCCGGCAAGGCGCACGACCTGGCCCACCAGGCCGAGGCCGTCGAGCGCACCATGGAGGCCTTCGGCCGCCTGGACTTCCTGGTCAACAACGCGGGCACCAACCCCGTCTTCGGTCCGATCGCCGACCTCGACCTGGACGTGGCCCGCAAGGTCTTCGAGACCAACGTGATCTCCGCGCTCGGCTTCGCCCAGAAGACCTGGCACGCCTGGCAGAAGGACAACGGCGGCGCGATCGTCAACATAGCCTCGGTCGCGGGCCTCGCGCCCTCGCCGTTCATCGGCGCCTACGGCGTCAGCAAGGCCGCGATGATCAATCTGACCCAGCAGCTGGCGCACGAGTTCGCGCCCAGGGTGCGGATCAACGCGATCGCCCCGGCCGTGGTCAAGACCAGGTTCGCGCAGGCGCTGTACGAGAACCGCGAGGAGGAGGCGGCCGCCGCCTACCCCCTCGGCCGGCTCGGCGTGCCCTCCGACATCGGCGGGGCCGCCGCCTTCCTCACCTCCGAGCAGTCCGACTGGATCACCGGTCAGACGCTCGTCGTGGACGGCGGCATCTTCCTGAACGCCGGCGTGGGCTGAGCCAACTTCCGGGCGCCGATTTTCGGACGGATCGGCGCCCGGAACACCGTATGGAATCCGCACAGCGGACTGACAACGTCGTCATCGCGAAATCGATCAAGAAGCCTCGTTTCAGGGGAGGTTCAGGGCGTCGAACGCTGCGGTATGGTCTGCCGACCCTTGGTATGGCAGATCGAGGAGCGTGCGCGTGTTCAACCGGAACCGATTCCTGCGGAGAGTCGCGGCGATCGCGTCCATATCCCTGGTGGCCGGCTGCAGCCTGCTGTCCGACAACAACAACGGCAAGGGCCCCATCGTCGTCGGTACCACCAGCGCCCCCAGCACGCTGGACCCCGCCGGCGCCTGGGACGGCTCCTGGGAGCTGTACCGCAACATCTTCCAGACGCTGATGGCCTTCCCCAGCGGTGCCGCCGCTCCCCAGCCCGACGCCGCCGAGAGCTGCTCCTTCACCGACACGTCGAGCCGCACCTACCGCTGCACGCTGCGCGCGGGCATGAAGTTCGCCGACGGCGACCCGCTGAACGCCCAGGCCGTCAAGCACTCCATCGACCGCATCCGTACGATCGACGCCCCCGGCGGCCCCGCGGGTCTGCTCGGCAGCCTGGACCGGGTGCAGGCGCTCGGCGACCGCGAGATCGTCTTCCACCTCAACCAGCCCGACGCCACCTTCCCGTTCGTGCTGGCCACGCCCGCCATGTCCATCGTCGACCCGGACGACTACCCCGCGCGCTCCCTGCGCAAGGACGACAACGTCTACGGCTCCGGGCCGTACAAGGTCCAGTCCTATTCGGAGGGCAAGCAGGTCGTCCTCGTCGCCAACGGCAATTACCAGGGCTTCGCCAAGCGGCAGAACGACGCGGTGACCATCCGCTACTTCCAGGACTCGGCCCAGATGGTCAAGGCGCTGCGGGACAAGCAGATCGACGTCACCTACCGCGGCCTCGCCGCCGACGACATCCTCGCCCTCCAACAGCACAGCGACAGCAACCTCCAGCTGGTCGACGGCTCCGGCATCGACATCAGCTACCTGGTGTTCAACCCCAAGGACCCCTGGGCCAAGCAGCCCGCCGTGCGCAAGGCCGTCGCCCAGATCGTCGACCGGGGTGCCATCGCGCACAAGGTCTACAAGGACACCGTCGACCCGCTGTACTCGATGGTCCCGAGGGGCCTGACCGGACACACCACCGGCTTCTTCGACAACTACGGCGACCCGAGCGTCCCCAAGGCCCGCAAGATCCTCTCCGACGCGGGCATCCACCAGCCCGTGCCGCTCACCCTCTGGTACACCACCGACCGCTACGGCTCCGAGACCGCGCTGATGTTCCAGGAGCTGAAGCGGCAGCTGGAGGCCTCCGGGCTGTTCACGATCACGCTCAAGAGCCGCCCCTGGAAGACCTATGTGGTCGGCTACCAGAAGGGCGAGTACCCGGTGTTCGGCCGCGGCTGGTTCCCCGACTTCCCCGACGCGGACAACTTCATCGCCCCGTTCGTCGGCGAGCACAACGCGCTCGGTACGCCCTACCCGGCCAAGGAGATCACCGACAAGCTGCTGCCCCACTCGCGTGCCGAGAGCGACCGCGCCCAGACGGTCAAGGACATGGAGCAGGCCCAGCAGATCTTCGTCGACGACGCGCGGCTGATCCCGCTGTGGCAGGGCCGGCAGTTCATCGCCGCCAGCGAGGACATCTCCGGCGGCGAGCAGGCCCTCGACCCGTCGACGATCATGATGATGTGGGCGCTGCACCGCAAGACCAGCTGGTGAGCCCGGTGAACGGCCCTTGCGGCAGCGATTGTCAGTGGTCACCTGTAGGTTCTGAATCCTGCAAGTGACCGCACGACGTAGTCGATCGACCATGAGGACGTTGACGTGACCGACATCGCCATGCTGCCCGAGTCCTGGCGCGGGGTTCTGGGCGACGAGCTGCAGCAGCCCTACTTCAAGGAGCTGACCGAGTTCGTCGAGGAGGAGCGGGCGAAGGGTCCCGTCTACCCGCCGCGCGAGGAGGTCTTCGCCGCGCTCGACGCGACGCCGTACGAGCAGGTCAAGGTCCTCGTGCTGGGCCAGGACCCGTACCACGGCGAGGGCCAGGGCCACGGCCTGTGCTTCTCGGTTCGCCCCGGCGTGAAGACCCCGCCCTCCCTGCGCAACATCTACAAGGAGATGAAGGAGGAGCTGGGCCTGCCGATCCCGGACAACGGCTATCTGATGCCGTGGGCCCGGCAGGGCGTGCTGCTGCTCAACGCGGTCCTCACGGTCCGGGCCGGCGAGGCCAACTCGCACAAGGGCAAGGGCTGGGAGAAGTTCACCGACGCGGTGATCCGCGCGGTGGCCTCCCGCCCCGACCCGGCGGTCTTCGTCCTGTGGGGCAACTACGCGCAGAAGAAGCTGCCGTTGATCGACGAAAAGCGGCATGTGGTGGTCAAGGGCGCGCATCCCTCGCCGCTGTCCGCGAAGAAGTTCTTCGGCTCCCGCCCCTTCACCCAGATCAACGAGGCGATCGCCGCGCAGGGCCATGAGCCGATCGACTGGCGCATCCCGGCTCTGGGCTGAGGACAGGGGGCGCCTCGAAGCCGACCACCGGCCCGAGCCACATCGGCGCCGCCTGCCGAGGAATCCAGACGGCGCCGTTTAGCGTCAGGACCACACAACGGTCGACAGCCCGGAGGGCCCCCGTGGCGGAGCAACAGGAGCAGGCGGCACCGGATGCCCTGCTGACGCGGATCGGGCAGGTCGTGATGCTGCACCACGGCGGCGACCGCGAGGAGGCCCGCAGCCGCTTTCTGAACCTGTGGGCGGAGATCGGCGAGGACGGCGACCCACTGCACCGCTGCACCCTGGCCCACTACCTCGCGGACACCCAGGACGACCCGGAGGACGAACTCGCCTGGGATCTCAGGGCCTTGTCGGCGGCGGAGGACCGGGGTGCCCCGCCGAGCGTGCGGGGGTTGGTCCCCTCGCTCCATCTCGATCTTGCCGCCGACTATGTGAAGCTGGGCCGGGACGAGGCGGCCCGCAGCCATTTGCGACGGGCGCGCGATGCCGCGGACGTCCTGCCCGACGACGGGTACGGCGATGGGGTATGGGCCGCGATCGGGCGGCTGGAGTCGCGGCTGGGTGACTGACGCCCTCCGGGGTGCGCTTCAGTGGCCGTACGTCTGCTCGCAGATCTCCGCCTCCGGGCTGTCTGCTCGCCAGCCGCCGTACTGCCCCCCCAGGGCGCACACGTTCGGGGCCTTCGGGACCGCGTTCGACAGGTCCGGGGCGGCGGTGTGCGACCGCCGGGGGCGCTCGTGGGGACCTGACGGAGCTGGGGGAGCCGCCGGAGGTTGATGTACGACCCGGGGTGCCTCCACCGTCGGCTGCGGCGTGGCCGGCGTGGCGCGCCTCGGGCGCCGGGACGGCCCCGTCATCTCCAGTGCCTCCTGGGCCGGCGCCTGTACCATCCGTGGCTTGGCGCTGCCGTCCGGCCGGGGTGCGGTCGGGAGCGAGGCGGCCATGTCCCTCGGTGGCGCGGGTGCCGCGGGGCGCTGTACCGTCACACAGCCGGAGAGGGCCGAGACGGCCACGGTGACCAGGAGCGCTGTGGTGGTCGTCGTTCGATGCACCCGGTCAACTCTGCTGGTTCGGTGCCCGGGTTGGCACCAGGGAGCCGAGGTTGTTGCCCCCGCACGGGTGATCTCGTGCCCCGTACGGAGGGGTTCGGGGTGACGGGGCTGACGTTCAGTCGCCGGTGGTGCCGTCGATCCGTTCGCGGATCAGATCGGCGTGGCCGTTGTGCCGGGCGTACTCCTCGATCATGTGGGTGTAGATCCAGCGCAGGCTGAACGGCTCGTCGCTGAACCTGCTCGGTCCCTTGGACGGATCGTCGAGAGCGAAGCCGGCCGCGTTGCGCCGGGCGATCTCGATCTCCGCCTGCCAGGTCGCGTACGCCTCCTGCCAGGTGTCGGCCTCGGTGAGATGGAACTCGCCGTCCCGGTCGTCCTCCGTGTAGTAGATCGGGCCGGGGTCGTCGCCCACGAGCACCTTGCGGAACCAGCCGCGTTCCACCTCCGCCATGTGCCGCACCAGGCCCATGAGGGACAGCTCGGAGGGCGGCACGGACGCGGTCCGCAGTTGCTCGTCGGTCAGGCCCTCGCACTTCCAGGCCAGCGTCCGGCGGTGGTAGTCCAGCCAGCCCTCCAGCATGGCGCGTTCACCGGCGTTCAGGGCGGGCTCTCGGCGTTCGGTCGTCATGCCCGTATCCTCGCCGAGGTTCCATGCCCCCCACCAAGGGTTTTCAGCGGCCCAGCATCCCC
Source organism: Streptomyces sp. NPDC002076 (assembly GCF_053593835.1). Lineage (NCBI taxonomy): Bacteria > Bacillati > Actinomycetota > Actinomycetes > Kitasatosporales > Streptomycetaceae > Streptomyces > Streptomyces sp. NPDC002076. Next base: position 50,922 of record NZ_JBSFDI010000028.1, read on the forward strand.
GCGAGCAGTTCCCGCAGGCCCTTGCGGATGTCCTCCAGGCCCGGTTGATCAGCGCTGAACGACCCCGCCGCGCAGGAGAACATCAGCCCGTCCGCCCAGGCGACCAGGGACAGCACATGCCGGGCCGGGTCGGGTGAGCCCACGGCGGTGAGCATCGCGGCCAGTTGCTCCCTGAAGACGGCACCGGTCCGGTCGTAGAAGGCGCGCAGTTCGGGGCGGCGGGTGGCCTCCAGGGCGAGTTCGTAGCGGGCGATCAGCAGGTCGCGGCCCCGGGTCAGGGAGCGGTGCACGGCCAGCGCCAGCCCGTCGGTGAGCGCGTCGGGTCCGCCGCTCGGATCCGGCATCTCGGCCAGGTCCAGTACCCGGGCCTCACGCTCGGCGTGCCGCCGTACCGTCAGTTCCAGCAGGGCCTGCCGGGTGCGCGCCACGTTCGACGTCGAGCCGAGCGGCAGCCCCGCCGCCTCGTCCACCGCCCGGTGCGTCAGCCCGCGCATCCCACGCTCGGCGAGCAGGGCGAGGGCTGCGTCGGCGACCAGGTCGGCTCGGGAGGCACTGGGGGTGCGTACGGACATGAGGTGACCCTATCTGTCTCACTACGGCTGTAGTAGAGTCGCACTCACTACAGATGTAGTTCGAGGAGTTTCGGAGGAGCCATGGCTCGGTCGGGGCGCGCGATCGTCATCGGTGGCGGCATCGGAGGTCTGGCCGCGGCGGCGGCTCTCCACCACAGGGGCTGGGAGGTGAGCGTGCTGGAGCGGGCCCGCTCCCTGGAGCCGGTCGGCGCGGCCATCTCACTCGCGCCGAACGCCCTGCGCGCCCTGGACGTGCTCGGCATCGGTGAGGAGATCCGGGATCTGGCTGCCTGGCAGGGGGACGGCGGACTGCGTACGCCGGGCGGGCGGTGGCTGTCCCGGTCCAGCGCCGAGGCGGCGTCCGCCCGTTTCGGCGGCCCGCTGGTCCTGCTGCCTCGCGCCGCCCTGGTCGACCGCCTCGCCGCCCTGCTCCCGCCGGGTGCCGTCCGCACGGCTACCGCCGCGCATCTCGCCGACCCCGGCGACGGCGGGCGGCCCGCCCGGGTGCGCATCGGCCACGACGAACTGGAGGCCGAGCTGGTGGTCGGCGCGGACGGCATCAACTCCCGCGTCCGCGGCGCCCTGTTCCCGGACCATCCCGGCCCGGTGTACGCGGGGTTCACCACCTGGCGGGTGCTTACCCCGGTGCCCGGCGTGGAGTTCGCCTCGCACGAGACCTGGGGCCGGGGCCGCATCTGGGGCACCCACCCGGTCAAGGACGGCCGCGTCTACGCCTATGCGGCGGCCATGACCCCGGCCGGCGGGCGGGCGCCCGACGACGAGAAGGCCGAACTCCTGCGCCTGTTCGGCAACTGGCACGACCCCATCCCCGCCGTGCTCGCCGCTGTCCGCCCCGAGGACGTCCTCCGGCACGACGTCCACCACATCGTCACGCCCCTGCCCGCCTACCACTTCGGCCGGGTGGCCCTGCTCGGCGACGCCGCCCACGCCATGCCGCCGACCCTCGGCCAGGGCGGCAACCAGGCCATCGAGGACGCCGTCGTGCTCGCCCACCACAGCGGTGACCTCGCCGCCTACACCGCCGCCCGGCTGCCGCGCACCACCGCGATCGCCCGCCGGGCCGTCAAGGCCGCCCGCGTGAACATGGCCGGCGACCCCGTCGCCGTCGCCGTACGCGACACCGTGATCGCGGCCCTGTCCAAGGCCGCACCCGCGCTCCTCCTGCGCGGCTTCGACGACATCGCCGGCTGGCGGCCCCCGTATGCTGCCGGAGAGGCAATCGAGCGGTAGGGGAGAGCACGTGAAGGTCGGCTGCATCGGACTCGGGGACATCGCGCAGAAGGCGTACCTGCCGGTGCTGGCCATGCAGCCGGGGGTCGACCTGCACCTCCAGACCAGGACGCCCGCCACTCTGGACCGGGTCGCGGACAGCCTGCATCTGCCGCCCGGCCGGCGCCACACCACGCTCGACTCCCTGCTCGCCGCCGGTCTCGACGCGGCCTTCGTGCACGCGCCGACCGCCGTCCACCCCGAGATCGTCACCCGGCTGCTCGACGCGGGCGTACCGACGTACGTGGACAAGCCGCTCGCCTACGAACTCGCCGACTCCGAGCGGTTGGTGAGCCTCGCCGAGGAGCGCGGGGCCTCCCTGTTCGTCGGCTTCAACCGTCGGTACGCGCCCGGGTACGCGCAGTGTCTGGAGCACCCGCGCGAGCTGATCCTCATGCAGAAGAACCGGGTCGGGCTGCCCGAGGAACCGCGCTCGATGATCCTGGACGACTTCATCCACGTCGTCGACACTCTGCGCTTCCTGGTGCCGGGGACGATCGACGACATCACCGTGCGCGCCCGCGTCGAGGCCGGGCTGCTGCACCATGTCGTGCTCCAGCTCGCCGGGGACGGCTTCACCGCGCTCGGCGTGATGAACCGGCTCAGCGGGTCCACGGAGGAGATCCTGGAGGTCTCCGGGCAGGACACCAAGCGCCAGGTGCTCAACCTCGCCGAGGTGATCGACCACAAGGGCCAGCCGACCGTGCGCCGGCGCGGCGACTGGGTGCCGGTGGCCCGGCAGCGCGGCATCGAACAGGCGGTCCTCGCCTTCCTCGACGCCGTGCGCGCCGGGAAGGTGCTCAGTGCCCGGGACGCGCTGGCGACCCATGAGCTGTGCGAGCGGGTGGTACGAGCGGTTCGGGACCGTTCCGCCGCAGCCTGAGCGTCCGCAGGCTCTCGGTGACGCACAGCGCCGCCAGCACCAGCAGCGCGCCGTGCACCGGCCAGTCGCCGTAGCGGACGTACGGCGTGATGCCGTGCGCGAGCGGTACGTCGTACACGCGGGCAGTGCTCGCGTCGGTGCCGAGCCACGGACCGAGCTGCTGCCCGCCCGGGCCGTACACGGCCGAGACGCCGGTGAGGGTGGCGTGCACCATCGGGCGGCCGGTCTCGGCGGCCCGCAGCGCGGCCAGCGAGGCATGCTGCTCCGGTGCCCAGCTGTCCTGGAAGGTGGAGGTGGCCGACTGCCCGAGCAGGACGTCGGCGCCGTCCTCGGCGAGATGCCGGCTCATGTCGGGGAACGCGGTCTCGAAGCAGATCAGCGGGCCGATCCGCAGCCCGTGCCCGACGTTCATCACGACCTGCTCGGTGCCGCGCCTGCGGTCCTCGCCGGCCGCCTTGCCGACCGAGGTGGCCCAGCCGAGGAGCGAGCGTGCCGGTATGTACTCGCCGAAGGGCACGAGCCGCATCTTGTCGTACCGTTCGCCGGTCGGGCCGTCAGGACCGATCAGCACCGAACTCTTGTAGATCCCGGCCCGGTCGGAGCGGCGGGCGTCCACGTTCACCAGCACGTCCGCGCCGGTCGCGCGGGACAGCGCGACGATCCGCCGGGCCAGGTCGGGCCGGTGGCCCAGGTCGTACCCGACGCTGGACTCGCCCCACACGACCAGGTCGAGGTCCTGTCCGACGAGCCGCCGGGTCAGCTGCTCCTCGCGGTCGAACCGCTTCTCGCCGCTGTCGTGCCCGTCCACGATCCCGGGCTGTACGACGGCGATCCGCACCTGCCCGTCGACCTGCGGGCGCGGTGCCCAGGCCCATACGGCCGAGGTCGCGGCGGCCGTGGCGACCAGCGAGGCCACGGCCGGGACGCGGGCCTCGCGCACGGATATCAGCACGGCCGCCGCCACGTTGACGGCCACCACCAGAAAGCTCAGCAGCCACACTCCGCCGACCGAGGCCAGCCGCAGCGCCGGCGACACCTGCCACTGGCTGGCGCCCAGCATGCCCCACGGCCCACCCAGCCCCTGCCAGGAGCGCACCAGCTCCACCATGAGCCAGCCGGAGGGCAGCACCAGCACCGCGGCGGCGCCCCGCCCCGGGGACGGCTGCTCGCCGAGGAACCGGCGCACCAGCCAGCCCCAGGGCGCCCAGAGCGCGCCCAGCAGGGCGGCTATCAGGAAGATGAACACGTGCAGGCTCGGCAACAGCCAGTGGTGCACGGCCACCAGGAAGCCGAAGCCGCCGCACCAGCCGTCGTACGCCGCGCGGCGCCCGCTCGGAGCCGACCGGGCCAGCAGAATCCAGGGGACCAGCGCGACGTAGGCGAACCACCACAGGGCCGGCGCCGGGAACGAGAGCACGGGAAGGGCGCCGGCGATCGCGGCAGCGCCCGAGCGCCGCCAAGGGGAGGCGAGCCAGTGGTTGATCGTCCTCATGGGGGCCCTCCCTGCCCTGCGCTCATTCCAGTGTGCGCGGTGGGGGCGATCTACGACAGGGGGCGTGGGGGCGCGCGGAAGAGTTCGGGACCCCGCGCGCCTATGGGGTTTCAGTGCCCTTGGCCGGCAGGCGCCGCCATTTTTCCTCGACCGCCACCTTGCGCAGGCGCCAGCCCTCCCGGGTGCGCAGGAGCGCGAAGTCGTACCGGCCGCCGCAGACCAGGTCCGGAGCCGTAGGGCTGCCGTTGCTCGCGAAGCGCATCGGGTTGAGGTAGTCGGCCCGTACCGAGGCGGTGTCGCCGGTGTCGTGTTCCAGGAGGCCGAACCGGATCTGGCGGTTGACGATCAGGTGCTGGCGCATGGCGAACAGTGCCAGGCTCTCCGCGAGCCATCCGGCGACCTGTCCCGCGTCGCCCTCTATGCCGCCGGCCGAACGGTAGTCGGCCCGCCCGTCCGTCGTGAAAAGCATCCGGTACGCGGTCCAGTCTCCGTCGTCCACCGCCACCGCGTACGCGGTGATCAGCTCGTCCACGGCCAGCCGGTCGATCACGGTCGCGAGCTCAGCGCGCTGCGTCATCGGCACAGTGTTGGGCATGGCGGGCGCGGAGCCAAGAGGCGCGCCGGGACAATCGCCGGCGCGTGCCGGAGACGTGCTGTGCGCTTCTGATCTGTCCGCGCCAGCGAGGGATGCCCGCATCATCCAGGTATCGGTGCATGGCTTCCGTGGGAAGGCTCGGGTTGCCGAGGGCGTGGGCGGAGGTCTCCGGATCTCCGCAGCTCCGGAGGATCAGATCGACCGGCAGCGCCGGGTGGCCGGCCGCCCGCCATGGCGCGTACCCGCTTGTCGGGGTCGGCGAGCAACTGGACCACGGCGTCGACGGACGCCTCGGCGTCGAGTTCCACGAGCCTTCGCTTCTCCGGGTCCGGGTCGGCCAGGAGGTGCCGCTGAGCGGGCAGGGGCAGTGGCTGCACGGGACGCGGAACCACGTGGGTCCGACAAGCTCTGCCGCACGGCCAGAACTGGAGCGGGGGACAAGGCTGTTGCCCCAGGAGCTGCCGTATCCGGTGGCGGGCGAGGCGCTCGCGCATCTGCGGGCGCAGACCGGCGGCAGCGGGCCGGCGCCCGCGTCAGGCCGCCTTCACGACCTCACCGCGGATCGCTTCGGCCCACTCGACCACCAACAGCTCGTACTCCGCGCGCTCCTGGGCCGACAGGGTGCCGCCCGCACGCAGCCACAGCGCCCGGATCTGCTCGTTCACCTCGGCGGCAGACCGCACGGAACCAGAGGGCGGGAAATCGGGGGACACGCGGACAGCCTAGGGGTAAGCACTGACAGTGCGCTACCGCCCGGCTACACAGAACGTATGCGGTTGGTCACCGCCGCCGGCCGTCGCGTCCTCAGTCGATCCGGACCACCACGCACATGCCCCGCCGGGCCGCCTCGCGGAAGAAGGCGCGGGTGGCGGTGAAGTGCCCGGCCAGGTAGGCCCGTACGTCACCGCTGAAGCCGGGGAATCCGCAGGCAGCGGCGGCCGCGGGTGGGGCCGTGGGCAGTCGGGCGAGGACGCCGTCGAGGTCCGTTCCGTCCAGGGCCCGGGAGATGTCCGAAACAGCGGCGGTCGGACAGGAGCCGGGGCGGCTCTCCGTGCCGATCTGGGTGATCGCCGGGAAGGCGGGCCGGAGCCGCCGCGCCGAATCAGGGGGTGAACGGCTCATTCGCTCCCCGGTGTTGACCGGCCCCGGCGCCGCCGCTTACGTTGCAGCGCAGGAGAAAGCGCTTGCTGCCTTGCTTGCCGCACTGCCGGCCCGCGCGCCCGCCGTACCGGAGGAGTGCTGAACCCGCCCATGCCACCCGCTCCCCTCCCGCCCAGGCCCAACCGCCCTCGTCCGACAACTCCGTTCACCGGCCGGCGCATCCGGGCGGCCGTCATCGGCACCGGCGCCATCGGGCGCGGCTCCCATCTGCCCGCACTGGCTCGGCTCGCCGAGGAGGGTGAGACGGAGGTCGTCGCCGCCGTCGACATCGACCAGGGCGCCGTCGAGGCCTTCTGCGCCGAGACCGGCATCCCGCACGCCTATACCGACCTCGACCGGATGCTGGCCGAACAGCGGCCCGACCTGGTCAGCATCTGCACACCGCCCACCCTGCACCGCGCGCAGACCGTGGCGGCGCTGCGCGCCGGGGCCTGGGTGTGGTGCGAGAAGCCGCCGGTGCCCTCGCTCGCCGACTTCGACGCGATCGAGGCGGAGGAGGGTGCGGACGGCGGTCCGTACGCGGCGATCGTCTTCCAGCACCGGTTCGGCTCCGGATCCCGGCATGTGCGCCGGCTGCTCGCCGAAGGCGCCCTCGGACGGCCCCTGGTGGCGCACTGTCAGACCACCTGGTACCGGGACTCCGCCTACTACGCCGTGCCCTGGCGGGGCCGCTGGCACACCGAGGGCGGCGGCCCGGCCATGGGTCACGGCATCCACCAGATGGACCTGCTGCTGGACCTGCTCGGGCCGTGGAGCGAGGTGCGGGCCATGGCCGGGCGGCTGGTGCACGACGTCGAGACGGAGGACGTCTCCACCGCGCTGGTCCGCTTCGCGAGCGGCGCCCTCGCGACCGTCGTCAACAGCGTGCTGAGCCCCGACGAGGTCAGCCGCATCCGCATCGACTGCGAGCGCGCGACCGTCGAGCTGACCCACCTCTACGGCCACGCCAACGACAACTGGCGCATCACCCCGGCCCCCCACGTCCCCGCCGAACAGGCCGAGCGGTGGCGGGACTTCGGTCCGGACGTGCCCAGCTCGCACCTGGCCCAACTGCGCGAACTGGTCGCGAGCATGCGGGCGGGCGAGCGGCCGCGCAGCAGCGGCGCGGACGGGCGCACCAGCCTGGAGCTGATCACGGCCCTGTACAAGTCGGCCTTCACCGACACCACCGTCCGCGCCGGCGAGATCGGCCCCGGCGACCCCTACTACACCGCCCTGCACGGCGGCGCCCCCGGTTGGGCGCCCGCGACCGCCGAGGAGGTCCCGGCATGACCGGCGGACTGCGGCTCGTCCATGCGTACGGCGACCGGATCACCGTCTCCGAACCGGTCGGCGGCGTCGAGCTGTTCAGCTACGTCTACCGCCCCGAAGCCGCCTGGGAGGCCCCCCGGCCGTACCTCCACCCGGTCCGCACCCTCGCCGGTGCCGTCGTCACCGATTACCGCCCGAACGACCACCGCTGGCACAAGGGCCTGTCCCTGACCGCCTCGCACCTGTCCGGGGCGAACCTGTGGGGCGGCAACACCTACGTCCACGGGCAGGGGTATCTCGAACTGCCCGAGCGGGTCGGCTCGATGCGCCACGCCGGCTTCGACGAGGTCTCGGCGGCGGCCGACGGCCGGGCGACGATCGCCGAGCGGCTGACCTGGCATCCGTACGACGGTGAGCTGTGGGCCGAGGAGGAGCGGCGGATCGAGGTCCACGACGTCGAGCCGGACTCCGGCTCCTGGGCGCTGACGTGGACCAGTGCGATCACCAACCGGCGTGCCGAGCCGCTCGTCTTCGGCAGCCCGACCACCGCCGGGCGGGAACTGGCGGGCTACACCGGCCTGTTCTGGCGGGGCCCACGTGCCTTCCGGGAGGGGCGGATCATCGGGCCGCAGGGGGAGGGGCCCGCGCTGATGGGCACCCGGGCGCCCTGGCTCGCGTACTGCGGCGAACACGACGGCACCGACGGCCATGCCACCCTCGTCTTCGCGCACGCCCCGGGGAACGACCACTCCGGTGCGGGCGGAACCCATCCCGCCCACTGGTTCGTGCGCAACGATCCCTTCGCCGCCGTCGCCGCCTCCTGGTCCTTCTTCGAGGAGCTGGAACTCGCCCCCGGCGACACGCTCCGCCGCCGTTACCGGGTCGTCGTGACGGACGGTGCCTGGCAGCGGGAGGACGTCGTCAAGTACCTGGAGGCGCATCCGTGGTGAGCGCAGGGGAGCACACGTTCACGGGTCTGCCGGGCGGCGTCGCCGTCTCGGGGCTGTGCGTGTACGACTGGCCCGCCGCCGACGGGGTGCGCGGCGGAACTCCCCATGTCCATCTGGCCTGTTCGGAGGCTTACGTCGTCACTGGTGGCCGGGGCGCGGTACAGACGCTGACCGCGTCCGGCTACGAGGTCACCCCGCTCGCGCCCGGCAGGGTCGCCTGGTTCACGCCGGGCACCATCCACCGGCTGGTCAACGAGGGCGATCTGCGCATCACCGTCCTGATGCAGAACAGCGGGCTGCCGGAGGCGGGGGACGCGGTGCTCACGCTCCCGCCGGAGTACCTGGCCGACCCGGAGACGTACGCCGCCGCGACCACGATCCCGGCCGAGGCCCCGGAAGCCGAGCGGGAGCGGATCGCCCGCGCTCGACGTGACCTGGCCCTGGACGGCTACCGGGCGCTCCGCGAGGCCTCGGGGCCTCAGCCGCTGGCCGCCTTCCACCGGGCCGCCGCCGCGCTGGTGCGGCCCCGGATCGCCGAGTGGCGCCGGCGCTGGAGGAGCGGCGCCGCCGCTGCCGCCGTGGCCACGGGGGAGCAGCTGGACCGCCTGGAACGGGGTGACGTCTCGTACCTCGCCGAGGCGGTCGTGCGGGCGGAACTGCCCGTTGAGCAGGGAAAGTTCGGGATGTGCGGGCGGCTGGACGGCTACGCGGGGCCCTAGAGGTCGTGCCGGCGTCCGGGGGCGTCCGCGCCCCGGCCGTGGCAAGCCGGCCATGGCCGGCCCGCCGGGGCCCGGGCCGGTCGGCCCGGTTGCCGGGCGGGTAGCCTGGAGAGGGAAGGGCCCGATGCGCGGGGAGGCTCGATGAAGTACGTGGTGTTCTACGAGTCGGCCGACGACCTGGACGAGAAGGCGCCCGCCCACTTCGCCGCCCACGTGGCCCGCTACCAGCCGTTCGTCGAACGCGGCGAGCTGCTGATGATCGGCCCGTTCGCGAACCCCCGGGAAGAGGGCTCGATGGCCGTCTTCCGCACGCGCGAGGCGGCCGAGGAGTTCGTCGCCGGTGACCCGTTCGTCCTGCACGGGGTGGTGAAGGCCTGGCGCATCCGTGAGTGGAACGAGGCCCTCACCGCGCCCTGAGCCTCACGCCGCCGTCGGTCCGGTGCGCGTCCACCCCGGCGCCTGCGGATGGGCCGTCACGTCCTCGTGGCGGACCTCCTCGCCGCAGGCCCGGCAGGTGACCACCGGGACCAGTTCGTTGCCGCAGATGTGCTCGACGGCCATGGGCAGGTCGACGCCCTTGCGGATGTGGCGGTCGCCCCACTCCTTGAGCGTCATCAGGACCGGCTCCAGCTCCAGGCCGGCCTGCGTGGCCCGGTACTCGAAGCGCTGCGGGCGCTCGCTGTAGGCGCGCTTGGTGAGAATCCCGGCGTCCACGAGCCGGCGCAGCCGGGCGGCCAGGATGTCGCGCGGGGCGCCGATGTTGCGCACGAGCTGGTCGAAGCGGCCGTTGCCCAGGCACACCTCGCGCAGGACGAGCAGGGAGTACTTCTCGCCGACCAGCGCGAGGGCGTCGGCGATGGAGCAGGGGCGCGGGTCTTTCGTGGCGGCCATGAGGGCAAGTCTAGAGGAGGGTTTGTTTTTCCAACCCTCCGAGCTATGGTGAGTTTGGATTTCCTACTCACTGGTAGCTGCCGTAGCCCGCCACCCGGCTCGCCGCGGACAGCCAGGCGGCCAAGGAGGCCCCGCCATGCGCGACGCAGTGATCGTCGAAGCCGTGCGCACCCCCATCGGCAAGGGCAAGCCGAACGGCTCCCTCGCCCATGTCCACCCCGTGCAACTGCTCGCCCACACCCTGCGCACCCTGGTCGAGCGCTCCGGCGTCGACCCCGCGCTGATCGACGACGTCATCGGCGGCACCGTCGACCAGGTCGGCGAGCAGGCCATGAACACCACCCGGTACGCCGTACTGTCCGCCGGCTTCCCCGAGACGGTCCCGGCGACCACGGTGGACCGCCAGTGCGGCTCCTCCCAGCAGGCCGTGCACTTCGCCGCGCAGGGCGTCATGTCCGGGGCGTACGACCTGGTGGTCGCCTGCGGTGTGGAGTCGATGAGCCGAGTGCCGATGTGGTCCAACGTGCCCGCGGGCAAGGACCCGTTCGGTCCCGGCGTCGCCGAGCGCTACCCCGAGGGCCTGGTCCCGCAGGGCATCAGCGCGGAGCTGATCGCCGCCAAGTGGTCCCTCACGCGCGCGCGGATGGACGAGTTCGCCGTCTCCTCGCACCGCAAGGCCGCCGCCGCGTGGCAGGCCGGCCTCTTCGACGCCGAGATCGCGCCGCTGGACGGCGTTGCCCGCGACGAGTGCGTACGCCCCGACAGCACCCCGGAGGTCCTCGCCGGCCTCAGGCCCGCCTACCACGACCCCGGCTTCGCCGAGCGCTTCCCGCAGATCGAGTGGAACGTGACCGCGGGCAACGCCAGTCCGATCAACGACGGCGCCTCCGCCGTGCTGATCACCTCCAGCGACACCGCGGCCCGCCTCGGTCTGCGCCCGCTGGCCCGCCTGCACAGCTTCGCCGTCACCGGCTCCGATCCGCTGCTCATGCTGACGGGCGTCATACCGGCCACCGAGAAGGTGCTCCGCAGGGCGGGGCTGAGCCTGGCCGACATCGACCTCTTCGAGGTCAACGAGGCCTTCTCCAGCGTGGTGCTGGCCTGGCAGCAGGAGACCGGCGCCGATCTGGCGAAGGTCAATGTGCACGGCGGCGCGATCGCCCTCGGCCACCCGCTCGGCGCCAGCGGCACCCGGCTGACCACCACCCTGGTCCACGCCATGCGGGAACGCGGCGCCCGCTACGCCCTGCAGACCATGTGCGAGGCGGGCGGACTGGCCAACGCGATGATCCTCGAAGGCGTCTGACCGATGTGACCGTTACGGGCGGCGCAGGTGGTGACGCTTGCGCCAGGCCACCACCGCGCCCAGCAGCGCCGGTACGGCGATACCGGCCATCGCGATCAGGAAGGCGGGAGACGTCGGCGCGGAGGCGCGGGCGCCGGCGACCGCGTAGGCGGCGGTGTTCGGCACCGAGCCGACCGCGGTGGCCAGCAGAAACGGCCACCAGCCCATGCGGGAGACGGCCGCGCAGTAGTTCGCCGCCCAGAACGGCACGCCCGGGAAGAGCCGGGCCGCCAGCATGGACCGGAACCCGTGCCGGCTCAGCTGACCGTCGGCCGCCTGCAGCCAGCGGCCCCGCAGCAGCGGGCGCAGCGCGTCCTGCCCGAGCACCCGCCCGAGCCCGAAGGCCACACCCGCCCCGAGCACCGTGCCCGCCAGCGCCGTCGCCAGCCCCAGCTGCGAGCCGAACAGCGCGCCCGCCGCCAGGTTGAGCAGGGGACGCGGCACGAACGCCACGGTGCACAGCCCGTACGCCACACCGAACACCGCGGCCGCCGCGGCCCCGCCCAGCTGCGGCGGCCAGCCGTCCGTCAGCAGCCGCTGCGGTTCGAAGACCAGCACGCACGCGGCGGCAGCGGCGAGCAGGGCGAGCAGCAGCGACAGCCGGGCATAGGGGTGCGCCAGGGCCCGCGCGCACCGCCCGGCGAAACCGGCGCGGGGCAGGGGCGACACGGGTACGACGAGCTCCGTGGCGGCGGCCCGGGGAGGGGCCGTGGCGGTGCCAGAGCGGTTGGCATCGAGCATCCGGTGACATTAACCGACGAACGCGTGTGATCGCCGTCAAGTGCCGCGCATCGACGGGTCCGGGCACCCAAGGCGCCCGGACCCGTCGGCCCGTGTCTCACGCGGCGAGCGCGTGCCCGGGGTGCAGTACCACCTTGGTGTAGCCCTCGACCCGCTTGTCGAACTTCTCGTACGCCTGCGGCGCCTGGTCCAGCGGCAGCTCGTGGGAGACCACGAAACTGGGCTTGGCGCGCCCGGCGATGATCAGGTCGCGCAGCTGACGGTTGTACCGCTTGACGTTGCACTGACCGGTGCCCATCTGCTGGCCCTTCTCGAACATCTTGCCGATGGAGACCAGCAGCTGGCCGTGCTTGGCGTGCTCGTCGGGACCGCCCGGGTCCGAGGGCACGTACAGACCCGGCACACCGAGCATGCCGGTCGGCCGTACCGTCATGACCAGCTCGTTGAGGACGATGGCCGGCTCCTCGTGGCTGGCGTCGTGCGCCTGGGCCTGGTAGCCGACGGCGTCGACACCCTTGTCGGTGCCCTCGCCCCCGGTCTGCTCCTTGATCTGCTCCGCCGGGTCGCCCTTGGTGAAGTCGATCGGGATGGCCCCGATCTCCTCCGCCTTGGCGAGCCGCTCGGGCACCCGGTCGACGGAGAACACCTTCGACGCACCGCGCAGCAGCGCCGAGTAGGCGGCCATCAGCCCCACCGGTCCGGCGCCGTAGACGGCCACGCTCTCACCCGGGGACACCTGGGCGAGTTCGCAACCGTGGTAGCCCGTCGGGAAGATGTCGGCGAGCAGCACGAAATCGGTCTCGAACTCGTCGCCCGGAGGCAGTTTCAAGCAGTTGAAGTCGGCGAACGGCACCCGCAACAGCTCGGCCTGGCCGCCCTTGTAGGGGCCCATCGCCACATAGCCGTAGGCCCCGCCCGCGAATCCGGGATTGACCGTCAGACAGAAGCCGGTCTTCCCGGCGAGACAGTTCTTGCAGAATCCGCAGGCGACGTTGAACGGCATCACGACACGGTCACCCTGGTTCAGGGAGGTCACGCCGCTGCCGACCTCCTCGATGATGCCGAGGTTCTCGTGCCCGAAGACGATGCCCGACTCGGCCGCCGTGCGGCCTTCGTACATGTGCAGGTCCGAGCCGCATATGGCGCTCGACGTGACGCGTACCAGCACATCGTTGGGATGCTGGATCCGGGGATCCTGGACGTCCTTCACCACCACGCTGAAGGGCTCTTCGTAGACGACGGCCTTCACCTCTGTCACCTCCGCCGCTCCACCGCCAGTACCTCCAGGTAACGCCGGTGTGCAAGGGGGTGCAACCCGCGTCGGGAGGGGCCGCTGAGCTGTGGTTCGCGCGGCATGTACGAACGTGTATTCGATAGCAGGGTTCGTTCATGGCCGTCACCGGGGCGGCCCCGCCGCAGCTGCCGCGCAGCGCCCTCGCCGACACCGTGCTGGAGCAGGTGACGGCCGTGTTCCCGGCCGCCGCAGACCCCGGTCGGGCCGGCCCGATGCGGGCGTACACGAGGGACGTGGCGCCTTTCCTCGGCATCCCCACCCTGGACCGCCGCGCCCTGTCCCGCACCGTCCTCGCGGGCACCCCGCGCCCCGACGAGGCCGACTGCACCGCGATCGCGCTGTGCTGCTGGGCACTGCCCGGGCGCGAGTACCACTACTTCGCGGTGGACCATCTGCGCCGGCACGCCGGACGGTGCTCCTCCGGCTTCGTGCCGGTGACCCGGCACCTCGTCACCACCGTCCCCTGGTGGGACACCGTGGATCCGCTCGCCGCGCACGTGGTCGGGCGCCTGGTCGCCGCCGATCCCGGGCTCACCGCCGACATGGACGCCTGGATCACCGACGGCGACCTGTGGCTGGTGCGCACGGCCCTGCTCCATCAGCCGGCCCGCAAGGAAAGCACCGACACCGACCGGCTGTTCACCTACTGCCTGCTCCAGTCCGGGCATCCCGACTTCTTCGTCCGCAAGGCGATCGGCTGGGCCCTGCGCGAGTACGCCAAGACCGGCCCCGAGGCCGTACGGGCCTTCCTGGCGCGGGAGCGGGGCCGGTTCGCGCCGCTGACCGTCCGGGAGGCGCTGGAGAACATCGGCGGCTGAACTCCCCATGGCGGAAAACCATTCGACGCCGGACACGCCGTCGACGAGGATCGACGGCATGTTCCGGTACGCCTTCCTCCTCGCAGCATCCGCCGTCGCGGATGCGCCGAAGGCTGCCGTCCCGATCCTCGTGGCCGCTGTCGACGGCGCCCGAAGCTGACCCTCTCCGGAACGTCCGGCGGACCCCGCAGGGGGAGGGTCGGCCAGTCCCCGGGGTCCCGCATTTCCTTCTCACGGCTGAGAGGCTTCGAGGTACAGCCATGTCCAAAACGGCCTACGTGCGCACCAAGCCGCACCTGAACATCGGCACCATGGGGCACGTCGACCATGGCAAGACCACCCTGACCGCCGCCATCACCAAGGTCCTCGCCGAGCGCGGCACCGGCAGCACCACTCGATACGTTTCGTTCGACCGCATCGACCGGGCCCCGGAGGAGGCCGCGCGCGGCATCACCATCAACATCGCGCACGTCGAGTACGAGACCGACACCCGGCACTACGCCCACGTGGACATGCCGGGGCACGCCGACTACGTCAAGAACATGGTCACCGGCGCGGCGCAGCTCGACGGGGCGATCCTCGTCGTGTCCGCGCTCGACGGCATCATGCCGCAGACCGCCGAACACGTGCTGCTCGCCCGGCAGGTGGGCGTCGACCACATCGTCGTCGCGCTCAACAAGGCCGACGGCACGGACGACGAGGAGCTGATCGACCTCGTCGAGCTGGAGGTCCGCGACCTGCTCACGGCCCAGGGCTACCCGGGCGACGCCGTGCCGGTCGTACGGGTCTCCGGGCTGCGCGCGCTGGAGGGCGACCCGCGCTGGACGGCATCCATCGAGGCGCTGCTCGACGCGGTGGACACCTATGTGCCCATGCCGGAGCGGTACCTGGACGCGCCGTTCCTGCTGCCGGTGGAGAACGTGCTCACGATCACCGGCCGGGGCACGGTCGTCACCGGCGCCGTGGAGCGGGGGACGCTCCGTCTGGGGGACCGGGTGTCGGTGCTCGGCGCCGATGTGGAGTCCGTCGTCACCGGGCTGGAGACCTTCGGCAAGCCCATGGACGAGGCGCAGGCCGGGGACAACGTGGCGGTGCTGCTGCGGGGTGTGCCACGCGACGCCGTGCGGCGCGGGCACGTCGTGGCGGCGCCGGGCAGTGTCGTGCCCGCCCGGCGGTTCTCGGCTCGGGTGTATCTGCTGTCGGGGCGCGAGGGGGGCCGTACGACGCCGGTGGTGACCGGGTACCGGCCGCAGTTCTACATCCGTACGGCGGATGTCGTGGGGGACGTCGACCTCGGTCCGGTGGGTGCCGCCCGGCCCGGGGAGACCGTGGAGATGGTCGTTGAACTGGGGCGGGAGGTGCCGTTGGAGCCGGGGCTCGGGTTCGCCATCCGTGAGGGTGGACGGACCGTGGGCGCGGGGACGGTGTCCACCGTGGAGTGAGACCCCCCACGGACACCACAATGGACAAGTGAACGAACCGATACCCGTTTCCCGCACCACCGACCACGGCACCGCCAAACTCATGCCCGACGTCGATCGTGCGCGGGCCTGGCTGCTCACCGTCGACGGGGCGCCGCAGTCGTACGTCGATCTGGATGAGCCGGCGTATCTGGAGTTCGAGTACGCGCGTCGGCTCGGGTATGTCCTGGACACCGTCGCCGAGGCCGGGCGGCCGCTGGATGTGCTGCACCTCGGGGGAGGGGCGCTGACACTGCCCCGGTACGTGGCGGCCACCCGGCCCGGCTCGCGGCAGGACGTCGTCGAGGCCGACCGGGGGCTGCTGGAGCTGGTCGCCGAGTATCTGCCGCTGCCGGAGGGCTCGGGCGTCGCGGTGCACGCCGCCGACGCCCGGGCCTGGCTGGAGGGGGCCCCGGACGACCACGCCGATGTGCTGATCGCCGATGTCTTCGGCGGGTCCCGGGTACCGGCGCATCTGACCACGCTCGCCTACGCACGGGAGGCCGAACGGGTGCTGCGGCCCGGTGGGGTCTATCTGGCCAACCTCGCGGACGCCGCGCCGTTCGGGTTCCTGCGCTCCCAACTGGCCACCTTCGCCGCCGTTTTCGAGGAGCTGGTGCTGATCGCCGAGCCGGCGGTGCTGCGCGGGCGGCGGTTCGGCAACGCGGTGCTCGCCGCCGCGCACCGGCCCCTCGACACCGCCGCGCTGGCCCGCCGTGCCGCCGCGGACGCCTTTCCCGCGCGGGTCGAACACGGGGCCGCGGTGAGGGAGTTCACCGGTGCCGCCCGGCCGGTCGAGGACGCCGACGCCGTACCGTCCCCCGAGCCCCCCGGCGGGGCGTTCGGCATCGGCTGACGCGGCCGGGGAGGCGGCGGCCGGCTGCGGCGGACCGGCGTGCGGACGTCCGGGAAAACCTAACCCTCGACGAACGTGACCGTCTCACCGAGCGGCGCCCGGCCCGTACGGATGTAGCCCACCGTGGCGTCCTCGAACCCGATCGACATGCCACAGAAGAGGATGAGCTCGTCCGGGGGTGACAGGATCTGCGCGACGGTCTTGCGATACACCGACCACGCCATCTGCGGGCAACTGTGCAGTCCTTCGGCGCGCAGCAGCAGCATGACGGTCTGCAGATACATGCCGACGTCGGACCATTGCGGCCGTCCCAGGTCGCGGTCGATGTAGCAGAACAGGGCGGCGGGCGCGCCGAAGCAGCCCCAGTTCGCCGAAGCGGCCCGCTGGCGCGCCTCCCAGTCCTCATGCGAGATGCCGAGTGCGCTGTAGCGCTCATGGCCGAAGGCGGATCGGCGCTCGTGGTACGGGGACTTCAGTGCGGCCGGGTACATCTCGTACTCCCGCTCGTCCCAGGGGTCGCCTGCGGCCACACGCTCGCCGGCGCGCCTCTTGAGCTCGGCCAGAGGCGGGCCCGTCAGCACATAGGCATGCCACGGCTGGAGGTTCGATCCGGACGGCGCCCAGGCCGCGGCGGAGAGCACACGCTCCAGCACCTCCCGCGGGACTTGTCGGTCGGTGAACCCGCGAACCGCCCGTCGGCTCATGACCGCCTCATAGACATCCAAGATCATCTACCTCCCTCATCTGCTCCGAGAGAATGCGAGCGGGTCAGGAAAGCCAGTCGGTGTAGCGGGTGGGGGCGAGGTGGGCGTTCTTGTCGGTGAGGACGTCACCCTTGACGACGGCGAACATGCCGGCAGCGGGGTCGGTGACGACGGTACGGTTGTCGCCCCTGTGGGACAGGGTCATGCGGCCCAGCTCGTCCAGGCTGAAGATCTCGGGGCCGGCGATGTTGCGAATGCCGTTCAGCGGGGCACCCGCGGCGACCTGTGCCACCGCGATGGCCACGTCCTTGGAGGCGATCGGCTGGATCGGCGTGGCGGGCAACCGGACAGTGTCGCCGTCGGCGGTCCACGACAGGACGGCGTCCATGAACTCCATGAACTGCGTCGCCCGGACGATCGAATAGGGCACCGGCCCGGCCGCGAGGAGCTTCTCCTGGAGCACCTTGGCCTTGTAATAGTCCAGCTCCGGCACCTGGTCCGCCCCGACGATCGAGAGGATGACGAAGTGCCCGGCGCCGCCCTTGTGGGCCGCGGCCAGGAGGTTGTCCATCGAGGTCTGGAAGAAGGCCGGGGAGGCTTCGTCGAAGGTCGGGGAGTTCGTCAGGTTGACGACGACGTCGGCTCCTGCGAGAGCCTGGTCGAGTCCCTGGCCGCTGATGACGTCGACACCGGTGGATTTCGAGTGGGGTACCGCCTCGTGCCCGGCAGCGTTCAGGTCTTTGACGACCTGTGATCCGATGAGCCCGGTACCGCCGATGACTGCGATCTTCATGGTATGCCTTCCGTTGGGATTATGTGGGCAAATATGGCATATGTGCGACTAAGCGGGTGTGGTTAACAGGCGCCTCATGGGACTGAGGAAGGGTGGCGTCAGAGACCGTCGACGAAGGTGACCGTCTCGTCGAGTGGGGCCCGGCCCGTACGGGCGTCACGGGCCGTGGTGTCCTCGAACCCGATCGACATACCACAGAAGAGGATGAGCTCGTCCGGGGGTGACAGGGTCTCCGCGACGGTCTTGTGGAACTTCGCCCAGGCCATCTGCGTACAGCTGTGCAGTCCTTCGGCGCGCAGCAGCAGCATGACGGTCTGCAGATACATGCCGACGTCGGACCATTGCGGCCGTCCCAGGTCGCGGTCGATGTAGCAGAACAGGGCGGCGGGCGCGCCGAAACAGTCCCAGTTCGCCGAAGCGGCCCGCTGGCGCGCCTCTGTGTCCTCGTGAGCGATGCCGAGTGCGCCGTAGCGCTGCTCGCCGAAGGCGGCCCGGCGCTCGCGGTACGGGGACTTCAGTGCCGGCGGGTACTGCTCGTACTCCGGCTCGTCCCAGGGGTCGCCCGCGGCGAGGCGTTCGCCGGCGCGCTTCTTGATCTCGGCCAGCGGCGCGCCGGTCACCGCGTAGACGTGCCACGGCTGGAGGTTCGACGCGGACGGCGCCCAGGCCGCGGCGGAGAGCACGCGCTCCAGCGTCTCCCTGGGAACATCCCGATCGGTGAATCCGCGCACCGCTCGTCTGCTCCCGACCGCCTCATAGACGTCCATGACCGTCCCACTCCTCGCCTGCTGAAACGCCTCTGCTTCCGTTACATGCAAGATGGTATCACTCAATACCATCTCGTGTTTAACTATCGTCGAGCACAAATCCCCAGCCACTTTGGAGAAGGTCCATGGCCACGCTGCTGCACATCGACTCGTCCGTGTTTCCCGGCGAGACGTCCTCGTCCCGCTCGGTCACGGCCGCCTTCCGCAGGACCTGGGAGGAACAGCATCCGGAGGGCACGGTGATCTACCGCGACCTCGCCGCCGCCCCTGTCCCGCACATGACTGCCGACGCCTGGTCCGCCGGATACGCCGCCCCCACCGAGCGCACCCCGGAGCAGTCCGCCGCGTTCGCCGCGCGCGTGAAGCTCATCGAAGAGTTGGAGCAGGCGGACGTCGTCCTGCTCGGCGCCCCCATGTACAACTTCTCGATCCCCTCGACCCTCAAGGCGTGGCTGGACAGCGTGCTCCTGCTCGGTCGCACCGCCGGTGAAGCCCCCTCCGCCCAGGGCACCCCGGTCATCGTCGTCGCCAGCCGTGGCGGCTCCTACGCGCCGGGGACTCCGCGCGAGGGCTGCGACTTCGTACAGAACTACCTGGAGGCCGTGCTCGAGGGCACTCTCGGCCTGGACCTCGACTTCATCGTCCCGGAACTCACCATGGCCCCCCGCAACCCGGCCATGTCCGAACTGGTCCCCCTCTACGAGGCCTCCCGCGAGCGTGCCTTCGAACGCGCGATCACCAAGGCCAAGGAGCTCGCACAGCGCCTCACCGTGTGACCCCACGGCCATGGGTGCCGTGTGACGCCCTGGGGCGAGGGGTCACACGGCCTCGCCGGCTGTGCCCTCTCCGACGGTGCAACCAGTGCGCAGGCGCGCTTACGCCTCACCGTCTGCGGGATAGGCAATCCGGGTCAGTAGATCCGTCAGCTTCTCGGGCTCGCCGGGACCGAGCTCGGCAACCAGATGCTCGGCCAGCGGCTCCGCCGCCACATGGGCCGCATCGAAAAGTTCCACGCCCTGGGGCGTGATCTCCACCGCCCGCACCCGCCGGTCCCCTGGAACGCTCTTGCGTACAGCGAGCCCGCTACGCTCCAGATCGTCCACGATCCTCATGATGCCCGCCTTGTCGGACCCTGTCGCCGCCGCCAAGTCCCGCTGCACCGTCGGCCCACGGTCGACAAGCACGATCAGCACGGCAAAGTGCCGCAACTCGATGCCGAGCGGCCGAAGCGCCTCCTCCATCACAGCAGCCGCGCGCCAGTGCGCCCGGCGCAGCAGCAGCCCGAGAGCGAAAGGTGAGGTATCACCAGGGCGGTCGGTCACACGCGAGGGCGTGGTCCTGGGAGGAACGTCGGCGCTCATGAAGCCAACTTTACGCTGTCCACTCATTCGATATGGTATCGCCTGAAACTAAATGTGGCCTGTCAGCCTGAGCGAGGTGTGGCTCCCCGCTCGTATCGTGAAAAGACGGACAGAGGCGGCAAGGCAGGCAAGTCATGACGGAACCGGAAGTCGACTATACGGCGGTGTTCCGGGCCCTCCCCGGGGCCGTGGCGTTGGTGACCCCGCAGCTGATCTACGCGGACGTCAACGCGGAGTTTTCGCGCATCCGGGGCGGGACCCGCGAGCGACTGGTAGGTCGCTTCCTGCCCGAGGACCGCCACGAGAACGACGCCGCTGCCCCCTTCCTGCTCAAAATTCTGACGTCACTGCGCAAGGTGGTGGACACCGGTGAGCGCGACACCGTAGCGCTGCAGCGCTACGACGTGGAGGACCCCGAGCAGCCTGGGGTGCGGCAGGAGCGGTATCTGGACCTGACCAACGTTCCCGTCTTCGGCCCGGACGGGCGGGTGGCGCTGCTGCTGCAACGGGTGGAGGACGTCACCGAACTCATCCGCGCCCGTGAGGTCGCGCTGACCTTGCAAGAAGCCATGCTGCCCGCTCCCCGCCCGGTCGACCGGCACCCGGCGGCCGTACGCTACCGGCCCGCCGCCGAAGCGCTGAATGTGGCCGGGGACTGGTACGACCTGGTCGACCTGCCAGGCGACCGCATCGCCGTCACCGTCGGCGACGTCGTCGGCCATGGCCTGCACGCGGCCTGCGTCATGGGACAACTGCGCAGCGCCCTCACCGCCGCCTGCCTCGTCGCCGAAGGCCCCGCCCGCGCCCTGGAAGTCCTCGGGTTGTACGCCCGCACCCTCGACGGCGCCGAGAACACCACCGTGGCCACGGCATTCATCGGCTGGGAGACTGGCACCATCACCTACAGCAGCGCCGGCCACCCCCCACCTGCGCTCGTGCACAGGGACGGGACCGTCGAGTTCCTGGACCAGGCCACCGACCCACCCCTGGCCGCCTGCCTTCAACACGCTCCCCGGATCCAGGCCGCCGCGGCCCTCCGCGAGGGCTCCGTGCTGGCGCTCTACACCGACGGCCTGATCGAACGCCGAGGCGAGGACATCGACACCGGCCTCGCCCGGCTCGCCGACTCCCTGGCCCGCCACCGGGCGGAAGAGCCCGAAGCCCTCGCCGACGCCGTGCTCGCCGATCTGCTCCCAGCCGGTGACGCCACCGACGACACCGCCCTGGTCGTCGTGTGCCTATGACCTCAGCCCGCCGCTTGCGTGCCCTCGGTCCGACCTTGCCGACGACAGGCGGCCCGCCACCGCGCCTGGTGCAGACATGGGGCGGCTCTGTTCTTCGACGGCGTTTCCGCTGATCGTAGGCGGGTGGCGGCGCTGCACGGTGCGCGAGACGGCGACCAGATCCACGACCGCGCCGTCGCCGCCCGCGTACCGCACGGCGAACGCGGCGGCGGCGAGCGAGCCCTTGGCACCGACACCGGTCACGACGTCCGCCCCGGTCGGCAACATCGCGTCGGCAAACGGTTTCCCCCGCGATCGCCGGACTGCCCGGCTCGCCGTGCAGTGCGCGTTTTCGACCGCGGTGCCGAAGCCGCCCCGCGGGGTCACTGGTTCGTCGGGTCTCCGTGCAGGCGGACCGTGTGGAGGATCTTCAGGACGGTCGCCCTGGGGACCTCGCCGTTCACTCCCGTGGCTCCGTAGAAGTTGAACGACACGTAGTCGTGCACCGAGTTCTGGAAGCCGAAGGTGAGCGCCTTGCCGTCGCTGATGCACTTGCCCTTCTTCGGCGTGTGCGTCGACTGGGCCCACGCGTAGCTGCCCTTGATGCCCGAATCCGTGGTGAAGGGCGTGGCCTTCTTGTCCCAGGAGATGCTCTTCTTGTCGGGCTGGGTGTAACCGCCGTAGATCCACCAGGCCGGCGTGTTGATCGCGATCTCGTCCGTGTTCTTGGCGCCGCTGGCCCCCTTGACGCCCACGGTCCCCAGCGAGGTGTCCTCGGTACGTCCGTCCTTGTCGTCGTCGGAGGTGCACCACTTCGGCTGGTCCTCGGCGACGCCCGACATGATGATGCCCGTGTCCTGCTCGCCCTTCGGGAAGTCGAAGCCGATGCTCATGCCGGGGGACTGCACCTCCCAGCCGG
Source organism: Streptomyces sp. NPDC002076 (assembly GCF_053593835.1). Lineage (NCBI taxonomy): Bacteria > Bacillati > Actinomycetota > Actinomycetes > Kitasatosporales > Streptomycetaceae > Streptomyces > Streptomyces sp. NPDC002076. The sequence goes on from NZ_JBSFDI010000028.1 coordinate 73,007, forward strand.
CGGGTACGTCGAAGGCCACGCCCCACTTGGGGTTCACCACGGCCTTCCAGCCGGCGATGGTCGGCTTCTCCGTCCCGGTGCCGCGCGGATCGTCCGTCGCCGACGAACTGGCCGCGGGCTGGGACGTGGGCGACTGGCCGGCGTGCTGCCCGCCCTTGCCGCTGTCCGCCTGGTCGTTCTTGTCGTCCTTCCCGCCGAGGACGAGATAGCCGGTCACTCCCGCGGCCACCACGACCGCCGTGGCCGCGGCGATCGCGATCAGCTTGGTGCGCCCGCCACCTCCCTGCGGCGGCTGCGGGACGGGCACGGTGGGCGGCTGCGGCTGCCCCCACTGCGGCTGCTGACCGTACGGCCCGGCCTGCGGATACTGCTGGTATCCGGGCTGCTGGTACGGGTTCGGCTGCTGGTAACCCGGCTGTTGATACGGGTTGTTCTGCGGGTTGGGCGCGCCCCCTGGCGGCTGCTGATCTGGCCACATGGCGAGTAACCCTAGTGCCGCCAGGGACACGATTCGGTCACCGGCCCTCGTCAGGGTCGTAGCGAAGAGGGGCGGGCGACGATCCCGTGCTGGCCAGTTTCGGCTACTCGTGAGTAACATGACGCCATGAGCGCAGACCAGATGTCGATCGGCGAGATGCTCGCCGCCACCGTGCCCATGGCCCGGACGCTGAACCTGGAGTTCGTGGAGACCTCTCCGGACAAGGCGGTCGTGTCCCTGCCGGACCAGGGCGCGTATCACAACCATGTGGGCGGGCCGCACGCCGGTGCGATGTTCACCCTCGGGGAGTCGGCCAGCGGGGCCATCGTGCTGGCCGCCTTCGGGGACCAGCTCTCCCGCGCGGTGCCGCTGGCGGTCCGTGCCGACATCGCCTACAAGAAGCTCGCGATGGGCGCCGTCACCGCGACCGCCACGCTGGGCCGCCCGGCCGCCGAGGTCGTCGCCGAGCTGGACGCCGGGCAGCGCCCCGAGTTCCCCGTGGCGATCGAGATCCGCCGCGCGGACGGCGCCGTGACGGGCGAGATGACCGTCGTCTGGACGCTGCGGCCCAACGGCTAGGCGCCCATGGGGTGTTCGAGAGGGGCTCACTCGTAGGAGCCCCTCTCCTGCGTGCGTCGGGCTACGCGGCCCGGCGTCCGTCCCGGCCGCCGCTCGCGCCCTCCTCCAGTCCCGCCACGAACTCCCTGAGCCAGCCGATGAAATCGGGGCCGAGGTCGGGACGGGTGCAGGCCAGCCGGACCACCGTGCGCAGATAGTCGGCCTTGTCGCCGGTGTCGTAGCGCAGACCGTCGAAGACGACGCCGTGCACGGTGCCGTCCGCCGCGAGGTCCTGCAGGGCGTCGGTCAGCTGGATCTCGCCGCCGCGGCCCGGCGGGGTGCGCTCCAGGACCTCGAACACGGCCGGATCGAGGACATAGCGGCCGATGACCGCGTACCGGCTCGGCGCGGCCTGGGGCGCCGGCTTCTCCACCAGCCCCGTGACGCGTAGGACACCGTCCTCGCAGGTCGGTTCCACCGCCGCGCAGCCGTAGAGGTGGATCTGCGCCGGATCGACCGCCATCAGCGCCACCACGCTGCCCCCCTGACGCTCGCGGACCTCCAGCATCCGGCTCAGCAGGGTCTCGCCCGGGTCGATCAGATCGTCGCCGAGGAGGACCGCGAAGGGCTGGTCGCCGACGTGGTGGCGGGCACACAGCACGGCGTGGCCGAGGCCGAGCGGGTCGCCCTGGCGGATGTGGTGGATGTCGGCGAGCCGCGCCGGGTCGCGCACCGCGTCCAGACGCACGGTGTCGCCCTTGGCCGCCAACACCTGCTCCAGTTCGAGCGCGTGGTCGAAGTGGTCCTCGATGGCCCGCTTGTGCCGGCCGGTGACCATCAGGATGTCGTCCAGACCGGCCGCGACCGCCTCCTCGACCACGTACTGGATGGCCGGCTTGTCGACGACCGGCAGCATCTCCTTCGGTGTGGCCTTGGTCGCGGGCAGGAATCGGGTGCCGAGTCCGGCGGCCGGTACGACCGCCTTGCGGACCGTACGGGCGAGGGCGGGGTTCGCTGCGGAGTGGGGGTGATCATGCGGCCCATCCTCGGCGGCGCGGATGAGAGCACGCCGGGAGAAACCTGGGAACCGGCTGTGGAAGCGATACCGGCGGTAACTCTCCTGCAATTCACCGGATGTGAAGCCGGGTCAATCGAACTTCTTGTTTCCTGTGAGTCGCGTGTGCGAAGGTGAGCCTTCCCGCGGGAGGGCAAAGCCAGGCGTCGAACGCCAAGGCCGGCCCTACAGGTATGTACCAGAACCAGGCATGCCCCCCATCGGCACTGCTTTCCGACAGGACGGCATTTCGAGTGCGGTCCTGCGGCTGGAAGGAAATGGTTCCGTGCAGCCCCCCCACCCCCCACGCCCGCCCCATCCGCCGCTGCCCGGTTCGCCCGGGGAGTCCGACCGCAATCTCGCCGCCAGGCTCGGCGGCCCGCATCCCGTCCGCCATCACGCCGTCGCCCTGCTGCTGGCCCGCCACTGGCGGGCCGCCCGCGACTACGCCGTCGTCTGCCTGGCCTCCGCCGGTCCCACGCCGCAACTCGTGGCCACCGCGGCCTTCCACGAGGTCCTCGGCCGGATGGCGGGCGGAGTGGTCGGCGGCGCCCTGCGCCCGCAACTGCTGGTCGCCGTCCGCGACATCGTCCGCGCCTGGGCGGCGGACGACGTGGCCTGCGCGACTCTGCCGGAATTGCGCAAACCCGCCGGAGGGCGCGGACTGCGTGCGACAAAGCCCGGAACACCGGAAAGGCGACAACTCGCCGAACGCGCCTTCCGGGCACTTCCCGGCGCCTCGCAATGCCTTCTGTGGCACACCGAGGTCGAAGCCGAACCCATAAACATACCTGCTGGTCTGCTGGGCATCGACCCGGCCACCGCGACGGCCGCCCGGGAACAGGCGCGCGAGCAATTCCGGACGGGTTGCGTACGCGCCCACCGAGAACTCGCGCCCTCCAAGGAATGCCGCTTCTACAACCGGCTCCTGGATGTTCCCATGCGCCGTGGCGGCGCCCTGCTGCCCGACGTACGACAGCACCTGACGGTGTGCGCCTACTGCCGGCACGCCGCCGAGACCTTCGGGCTGTTCGACGAGGGCCTGGGCCTCCTGCTCGCCGAGACCGTGCTCGGCTGGGGCGCCCGCCGCTATCTCGACTCGCGCCCCGGACGCGGTGCCGCCGAGGAATTGCCGTGTGCGCCGCAAGCCGCCCCGACGGGAGCGGGGGCCGGCGGCAGACACCGCACCGGGCCCGGCAGCCGCCACCGCAAGGCGGTCGTCATCGGCATCGGACTGACCTCGCTGGCGCTGCTCGCCACCGTCCTCGTGGCCAAAAGCTGGTCGGACGACAACGGTGTCCCCGCGCCCGGCGCCACCTGGGGTGCCCCGGCCGGCCACACCACCCGTCCGGGCGACACCGGACCCCGGGCCGCCACCGCCCCGTCCGCCGCCCCGGCCGGCGAACCCGTCGAGCCGGCCCACGGTGGCCTGCGCGGCCTCAGCTCCGGGCGCTGTCCCGACGTGCTTCCGGACGGCGTGCGGGAGGGCGCCGGCGTCGGGCTCGCGCCGTGTTCCTCCGCTGCCTCGCAACAGTGGTCGTACCAGGACGACGGGTCGCCGCGCAGCGCCGCCGACCCGTCCCTGTGCCTGGCCGCCGCCCCCGGGACGCAGCGCGTCGTGCCGGCCGCGTGCGTCTCGCACACAGGGGAGATGGTGTACGGCATCACCGTGCGCGGCGAGATCCTGCCGTTTCGGTACGCGGGCCTCGCGCCCGCTCCCGGCACCGGCGATGCGTCCGCCCGTGTCGTGCCGGCACCGCGCGACGGTTCGCCGGAGCAGCGGTGGGTGCTGGGACCGGGGGCGGAGGGGACAGGAGGAGGGCGGCCCGACGCGGTGCAGGGCGGGTCGGACACGCCGGGTGGCCGGCAGCCGGGGTTCTCCAAGGGCGATGGGTCCTCGCTCGGCCATGGATTCTCGCAGGACCATGGCTCCTCGAAGGGCGACGGACTTTCACAGGGTGAGGGCCCGACGCCCCGGGACACCCCGGGGGAGTCCGGCGAGCCGAACGAGACCCGGATCGCCCAGGCCCGCGCCGACCGCGGCCGGCGGCGCACCGGGTCCGTGCCGCCCGCGCGGGCGGTGCGCGCAGTGCACCGGGCCCTCCCGCCCGCCGCCACGATCGCCGCCGTACCGGCGACCGTGGGCGGAACGCTGCGCTGACGCGCGACCCGGGACGTCCCCGGAGCCCCTGACCGCGATCGAGCCACGGCGCCGAAGTCACGCGGAATTTACAGACTTCGAGTGGATGTCCCGCCGCATTGCGGCGGGGTGAGTGCACGGTGAAGCGGGCGGGCACTTTGCCGGGGTTATGGTGGTGTGGTGCGGGGGCCCAGGCGGTCCCCCGTACGCACCGGTGAGGGGAATTACCGCGTTTTCCGGTTCTTGCGCGGAATTCGACCCACTGGCCGAATCCATGTCACCAGGCACGAAAAGAGGGCGGCGTTATTGACCCGTGAGTAGCCCGAGGCTAGTTTCCGGTGCCCTCGCACCAGAGCGTTCCGCCGCACACCCCCCACCGTGCTGTCTCGCCGATCGTGCCGGAGCATCATGACCTCGCCTGTGCGCCCCCATGACCTCGTCCTGTGCCTCACCCCCTTCGCCGAACCCGACGCCGGTCTCACCGCCGCGGCCTGCGCCGCCGGCGCGCTCGGCATCCTCGACCTCGGCACCGGAGACCGCAGATCCCGAGAGGCGCTGTCCCGGCTGAGACGGTCGGCCCCAGGCCCCTTCGGGGTGCGGGTGACCGGGCGCTGCGCCCTGACCCCGGCCGAGCTCGGCGACGCCCCGGACACCGTGGTCCGCACGGCGGACGCAACCTGGTCCCGGACCGAACTGCCCTCCGAATGCCGTGTGTTGGCCGAGGTCACGGACATCCGGCAGGCGCACGCGGCCCTGCGCGCAGGTGCCCAGGGGCTCATCGCCCGCGGGGGCGAGAGCGGCGGCCGGGTCGGTGCGTCGAGCACCTTCGTCCTGCTGCAACAGCTGCTGTCCGACGAGGAGTCGAGCCGCGTCCCGCTCTGGGCCTGCGGCGGCATCGGCCCGCGCAGCGCGGCGGCCGCCGTGGCCGGCGGTGCCGCCGGGGTGGTCCTCGACAGCCAGCTGGCCCTGCTCGCCGAGTCGGGGCTGTCCGAGACGGTCCGGTCGGTGCTGCGCTCCCTGGACGGCTCGGAGACCGTGGTGCTCGGCGGCCACCGGGTCCTCAGGCGCCGGGGGCCGGACGCCCCGCGGCCACCGGCGGACGACCCCGAGGCGGTCGCGTCCCTGCTGGGCGCCGGCGATCTGCGCGGCCGGCTGCTGCCGGTCGGCCAGGACGGTTTCCTCGCCGCCCGGTTCGCCGAACGGTTCGGGGACGTACGGCGGTCGGTGCGGGAGGTGTCGGCGGCGATGCACGCCGTGGCCGACGGCGGTGCGGCCACCGTGCTGCGCCCCGGGTCGGCCATGAGCCGGGCCCTCGGCACCCGGCTCCCCGTCGCGCAGGGGCCCATGACCCGGGTCAGCGACCAGGCGGATTTCGCCGCGGCCGTCGCCGCGGACGGGGCGTTGCCGTTCCTGGCGCTGGCCCTGGCCGACGGCGAGCGGACCCGCTCGATGCTCACCGAGGCGCGGGCCGCGCTGGACGGGCGGCCCTGGGGCGTGGGCGTGCTCGGCTTCGCGCCCGAGGAGATCAGGAACGCCCAACTGGACGCCGTACGGGAACTGCGGCCCACGCACGCGATCATCGCCGGCGGACGGCCCGCCCAGGCGGAGACGCTGGAGCGGGCCGGGATCCACACCTTCCTGCACGTGCCCTCGCCCGGCCTGCTGCGGCAGTTCCTCGACGCGGGCGCACGGCGGTTCGTGTTCGAGGGGTCCGAGTGCGGCGGTCATGTCGGACCGCGGGCCTCCTTCCCCCTCTGGGAGGCCCAACTCGCCGTACTGCAGGACTTCCTGGCCGACGCCGACGGCGCGACCGCCCGGCGGCTGGAGGTGTTCTTCGCGGGCGGCGTCCACGACGAGCGGTCGGCTGCCATGGTCGCGGCCCTGGCCGCACCGCTCACCGCCCGGGGCGCCGCCGTCGGCGTGCTCATGGGCACCGCCTACCTGTTCACCGAGGAGGCCGTCACACACGGTGCCGTCCGGCCCCTCTTCCAGCGGCAGGTGCTCAAGGCCACCATGACCACCCTCCTGGAGACCGCCCCCGGCCACGCCACCCGCTGTGTCCCGAGCCCCTTCACCGCCGACTACCGTGCCCGTGAGGCCGCGCTACGCGCGCAGGGGCTGACCGACCGCGAGGTCTGGGAGGCGCTGGAACGGCTCAACGTGGGCCGGCTGCGCATCGCCAGCAAGGGCGTCGAGCGCGGAGCCGACGGCGCGCTGGCGACCGTGGCCGAGGAACGGCAGCTCACGGACGGGATGTTCATGGCCGGCGAGGTGACCGTCCTGCGCTCGGCGACCACCACCCTGGCGGACCTGCACCGCTCGGTCACCGACGGCGCCGCCGAGTTCCTGACGCGGCGCGCCGGCGATGTCCGGACGCGGCGGGCCGCCCATCCGGACGCGGCTTCCGCCGCCGAGCCGGAGCCGCCTGCACCGCTGGACATCGCCATCGTCGGCATGGCCTGCATGTTCGCCGAGGCCCCCGATCTGGCCGCCTTCTGGTCCAACATCGTCACCGGCCGCGACGCCGTCACCGAGGTGCCGCCCGAACGCTGGGACCCGGCCGTGCACCACGCGGCCGGCAGCACGGCTTCCAAGTGGGGCGGATTCCTGCCCCGCATCCCCTTCGACCCGCTGCAATACGGCATTCCGCCCGCCTCCCTCGGCAGCATCGAACCCGTCCAGCTGCTGTCCCTGGAGGCGGCCCGGCGGGCGCTGGAGGACGCCGGATACGGGCAACAGGGGCGGGCGTTCGACCGCGCGCGGACCTCGGTCGTCTTCGGCGCGGAGGCGGGCAGCGACCTGTCCAACGCCGTCACCCTGCGCGCGGTACTGCCGAAGTACTACGGCACCGTGCCCGACGGGCTGGACGAGCAACTGCCCCACCTGACCGAGGACTCCTTCCCCGGCATGCTGGCCAACGTCATCTCCGGGCGGATCGCCAACCGGCTGGACCTCGGCGGCGCCAACTTCACCGTCGACGCCGCCTGCGCCTCCTCCCTCGCCGCCCTCGACGTGGCCTGCAAGGAACTCGTCTCCGGCACCAGCGACCTCGTCCTGTGCGGTGGCGCCGACCTGCACAACGGCATCAACGACTACGTCCTGTTCTCCTCCGTCCACGCGCTCTCCCCGACCGGACGCTCCCGTGCCTTCGACGCCTCCGCCGACGGCATCGCGCTCGGCGAGGGCGTGGCCTGCCTGGTCCTCAAACGGCTCGCGGACGCCGAACGCGCCGGCGACCGGATCTACGGGGTGGTCAAGGGCCTCGGCTCCGCCAGCGACGGCCGCTCCCTCGGCCTCACCGCACCCCGCCCGGAAGGCCAGCGGGCGGCGCTGGAGCGGGCGTACCGCAACGCCGGTGTCTCGCCCGCGGACGTCGGCCTGGTGGAGGCGCACGGCACCGGTACGGTCGTCGGCGACCGCACCGAACTCACCGTCCTCGCCGAGGTGTTCGGTGAGGCGGGGGCGGGGACGGGCGGCTGTGCGCTCGGCTCGGTCAAGTCGCAGATCGGCCACACCAAGTGCGCCGCCGGCCTCGCGGGCCTCATCAAGACCACCCTCGCCCTCCACACCGGTGTCATCCCGCCCACCCTGCACCTGGAGCGGCCCAACCCGGCCTGGGCGGAGGGCGACAGCCCGTTCGCCTTCCACACCCGCGCCCGTCCCTGGACGGCACCGGCCGCCGAACGCCTGGCCGGAGTCAGCGCGTTCGGCTTCGGCGGCACCAACTTCCACGCGGTGCTGGCCGCCCACGCCGACGCCGTACCACCCCGCCAGGCTGTGGACGCCTGGCCGGCCGAGCTGTTCCTCTTCCGGGGCCGGGACACGACGGCGGCCCACCGGCAGGCAGCCGAGATCCTCCGGGCCGCCGAGGCCGAGGGCGCCCCCTGGCGCCTGCGCGACCTCGCCCTCGCCGCGGCCCACTGCGCCGACACCTCACACGAACCGGTCCGGGCCGCGCTCGTGGCCGGCGACACCGAGGAACTCACCGACCAGCTACGACGGCTCCTCGCCGGAGAGCACGACCCGGCCGCCGGCATCCACCTCGCCGACCCGTTGGCGGAGGGGGAGGCTCCCGCCGCCCCGGCACAGGGGGAGGCCGCGCACTCGGTGCGGGACGGCGTGCTGGACCGTGGGGAGGGGGGCGTCGCGGGTCCGGTGCCGGGCGTGATCGAGGGCCGGGTGCCTGGCGGGTTGGACGACCCGATGCCGGGCCGAAACGCCGACGTGCTCCAGAGCAAGGCCGCCGCCCCGGCGCCTGGCGAGTTCGCCGACCCGGTGCCGGGCGCGGGCGCTCTCGCGACGGCGGGCAAGGTCGCCCACCCGGTGGCCGGGGAGGGCGACCGCTCGGTGGCCGGGGAGGGCGACCGCTGGGTGGCTGGTGAGGTCGCCTTCCTCTTCCCCGGTCAGGGCAGCCAGCGCCCGGGCATGCTCGCCGAGCTCCTGGTGCACCTTCCCGAGCTGCGGTACTACCTGGACCTCGGTGGCGCGCACGCCGGCACCGTCCACCCGCCCGCCGCCTTCGACGAGGACGCGCGAGCGCGCCGCCGGGCCGCCCTCACCGACACCCGGGCCGCGCAGCCCGCCCTGGGCATCACGGGCCTCGCCGCCCACGCCTTCCTCACCTCGGCCGGGGTCCACCCCGACCAGGCCGCCGGACACAGCTACGGCGAGCTGGTCGCCCTCGCCGCAGCCGGCGCCCTCGACCCCGAGACGCTGCTCGACCTGAGCGCCGAGCGAGCCGGCGCGATCCTGGCGGCGGCGGGCGACGACCCGGGCACCATGGCCGCCGTCGGCGCCCCCGCCGAGACCGTCGTACGTACCCTGCACACGACCGGCGCACCCGCCTCCGTCGTCGTCGCCAACCTCAACTCACCCGAGCAGACGGTGATTTCGGGACCGACGGCGGATGTCGAGGCGGCCGTAGGGCTGCTGCGCGACGCGGGGCTCGGCGCCCGGCGCATCCCCGTGGCCTGTGCCTTCCACAGCCCGCTCGTGGCCACGGCGGGGGAACGGTTCGCCAAGATCCTCGCGGACAAGACGGTACGGCCCCCCGAGTTCCCCGTCTGGGCCAACCGCACCGCCGCGCCCTATCCGCTCGACCCCGACGACGTGCGCGCCGAACTCGCCGCCCAGATCGGCGCCCCCGTCGCGTTCGCCGCCCAGATCGAGGCCATGTACGAGGCCGGTGCGCGCATATTCGTCGAGGCGGGCCCCGGCACCGTCCTCACCCGGCTCGTCGCACGCATCCTCGGCGACCGCCCGCACCGCACGATCGCCTGCGAACCGGACGCCGACAGCGGCCTGCGCGGCTGGCTCGACGCCCTCGCCCGGCTCGCCGTCGCAGGACAGCCCGTGCGCACCTCCTGGCTCCTGCGGGGCCGCGACGCCGTCGACGCGCTGCGCGGCCATGCACCGAAACGACCCGGCTGGACGGTCGACGGACACCTCGTCCGCACCGCCGACGGAGCACTCCTGCCCGGTGCCCTCGCACCGGCCCGACGAGTCGTGGAGACGACCGTGACCACCGACCAGCCGTACGGCACCCCGGCCGACCGGGACGCGCTCATCTCCGAATTCCTGCGCACCAGCCGGGAGATGATCACCGCCCAGCGCGATGTCCTGCTCACCTACTTCGGCGCGGCACCCGGCGTGACACCGCCGGCGCCCGTCCCATCCGCACCGCTTCCGCAGCTGGTCACACCTGAACCACCACCGGCTGAAGCCGAGTCGGCCGGACCGGTGGACGACGTCGAGCGGGTCGTCCTGGAGATCATCGGTGAACGCACCGGCTACCCCGTCGACATGATCGAGCCCGACCTCGACCTGGAGGCCGACCTCAGCATCGACTCGATCAAGCGGGCCGAGATAGCGGGCGAACTCGCCAGGCGGCTGGGCATCGCGGGCGGCGCCGAGGTACTGGACGACGCCGAAATGGAGGAACTGGCCAAGGCGCGTACGGCGGCCGCGGTGACGGGGTGGCTGACGGCGCGGATGGGGGCGCGGTCCGGTCACGGGCAAGGCCGACACGATGAGTCCAGCACCGGCGGCCAGGCCGGGTACGCGCAAGAGCAGACCGAGGCGGCCTTCACCGACGCGGCGGCGCCGCCCACCCGGGAACCGGCCGAGGCGGTATACGCCCCCGCCCCGGCCCTCGGCGTCTCGCCCCGGCGCTGCGAGCTGCGGCCCGTGCCCCTCCCGGAGCCGGACCCGGCTGCCGCCGACGCACAGGACCACGCCCTGTCCGGCCGGCGTTTCGCCCTCCTCGGGGACGGTGCGGGTGCGGCGGCGGAGGCCGCGGCGCGGCTGGCCGAGCACGGCGCCGAAGCCGTACTGCTCGACGCGGGCCACCTCCTCACAGCGGCCGACGGCCCGGTGGACGACGTCGTGTACCTCGGTGCGCTGCCCGGCCCGGACCTCCCCGTGCTGCCGGACGCCTTCCCGGTGCTCCGCGCGGCGCTCGCGTGCGGCCCGCGCCGACTGCTCGCCGTCCGGGCCACCGACCTTGATGGCGCCCTGCCTGCCGACGATCGTGACGGCGCCCTGCGGGCCGACGATCGCGCGGGCGCTCTGCCGGCAGCCAACCGTGCCGGCGTTCTCCGGTCGGCCGGACTGGACGGCCTGTTCCGCAGCGTCGGCCGCGAGTACCCGGACCTGCTCGCACGGGTCGTCGCCGTCGCGGACACCGCCCCGGCGGCCGTCGCCGACGCCCTGCTCGCCGAGCTGCGGGCGCCCGAACCGGCTCCCGTGGTCCTCCGTACGGCGGCCGGTGCCCGGCGGGGTCTCGCGCTGGTGCCCGCGCCTCTCGGCCCGCTCGCCGCCACCGGTGCCGGACCCGCCGGGGACGGCGCCGCCGAGGCCGCAGCGCTCGGCCTCGACCGGGACTCCGTGGTCCTGCTGGTCGGCGGCGCCCGGGGCATCACCGCGAGGTTCGCGGCCACCCTGGCCGGCGCCAGCCGCTGCCGTATCCAGCTGCTCGGCCGTACGCCCGCGCCCACCGCACCCGAGGACCCGCACACCGCCGCCGCGCGCACCCCGGTCGAGCTGCGGGCGGCGCTCGCCGCCGGACCGGGCGCGCCCGGCCCAGCCGAGATCAACCGGGCCGCCGGACTGGTCCTCGCTCAGCGGGAGATCACCGCGACCCTCGCGGAACTCGGCGCGCTCGGCAGCGAGGCACGCTACCGCTCGGTGGACTTCCGGGACCGCGACGCCGTCCTGCGGGCCGTCAAGGAGATCCACGCCGAACACGGCCGGCTCGACGGGGTCGTCTTCGCCGCCGGGGTGATCGAGGACCGGCTGATCGCCGACAAGACCCCCGCGTCCTTCCAGCGGGTCTACGGCACGAAGACGGCCGGGGCCGCCGCCCTGTTCGCGGCCCTGGACGACCTGCCGGGCGCACCCGCGTTCACCGTGCTGTTCGGCAGCATCGCCGCCGTGCTCGGCAACCGCGGCCAGGCCGACTACGCCGCCGCCAACGACGCCCTGGAAGTCCTCGGCGCCGACTGGGCCGCCCGGACCGGCGCTCGCGCGCTGACCGTCCACTGGGGCCCCTGGGCGCCGGCCGCCACGCACGGCGGCATGGTCGGCGCGGAACTCGGCCGGGAGTACGCCCGGCGCGGGATCGAGCTGATCGACCCCGACGAGGGCACCGCGGCCCTGTTGCGGGAACTCGCCTGGGGCGAACCGTCGGCCCGTGCCGTCGTCTACACCGCGTCGGGCTGGTGACATGACGGCACGTCAGATCCCCGTCGCCGTCGTCGGGATGGCGGTGCTGCTGCCCGGCGCCCCCGGCCTGGACGCCTACTGGCGCAACCTGCGCGACGGCGTCGACGCCATCACCGACGTCCCCGCGGACCGCTGGGACGCCGACTACTACCGGCCCGGCTCGGCCACCGGACCCGCCGCCCCCGACCGGATCTACTGCCGGCGCGGCGGATTCGTGGACGGCCTCGCCGAGGTGGACGTCACCCGTTACGGCATCATGCCCGCCTCGGTGCCGGGCACCGAGCCCGACCAGCTGATCGCCCTCGACGTGGCCGCCGCCGCGCTCGCGGACGCGGGCGGCGAGGAACGGCTCCCGGCCCGAGACCGGATCGGGGTCGCCCTGGGCCGCGGCGGCTATCTCACCCCGGGCCTGGTCCGCCTGGACCAGCGGGTGCGCACGGCCGGACAACTCACCCGCACCCTGGGCGAGTTGTTACCCGACCTCGCCACCGCCCAACTCGACCGGATCCGCGCGGCGTTCACCGAACGGCTCGGCCCCGACAGCCCCGAGTCCGCGATCGGCCTGGTCCCCAACCTCGCCGCCTCCCGCATCGCCAACCGGCTCGACCTGCGCGGCCCCGCCTACACCGTGGACGCGGCCTGCGCCTCCTCCCTGGTCGCCGTGGACCAGGCGGTCACCGCACTCACCACCGGCCGCTGCGACCTGATGCTGGCCGGAGGAGTGCACCACTGCCATGACATCACCCTCTGGAGCGTCTTCGCCCAACTGCGCGCCCTGTCCCCGAGCCAGCGCATCCGCCCCTTTCACCGCGGCGCCGACGGCATCCTCATCGGCGAGGGCACCGGCGTCGTCGTACTGAAGCGGCTCGCGGACGCCGAACGCGACGGCGACCGCGTCTACGCCGTGATCCGGGGCACGGGCGTGGCGAGCGACGGTCGTACGGCGGGGCCGGCCGCACCGGACCCCGGCGGGCAGACCAGAGCCGTGCGCCAGGCCTGGCGGGCCGCCCGGCTCGACCCCGCCGCACCGGACTCCCTCGGCCTGCTGGAGGCGCACGGCACCGCCACACCCGCCGGTGACGCGGCCGAACTCACCACTCTGGCCGAGGTGTTCGGGCCACCGAACGGCCAGGGCATCCGCCCGGTCCTCGGCTCGGTGAAGTCGATGATCGGTCACACCATGCCGGCCGCCGGGGTCGCCGGCCTGGTCAAGGCCGCCCTCGCCCTCCACCACGGCACCCTCCTGCCCACCCTCCACTGCGACGACCCCCATCCCGGCCTCGCCGCCACCCGCTTCCGCGCGCTGCAGCAGGCACAGCCCTGGGAGAAGGACCCCCGGCAGCCGGTCCGCCGGGCCGCCGTCAACGCGTTCGGCTTCGGCGGGATCAACGCCCATGTGGTGCTGGAGGAGGCGCCGGGTGCCGGTTCCAGGCCGGGCCGGGCCACGGGTGCGCCTTCCGGCCGGACGGGGGTCGCGCGTGTTCGTCGGGAGCCTGCGGAGACGGTGCGTGGCCGGTCGGGGGGACCAGGGGTGGATGGGACAGCGCCGCCCGATGCGCGCCCGGCCTCCGCCTCCGCGCAGGTCAGCGAGCCCGAGCGGATCCTGCTGCTCGCCGCCGAGGGCGTGACGGACCTCGCGGCCGTACTCGGTGCCGACGACTCCGCCGTCCTCGCCGCCGGTCTCGACCCGGGCCGGGCGCACCCCGTCGCCGGGCCGGTCCGGCTCGGGATCGTGGACCCTACCGCCAAGCGGCTCGCCCTGGCCCGCCGTGCGGTCGCCAAGGGGCGTGGCTGGCACGGCCGGAGCGATGTCTGGTTCCGGCCGGACCCACTGCTCGGCCCGGCCGGCGGCGGCAGGCTGGTGTTCGTCTTCCCCGGCCTGGAAGGCGACTTCACACCCCGCACCGACGACCTCGCGGCCCACTTCGGCCTCACCCCGCTGCCCGGCACGGACGTCCGCGTCGGTGACGTCGGTCGGCACGGCTTCGGCGTCGTCGGGGTGGGCCGCCTGCTGGACCGGGCCCTGCGCCGTATGGGTGTCGTACCGGACGCGGTCGCCGGGCACAGCGTCGGCGAGTGGACGGCCATGGCGGCAGGCGGGCTGTACGCGCCGGAGCAAGTGGACACGTTCATGGCCGGGTTCGACCCGGACACCGTCACCGTCCCCGGTCTCACCTTCGCCGCCCTCGGCACGTCCGCCGCGCACGTCCGCGCCCTGCTCGCCGAGGCCTGGGCCGACTCCGGGATCGTGCTCTCGCACGACAACGCGCCCCGCCAGTCCATGGTCTGCGGCCCCGGCGCGGCAGTCGAGGAGTTCGTGCGGTCCCTGCGCGCCCAGGGTGTGATCTGCCAGGTGCTGCCCTTCCGCTCCGGCTTCCACACGCCGATGCTGGAGCCGTACCTCGCCCCCATCAGGGAGGCCGCCGAACGCTTCCGGCTCCACCCGCCGACCGTACCGGTGTGGTCCGGGACGACCGCCGCGCCCTTCCCCCGGGCCGAGCGGGCGGTGCGCGAGCTGTTCGTACGGCATCTGCTGGAACCGGTCCGCTTCCGCGAGCTGACCGAGGCCCTGTACGCCGCCGGGCACCGCGTCTTCGTCCAGATGGGCCCCGGTCGGCTCACCTCCCTGATCGCCGACACCCTCGGCGACCGCGACCACCTGTCCGTGACCGCCAACGCGCCCGAGCGCAGTGGCCTGGCCCAACTGCACCGTGCGGCAACGGCGTTGTGGACTGCCGGAGCGGCGGTGGCAGCGGCGGTGCCGGCCATGGCAGCGCACATCAGGGCGGCCACGCCCACTGAGCCACCGGCCACCACAGCGACGACGTCCGCTGGGCCGCCACCCGTCACAGCGACCACACTGGTCCCCCGGCGCCGCCCACCCGTCCGGCTCGACCTCGGCGGGGCCCTCGTCTCGCTGGACGGACCAGCACTCGACGCGCTCCGCGCAGAACTGCGCCCCGCACCACCTGCCGTACACCCCGCACCCACGCACAACCCGGGACCGTCCGCCGCCGCACGCCCCGCGCCCACGGCTCGCCCGAACGGCCCGGGCCTCGGCGAACTGGACGACCTGGCCCCGTACTTCCCGGCTGCCGCCGAGCTGACCGCCCTGCTGCGGGACACCGCGGACACCGCGGCGGAGCTGATCGCGGCGAGCGCCCGGCGCGACCGGAGCGGCCCCGCCCCCACAGCCACGGCGCCCGCGCCCGCTGCCCCGCCCACCGCCCCACCCGCCGTGCCCACCGCGACCAGGACCACCGTCACGCCGACCGCGACGACCACCACCGTCCACATCTCCCCTCACACCATGCCCCACCTCCTCGACCACTGCTTCTTCCCCCAGCGCCCCGACTGGCCGGACCTGGAGGACCGGTGGCCGGTCGTCCCGGCCACCACGATCGTCCGGCACATGATCGACGCGGCGGAGGCGGCGGCCCCCGGCCTGCGGGCGGTCGCCGTGCACGAGGCCCGGTTCGACCGCTGGCTCACCGCCACACCCCCCGTCGACGTACCGGTCACCGTCACTCCGGCCCCCGGCCACCCGATCCGCGTCACGGTCGCCTTCGGCCCCACGGCCCGCGCCACGGTCGAGCTCGCCCCGCACTACCCCACCCAGCCCCCACCCAGCCCCCTCCCGAACGCCCCCGAACGCCGGCCCGAGCACACCGCCGCCCAGCTCTACCGGGACCGCTGGATGTTCCACGGCCCCGGCTTCCAGGGCCTGACCGACCTCACCGCGATCGGCGAGCGGCACATCCGGGGAGTCATCACCGCGCCAGCCGCCCCGGGCGCGCTGCTGGACAACGTGGGCCAGTTGCTCGGCTACTGGATCATGGCGACCCGTACCGAGCGGACCGTCGTCTTCCCCGTGCGGATACGGCACCTGCGGTTCCATGGACCGCACCCGGCCCCCGGCACCGAGGTCGGCTGCGTGCTGCGGATCAGCTCCCTCACGGACACCGTCCTGGAGGCCGACGCGGAGCTCACCGTCGGCAGCCGGGTGTGGGCGGTGATCGGCGGCTGGCAGGACCGCCGCTTCGACAACGACCCCAGCACCCGGCCCGTCGAACGCTTCCCCGAACGCCACACCCTGTCCCAGGCCATGCCCGGCGGCTGGACGCTGGTGCACGAGCGCTGGCCGGACCTCGCCTCCCGCGAGCTGATCATGCGCAACTCGCTCGGCGGCGCCGAACGGGCCGAGTACGCCGAACGCCCGCCGCGCGGCCGCCGCCAGTGGCTGCTCGGCCGGATCGCCGTCAAGGACGCCGTACGGCAGTGGCTCTGGCAGCATGGCGAAGGACCCGTGTTCCCCGCGGAACTGCGCGTGCGCAACGACGAGTCGGGGCGCCCGTACGCCACCGGGGTGTACGGACGCGCCCTGCCCCCGCTGGACGTGTCGCTCGCCCACCGGGCCGAGGCGGCCGTGGCGATCGTCCGGCCGCACACCCCGTGGCCCGGCCCCGGCATCGACATCGAAGAGGTCGCCGAGCGCGACGCGGCGACCCTCGCCACCGCGCTCGGCCCCACCGAACTGCGCCTGCTGCACACCCATGCGGCCACGGGCGGGCAGGCCGTGTGGTTCACCCGGTTCTGGGCGGCCAAGGAGGCGGTCGCCAAGGCCGAGGGCGCCGGATTGGGCGGCAGACCGCGGGACTTCGCGGTGCTGGAGGCCGCGCCGGACGGCACCCGGCTGCTGGTCTCCGGCCGCCTGGAACGCGTCTACACCGTGCACTGCACCCCGGTGGCCAACCCGCCCGCCCTGCCACAGCGCACCTACGTGGTGGCCTGGACGACCGGGCCCGCAGCCGATGCCGGACACCCCGACGCCGGACAACCAGACGAAGCAGCCGAGGAGTACCCCCGATGAACCCCACCCAGCCGGCCCCGGCGCAGCCCACCGCCGACACCGTGCTCGCCGACCTCACCGGCATGCTCCGCACGGTGCTCGCGGAGTACGGCGACGACGACGTGGTCATCACCATGTCCACCACCTTCAACCGCGACCTGGAGCTGGAGAGCATCGACCTCGTCACCCTGGCCGGGCTGCTGGAGGAGCGCTACGGGCAGCGGGTCAACCTCGCCGAGTTCCTGGCCGGCATGGACTTCGACGAGATCATCGAACTGACCGTCGGCCGGCTGGTGGAGCACGTCGTGTGGAGCCTGAAGACCGCGCAGGCGGGCTGAGCCGTGGCGATGGTCGACGCCGGCGGGATCCGGCTGCACGTCCAGCGCACGGGGCCGGCCGACGGCCGCGTCCCGCACGCCACCGTCGTCCTGGTGCACGGGCTGCTCACCGACAGCCTGGCCAGCTACTACTTCACCGTCGCGCCCATGTTCGCCGCGGCCGGACTCGACGTCCTCATGTACGACCTGCGCGGCCACGGCCGCAGCGAGCGCCCGGCGCGGGGCTACACCCTCGACCACAACATCGACGACCTGGAGGCCCTCCTCGACCGGCTGGCCGTCACCGGGCCCGTCCATCTCGTGGGCAACTCCTACGGCGGAACGATCGCCTTCGGCTTCGCCGCCCGCCACCCGGCGCGCACGGCCAGTCTGACGCTGATCGAGTCCGAGCCCGCGACCACCGCCTGGGCGGCGAAACTCGGCCGGATCCTCGACCGGGTCATGACCGAACTCGCCCACAACGAACCCGACGCGATCGCCTGGATCACCGCGCACCGCGGCCACAACACCGCCCGGCTGGCCAAGGGCGCGGCCCGGCTCGCCCGCGAGACCACCCTCGGCCGGGACATCCCCACCAGCCGGGTGCTGACCGAGGCCGCCATCAGGGCCGTACGCTGCCCGGTCCTCGGCGTCTACGGCGGCGAGTCGGACCTCGCGGACCTGGTCCCGTTGATGCGGGCGCTGCTGACGGACTACCGGGCGGTCGTGCTGCCCGGGCACGAGCACTCGGTGCTCGTGGAGGCGCACACGGCCGTCGGCGGGCACATCCTGGACCTGATCGGCGCCGGGGCGGGGGTCCTCGGATGAGCGGCTTCCTCTTCGTGGTGCCGCCGCTGACCGGGCACGTCAACCCTGCCGTCGGCGTCGCCGCCCGACTGGCCGCGCACGGACACCGCGTCGCCTGGGTGTGCGCGGACCCGCCGCTGGTACGGCGGCTCGCGGGTCCGGACGCCGAGGTGTTCGGCTGCGCGGGCCCGGTGCCGGGCGACGAGGGTGCCGTACGGCCGCCGGACCTGCGCGGCGCGGAGGCGCTGAGGTTCCTGTGGGAGGGCTATCTGCTCCCGCTCGCCGACGCCATGGCGCCCGGTGTCCGGGCGGCGGCCGGGGCGTTCCGCCCGGACGTGGTGGTGGCCGACCAGCAGGCCTTCGCCGGCGCCCTGGTGGCCGAACGCCTCGGCCTGCCGTGGGCCACCTCGGCCACCACCTCGGCGGAGTTCACCGGCGCCTACGACGGCCTGCCGAAGGTCGCCTCCTGGCTGCGAGACCGCCTGACCGAACTGCGCGCCCGCGTCGGCGACCCGTCCGGCACCGCCGACCCACGCTTCTCGCCGCACCTGATGCTGATCTTCAGTACGCCCGAACTCCTCGGCCCCCAGGCGCCGTTGGCCACGCACATCCACTACGTCGGCCCCTCCCTCGCCGCCCGCCCGACCGGCCCCGGTTTCCCCTGGGAACGGCTGGACCGGTCCCGGGCGAAGGTGCTGGTGACCCTGGGCACGGCGAACGCCGACGCGGGCGGCCGGTTCCTCGCCGAGTGCCTCGGCGCGCTGCGGGAACGCGCCGACCGGGTGCAGGCGGTGATCGCCGACCCGGGTGGTGCCCTCGCGGTGCCACCCGGCGACAAGGACGTCCTGGTCCTTCCGTCCGTGCCGCAGCTCGCTCTGCTGGAGCGGATGGACGCCGTCGTCTGCCACGCCGGACACAACACCGTGTGCGAGGCCCTGTGGCACGGCGTCCCGCTCGTCGTCGCGCCCATTCGCGACGATCAGCCGGTGGTGGCCGGACAGGTCGTGGACGCCGGCGCCGGCGTCCGGGTCCGCTTCGGCCGGGCCCGCGCGGACCGCTTGGGCGCGGCACTCGACACCGTCCTCACCGATCCGGTCCACCGGGCCGCCGCCGTCCGCATCCGCACCGCGTTCCGCGCCGCGGGCGGTGCCCGGTCCGCGGCGGCCCATCTCGAACGACTCGCAGCGGAGAGCCGATGAGCGACCACGAAGAAAAGAACGCCGAGAGCGCCGAGAAGGACAAGACGGCGCGCATCGCCGCCCTGCGTCCCGCCTACCAGAGCGACCTGGCGGCCGGCACGGACCGCTTCTTCACCGACCGCCGCCCCGACTGCCCCTGGTGCGGCTCGGCCCGGCTCACCACTCGCCTGCGCACCACCGACCTGCTCCAGCACAAGCCCGGCCGCTTCACCCTCGACCGGTGCGACGACTGCGGCCACATCTTCCAGAACCCCCAACTCACCGAGGACGGACTGGAGTTCTACTACCGGGACT
Source organism: Streptomyces sp. NPDC002076 (assembly GCF_053593835.1). Lineage (NCBI taxonomy): Bacteria > Bacillati > Actinomycetota > Actinomycetes > Kitasatosporales > Streptomycetaceae > Streptomyces > Streptomyces sp. NPDC002076. The sequence goes on from NZ_JBSFDI010000028.1 coordinate 92,425, forward strand.
TCTACGACGGCCTCGGCGAGCAGCGCATGAGCGGCACCTTCGGCGGCCGTGGTGCCATGTACCGGGCCCGCGCCGAGGCGATGCTCCCGTACGACCCCGCCCCGAAGACCTGGCTGGACGTCGGCACCGGCCACGGCCACTTCTGCGCGAGCGCCCGCGCCGTCCTGCCCGGCACCTCCTTCGACGGCCTCGACTTCACCGACGGAGTCGAACTCGCCGCCCGCGAGGGCCGCGTGGACCACGCCCACCGCGGCGCCTTCCCCGATCTGGCCCCCGAACTGGCCGCCCGCTACGACGTGGTGAGCATGTTCCACTACCTGGAGCACAGCACCGACCCGGACCGCGAACTCCGTGCCGCCCACCAGGTCGTACGCCCCGGCGGCCACCTGCTCATCGAGGTGCCGGACCCGGAGAGCCGCTACGCCCGGCTGCTCGGCCGCTGGTGGCTGCCCTGGCTCCAGCCCCAGCACCTGCACTTCATGCCGGTCGCGGGCCTCCGACGGCGGCTGACCGAGCGGGGCTTCACCGTGCTCGCCGAGCAGCACGCCGAAGCGCATGACCCGGTCGACCTGCTCGCCGCGGTCTGGCTGGCCCTCGACCACACCGCCCCGCGCGAGGACGCCCCCTGGCTGCCGGAGCCGCCCGGCGCCCTGCGCCGAGCCACGCGCACCGCACTGCTGCTCGCGGGGGTGCCCGCGCTCATCGCGGCGACGCTGCTCGACCGGTTCGCGATACGCCCCCTGTCCCACCGCCTCGGCCTGTCCAACGCCTACCGCCTGGTGGCGCGCCGCGAGTGACCCCGCTCACAGCACCTTGGCCCGGATCAGCGCGGACAGCGTGAGGGTGCCCGGCAGCAGCGGCACCCAGTCGGTCAGCACCCGGTAGCCGATGACCGTCGCCGTGGCCACCGCCGGCCCGGCGCCGAACGTGACCAGCGTCCACACCAGCGCCGCGTCGACCGCGAACCCGCCCGGCGCCGGAACCGCACCCACGGCCGTGCCCGCCGCGAGATAGGCGAGCACCACATGCGCCCAGGGCAGCCCCAGCCCGAGCGCGGCACCGACACAGGCCAGGGTGGACCCCTGCACCAGCGGCATCGCCACCGCCCCGCCCCACAGCGCGACCACGCGGCAGGGCCTCGTGTGCACCTCCCGGGCGTCGGCGAGGGCGGAGCGCAGCAGTCCGGTCACCGGCCGCCGCAACGGCCGTACGACCGTCAGCAGCACCCCCGCCACCGCGACGGCCCCGCCCACGACCGCGGCGACCGGAACCACCAGCCGTCCGTCCGGGACCAGATCCGCGAGCCGCCGCCAGGCCGGGGAGGTGGCGAGGAACACCAGCAGCACCAGGGTCTTCGCGCTCGACTTGGCCAGCGAGTACAGCCCGATCGACGCGGTGGCCCGGGCCGGCGGCACCCCTTGGCCCCGCAGAAAGCGCAGCGTGACGGCATGGGCGCCGAGCCCGGCCGGCAGCGCGTGGTTGGCGGCACCGGCGGCGAACTGCGAGGCCAGCAGCAGCCCCGGGGGCACCCGGTCGGGCAGCGCGCCCTGCCGGACGCACGTGGCCGCCACACAGTTCAGACAGGTGAAACCGGCCCCGGCCAGCAGCCACCCGGGGTCGGCCGCGACCAGCCGCCGGACCCCCTCGTACATCACGGGGCGGTTGGCGACGGCCCAGCCGGCGGCGAGCAGCAGAGGTGCCAGGCACAGGACCAGCCGGACGTGCCGGGCCGCGAGGGGGGACGCGGACCGACGAGCGGATTCGGAACCGGTGTCGGGCGGGGCACCGGAGTCGACGGGGAGCGGATCCGCCGTCCGGGGGCACGGCGGGGAGGACACTGAGGGGGATGGAGACAGTGAGGACACGGGGACGTCGTCCTTCCGCAGCGGGTCCCTGCGGGGACCTGGGGGAGGCGGGTCGGGCGATACCGCGGGGAGCCTTCCCCTCCCGCGTGACACGGGGATGTCCGAAAACCGAAGGCGCGAGGGCGGGACGGTGCCGCCGGGCGGGTGCGCGCAAGCCGCCGTTCACCGCCGACCAGGTAGCCTTCCCTTGGGGCGCGCCGTGCATGCGGCGGCCCGGAAGGCAGGACAGCGACAGGGGAGGATCCCGCGGTGCACGTCCAGGAATGGCTCGACACGGTGCCCGCGGCCGCCGTCTACGCAGTGGTGGCCCTGGTGATCGGTGTGGAGAGCCTGGGCATCCCGCTTCCCGGAGAGATCATCCTGGTCTCGGCGGCGCTGATGTCCTCCCAGCACTCGGGCATCAATCCGGTCGTCCTCGGCGCGTGCGCGACCGCGGGTGCCGTGATCGGAGACTCCATCGGCTACGCGATCGGCCGCAAGGGCGGCCGCCCGCTGCTGGCCTGGCTGGGCGACAAGTTCCCGAGACACTTCAGCGAGGGCCATGTGGCCACCGCCGAGCGGTCGTTCGAGAAGTGGGGCATGTGGGCCGTCTTCTTCGGCCGCTTCATCGCCCTCCTGCGCATCTTCGCCGGCCCGCTCGCGGGCGTCCTCCAGATGCCGTACTGGAAGTTCCTGATCGCCAACGTCCTCGGCGGCATCTGCTGGGCGGGCGGCACCACGGCCGCCGTCTACTACGTCGGCGTGGTCGCCGAGGGCTGGCTGAAGAAGTTCTCCTACGTGGGCCTCGCGGCGGCGGTCCTGCTCGGCCTCGCCACCATGCTGATCATCAAGCGCAAGGCGAAGAAGGCCCAGCATCAGGCGGACCGAGAGACAGAACCTGTAAGCGCCGGGGAGTAAGAGGCCCCCACAGGGCCGCGGGGAACTACGCGATCAACCGCACCCGCACCCTCACCCGCCGATGCGCCTACTCATGCACCCCACGATGCGCCTTGGCCAACTCCGCATACATCGTGCCGTTGAGCGTGACCCCCTGCCGCTCCTCCTCCGACAACGGCCGCTTGACCTTCGCCGGCACCCCGGCCACCAGCGACCCGGGCGGCACGACCATCCCTTGCGGGACCAGCGCCTGAGCCGCGACAAGCGACCCCGCCCCGATCACCGCCCCATTCAGGACGGTCGCCCCCATCCCGATCAGACAGTCGTCCTCCACGGTCGCCCCATGGACGACGGCGTTGTGCCCGATGGACACCCGCTCGCCCACGCTCACCGGGAACCCGGGATCCGCATGCAGCGTGACGTTGTCCTGCACGTTCGCCTGCGCACCCACGGTGATCGTCTCGACATCCCCGCGCACCACAGCCCCGTACCAGACACTGGCCCCCGCGTGCAGCGTGACATCACCGATCACGGAAGCCGTCGGCGCCACGAACGCCTCCGGATCGACCCGCGGCTCCTTGCCCCCGATGCCCACGATCAGCGCCTGCTGTGTCATCACCGTCTCCTCGCATCCATAAGTACCCCGCACGCTACGACACGGCGTGGGGCAAAGATCACAGCAGCCCGCCCTCTCGCCGAAGGCGACCGATGAGTAACGTAAGCCCGTGCCGAAGCCCAAGAACACGTTCTCGTCCTGGCGCCGCCGCCTCGCCCAACGCGCGGTGCACACGGCCTGGGCCTGGGCCCAACGCACCGGCTCCGTCTCCGCCGAGCATCCCGGCCGCTTGAAGTTCGGCGCGATCGGCGAAGCCACCCGGCTCGCCTTCCCGCTGGGCACGGTCTTCGGCGAGCCCTGGATCCACCTCGGCTCGCACTGCATCATCGGCGAACAGGTCACGCTGACCGCCGGCCTGATGCCGGACCTGGACCTCGGCCCGGACCCGATCCTGCGCATCGGCGACGGCGTGGTCCTCGGCCGCGGCAGCCATGTCATCGCCGACACGACGGTCACCATCGGCAGCGACTGCTACTTCGGCCCGTACGTCTACGTCACCTCCACCAACCACTCCTACGACGACCCGCACCAGCCCATCGGCAGGCAGTGGCCGCGCATGGAGCCGGTGGAGATCGGCCCGGGCTGCTGGATCGGCACCGGCGCGGTGATCCTGCCGGGCGCGCGCATAGGCCGGAACGTGGTCGTCGCGGCCGGCGCCGTGGTCCGCGGCACGGTGCCCGATCACGCCGTCGTGGCGGGGGCGCCCGCCCGGGTCGTCCGGCGCTGGACGACCGAGCAGGGCTGGCAGCCGCCGCTCAGGACGCCGGCCCCGGTGCCGATCCCGGACGGGATGACACCACAGCAGCTGCGGGCACTGGCGGAACTGGACGAGGACGCGGTGGCCCGCCTCGCGGAACTGGAAACCGAGAGCTGACTCGGCTGGGGGTGGATTCCGCGGGTCGTTCGGCTGGGGGTGGAGTCGGCGGGTCGGTTCGGTCGGGGGTGGAGTTCGCGGGTCGGTTCGGCTGGGGGTGGAGTCGGCGGGTCGGTTCGGCCGGGGTCGGGGCCCGCAGGTCGGCTCGGTGGTGGATTGCGCAGGTGGGTTCGGTCGGGACGGGCGCCCGCGGGTCGGTTCGGTCGCGAGCGGAATCGGCAGGTCGGTTCGGTCGGGGCCGGGGCCCGCGGGTCGGCTCGGCTGGGATCGGAGCCTGCAGGTGGGTCGGCCGGGACCGGAATCCGCAGGGGGTTGGGCCGGGGCCGAACCCGCGGGTCGGTTCGGTCGGGAGCGGAGCCCGCAGGTCGGTTCGGTCGGGGCCGGGGCGCGCAGGTCGGCTCGGTGGTGGTGGATTCCGTCGGTTCGGCCGGGACCGGAATCCGCGGGTGGGTTGGGCCGGGGCCGAATCCGCAGGTCGGCTTGATCGGGACCGGGGCTCGCAGGTCAGCTCGGTGGTGGTATTCCGCAGGCGGGTTCGACCGAGACCAGGGCGCGCAGGTCGGCTCCGTCAGGACCAGAGCCCGCAGGCTGACCCTTTCGGAGCTGGAAACCGAAGGTCGGCCCAGCTGGAACTGGGTCCGCGGCCCGCTCAGCCGGTCGCCAGCAGCAGTGTGCCGAGCAGGGCCAGGCCCGCGCCCGCCGCCTGGATCGTGCGCAGCCGCTCGCTGAGGAAGCCGCGCGCGGCCAGCGCGGTCACCACCGGGTACAGCGAGGCGAGGACGGCCGCCACGGTGACCGGGCCGTGCTGGGCGGCGACCGCGTAGGTACCGTTGGCGGCCACGTCGGCGAGCCCGACGAAGGCCAGCGCGGGCAGCGAGGCCCACGGGAAGCCGCCCTCCGGCACCGCCCGGCCGCCCCGCCGTACGGAGACGGCGAGCGCGGCCCCGCCGACCGCGACGTTCGTCAGCCGCTGGACGAACAGGGACAGGAACAGGCCGGTGACGGTGGTCGAGGCCTCCGTGATCAGGGCGAAGACCGTGCCGAAGCCCAGCGCCGCGATCAGTGTGAGCAGGATCGTCCGCCGCTGGACCGGCGCGCCGCGCAACTGTGGGCCGCCCGCGAGGACGACCCCGGTGACGGCGACCGCGATGCCCGCGACCTGGAGCAGCCCGGGCCGCTCGCCGAGGACGAGGCCCACGCCGACCGGCACGGCCACGCTCAGTGTCGCGAGCGGGGAGACGACCCCCATGGGGCCGAGCGCGAGGGCCTTGTAGAAGGAGAGCAGGGCGATCGGTCCGACCAGCCCCGCGGCGAACGCGAACCACAGGCGGGGCCCCGCCTCGCTCCAGCCACCGGTCGCGACGACGATCGCGCCGAGGACCGTCGCCGCGACGGCCTGCGAGACGACGACGACCGTCAGCGCGGGCGTGCGCCGGGTCAGCAGTCCACCGCCGAAGTCGGCCAGTCCCCACAGCAGACTGGTGGTGAGGGCGAAGAATGCTGTCACGGCCGACCTCGCAGTACAGTTTGGTGAACAATCAGGTACACCACACCGTAGTTCAGTCAAGTGAACCCCGTCATCCCATATATTGAACCCTCATCGATGGACGTGATGTGTCGGACCTCGACCTGCTGACCCAGTCCCTGGCGCGCAACGTCAAGCGCTGGCGCACCGAGCGCGGCTTCACCCTGGACGCGCTCGCGGCCCGCGCGGGCGTCAGCCGCGGCATGCTCATCCAGATCGAGCAGGCGCGGACGAACCCCAGCATCGGCACCGTCGTCAAGATCGGCGACGCGCTCGGCATCAGCATCACCACCCTGCTCGACTACGAACAGGGCCCCACCGTCCGCATCGTCCCCGCCGAACAGGCCGTACGGCTGTGGCACACGGACGCCGGCAGCTACAACCGCCTCCTCGCCGGCACGGAGGCGCCCGGACCGCTGGAGATGTGGGACTGGCGGCTGATGCCCGGCGAGCAGAGCCCCTCCGAGCCGCACCCCGTGGGCACCGTGGAACTCGTCCATGTCACCGCGGGCGAACTGACCCTCACCGTGGACGGCGTCAAGCACCTGGTGCCGACCGGCGCGAGCGCCACGTTCGAGGCGAGCACCTCGCACACCTACGGCAACGAGGGTGACGTACCGATGGAGATGGTGATGGCCGTCTCCGTGCCGCCCGTGCGCTGAACCGCACTCCGGCGGCCTGTTAGCGTGCGGCCATGCGCGCACCCATCGGAGACTTCGACACCGCCACCCCTGTCCCGGACTGCCTCGAGGAGCTGACCGCCCCGGTCGCCGACGCCGTACGCAACTGGCGGGGTGTGATCCCCGCCGACCGCGTCCTCTACGTCGAGACGGACCCGCGCTGGGCCGACACCGCCGTCTTCGTGGAGCACTACGGCCGCGAGCTGCTGGAGCAGTCGGCGAACTGTGTGGTGGTCGCCGGCAAGCGGGGCGGCGAGACCACCCTCGCCGCGTGCCTGGTGCTCTCCACCACGCGGGTCGACGTCAACGGCGTGGTCCGACGCCAACTCGGCGCGCGCAAGGCCTCGTTCGCCTCGATGGAGACGGCGACCGGCGAGACCGGCATGGAGTACGGCGGCATCACCCCGGTCGGACTGCCCGCCGGCTGGCCGCTGCTGATCGACTCGGCCGTCGTGGACCTTCCCTACGTCCTCGTCGGCAGCGGACGCCGGCGCGGCAAGCTGCTGGTGCCCGGCAAGGCCCTCGCGGAACTGCCGGGCGCCGTGGTGCTGGAGGGCCTCGGGGTCGCCTGAGGCGGCTGCCCCTCGCATGGCCCGGCCCATGGCGGGATTCAGTAGGCGGTGGCGGTGCCGAGGTACTGCTCGGCGAAGGCCGCCGCCGCGGCCGGTGAGGTGAACAGGCGGCGCAGCCGGGCCAGTGTGGTGCCGGCGCGGAACGGATCGCCGGACGCGACACCGTGATAGATGTCCGACAGCCACTGCGAGAACTCCTGGTAGTCCCACACCCGGCGCAGACAGGCCGTCGAGTAGCCGTCCAGGCCGCTGCCGTCGCCCTTGGTGACGCAGGCCGCGAGCGCGTCACCGAGCAGGAAGGCGTCGTGCAGGGCGAGGTTCATGCCCTTCGCGGCGATGGGCGCGACCAGGTGACCGGCGTCGCCGGCCAGGAACAGCCGCCCGTGGCTCAGGGGTTCGACGACATAGTGGTGCATGTCCAGGACGCGTTTCTCGATCAGCCGGCCCTCGGTGAGCGGGGGCGCTCCGGCCGCGCCGAGCCGCTCGCGCAGCTCGGTCCAGACCCGGTCGTGCGGCCAGTTGTCCGGATCGTCGCCGGGCGGGCACTGGAGGTAGAACCGGGTCAGCTCCGGGCTGCGGGGCATCTGGCCGGCGAAACCGCGCGGATGGACGCCGAACAGGACGCAGTCCGTCGACGGCGGGACCTCCGCGAGCAGCGCCAGCCAGCCGATGCCGTCGTCCTGCCGTGCGATGCGCCGGCGCTCGACGGGTATCGCGTCCCGGGTCACCCCGCGCGCCCCGTCGCAGCCCGCGACGAAGTCGCAGCGCAGCAGCCGCCGTTCACCCGTGTCCGGGCACCGGTACGAGACCGCGGGCCGGTCGGAGCCCAGGTCGTGCAGCGTGACGTCACGCACGCCGAAGCGGATGTCGCCGCCGCGTGCTTCGGCGTACTCCCGCACCAGGTCCGTCACCAGCAACGGCTGCGGGTAGACGTAGTGACGGCTGCCGGTCAGGTCGGCGTAGGGGAAGCGGTACCGCTCGCCGTCGAAGCGGAACTCGCAGGCGCTGTGCGACTCGGCCCGCTCCGGGAGCCGTTCGGACAGTCCGCGCCGGCCGAGTTCACGCACCGCCCACTCTTCGATGACACCGGCCCTGGGCCGGGTCTCGATGAACTGCCTGCTCTCGGTCTCCAGGACGACGCAGTCGACGGAGGCGGCCCGCAGGATGCCGGCGACGGTGAGCCCAGCAGGCCCGGCGCCCACGACGACGATCGTACGGCGTTCCTCGGGCGCGGAGTGGAGGTGGGGGGAAGGGGAGATCATCCCCGCATTATGACGGTGTCCCGTCAGCCGGATCCGGCCGACGGGACACCAGGGGGGAGGGGGTCAGTGGGCGGGGGTGTCGGTGACGACGACCTCTTCGATGTCGCGCTCGATCTGCTCGGGCTTGGAGGCGGTCGCCTTGGCCCAGTAGTAGATGCCGAGCGAGAACACCGCGACGACCAGGATGTCCCACCACAGCGGCAGGTCACCGTTACCGCCGAAGGTGCTCAGGTAGGAGATCACGCCGATGCCCGCCAGGTAGGGGAGCAGCCACTGCGCGGCCTTGAAGTCCAGCCGCGGCGCGTTGGGCAGCTCCTTGCGGATCGCGTACCAGGCGTAGGAGCCGAGCAGCACGTAGCCGATCAGGATCGCGAAGCCCAGGCGCCACAGGGTGTCCCAGCCGGACCAGAAGATGATCAGGTTGGCGACCACGAAGGACAGCGGCGAGATGATGTTGCCGAAGGGCAGCTTGTACGGACGCTCGTGGTTCGGCAGCCGGTCGGCGAAGACGCCGTAGGCCAGCGGGGCACCCGCGTACATCAGCACGCTCGCCGAGGTGATGAAGCCGACCAGCGTCTGCCAGCTCGGGAACGGGGCGAAGCAGACCACACCGGTCACGAACGACATCGCCAGGCCGAACCACGGCACACCGCGCGAGTCGGTCTTGGCGAAGACCTTCGGCGCGTAGCCGTTCTTGGCCAGGCCGTAGGAGATACGGGACGTGGCGGTGGTGTAGATCAGGCCGGTGCCGCCGGGGGAGATGATCGCGTCGGCGTACAGGACCCAGGCCAGCCAGCCCAGGCCGACCAGCGAGGCGAGACCCGCCCAGGGGCCGCTGATGCCGGCGTAGGCCAGGTTCGCCCAGCCCTTGGCGAAGGAGGCGTGCGGCAGGGCGGCGATGAACACGACCTGGAGCAGGACGTAGATCGTGGCGCCGATGGCGACCGAACCGAGCGTCGCGCGCGGCAGGTCACGCTTGGGGTTGCGGCTCTCGCCGGCCAGCTGGATGGCCTGCTCGAAGCCGAGGAGCGCGAAGATGATGCCGCTGGAGCTGATCGCGGTGAGGACGCCCTTGGCGCCGAACGGGGCGAAGCCCTCGGAGGTGAAGTTGGCCGGGTGGAAGTTGCCGATCGCGATGATGAAGATCGCCGCGAGCGGGACCGCGATCTTCCACCAGGTGGCGGCGCTGTTCGTGTGGGCCAGAACGCGGACGCCCAGGAAGTTGACCGCGACGAACACGGCCATGAGGAGCACCGCGACGACGATGCCGCTGGTGGTGAGCGTGCCGTTCGCGTTCTGCAGTCCGTCGGCGAAGTGCCAGTGCTTGGCATAGCCGATCATGGCCTCGACCTCGATCGGGGCCACCGTCGCGGCCTGCAGCCAGGAGAACCAGCCGAAGGACATACCCGCCAGACCGCCGAAGGCGTAGTGCGGGTAACGGGCGGTACCGCCCGCAACCGGGAACATTCCGCCGAGCTCGGCGTGCACGAGGGCGAGCAGCACGATCGCCACGGCACCGATCACCCACGAGATGATCGCCGCGGGGCCAGCCGCCGTGACCGCCTTCTCGGCACCGAAGAGCCAGCCGGAGCCGATGATGGAACCCACCGAAGCCCACATCAGGCCGATGAGCCCCACATCGCGGCGCAGGCCGCCGCCGGTGTCGCTTGTGGCTACCGGCGTAGCAGCCTGGTCGACTTTCGCCATGTCTAGTGGCCTCTCAGATCTATACGCAGCGTTTACGAGCAAGGAGGCCACAGGCTAGGGATGCTTTCCGAGTGAGCAAAAGAGTGTTAACCAAATTTTGACCTGGGATCTTCGGTGTCTTGGGCGCACACTCGGTCACTGACTTGTCACAGGTCAGATGCCTAGTCGGAATGTCAATATTCAGCGACCAATTGTGAGTAGAAGGAGAGATTCGTTAGCCCAGACGGGGAATTTCGATGGCCGGACACCGGTCCATGACCATGTCGAGACCTGCCGTCCGTGTGCGCTCGTAGGCGGCCTCGTCCACGACACCGAGCTGGAACCATACCGCCCGCGCGCCCTTGGTCACCGCCTGGTCGGCCACCGCGCCGGCCAGGCCGCCGTTGACGAAGACGTCGACCACGTCGACCTCGAAGGGGATGTCCGCGAGGGAGGCGTAGCCCTGCTCACCGTGCACGGTCTCTGCCTTGGGGTGCACCGGCACGATCCGCTTGCCGTACCGCTGGAGCACCTGCGCCACCCCGTACGCGGCCCGGCTCCGGTTGCCGGACAGACCGACCACCGCCCAGGTGTCGCCCAGCTCGGTCAGGATCCTGCGGATCGTCGCTTCGTCGCCGTACACGCCGCCTCCTCGGGGCTGCGGGAAACTGTTCCCCTGGGCAACAGCACCCCGGCAGGTCCGGATTCCCGGCCCGCCGCCTCGCCACCATGTCCGGAATGGACACAAGATGCCTGCGTACGACCGTCCACCCGCCTACGCTCAGCCCGTGCTGCGCATCCTCGACGCCCGAACCGGCGAGCCCGTCCCCGCCGCGCCCGCCCGCCGCGGCCTTACCCGCATCGAGGCCCACGCCTCCGGCCCCGGCCCGACCTCCCTGCGGGTGCTGCTCACCGCCGACCTCCTCGTCCGCGCCCTGGAACTGGGCGGCACACCGGTCTGGGCGACCCTCGCCGCACCCCACGGCCCCGTCGGCCTCCGCACCGCCGCGACCACCCTGGCCATCCGCCCCTTCGAGGACGCCCACGACGTCACGCCGGGCCTCGGGGAGGCGCAGACGATCCACGTGACCACCGAAATCCCGGACACCCCCGGCGGGGGGCCGGTGGCGTGGGTGGCGCCGGTGGAGTGGACGGGGGAGCCGGTGGGCGGCCCGGGGGCGGATCCCGTCGCGGGGCACGTCCCCGAGCCCGCTGCACACCCCACGCTCCCGGACCTCCTTTCCGGTCTCTCCGACCCCGCTGCCCTTCGGCTCGCGCTGCTCCGCGTGCCGCGTGGTGAGCCGGTCCGGCTGGGCCTCGCCGTGCTGGAGGAGGTCGCCGGGCGGCTGGACCGGTGGCGGCGGGCAGTGGCGGGGTGGGCGCGGCAGCCCTCGCGGCCCGTGCCCGACGAGGTGCGGGCGCGGCTGCGCTCCGCGTGGGAGGACGATCTCGACCTGCCCGGAGTGCTGGCGGTGCTGCGGGACGTGGAGAGCGCCCCGGACCTGCCCGACGGAGCCCGGTTCGAGACCTACGTGTACGCCGACCGGCTGCTGGCCCTCGACCTCGCCCGCGACCTCGGGAGCCCGGCGTGATCACGCGGGCGGGCAGGGGCTCGCTGCGCCGGCTGGTGGTCCTGCGGCACGCGAAGTCCGCCTGGCCCGAGGGCGTCGAGGACCACCGCAGGCCGCTCGCGCCGCGTGGGCTGCGCGACGCCCCGGCCGCCGGACGCGCCCTCGCCGAGGCCGACTGCCTGCCCGACCTCGCCCTGTGCTCCCCGGCCGTGCGCGCCCGCCGCACCTGGGAGCTGGCCTCCGCCGAGTGGGGCACTCCGCCGCCGGTGCGCTACGACCGGCGGTTGTACGCGGCCGGCGTACCGGAACTCCTGGAGGTGGTCCACGAGGCGCCGCCCGAGGTCGAGACGCTCCTGCTGGTCGGGCACAACCCCGGTCTCGAGGAACTCGTCCTGGAGCTGGCGCGGGACGGTCTGGAGGACACGCTGGAGCGGGTGCGGACGAAGTTCCCCACGTCCGCCATCGCCGTCCTGTCCTGGCACGGCACCGGCTGGCCCGCCCTCGGCGCCGGCACCGCCCTCCTGACCTCGCTGATCGTGGCACGCGGGAAGAAGAAGTAGGCCCACGCGCGCGTGCGCGCGGCCGCCGCTGGTCCGGATCTCCGGCAACCACGAAGTAGGCCCACGCGCGCGTGCGCGCCCGCGCCGTGACCACCGGCTGCGCGCGCGTACCCGACCGTCGTCCGTGCCCCCATCGTCGGCATGCGCCCGTCGCCGCCCACTCCGTGTCAGCACATAGGCTTGCGGGATGCAGTACGAGTACCGCACAGTCGCCCGCGCGGGCGTGCACGGGATCGAGATCAACCGCTCCCGCTTCCTGTGCGCCCTCGCCCCGGCCGCCACCGAGCAGGAGGCGCAGGACTTCATCGCCTCCGTGCGCAAGGAGCACGCCGACGCGACCCACAACTGCTGGGCGTACGTCATCGGCGCCGATGCCTCCGTGCAGAAGGCCAGCGACGACGGCGAACCGGGCGGCACCGCCGGCGTCCCCATGCTCCAGATGCTGCTGCGCCGTGAGATGCGCTACGTCGTCGCGGTCGTCACCCGCTACTACGGGGGCGTCAAGCTCGGCGCCGGCGGACTCATCCGGGCCTACGGCGGCGCCGTCGGCGAGGCCCTCGACACCCTCGGCACGATCACCCGGCGCCGCTTCCGGCTGGCCACGGTGACCGTCGACCACCAGCGCGCCGGCAAGGTCCAGAACGACCTGCGCGCCACCGGACGCGAGGTGCGGGACGTCCGCTACGCCGAGGCGGTCACCATCGAGATCGGCCTGCCGGACGCGGACGTGGCAGCCTTCCGTGCCTGGCTCGCCGATGCGACGGCGGGCACGGCAGGGTTCGAACTGGGCGGCGAGGCCTACGGAGATGCCTGACATACCGCCCCGGTCGGGCAAATGCGGCCATAGTTGACCGGCTGTGTCGGGTCGATACGGGAGTAACCGCCCGTGATGTCAGACCCGGCCGTTAGTCTCGGGGATCATGAGACTCCTGCACACGTCCGACTGGCATCTCGGCCGGGCCTTCCACCGGGTGAACATGCTCGGGGCCCAGGCCGAGTTCATCGGTCACCTCGTCACCACCGTGCGCGAGCGCGAGGTGGACGCGGTGGTCGTGTCGGGCGATGTGTACGACCGCGCGGTGCCCCCGCTCGCCGCGGTCGAGCTGTTCGACGACGCCCTGCACCGCCTCGCGGACCTCGGTGTGCCCACGGTGATGATCTCCGGCAACCACGACTCCGCCCGCCGCCTCGGCGTCGGCGCCGGACTCATCGACCGCGCCGGCATCCACCTGCGCACCGAACCGTCGGCCGCCGGCACCCCCGTGGTGCTCACCGACGCACACGGCGACGTCGCCTTCTACGGTCTGCCCTACCTCGAACCGGCCCTGGTGAAGGACGAGTTCGCGGTGGACAAGGCCGGACACGAGGCCGTGCTCGGCGCCGCCATGGACCGGGTCCGCGCCGACCTCGCCGGCCGCGGGCCGGGCACCCGCTCGGTCGTCCTGGCCCACGCCTTCGTCACCGGCGGTGAGGCCAGCGACAGCGAGCGGGACATCACCGTCGGCGGGGTCGCCGCCGTACCGGCCGGGGTCTTCGACGGTGTCGACTATGTGGCGCTCGGCCATCTGCACGGCTGCCAGGCCCTCACCGAGCGCGTGCGCTACTCCGGCTCCCCGCTCGCCTACTCCTTCTCCGAGGCCGACCACCGCAAGAGCATGTGGCTGATCGACCTCGGGCCCGACGGCTCCGTCTCCGCCGAGCGCGTCGACTGCCCGGTGCCGCGCCCGCTGGCCCGCATCAAGGGCACGCTGGACGACCTCCTCGCCGACCCCGCACTGGCCCGCCACGAGGACGCCTGGGTCGAGGCCACCCTCACCGACCCGGTGCGTCCCGCCGAACCCATGGCCCGGCTCACCGAGCGCTTCCCGCACACCCTCAGCCTCGTCTTCGCCCCCGAGCGCGGCCCGGACGACCCCCAGGTGTCCTACGCCCGGCGTCTCGCGGGCCGCAGCGACCAGCAGATCGCCCAGGACTTCGTCGCCCATGTGCGCGGCGCCGGGCCCGACGAACGGGAGGCGGCCGTGCTGCGCGAGGCCTTCGACGCCATGCGCGCCGACGCCGCCGTACGGGAGGTGGCCCGGTGAGGCTCCACCGGCTCGACATCACCGCCTTCGGGCCCTTCGGCGGCTCCCAGAGCATCGACTTCGACGCCCTGTCCGCCGCCGGACTCTTCCTGCTGCACGGCCCCACCGGCGCCGGCAAGACCTCCGTCCTGGACGCCGTCTGCTACGCCCTGTACGGCTCCGTCCCCGGCGCCCGGCAGAGCGGCCAGGGCATGCACCTGCGCAGCGACCACGCCGAGCCGCGCACCCGCACCGAGGTCCGCCTCGACCTCACCGTCGCCGGCCGCCGCCTGGAGATCACCCGGCAACCGCCCTGGGAGCGGCCCAAACTGCGCGGCGCCGGTACGACCGTCGACAAGGCCCAGACCTGGCTGCGCGAGTACGACGCCGCGGCCGGGGCCTGGAAGGACCGCAGCCGCTCCCACCAGGAGATCGGCGAGGAGATCACCCAGCTGCTCGGCATGAGCCGCGAGCAGTTCTGCCAGGTCGTGCTGCTGCCCCAGGGCGACTTCGCCCGCTTCCTGCGCGCCGACGCCGAGGCCCGCGGCCGGCTGCTGGGCCGCCTCTTCGACACCCAGCGCTTCGCCGACGTCGAGAAGCGACTCGCCGAGCGCCGCCGCGCCACCGAGGCACGCGTGCGGGAAGGCGACGCGGCGCTGCTCGCCGACGCCCACCGCATGCAGCAGGAGGCCGGCGACGCCATGGAGCTGCCCGAGCTGGCTCCCGGTGACCCGGGCCTGGCCGACGCCGTCCTCGGCGCCGCCGCGGTCGCCCGAGCCACCGCCCGCGAACGCCTCACGGTCGCCCACTGCCGGCTCGCCGCCGCCGAGTCGGCCCACGCCGAGACCCGGCGCGGCTTGGACGACGTGCGCGAACTCGCCCGTCTGCAGAGCCGGTTCGCCGAGGCCCGGCAGCGCGCCGAGCGGCTCCAGGAGCGGGCGGGCGCCCATCACGAGGCCCAGCGGCGCATGGAGCGGTCCCGCAAGGCGGAGGCGGTCGCGCCCGCGCTGGAGCTGCGCGAGGCCGCCGAGGAGGAGCACCGCAGGACGGCCGCGGCCGAGGCACGCACGCGTGGCATGCTCCCCGAGTCCTACGCCGACGCGGGCGCGGCCGGACTCGCCGCCGCCGCCCGCCGGGCCGCCGAGGAGCTGGGCGGTCTGGACGCGGCCCGGCGGGCGGAGCGGCGGCTCGCCGAACTGACCGAGGAGCGGTCCGGGCTCGACCGCCAGGAGCGAGCGGACGAGGACGTGCTCCGCGAGGCCGAGGCCTGGCTCGACGGCTGGGACGCCACCCGCGCGGCGCTGCAGTCCCGCGTCGACTCCGCCCAGGAGGCCGCCACCCGCGCCGAACAGCTCGCCGTCCAGCGGGAACCGATGCGCGGGCGCCTCGAAGCGGCCCGCACCCGGGACCAGCTGGCCGCCGACCTGGAGAGGGCCCGGCTGCAGGCGGCCGCCTCGGGTCAGCGCGCCCTCGACGCCCGCGCCCACTGGCTGGACCTCAAGGAACAGCGCCTGAACGGCATCGCCGCCGAACTGGCCGCCCACCTCACCGACGGCGAGCCCTGCGCGGTCTGCGGAGCCACCGAACACCCGGCGCCGGCCCGCAAGGTCGCCGGACACGTCGACCGGGAGACCGAGGACCGGGCCCTGGCCGACTGCCGGCGCGCCGAGGAGCAGCACGCCGAGGACGAGCGGCGGCTCGGCGTCGTCCGCGAGGCCCTGGCCGCCGCCACCGCCGAGGCCGGAGACACGCCCACCACCCAACTTGAGGAGGCGAGCGCGCAGTTGGAGCACGAGTACGCCCGTGCCCGGCGCGACGCCTCCGCGCTGCACGCCGCCCACGAGGAGCTGCGGCGCGCCGAGCACGAGCGCGAACAGCGCCTCGCCGACCGCCAGCAGGCCGCCGTACGGGCCGCCTCCCGGCTCACCCGGCGCGAGACCCTGGAGCGCGAACAGGCCCAACTGGAAGAGACCTTGACCAAGGCGCGCGGCAACTCCGGCAGTGTGGCGGCACGTGCCGCGCAACTGGAGCGGCAGACGGCGCTGCTGACCGACGCCGCCGACGCCGTGCGCGCCGCCGAGGACGCCGCCCAGCGACTGAAGGACGCCGACGCCCGCCTCGCCGACGCCGCCTACCGGGCCGGCTTCGACACCCCGCAGGCCGCGGCCGGCGCTCTCCTGGACGCGGCGGCCCACCGCGAACTGCAGCACCGCCTGGACGCCTGGCAGGCCGAGGAGGCCGCCGTACGCGCGGTACTGGCGGAGGCCGACACCGCGGCCGCCGCCCAGCGCCCGCCCGCCGACCCGGCCACGGCCGAGCGCGCGGCCGCCACGGCCGAACACCGGCTGCGCGAGGCGGCGTCCGCACGCGATGCGGCGGCCCGTTGCTGCGCCGAGCTGGACCGCCTCTCCGCGCGCGCCGGGGAGGCCGTCCGACGGCTCGCCCCGCTCCGCGAGGAGTACGACCGGGTCGCCCGCCTCGCCGCCCTCACCGCGGGCACCTCCGCCGACAACGAACGCAAGATGCGCCTGGAGTCGTATGTGCTCGCGGCCCGCCTGGAGCAGGTCGCCGCCGCCGCGACCGCCCGGCTGCAGCGCATGTCGTCGGGCCGCTACACCCTCGTCCACTCCGACGACCGCACCGGACGCGGCCGCAGCGGGCTCGGGCTGCATGTGGTCGACGCCTGGACGGGACGCGAACGCGACACCGCCACCCTGTCCGGCGGCGAGACCTTCTTCGCCTCCCTCGCCCTCGCCCTCGGCCTCGCGGACGTCGTCACCGACGAAGCCGGCGGCGTCCGCCTCGACACGTTGTTCATCGACGAGGGCTTCGGCAGCCTCGACGACCAGACCCTCGACGAGGTCCTCGACGTCCTGGACTCCCTGCGCGAACGCGACCGCAGCGTCGGCATCGTCAGCCACGTCCCCGACCTGCGCCGCCGCATCCACGCCCAACTGGAGGTCGTCAAGGGCAGATCGGGGTCCGCGCTGCGGCAGCGGGGGGTCTGACCAGGTGCCCGGCGTCAGCGGCCCAGTGCGCGCCGGGGCAGGGGCGAGGAGTACACAACGCTGGTGGTCACCGAGCCCAGCGCGCCGATCTTCCCGGAGATCTCCTCCAGATGGGACATGGACCGGGCGGCGACCTTGATGACGAAACAGTCGTCGCCCGTCACGTGGTGCGCCTCCAGAATCTCGGGCGTCGCGGCCACCAGGTCGTGGAACGGCTTGTAGTTGCCGTTCGGGTAGCGCAGCCGTACGAACGCGAGGATCGGCAGCCCGAGCCGCTCGGGGTCCACGACCGCCGCGTACCCCTGGATCACGCCCGCTTCCTCCAGCCGGCGGACCCGTTCGGTGACGGCGCTCGGCGACATGGAGACCGCCCGCGCCAGCTCGGCGTAGCTGGCCCGGCCCTCGCGCTGGAGGACCTCGAGGATGCGCCAGTCGGTGGCGTCCGGGGAATACACGGTCATCCCGGATGGATAGCAGGGAAATCCCGGCCTGGACAAGGGGAACGCCGTGGATCCCTGCTTCAGGGACCGGGCCGCGAGCCGTAGATTTCCACTCATGATCACGAAGACCACGGAAAACCCTGTCCTGCGCGTCGCGCCCGCGGCCCCCGCCGAGGCGGCCGCCCACTTCCGGGCGAGCCTGGCCTTCCACGCCGATGTCTCCGACGTGGCCGCCGCGCTCGCGGCCGGCGGCGACCCCGGCTTCGTCGTCGTGGACTCGCGCTCGACCGAGTCCTGGGACCAGGGGCACATCCCCGGCGCCGTCCACCTGCCCACCGCGCTCATCCCCGAGCAGGCGGAGCAGCTCCTGGACAAGTCTGTGCCGGTGGTGACGTACTGCTGGGGCCCGGGCTGCAACGGCGCCACCCGCGCCGCCCTCGCCCTCGCCGAACTCGGCTACCAGGTCAAGGAGATGCTGGGGGGCTTCGAGTACTGGGTGCGCGAGGGCTTCGCCTACGAGACCTGGCAGGGGCGCGCACAGCGCGACGCCGACCCGCTGACCGCACCCGTCGAAGGCGATTGCGGCTGCTGATCGACACCCGTGTAGGTTCTCTGCCCATGGCTCGATACGCGGATCCAGGCGCGCTGGAGTGGGTGGAATCGGGCGGCGGCCCGCTGATAGCCGTCCCGGAGACGGTGCTGCCGTTCTGGGCCGGCGCCGACAGCGAGGAACTCGACACGGACTACGACCGCGCGTGCGAGGTCGACGGTTACGTCGGCCTGCTGCCCGTCGGCGACAGCGCGGCCCTGGTCTTCGGCGACGAACCCGCGGCCACCTCGTACCTGCCGGACCACGCCACCTTCGTGCGGTGGTCTGCCGCGAACTCGGAGGCGGAACTCCTCGCCGGTGTCCCCGCCGCCCTGGACGCGGCGGTGTGGGGGAGCGAGGTGCACTGGCGGGTGCCCGGACCGGTGCTGCTGTTCGACTCGGCCTGGCCGGGCCCGGCGGCCGACCGCAACGCGCACCTGAGGGTGCCGCTGGAGCCGGGCACGTACGCGGTGCGCGCCGCGTATGCGCAGCCGGGGCCCGAGACCTGGGTCGGGCTGGTGCAGCTCAGACGGCTCGATCACTGACCGGACCGCCGACGGCTGTCAACGCAGGTTGTCGAAGGCGATGTTCAGATGCCGGGGGCCGCGCAGCACGGCGTTCTGCCGGTACGGCGGCGGGTCCTCGACCAGGCGGGGATTCTCCAGCCGCCGGGCAAGTTCGGACAGCGCGATCTGGGTTTCGAGCCGGGCCAGCGGAGCGCCGAAGCAGCTGTGGATGCCGCTGCCGAAGCCGAGGTGCTGGATGTCCTCGCGGTCCGGGTCGAAGCGCTCGGGGTCCTTGAACCGCTCGGGGTCGCGGTTGCCGGCGGCCAGTACCAGCCAGATCCGCGAACCCTTGGGGATGGTGACCCCGCGCACCTCGATGTCGGTGATGTTGGTGCGCTGCGGCACGATCTGCACGGGTGGCTCGTAGCGCAGCAACTCCTCCACGATCCGCACCGACAGGCCCGGATCCCGGCGCAGGCGCTGGAGGACGTCCGGGTGGCGCAGCAGGGTGAGCATGCCGTTCGTGATCAGGTTGACCGTCGTCTCGTGACCGGCGATCAGCAGCAGCACCGCGGTGCTCAGTACCTCCATCATCGTCATGGCACCGTCCGGACCCTTGCTGTCGACCAGGTCGGACAGCAGGTCGTCCCGGGGTTCCTTGGTGCGCTGCTCGACCAGCCCGGCCAGGTACATCCCGAGCTGCATCCGTGCTTCCTGCGCCTTCTTCACGAACTCGGGATCGGGGTGCTCGCGCGCCTCCGGGTCCAGGCTGGCCACCAGCGGGTCCACCCAGGCGCGGAACCGGGGCTCGTCCTCCCGGGGCACCCCGAGCAGCCGGCAGATCACCGTCACGGGGAAGGGATACGCGAACTGGTCGACCAGGTCGATCTGCCGCGCGTCCCCGAAGCCGTCGATCAGCTGGGTGACGATGGCCGCCATGTCACCGCGCATGTCGTCGACCCGGCGCGGCCGGTGCGGCGGCCCGAAGGCGCTGTTGGCGATGCGCCGGAGCCGGTCGTGCTCCGGCGGGTCGAGCCGCAGGAAGGACGGCGGCAGTCCCCCCGTCTCCTCCGACTGGGCCAGTGGGTCCTCTCCGGCGGCGGCGAGGTTGGCGGAGTCGGAGCTGACTCGGGGATCGTGCAGCAGGGCCTCGATGTCGTAGTACGAGCTGAAGACGTACGGGCCGCCCTCCTCCTCGTGCAGGACCGGGGTCTTGCGCAGCTCCTCGTACAGCGGGTACGGATTGGCGCGGTTGGCGAAGTCGGTGATCCGACGGAACAACGGGTCCTGCGTCATGACACGTCCTTGAAGCGTCGGGCCGGGCGGCGGTCAGTGCCGGGCGGGGTGGAAGACCAGCTGCTGGTCGGCCGGCGAGTAGCCGGTGAGGGTCACGGTGGGGCCGTGGGTCGGCAGGGACGGGTCGGGGAAGTCGGCCGCCACCGGCTGTCTGCCCTCGGGACGCCGGTCCATCGTCGGGTGCCCCACCGGGAACGGCGCGCCCTGCTCGATCTGCCGCGCGTAGAACTCCAGCCACCTGGTGTTGTCGAAGCTCACGGCGGCGATCATCCGGCCCTGGTAGCCGTACACGCCGACGAACCGGCGTTCGGCCGGCGAACCCTGCGTGATCATGAGCTGGTCACCCATGGGCGGCACGCCGACCGACTTGATGTTCACGCCGAACATCGACGACCAGAAGGCGGGCATCCACAGGTGCGGCCGCCGGTCGGCGCCCTGGCAGATCATGTTGTGCGCGGCCGTCTCCGCCTGCGCGACGGCGTTGCCCCAGTGCTCCAGTGAGAGGAACTGGTAGCCGAACAGCGCGTGCGGGGAGCGCGCGACGTCACCCGCCACGAAGACGTCGTCGGTGACGATGCCCCGGAAGTCGAAGGCGCGGCATCCCGCGTCGCAGGCGATGCCCCGGGGGCCGGCGCCCAGCCCCGACCCGGCCAGCCAGTCGGTGTTGCGCAGCGAGCCCAGCGAGACCACGACCACGTCCGCCTCGACGACGCTCTCGTCGGACAGATGGACCACCCGCACCCGGCCGGCCGAGTCGCCCTCCAGCGAGGTCACCGTGACATGCGTGCGCAGGTCCACCCCGTTGTCGGTCTGCAGGTCGGCGGCGACGGCGCCGATCACCCCGCCGAGCGCCCCCACCAGCGGTGCCGCGGCGCGCTCCGCCACGGTCACGGGCAGCCCCATCTCCCGGCAGGCCGACGCCACCTCCGAACCGGCGAAGCCCGCGCCGATGACGAACACCCGGCGCGGACCTGCCTTGAGCCGCTGGTACAGATCGGCCGCGTCGTCGCGGGTCCGCAGCAGGCAGACGCCGTCCAGCCGGGCCTCGTCCTCATTCGGCCAGGGCCGGGCGCGGACGCCGGTCGCGATGAGCAGCCGGTCGTACTCCACCTCGTCGCCGTCGGCCAGCCGGACCCGTTTGGCCGTCAGATCCAGACCGGTCGCCGGGACACCGAGCCGCCACTTGGCGTCGATCTCCCGGCGGTGCGGCAGCTCGGTGCGGTGCGGGGAGGCCATCCCCAGCAGTACGGACTTGGACAGCGGTGGCCGGTCGTACGGCTCGTACGGCTCGTCGCCGATCAGGGTCAGCTCGCCGGCGAAGCCCTCGGCACGCAGGGTCTCCGCGGCCCGCAGCCCCGCGAGCGAGGCGCCGACGATCACGATCCGGCCTTCGCGCCTGAGCCAGTCGATGTGATCAGCGGCCATCGGACGCCTCCCGGGCGTCTCCCGTGTCGTCCAGACCGTCCGCGGTGATCGCCTGCACCGGGCAGGCGGCGACGGCGCGGGCCAGCCGTTCCCGCTGCTCCTCGCCGGCGTGCGGGTTGTAGATCAGTGACTCCTCGCCGTGCATCGCGAAGACATCGGGAGCGAGGAACGCGCACTGGGCGTACCCCTGGCATTTGTTGAGATCGACGACGAGCCGCATCGGCGCTCCGCCTTTCCGGTGGCCAGGTCCGGTGCGCGCCGGCCGTGTCGCGCGGCATTCCCGGACGGCGGTCATGTCCCGTTTGTCAGCATGGGTCCGGTGCGGCGAGATCGCCCGTCGGGGAACCCGTCCGGGTCGGCGCCACGTCGGCCGCGCCGGACCGGTCCGTCATGACCGAGGCGCGGCACGTGAGCGCGAGCCGGCGCTCGCCAGGAGGATGTGACCGCTGAGCACCAGCGACCAGGCCGGGAAGACCAGCTCCGACCAGGGAACGTTGTCCGACACGAAGAGCAGCGTCAGGGCGGTGAGGCCGCCCAGGACGATGATCGGGCGGGGCAGGACACCGAGATGGTGGCCGATCACCGACACGACGGACACGAAGACGGCCGCCATCCGCATCGCGTACCCCACCAACATCGTGTATGCGAAGTGGCGGCCGAAGTCCCAGGACGCGGGTGCGGGTGCCGTGCCGGCCGGGTGCGCGACGGACAGGACGGCACCGGCCGCCGCGGCGGCGCCGAACATCGTGGCCGTGAAGACCAGGCCGCTGCCCAGGAACACCGTGGCCAGAAACCTGTCCTCGGCCGCACCGACATGCGCCCGAATGGTGCCCATGAACCACAGGAAGAAGATGCCGGCGAACGGCACGAGCGCGAGGGCCGTCTCAAGTGCGCTGCGCCGCGCGGAGTTCGTGAACCCCTGGGCGGTGATCGCGCCGGCGCCCTGGGGCATCCCCAGCCGGACCAGGACGATCGCCGCCGTCAGCAGCAGTGCGAACACGACCCCGGCCAGCCCGGCGGCCCGCGGCGTCTCCAGCGCCGACCTCTTCCGCTGCATGCCGGCCCGCCTCCTCCGCATCGACTCCGGCACCAGCTAGCCCCCACCCGCCGCCCCACGCCACCGGGCACGGCCGGACGGCGGAGCGATGGGTGGTGGGTGGGGGTGGGGTGGGCGCGGTGCGGGGGCCCCAATTCACTCGCGCCCCGATCCCGCTCCCCCTTAAGGTGATCCGCCATGTCGGCAAACACTCCCCCCGCCCCGGAAGAGCTGCGCCGCGACCCGTTGCCCCTGCGTGGCCGTACCGCTCTCGTCACCGGGGCGAGCCGGCGGGCCGGGATCGGGCATGCTGTGGCGCGGCGGTTGGCGGCGTACGGGGCGAGTGTGCATCTGCATCACCATGTGCCGCACGACGCCGCCATGCCGTGGGGCGCCGACAGTCCCGAGGCTGTCGTCGGCTCCGTGCGTGAGGCGCTCGGTGATCCTGGGGCCTGCGTCGCCGCCGGACCCGGTGACCTCGCCGACCCGGCCGAGCCGGCGCGGCTGATCGACACGGTCGTCGGTGAGTTCGGCCGGCTGGACATCCTCGTCGCCAACCACGCCCTCAGCGGCTCGGACGGCACCCTGGACGAGATCGACGCCGCGATGCTCGACGCGCACTGGGCGGTCGACACCCGCTCGGTCCTGCTGCTCGTCCAGGCCTACGCCCGCTCGCGCGCCCGGCTGACCGACGGCGCTCCCGGCGGGCGGGTGGTGCTGATGACCTCCGGACAGGACCTCGGCGCTGGCATGCCCGGCGAGATCGCCTACGCCCTGCAGAAGGGCGCCCTCGCCTCGATCACCCGCTCACTGGCCGCCACGCTGGCCGAGCACGGCATCACGGTGAACGCCGTCAATCCCGGCCCGGTGGACACCGGTTACGCCACCGGCGAGGCCCACGCCGCCGTCGCCGCCCGCTTTCCCGGCGGACGCTGGGGGCTCCCCGACGACCCGGCCCGCCTCATCGCGTGGCTGGCCACGGACGAGGCCGGCTGGATCACCGGGGAGGTCATCAACTCCGAAGGCGGCTTCCGGCGCTGACGCCCCCGCACGTCAGAGCCGGGCCAGCTCGTCCACCAGGTCGTCGAGGCCCAGCGAACCCTGCGACAGCGCCGCCATGTGCCAGGCCTTCAGGTCGAACGCGTCGCCGTGCCGCTCGCGCGCCTTCTCCCGGCCCAGCAGCCACGCCCGCTCACCCAGCTTGTAGCCGATCGCCTGGCCCGGAATCGTCAGATACCGCGTCAGCTCGCTCTCCACGAAGTCCGCCGGCCGGCTGCTGTGGGCACCGAAGAACTCCTGCGCCAGCTCCGGCGTCCACCGCTCGCCGGGGTGGAACGGCGAGTCCGCGGGAATCTCCAGCTCCAGGTGCATGCCGATGTCCACGATCACCCGGGCCGCCCGCATCATCTGCGCGTCCAGATAGCCGAGCCGCTGCTCGGGATCCGTGAGGTAGCCCAGCTCGTCCATCAGCCGCTCCGCGTACAGCGCCCAGCCCTCGGCATTGGCGCTGACCCCGCCGACGGTCGCCTGGTAGCGGGAGAGGTTCTCCGCCACGTGCACCCACTGCGCGAGCTGGAGGTGATGCCCGGGCACGCCCTCGTGGTACCAGGTGGAGACCAGGTCGTAGACCGGGAAGCGGGTCTGCCCCATGGTGGGCAGCCAGGTGCGCCCAGGGCGGGAGAAGTCCTCCGACGGAGGCGTGTAATAGGGGGCCGCGGCGCCGCCGGGCGGGGCGATGCGCGACTCCACCTTCCGCACCCGCTCGGCGAGTTCGAAGTGCGTGCCGTCCAGGTCCTGGATGGCCTTGTCCATCAGGCCCTGCAGCCACTCCCGCACCTCCTCCACGCCCTCGATGTGCCGGCCGTGCTCGTCGAGGTGCGCGAGCGCCACCCAGGGGGTCTCGGCGCCGGGCAGGATCTTCTCCGCCTCCTGCCTCATCTCGCCGAGGATGCGGTGGAACTCCGACCAGCCGTACGCGTACGCCTCGTCCAGGTCCAGATCGGTGCCGTTGAAGTAGCGGGACCAGCGCGCGTACCGCTCGCGGCCCACCGTGTTCGGGGCGCCCTCGATCGCCGGCGCGTACACGTCCCGCAGCCAGTCCCGCAGCTCCACCAGGGCGCCCGTCGCCGCGCGGGCCGCCTCGTCCAGCTCGGCGCGCAGCGCCTCGGGCCCGGCGGCGGCGAAGTCCTCGTACCAGCCGCGGCCCTTGCCGTCCGTGTCCGTCCACTCGGTGAGCTGCTCGATGTACGTCGCCGTCGGCCGCGGCGCCGCGAACAGCTTGCGGTCCAGGCCCAGTTGCAGCGACTCACGGTAGCCCGCGAGCGCTCCCGGCACCGCGCGCAGCCGCTCGGCGATCGCCGCCCAGTCCTCGTCCGTCTGCGACGGCGTGACCGTGAAGATGTCCCGCACCGAGTGGCCAGGCGTGGCCATGTTGCCGACCGCGCGCAGGTGCTCGTCGGCCTCGTGCACGGCGAGTTCGGCGGTCAGCCGCTCCCGCAACAGCCGCCCGCAGCGCCGCTCCGCGTCACTGTCCGCCCCCGGCTGCCGCTCCGCCTCGTCCAGCCTCGCGAGCGTGGTCCGCGCCAGCTCGGCGAGGGCCGCCCGGCCCGCGGGCGAGTAGTCGGGCAGCCGGCTCGAACTCTCCTTCACACCGAGGTAGGTACCGGTGACCGGGTCGAGAGCGATGAGGTCGTCCACGTACGCGTCTGCCACCTGACGGGGCAGCGGGCTCTTGGTCTCAGACATGAGCCCATCCTCGTACGAGAAGGATCACCCCGTCACCCACGTATGGGGGGATTCAGCTCTGGGCGTGGCCGGGCGGCAGCAGCGGCCCGCAGTCCCACTGCTGGAAGATCAGCCGGGTCTCCACCCGCGCCACCTCGCGCCGCGCGGTGAACTCGTCGAGCACCAGGCGCTGCAGGTCGGCCATGTCCGCGACGGCCACATGCACCAGATAGTCGTCCGGCCCGGTCAGATGGAACACGGTCAAGGTCTCCGGCAGAGCCCGGATCCGCTCCACGAACGGCCCGACCAGCTCCCGCCGGTGCGGCCGTACCTGCACCGACAGCAGGGCCTGGAGCCCGCGCCCCAGCTTGGCCGGATCCAGACGCAGCTGGTGGCCCAGGATCACGCCCGAGCGGCGCAGCCGGGTCACCCGGTCCAGACACGTCGACGGCGCCACGCCCACCTGCGCGGCGAGATCGCGGTAGGTGGTCCGGGCGTCGTTCTGCAGCAGCCGCAGCAGATGAAGATCCACCGGATCCAGTACGACAGATTCGGCCATGGGCCGAACGTAGCACGGTGTTCGAATCCCGTGAACCGTTCACTGTTCACCCTTCCGCGCATGGACACAGCGAGCACCGGTGCCTACGACGGCGTACGCACCGCATCGAGAGCCCTGGACACGGAGGCCGTGCACGCCGGCCGCGACGATCTCGCCCGCCAGGGCCTGCACGCCCCGCCGATCGACCTGTCGACCACCTATCCCTCGTACGACAGCCGCGGTGAGGCCGCCCGCATCGACGCCTTCGCCACCGACGGCGCCGACCCGGTCGGGCCGCCCGTCTACGGCCGTCTCGGCAACCCGACCGTCGGTCGCTTCGAGACCGCCCTGGCCCGCCTGGAGGGCACCGAGTCCGCGGTCGCCTTCGCCAGCGGGATGGCGGCGCTGAGCGCGGTCCTGCTGGCCCGTTCGGCGATGGGCCTCCGCCATGTGGTCGCGGTACGGCCCCTGTACGGCTGCAGCGACCATCTGCTGACCGCCGGGCTGCTCGGCACCGAGGTCACCTGGACCGACCCGGCCGGCATCGCCGACGCGCTGCGCCCGGACACCGGCCTGGTGATGGTGGAGTCCCCGGCCAACCCGACCCTCGCCGAGGTAGATCTGCGGGCCGTCGCGCACGCCTGCGGTTCGGTTCCGCTGCTCGCCGACAACACCTTCGCCACGCCCGTGCTGCAACGCCCGGCCGAGCACGGCGCCCGCCTGGTGCTGCACAGCGCCACCAAGTACCTCGGCGGCCATGGCGATGTGCTGGCCGGAGTGGTCGCCTGCGACGAGGAGTTCGCGGGCCGGCTACGGCAGATACGGTTCGCCACCGGCGGGGTCCTGCATCCGCTGGCGGGCTACCTGCTGCTGAGGGGACTGTCCACGCTCCCGGTGCGGGTGCGGGCCGCCTCCGCGACCGCCGCCGAACTGGCCGGCCGGCTCGCCGCCGACCCGCGCGTGGCCCGCATCCACTATCCGCGCATCGGCGGCGCGATGATCGCCTTCGAGGTGCACGGCGATCCGCACGAGGTCATCTCCCGGGTCCGGCTCGTCACCCCGGCGGTGAGCCTGGGCAGCGTCGACACGCTCATCCAGCATCCCGCGTCCATCAGCCACCGCATCGTCGACGCCGACGACCGGCGCGGGGCGGGGGTGAGCGACCGGCTGCTGCGGTTGTCGGTGGGTCTGGAGGACGTGGCCGATCTGTGGGCGGACCTGGACCAGGCGCTGGGCGAGCCCGCCGCCCGGACGCCGGTGCCACTGCGGGAGGCGGTGCACTGAGGGGTGACGGCCGGTGGCGGGCGCGGGTGAGTCGGACACCGCCGGACACCACGGTTGTGGCTGGTCGCCGTCGCGGCGGGTCGACGGCCCGGTCGTCCATATGGCGCGCCCGGGGCCCGACCGCCGACACTCGCCCGGCCGGAGATCCCGACCCCGGCCGCAGATCCCGGCTCAGGCCGCAGATCCCGGGCGCGGGTTGTCGTCCTCGGGCCTGAGCCTGGACGTTGCTCCTGGCGGTGGGTTTTGGTCTGTGCCCGGTCAGGGCGTCGGCCGTGGTCCGGGTTGTCGGTCTCGAGTCTGGGTCTGGACGTTGGTCGTGGCTGTGGGTTTTGGTCTGTGCCCGGCCCGGGCGTCGGCCTTGGTCCGGGTTGTCGGTCTCGAGTCTGGGTCTGGACGTTGGTCGTGGCTGCGGGTTTTGGTCTGTGCCCGGCCCGGGCGTCGGCCTTGGTCCGGGTTGTCGGTCTCGAGTCTGGGTCTGGACGTTGGTCGTGGCTGCGGGTTCTGGTCTGTGCCCGGTCCCGGCGTCGGCCCTGGCCCCGGCTGTCGGCCTCGGCCGTGAGCCCTACCCCGACCATCGGCCCCCGACCATCGGCCCCCGACCATCGGCCCCCGGCCTCTGGCTCTGAGCCTGGACGCCAACCCTGGCCCGGCTGTCGGCCTCGGACCCGAGCCCGGCCCCGATCGTCCGCCACTCTTGGCCTCGGCCGCCGACCCCGGCCCGGGCCGCAGACCTTGGCCCGCCTGCCGGCCCCGGCCAGCCGCCATGCCGTCGGCCCGGTCCGGCCCCCTGCCCGTCGGTTCCGGCCGGGGGCGGGGGGCCGGGGCGCGAAAATGAGTCGTCGCGGGTGTGCCGCGCGTCAGTCTCGGTGGGCCGGGGTTCCGAGGTGGTGGAGGCCGGTGTCGTACGGCCGCCGGGCGGGGGTCTGTGCGGCGTTCAGGCGGGCGGTGATGACGAGCGTGCCCTCCTCGATCTGGTAGTCCAGGGGCAGGCCGAGGCCGCGCATCGCGGCGACCATGCCGGTGTTGGACGCCTGCGTCACGGCGTATACGCTCTCGCAGCCGGCCTCCACGGCCATCGCCACGAGCCGGCCGAGCAGTTCACCGCCGATGCCGCGCTGCTGCCAGTCGTCCTCGATCAGCAGCGCGACCTCCGTCTCGTCGCCGTCCCACAGCAGGTGCCCGAGGCCGACGATGCGGCCGGAGGTGGTCTGCGCGGCCAGCGTCCGGCCGAAACGGGGGCTGAGCAGATGGTTCAGATAGCGGTCCGCGTCGCCGACAGGGCCGTGGTAGCGCATGCCGAGGGTGCGCGGCGAGCACCGCTCGTGCATCGCCTTCGCCGCGGTCAGGTCCCCGGTGTCCACCCGGCGGACGGTGATGTCGTTGCCCTCGGGCAGGGTCAGCACGTCCTTGCCGCGCGGGATCCGCGGACCGAGCCGGTTGTCGAGATCCACCAGCGCCCGGGCCCGGGCGAACTCGGTGGGGGTGAATGGCAGATACGGCCGCTCCACGGTGAGCACCCCGCCCTCCGGCGCCGGCAGCCGCATCACGGTGTCCTCCAGCACACCCTCGACCGGCACCGGCTCGGGTCCGCGGCCCCCGCCGGCCGGAGCCCCGGGCAGCGAGCGGATCGTGCACCGGCCCAGCAACTGGCGCAGCGCCAGCGGCAGTTCGGCGGCGTCCAGCGCGGTGCGCGCGGCCAGCCCGAGCACCCGCGTGGGGGCGTCGACCAGGTCGTGGGCGTCGGCCCGCTCGATCCACGTCGACTTTCCGCCGGCCTGCGAGACCGCCCGGGTGATCTCGGCCGCCTCCAGCGCGCGCGGCGCCCGCAGCAGGAACTCGTCCACCGTACCGTCGGCGAGCGGGTGCGTCTGGAGGCTCAGGATGTCCACACGCCGCTCGGCCAGTGCCGTGCACAGTGTCGCCAGCGAGCCCGGTTCGTCCTTCACGGTGGTCCGCATCCGCCACAGCGCACCGGAGTCGGCCACGTCCTCCGTGTCATCGTCGTCACCCGGCTGCCCGGAGGATCCGGAGGGCCCGGCCTGCCGCGTCTCGGCGGCCGGCCGGGCGCCTGTATCACGGGTCGGCGGTGCGTGTCCGTGGTGCCGTGCCCACCATGTGTGGAAGCCGGCCGTCGCGGCCAGCACAAGCGCCGAGATCACCAGCAGGGCCGGGCCGTCGGGGCCGTGCCCGACCAGGTTCGCCACCCCGTCGGCGACGGCGACGGCCGTGAACAGCGCGGCGAGCTCGACGACGTCCCGCCGCCAGTGGTGCACGGGGCGTCCATGCTTCGCCCGGGTCACATCAGACATCTCTGGAGTCATGCAGCCACTGTGAAGGAAGGGTGTTGCGTGATCACGAACTGCTTGTGACCGATGGGTAAAGTATGCTCCGTCCGTTTTGTAGCATTTTCTAGAGCCTGCTGGCTCCTAGTAGGGCCTGGTCAGGTTGGTACCGGTTCTGGCGTGTTGCGGTGACAGGTGGGGCAGGCGCCGGTCCAGACCGCGAGGAGCGACTGCAGTTC
>NZ_JBSFDI010000029.1:0-120365 GCF_053593835.1 Streptomyces sp. NPDC002076
CTGAACTGCTGGACCGGCATCTGCACCACCTGCCACCGACCACTGCCCAGCAGGACCACACCAAGATCAAGACAGACGTAACGGAGTCCTACTAGTGCCGCAGCAGGCAACGTTGGCCCCGTTGCGACGCCCGGCACGCACTCTCGCCGCACCGGCCGAAAGCCCGAGTACGTCCAGTTACGAGGCCTTCCGTCCGGCACTCCCCCAGCCTCCGGCCGGGGGGGACCCCCAGAGCACGCACCGGACCCCGCTCCCTGACGGGCAGACATTGCCTGCCGCGGCACCAGGCGATCGGCTCGGCCACGCACCGAATGCCCGGTCCGTGACTCGGTGCAGGTACTCGCGGCTCGTCCCGCCATTGACCTGCACCGAGACACCGGCCGGCGGTGGGCTGCTCCGGAACCCCGGCCACGAGAGCACCGGGACCGGGCACAGGCGCTCACCGAGGAGAGCGGCACGCGGACTGTGCCGGCGGACAGTGGCGACTGCCGAGGCCGTCCGCGCGGCCGTCACCAGGACGCCCGACCGAGACCGATGTCCCAGCGGCGTCTTCACCGTCTGCCCCCTCCGTCCGGCGGCCGTGCCGGACTGCTTCAGTCGCGAGGCCGTCGGCGGTTGCCGGCCCCCGCGTACCCGACAGCGTGTGCCAGCGGGTCTGCCCGGTCCGGGCCGGCGCGAACGCCGACGGCCGGCCCGTGTTCGTCGACCTCAGCCGCCTGGGCGGCGTCCTCGGCGTGATCGGTGAGAAGGCGGTGGCCCGTGAGGTCGTACAGAACCTGCCGGCGGAGACCGCCCGTACCCGCCCGGGTGCTCCGGTGACCGTGCCGCGGCGAGCGGCAGATGCTCCGCCGCTCGCCGTACCGCCGAGCCTCCAGCAAGGTCACCCCACAGGCCGCCGAACCGACGGTGACGGCCGCGTCGACATCCCCGTGCCGGACCTGAAGCTCCCGGCACACACGCCCTCACCTGCACGGATACCTTCGAACGAGCCAAGCCCCCGATTATGGATTGACTAATCCACAAAGCGCGCTACGCTGTCCCCATGGCACGAATCAGGGAGTTCGACATCGACCAGGCGGTAGACCGCGCCATGGATCTGTTCTGGCGTCAGGGCTATGCCGAGACCTCCCTGCAGGACCTGCTGAAGGAACTGTCGATAGGCAGCGGCAGCTTCTACGCAGCCTTCGGCTCGAAGGAGCAGCTCTATATCCACGCCCTGGACCGCTACGTCTCCGTCCAGGGCCGCAGCCTGGAGACGGCCCTCGACGGGGCGCCCGAGATCCTGCCCGCGATCCGCAGGGTGCTCGCCTCCCTGATCGAGGCGGACCTGACCGACCCCACGCGCGGGTGCCTCGTGGTCAACACCGCCACACAGTGCGGCGACCAGCCTCTGGCGGCGGACCGCGTCAACACCGCGATCCGGCAGGTCGAGTCCCTCCTCACCGGCGCCCTGGAGCGGGCACAAGTGCGAGGGGAGATCCCTCCCGAGAAGAACCCGAAGGAATTGGCCAGGTTCCTGACCACGCTGATCCAGGGGATCCGCGTCATCGGCGGAGCACGCATGGGGAGGGAGTTCATGGAGGACGCCCTGTCCACGGCGATGCGCGCACTGGGCTGAGACACCCCGGAAAACCTCCACAGCGCCCGCATCCGCGGTTCACCGTACCTCAATTATGTATTGATCAATCCAGAAAGAGACCGTCATGGAACTGCACCTCAAGGACAAGGTCGCCGTCGTCACCGGAGCCAGCAAGGGCATCGGCCTGGCCGTGGTCGAGAAGCTGGCCCACGAGGGCGTCAAGGTCGTGGCCGGCAGCCGCTCCTCCACTCCCGAGCTGGACGCCCTGGCGGCCGATCACGACGTCACGATCGTGCCGGTCGACCTGTCCACCAGAGAGGGGGCGGAGACCCTGATCCAGCAGGCCGTCGAGCGCCACCAGCGCCTGGACATCCTGGTCAACAACGTCGGCGCCGCCGAACCCCGCGAGTCGTTCCTCAAGGTCGACGACGCCGACTGGCAGCGGATCTTCGACCTGACCTTCTTCAGCGCCGTCCGCGCCAGCCGCGCCGCCCTCCCGCATCTGATCGCAGCAGGTGACGCCGCCATCGTGAACATCGGCTCGATCAACGCCCGGCTGCCCTTCCCCATGGTGGTCGACTACTCGGCGGCCAAGGCCGCGCTGGCCAACCTCAACAAGTCCCTGTCCGAGGAGTTCGCACCTCAGGGCGTGCGCGTCAACGCCATCGCCCCGGGCCCGGTCCGCACGCCGTTCTGGACCGCGCCGGGTGGCTTCGCCGACGCCACCGCCGCGGCCGCCGGGACCACCGCACAGGAAGCGCTGGACGTCGTGGTCCCGCAGAGCATGGGCATCACGTCCGGACGAATCAGCGAGGCGCACGAAGTCGCCGACCTCACCCTGTTCCTCGCCTCACCCCTCGCCGCGAACATCACCGGAACGGAGACCCTCATCGACGGCGGCCAGACCAAGACGCTCTGAGACCACGCCCGGCACCCGCACCTCAAGGCGCCACGACAGTCCCACGGACGACCACAGACCAAAACCGTTCGCCATTCAACTTTCAATCCGGACGGAGAGAGAAATACCGGTCACCGACACGATCACCCCTGAGCCGCTTCTTCAGCTCGCAGCCGAGCCGCCCAGCCCGGCGAGCAGGCGCGACAGGCTCAGAAGGCAGGCAACGGCGCCGCGCATATGGACCCCGAGCCGCTTCGCGGACCACCGGCCGGGTGCACCTGCGGCGGCCCGCCGAGCAGGCCCCGCCTGGCTGCACGGCTCCCAGCCGCTACACGGCGGCGCGGGCGGCTGCCGGCCGGCGCAACCCCGGCCGGCGCGGCACCTGGACGTCCCCGCCTGCCGCCGGGACCGGACGCCCGCCCGCCGGGAACCTGCCCTGCGGCCCGCAGGGGGCTCAGCACCGCAGGTGCGCGGCCCGCAGCACCGACCCGCTGCCAGCACGCATCGCGTGCACTCATGCCGTCTGCCCGCATACATCGCCTCCACCATCCCCGCGCACGTCCTGGCGTCCTGCTGCCCCAACTGGAGAATCCGCGTGCGCCACCGCCTCCTGCTCCAAGCCGTCTGCGCGCTTCTCCGCGCCGCAACGGCTGCGATGCTCCTCCGGTGCTTCCAGAAGCTCTCCCGCCAGCCCCGGGGAAGTCCTCAAGGCGCTGCAGAAGGCAGGCGGTTCGGCAGGGCCCGTCCGATGACAACGTTCTGGCCAACAACGGCACCCGCTCCGTGCGCAGATGCCACGGTGTCCGCAGCAACTTCCGCACCGCCAAAGGGGGGCCCGTGCGCCGTATCGTCTCGGCTGCCGTTCTGCTCGCTGTCCTGCCTCTCGCCGCCTGCTCCGCAAGAACCGCTTCCGGGGCAGCTCCGGCCGTTACCGTGACGCGCACCGTGCCGGCCCCGGTGCCGCCCACCGCGACGACCTCGACCGCCAGCCCTGCGCCGACGTCCGCGGCGCCGGCCACGACGGCCGTCCTGCGAAAGACGGCGCCCCCGGCGGCTCCTCGGCCGCATCTGACCAACGCCTCGGCGGTGGTCTCGCAGTACTACCAGGACATCACCGACCACGACTACGCGGCCGCTTGGGCGCTCGGCGGCTCGAACATCGCCGGGACGACCTACGACCGGTGGGTGGCCGGGTTCGGCACCACCCAGAGCATCGCCCTGGGCACCATCAGCGAATTCGGGACCTCCCGCGTCCGCGCCGTCCTGTATGCCACCCAGACCGACGGCACGCTCAAAACGTATGCCGGCGACTACACCGTCACCGATGGCATCCTCCTCGGCGCCTCCATCCGCCGGACCAGCTGACGGTCAGCGGAAGCTCGTCCCGCCAGGCCCCGCTGAGGACGAGATGCAGTTCCCACAGCATGCCACCCCTCTGCTCGTGATCCGCAGCGCCGTGGACTGCTCTGACGCTCGACACTGCCGGGGCGGGTGATGGCCGCGACGAACCGCCTGCAGACTCTTCGGATGCGCCAGTTCGCGGCGGGAGCCGACTCGGTGATCAGGCCCTTGCCGCCGCCTTCCTCACAGGGGGGTAGCCACGAGGAAGGGTCCAGCGCGTAGGCGGCTCATGATGTCCAGTGCCGGTAGGCCTCCACCCAGGCCCATCCCTCAGGCGCGGGGTCGGGCAGCGGTAGGTCGAGGATGCCGATCGCCTGAGCGTGCCGGCCGTGTCTGCACCAGGCGGCGATGGGGCTGCCGGGCCGGTCCTGGAGGGCGGTGACGGTCACGGGGATGCCGAGCACGACGGTGGTGAACGGCAGGGCCAGGCGGTCCTCGATGACCGCCTGGAAGGCGGCGAGCTGTTCGTGCTCGTCGTAGGCATCGACGATCGCCTCGGCGACCAGGGCGTCGAGTGCGGCGGTGGACAGCCTCATCGCCTCTTCTTCCCTTGCGTGCGCAGGAGTTGTGCGAGGCGGGCGCCGACCGGGGTGATGCTGGGCAAGGGCTCGTGCGCGAAGTGATCTGCCTTGCGGCGGCGCAGCAGCTCCTCCCCGTCCCGCGCCCAGGCGAAGGTGGGCTTGCGCAGGAGTGCGCGGAAGACGGCGTCGGCGTTCGTGGGATGCCGCTGGACGAGTCGGCGGATGGCCATGGGAGCGACGGAGTCGTCGTTCAGGTAGTGCCTGAGCCGGCTCAGGTAGGTGCGGTCACGGGCCAGGGCGGGATCGGCGAACAGCACGTCGAGGTGGCCGAAGTCGGCGTAGTAGCACAGGCCTTCGGTCTCGTCGAAGATCACGGCGACGGTGTCCGCGTGGCGGAGTTCTTCGGGCAGACTGCTGAGCTCGTCAAGGGAAGGCCTGCCGTTGATCGCCTGCGTGGCGGTTTCGTCGTCGAGTTCGGCCAGGGCCTTGTCCTGCCGGTGACGGTGGTACTCCCGCATCCGTACGGGCGCCTCGCCGGCATCCAGGACGAGCATGTCGGTACCGAACACCTCGATGAAGTCGGCGCGGGCTTCGGCCTGCATCTCCCACGCCTTGCGCAGCATGTCGGGATTGCGGCGCAGCAGCTGCGGATGGACGGTGAGCGTCTGGACGGCAATCTGGGCCAGCTGCGGTCCGTCGCCGGGTGGGTAGGTGGTGAGGTTGCCGCTGACCAGCCAGGCGTCCGTGTCGGGGTGGACGGGCACGATACGGTCGGCGACGAACATCCCTGTGCGCAGTTGGCCAAGGGCGCGCCGGCCCAGGTTGGAGTGGACCCGGTAGAGGAGGTCATCGAGCAGGTTGTGCAGGACGACGGCATCCCCTTGAGAGCCCTGTACTTCGAAGACTGCCTCCACCACGTCGCGCCAGCCGAGCAGCATCGCCCGCTCGTCCTCGCTCAGCGGCGGCCGCCGCTGGGTCACAAACCGCTCCAGAACGCTCGAGCCGTCCGCCAGCCGGTGCTGCAGCACGAAGTGGTCGATGGTCTCGATGACCATCGCCTCGTCCAGGAAGCCGAGCCGGTCCGCTGCCTCCTCGAGCCGGGCATCCAACCGCCGGGCGAAGCGGGGACTGTGCGCGAAGGCCACCAGTTCGCTCTTGAGGTCCGCGCTGCGTGCCACCAGCCGGGCGATGCGGGGCAGCACCGTGGGGGAATCGCCGTGTTCCACTACTGCTTCTTCCTGCCTGTCCTTGCTGTGTGGGGTGCGTTGTCGCGAGCCGCCGCCCCGGGGGGCGGGTGCGGTCCGTGCCTGGATCGGGAGTTGCACCGACGACCGTACACACACGCAACCGGTGCGGCAGCGGGTTCGACACCCGCTGTACCGGGCATCGGAGCAACCCGGATCTGCAGGCGGGCCGGAGCAGAGCACAGGTGCCGGGTCAGCCGGGATGCTCGCGCAATTCGCCGGGCTTTAAAAGGCTGCCCCGGCTGCCCCATGGGCTCAGCTCGTCGCGGACGTGGAGGACGATGCGCCTCGGGCCAGGCGGGTGGATGTCCTGCGTCGCCCTCTGGGCGGCAGTCGCAGCAGTTGGTGCAGCGGGATGCCGTCTTGGGCCCACTGGCCGAGCCGGTCCCGGTCGACCCAGTGGATGCGGTGACGCTGGCCCCAGGTTTTGGCATCGCGGGTGATGTGGCCGTTGGTGACGACGACGGCGATGTCGGCGCGGTGGACGGGTCCGGCGGTTCCTTTCACCTGGTACATCACGTGGGAGCCGACGCGGGCGGCGACCGTGGTGTGTTTGGCCTGGACCACCAGGCGGCCCAGGCGAGGGTGCTCGGCGATGACGTCGGCGCCCTGGTCGCCGGCGCGGCCGACCTGTCGCGCGTGGAAGCCGTCTCTGATCAGCAGGTCCCGCAGCGCGTACTCGAACTGCCGGTCGTCCATGGCACCGAACTCCTCCAGCATGATGTGCAGCCGGGCCAGCAGCACCGCCCGCGTCCGCCGCCCCGCGGCAGAGCGCGCCATCCGCCACACCCCGCAGGCCAAGGCAGTGGCCACGACGGTGGCCGTCAGTGGCCAGGCGTGCAGGGCCGCGTGCCCCAGCACGGCGGCCGTCCTCAGCAGCATCCATCCCGCGGCGGCCACCACCGCGGCCGCCGCCAGCTGTTCGCCACGCCCCCGCGGGGCACGCAGTTTCAGCCGCGGGCGGCCCATCAACGGCCCGCAGAAGCCGACACCGACGGGCTGGGAGCGGGAGGCGTGCGGGGAGTGGACGCTTCACCCAACCCGAACAGCTGGCTCCATAACCACACTCCCGCAATCAGTCCGGCGACCGTCCAGCCGCTGAGCTTCTTCCCGCTGGGGCGCGGATTGCGCCGGATGTGCCGACGCACCACGTGGTATCCCTCAGGCACCTTCGCCACCGCCAACTCCTTGCAGCAACACGGCGGGCCACCCGCTGCGGCCTGCGCTGTGGGGATTGATGTAGCAGCGGCCACTGACTAAGACCCGTGCGCTGATAGCCGAGTTGGGATTCACGGCCGAGATCGCGCGTAAGGGAGTGCCAGCCCCGATTCAGGCCGGCAAGCGCTGGGTCGTCGAGCGCACGCACTC
This sequence comes from Streptomyces sp. NPDC002076, assembly GCF_053593835.1. NCBI lineage: Bacteria > Bacillati > Actinomycetota > Actinomycetes > Kitasatosporales > Streptomycetaceae > Streptomyces > Streptomyces sp. NPDC002076. Next base: position 7,012 of record NZ_JBSFDI010000029.1, read on the forward strand.
GTGGATGAACGGCTACGTCAAGCTCCGGCGCTGCACAGAGAAGAGCGGCAGCGTCGTGGACTTCTACCTCTACCTCGCCGCCGCTCTCGTCACGCTCCGCATGCTGATCCGCCGGGCAACGAGCCGCTACCGCTGGGACGGCCGCCCCACCACCCGACGCCTCAAGTGATCCAATTCCGGCCGGTCATACATGGGCCTCCGCACAACGAGACACGTTCTACCAGGTGGAGGGAACCACCGGCCCCCGGGCGATCAGGACGTCGGCTTTGTGGTGCCAGCCGAGGGAGGAGTAGAGACGCTGTCCTTCCTCGCTGGCAATGAGAAGACCAGTACGGGCACCCTGGGACACGGCCGCCTCCGCCAGAGCGCTCATCATCGCGCGGCCCAGGCCGCGTCGGCGGTGCGCTGCGTCCGTCTCGATGCGATCGGCGATCGCATCACCGCCGACCACGGCAATGGAGCCGCACGCTGCCACCTCTCCGGAGGGGGCGTAGAGGGAGACGATCGTGACTGGTCCCTCCGTGCGCACCTCGCGCTCGTACGGCGCGGCAGGCGCATGCTGCGGGTGCCCGGTCAGATCGGTCGTCATGAACCACTCTGACCGCTTGAGCAACTCCAGTCCGGCGGCGCCGACGATGGCTTCGACTGTGCCTGGGCGCAGCGTAGGCACAGTGAGCCAGGTGATCTGCCGTGCGGCGGCGACGGCTGCCGCCAGCCGTGCTACGGACTCGGGCTCCTCGTCCGCACGCAGCGCGAACACCTCTACCTCGCGGCCGGGTTGGTCGCACTTGGACCGCAGGCCGTCCCCGGCGGGCTCGACCGGCTCGGCCTCGGGCAGGGAGCGGGCGATGGTCCAGCCGTCCAGCCAACGTCGTATGAGCCCTGATTCGATCTTCGTCATCCGGCGATTAGAGCATGACCGCAACCGGTGGGCCGGCGAACAACCGTCCCCCTTTGTTCGCCGCCGCCACACGACGCCGCCCTCCATTTGCCGGTCGGTCTTACTTACCCGGTCGGCCCGGCCTGGCTGGTCGCCATCGCCGAGGCCGCGCCGGAGACGGCCGACCACCGGCACCCGTCCGCCGCCATGTCCCGTGTCCGGCTGCTCGCGCGGATGACGCCGGATCACCGCAACGGCATCCCCCGGCAGTCCGGCGGCTCGCTCGGCTGGAGCATGCCCGGCGCATCTGCAGGCGTCTGGCCGGACGGCCGCATCGAGCTGCGCAGCACCACCGGCGCGGAACTCGCCGACCGACTGGAGGGCTCCGAGTGGGATCACTGGCGGGTAGCCGCCGTGGCAGACGCAGGCCTGCGTCTGCTGTGCGCCCCCGAGGCCCGGCACCTGATCAGCACCGGGGAGCCGTCCGGCTGGTACCGGCCGTCCGGCCGGGGCCTGATCGGAGAAAGCCGTGAGCGCAAAAGCGGTCAGGTGTACGACGGCTCCGCCGTGGCGCTGCTCGTGCGGCTGGAGCGTGATCGTCTCGTCGCGGCTGGGCGCCCGAGCGATGGCCAAGCACCGCCGCCAGGCCACCACCGGCGAGGCCGAGTAGCTCCCCACGCCCGAGGGTGCGCCTGCCCACGCCCGGGCCCGACCTCGCAGGAAGCCCGCCGCGTTCTGGCCAGTGACGTACGAGCAGCCGTCCCCGACCACGCCGAGCGAATCCTCACCGACCCGGCCTGGCCCGCGCTCGCCACCGTCCTCGCCGACGCGGAACCCGCGGCTATCAACCCCACCAGCTGCTCAAGGAAGCCGCTGCCGAGCGCGAGCTGAGCACCGCACGACAGCCCGCCCCCGTGCTCATCACCCGCATTCAGCACACCGGCTGCAACCGAGCATCCAACCGCCGAGCCCAAGCTGCCCGCCTGCAGTCGACCATGGCAGGCTCGATCCCCACTCAGCAGACCGGAAACGGTCGGCTCCCCTCGGTGCCTCCATCGCCTACCAAACAGCAGCACCGACAGCGCCGATAGACACCGTCAGAACCGCAGGGGTTGCGTTCCTCCGGGATCGGATCGCCGCCCTCGCCGACGAGGCACTCAACCTCCAGAACGCCGGCAGCGCCACCCAGCGGGTACGCAGCAACCTCTATGCCTCAGCAGCCGCTTTCCGCTCTTCCGCGATGTGGGCCGCCATCGACGGCCGGCGCTACGACGCCGCCAAGGCGCACATGCGTGAGGCCCAGGCCCTGGCTGAGATGTCCGGCGGTCAGGCGATCAAGGTCCGCATCCGGAGTCACGCGGGCACCATGTACCGCCACATGGGCCAGCGCACCGGCACCCGCCGGGCCTTCGAGCAGGCCCAGGACGCCATGCTGCGCGCCGACCCGCCGACTACCAGCCGGTGTGGATGCTCGCCTTCTATGACCAGGCCGAGCTGGACTCCCCGGCCCTCTCCGCACACTTGGCGCTCGGCGACTACTCGACCGCCGAGTACCACGCCCACCGCTGCCTGTCCGCCCTCCGGCCCCACATGATCCGTTCCCGGGCCATCACCACCACCCGGCTCGCCCACGCCCAGCCCGCCCCGGGCGCCTTCGCTTGGCTCGGCCAGCTTGAGGGCGCGGAGTGCTAGCCACAGGTCATGGATGCTGCTGGGGGACCGTAGAAGCGAGCGTTTGAGCAGTGCTTCGCTACGTGTCAGGCGCTTGCGTACGGCGGATGTCGAGATGGACAGTGCAGCCGCGGTGGGGCCGATGCGTGCGTCGAGGCGCAGCCAGGTGGTGAGGGTCTGCGCGATGCATGCCGGGACGTCGGGCGCGGTGACAGGACGGAACTGTTGTTGGGCCCACACCCCGACGCGGGGCAGCGCCAGGAGTTCGTCCAAGGTGGGCAACATTTCCCCCGCCCGTGCGGCATCGCCCTCTGGCGGGGGCGGGATCTGTGCGGCGACGGTGCGCAGAGCGAGTGCCAGTGCGGCTTGGTCGGCGAGCCGATGCAGGTCCAAGCCGAGCAGTTCTTGGATGCATGTCAGGCGCGCACTCAGGGTGTTGCGGTGAATATCCAGGTGGGCCGTTGCACGGGTGTGGAAGCTGAGCCATGACGCGGCGGTGGCCAGCAGTTCCGCGCTGTCGGGGTCCTGGGCCCGCCTGGCACGGTGGGTATGGATCGGTGAGAGGAGGGCCTTGGCCCAGGTCGCTGCAGCGGGCCCGATGGTCGCTGCCAGGTCGGGGTTGGCCGCGAACGAGGCCTGCCGTTCGGGGCGGCCGCGTGCGGCGGCGAGAGCATGGAAGGCCTGAGCGTAGCCGGTGGCGGTTTCCCGCAGGGGCACGGTACTGCTCTCTCCGATCCAGCAGGCGGCCGCCAGGTCGGGGGGCCAGACCGGTGCCGGGGCGCCGTCACCGGGCGTAAGCATGAAGAGGTGGTCGGCGTACACCGGGCACGGCACGATCCACGCGCCGTCGGCCGCATCGGTCAGTTCCCTGACCAGTTGGCCGCGAACTCTCGGCGGACCCTCGATGACGTACACCCGCACCATCGCGGGCAGAGCCGGGCGCAGCGCCCCCGCGATCTGTCGCGCGGCGGACGTATGGCCGTTCAGCAGCAGATGCAGGACTGCTTCGCGCGTCCCGGCTTCGGCGATCCTCAGCCGGCGCTGCTTGCGCCGGGTGTGTTCCGCCAGCCAGCTCAGACTCAGCACGGATGTGGCGTCCGCAAGCAGAAGCGGCAGTTCAGGTGGTGCCGGCTGGGGCACAACGGCAGCGAGAAGAGGTGCGGCGGCACCCCGCGATCCGTCGAGGGGAAGGACGATGCAGGTGAGTCCGTCCTGGTCGATGGCAACGGATCCCAGGCGCCGCTCAGCTAACTCTCGCGCACCGCGCAGCGCGAGAACGCGCTCGGCGTCGCCGAGGGGAGCGCGGGGCGGGTGGGCCGGAGTACCCGCAGAGTTCATCAGCAAGACGGTGGCGCCGGTGCGGCCCGCCAGCCAGCGAAGCACCGGCCCGGTGCCGCCCTTGCGGGCAGCACGCTGCATATCCAGCACATCGTCGGCCCGTCGAATCCGTCCGGCGGTCGCTGTGTCCGCACGCAGATCACCGTGCATGTCGCCCCCCGAGAGACTCACAAGTCGGTTCGGTCGCAGAGTAAGCAGGTGCTGGCAGGGGCACAACAAGGCTCGCTGTGCAGACCGGCACCGGAGCGACCGCTTCACAGTGCAAACAGGTCCTTCGCGTCGCCCGCAGCCGTCATAGATTCTGATCTGCACGGCACCGGAGAGGCACCCCACCGCAGCGGCCCGAGCCGAGATCCTCGCGTTCCTGACCGAACGACTGGGCCTTCCCGGCACCCAGAAACACTGGACCAACCGCTGAGGAGAGACCGCCCACTCCGCGCGCCTGGCTGTCCACGGCCCTTGAAGTGCCGCCATCCGCAACTTCCCGGCGTCTCGGCTACGACTCCGGGGCTACACGAGGGGGAATCATGCCCGGCTGGACCGGACGCATCACCAAGGCAGCCGTCGCAGGCAGCATCGCCATCGCGGGCGTGGTCACGGGGACCGGCAGCGCCCACGCGGACGTCGCAACCGCCTGCCGAGCGGGAATCAACGGCCCCACGGTCGCTGTCACCAACACCATCTCCATTGGCTCCTGCTACTACGTTAAGGACGACGGCTACCACGTCTGGCCCTGGGTTCCGTACCAAAACAACTCCGGCAGCGCGGTGACGTATTGCGCGCACGCGATCGACGTGTACAACCCCAGCGGCCCCTGGCCCCACGACTTCGGTTGCGACAGCACCACTGCCGCCCAGAAGGGGATGGCCTACCCGGGAACGGCGCAGCCGTACCGGGACTGGGGCTGGCAGACCTGGGATGCGCCTGCGGGCACGTACGTGATCTCCGCCGGGTTCTGGCTGAATGGTCACTACCTCGGCGACGTCCAGACCCCGCGCTTCAACATCGGCGCGCACTCCGGATAGCCAAACGGGAGGTGGATAGCCCATGCCCAGCTGGACGGGTGGGAGCGCCAACACGGGCGACGCCAACACGAACACGACCGAAACCGAGGAGACCACCGCGGCCGCCGAGGCGGACACGACCGCCGAGGACGCGCCGGCTGGCGAGGAGCAGGCTGAGCCCGCCAGCGAGTGGCCTGAACAGTGAGTCGGTCCGGCCTCTCCAAGGCGGGGCCGGCCCGGACCGACTCACGCTCTGATTCCGTGCCGGCGTCCCAGGTGTACGGAATCGTGCAGGAAACAACACTTTGCACGGCCGCAAACCTGGCCGAGCCGTTCCGGACAAGGGCGGGGTCAAGCGGCAACAGCAGGGACGTCGAGCGGCCATGCCTGGCCGTGATCGCACACAGGGGGGACCCATGAAGCTCAGGAACCGACTCGCGGCCGGCGCCGCTACTGTGGCCTTGTCCACGTTCGGACTGGTCGGGCTCGGCGCTACTACTGCTCACGCCGCCGACAGCTACTACTGCGACGGCGGTCCCACTCTCCCCAACGGGACGTGGGTAGAGGAATGCATCCACCTCGGCGGCAACGGGTACTGGCAGCCCTACACGTACTTGAGCAATTCCGCGTTCGTGTATGCGGGATCCCAGTGGATCAACTCGAACGGACAGCACGGCGACTGGACCTTCATCCCCGGTGGACAGTACAGCGTCGGCAACATCTGGGGTGGGTCCACCAACTGGCGATCCAGTTGCTACGTCCAGGCTCAGGCGAGCATTACCTTCGCTGGGGCGAGCTACAACCTGTACTCGCCGTCAGAATACGTGTGCTGACCGTGCCCTGGTCGACGTTACGGTCGACCAGGACACGACGGACGGCCGGGCGGGCTGGACGGTCATCGAGGAACAAGCCATCCGCGCCGCCCGCGGACCTGCTGCCCGACCCGGGCCGCTCGATCACCTCCATCGCCAAGCTGCTGGGCGTCTCCCAGGGCACCATGGCCCGCCAGCGCCACCGCCCGCAGGTGCCCTACGACACCGACTCCCCCACACACGCGAAACCGGCCGTCGACCGGTAGGGGCACGCCCCCTGACGGGGGCTCAACGAGGGCTGGGGCCGGACCCCTGACGTAACCCGCGACGATCGGGCGCAGGGCAGGCCCGGGGCCGTCGGCCCCTGTGGGGCGGTTAAGGCACCGCGCACCAAGGCCCGTTTGCGCCTCCCGGACGCAAAGAAGAGCCGCCCGCCCCAAGGCCGTGCACCACGGCGTCGGCCGACGGCGGGGCGAGGGGGCGGAGCCACCACCGAACGCACGCCAAGGCCGGCCCCCACACGCCGAAGGCTCGAGCCGAACCGCCGAACGCCAGCCGGTCATCGGCGGCGCAGGTCAGCCGCACAGATCCGACTGCCGTACGCCCCTCGCTGTCATGATGATCCGATGGACAACCGGGACAGGACCGAACCTTTGCGGGTGGCCGATGAGCACGCCACGCTGACCGGCTTCCTGCAGCGCCAGCGTGACACGCTGGCCATGACATGTGCAGGGCTCACAGCCGAGCAGCTCAGAAAAAAGGCCGTGCGGCCCTCGGGCTTGTCGCTGCTCGGCCTCGTCCGGCACATGGCTGACGTCGAGCGGACCTGGTTCCGGAACGTGTTCAACGGCGAGCACAGCGAGGTGCACTGGCCCCGAAGCGACGGCGGCGCTTTCGCCGTCGACACCGCAGACCCGTTAGAGGCGTTCGCGATCTGGCACGAGGAATGCGCCCGATCCCGCGACATCGTGGACGCCGCCCAATCCCCCGACGTCACCGGGCGATACCGCAACGACGTCTACTCCCTCCGCTACATCCTCACCCACATGATCGAGGAATACGCCCGGCCCAACGGCCACGCCGACCTCCTGCGCCAACGCATCAACAAAATCGCCGAACAGTAGCGAACGGCTGGGGCCCGGCCCCCTGACAGGCCCGGGACGGTCGGGTGCCAGACCGGGGGCCTGCCGGCCCCGGGGTCGGGTGGGGCGAGGGCGGGCACGGAGCGGGGCCATGGCGCGGTCCCGGGGCCCGTCCTGGCCGACCGGTTGCGGAGAGCTGAGGAGGCAGCCCGCCCGCCTGAGAACCTCGTAAGCTGGCCCAGCTCTGTCCGCCAGCACGCCCGCCAAGCAACCACAGCAACGGCGACACGACAGACCACCACTCCCACAGAAGCGTCGACCCACGGCGCCGCGTTCGCCCGCAGGTCACGCCGCGAGAAGAGCGGTGCTATGAGCCCGGCAAGCTCCGCGATGTGCGCCTCGAACGCGCCCACGTCTACACCGGCGGCACAGGCCGCCCCGTATTCAACTTAAGCCACACCATGATGATCACGGGGCGGTCTGATCGACGCCGGCATCGCCGGCTTCTGCTGTCAGACCTCCCGTTTACGGTGGTGGCATGCGTTATCTGGTTGAAGCGTTCGCCGTCGGGGCACTGCGTCGTGGAGCAGAGATCGAGCAGTTCCTCGGGCCGAAGGAGCACAACGGCGAGCGGGGCGTCGCATGGGTGGAGATCTGGCCGCGGGAGCATGGCTACGTGATCACGCTGTACGGCGGCGTGGATCGGGCCGAGGGCTACCGGGGACAGCGGAATCTCTACGCGCTTCCACCGTTCCTCTACCCGCAAGAGGACGACGAGGATATGCCCTTCTGTGAACTCGGGATCGCATCCGAGCCGCTGGGGGCGCTCGAGCTGGCAGAGTCGCTGACCGGGGCAGTCCGGAGCAGATGGATGAACCGCGGCCTCGGCATGGACGAATACGCCGACTACGTACGAGCGGGCAGCCCAAGCGTGTGGCCTGTCAGCTAGCCGAGCACCGACCACGGCCCCGGCCATGGGGCTGCTTCCCGCTCGTGACCATGGTCGGGGTCTCGTGGTCGAGGTTTGGCCGGGGACCTGGGGTTCCACTCTCAGCGGTCTCATACCTGGTCGATGAGCGGAGGCAGCAGACCGTCGCCGGGCCAGAGGGCTTGCTCGGCCACGAGCTGGGTGAAGTACCTGCCGGCTTCTGCAAGGACCGCATCGCGCTCCGTGGCCCCGTAGACGAGGAAGTCGTCGGCTGCGGCGTCGTAGGCGCGGACGTGGTTGTGCGGCCCGGTGCACAGCAGGGCCCGCGCGATCTCGGGCAGGCCGAGGCTGAGGGCGTCGCACCGGCCGGCGTGGACGAGCTGGACCAGGTCGGTGGTGACGCCCTCCCAGTCGCCGACCTTGGGCCAGTCGGCCCCGCCGCCCAATTCGTGGGTGAGGGCGGCCAGCGGGATGATCTCGCCCGTTCGACGACCGCGGGTGAGGAGGTCGTGGATGCGGACGCCGTCGGGCTGGCGCACCTGCGGGTGCAGCAGGGAGGCGGCGGATACCACGGTGGTGTTGATCTCCTGCACGCCGTCGCCGGGGTAGTACGGCTCGTGTGCGAAGAGGAGGTAGACGTCCGTGGTGCGCGTCGCGTTGTCGGGCTGGGCCTGGGTCATGGGGCGCTCTGCCTTCAGTGCTGGCGTTCCGGGCGTGCGGCGGGGTGTTGGCGAGGTCGTGCGCGTAAGGCTGGGCGGGTACGGGCCCAGCCGCGCCTCGTGCCCGCCGGGCTGGTTCTCCTCGCCAAAGCGGGCCTCGGTGCGGATGCGGTCCAGGGTCTGGGTGACTTGGCTGGCGAGCTGGACCATCAGCCGTTCGCGGTCGATGAGTTGGGCCGAGACCGTACGGGTGTCCTGGTCCTGAAGCAGGCCGGCGGCGTCCCACAGCAGGTTGTGGCCGATCTCGGCCGAACGGCGCAGCTCGTAGCGGTCGTTGTCGGCGGCGGCCTGGACGAGTGGCTTTGTTCACGAGAACGAACAGCACCTGTACACGAGTTTGGGAGGCGTCGGGGGTGCGACGTGTTCGATGTTCGTGAGGAACGACAGCACGAATGCACCTCGCCGTCGCAGAGCCACCATTCGGGAAACCCGCGACGAGGCCCCCCAGCAGCTCTGCGCAACGTCTCCGTGGCGCCCGGCCACGAAGACTCCGCAAAAACCGTTTGACGGACGAGGGCCGACCACTGCTACATTTCCGGAGGCCGTGCGAGAGAGCGAGGAGGTGGTACCCGTGAACGCAGTATTGACATGGGTGCTCCCCTCCGGGGTCACGGTCGGGCGATAGACAGGTCGTCCGGGAGCGCCGTTGTAGTGCACTCCCGAAAGGCACGACCATGCATTTCACTTCCGAGCAACGCCTCGACGACGGCGTTCTCGAACGCGAATTCACCTTCGGTGAGATCCCCGGCATCCTGTGGACGCCCGAAGCCGCATCCACTTCCGCACCGGTGCCTTTGATCCTGCTCGGCCACCCCACGCTCGGGTTGCGCAAAATGTACCCCCGACTGGTGGCCCGGGCCCGGCACTCTGCGGCGGAGGGCTTCGCCACGGCCACCATCGAGCTCCCCGGAAGCGGCGACCGGCCCAGTTGGCCCGCCCTCGACCAGGCCCGCGCCGACCTGCGCCGGGCGATGCAGGCCGGCGAGCCAGTCAGCGACGGGATTGTCGACGCCCTCATCCTCCCGCTGGTCGACAAGGCGGTCCCGGAATGGCAGGCCGCGCTGGACGTCTTCCTGTCGCTACCCGAGATCGGCGGTCCGGTCGGGTACTCGGGGGGAGTGATCTCTATCGGCATCCGGCTAGCGGTGGTCGAGCCGCGCATCGTGGCCGCCGGTCTGTTCGCGGGAAGTCTTGTACCTCGCGTCATGTTCGAGGAAGCCCGGCAGGTCACTATTCCGCTGCATGTCCTGCTGCAGTGGGACGACGAAGGTAACGACCGGCAGGCGTCCCTGGACCTGTTTGACGCCTTCGGCTCCAAGGAGAAGTCCCTGCACGCCAATATGGGCGGTCACACCGGCGTCCCGCAGTTCGCGGGAGAAGCCGCTGCCCAGTTCTTCACACGGCACCTGAAATGAGGCCGGGCCGTGAGACCGGCAGCAGAAGGTAGCTGATGCCGGCGGCATACTGCTCATCGAGGACAGGTCCCGGCCCTTCCTAACCGTTTACGCCGTGGGCCCCTGCTAAACTCTCGGCAGGGGCCCACGCTGCCGCAAGTCATGAACTGTTCGATTTCTGCAGAGCCTTCGAGGGCCTCCCAAACTCGTGTACAGGTCAGGGCTGATGCGTTCTCAGCCAGCGAGATGAACTGATCGCGTGTGTACGCGTCGCTGCGGACGGTTTGCCCGGTTCGCCATTGAGCGGTGTCCATCGTGAAGTCGCAGGTCACGGGTCTGGTGTGAATGGCGAGTTGGGTACTCGTGGCGGTCGGCGGCCGATGACCATGGTGTAGATCATCGGGCAGGTCCGGCTCTGGCGGGATGCCGGGTTTGGCTGCGCCCACGACCGGCCTCCGCCTACGATCCGCCAGCAGGTCGGCACGCCGTGAGAACGCGGGAGGGCGCGGGGGATGCAGGAGCGGCAGCGGATCACCGCCCGCCGGAGCGAACTGGACGCTCTCGCCGAAAAGTTGGGCAAGCAACTCCAGGAGGCAGGCCGAGCGGCACGAACTGGCGGTCGCGGAGCGAAGTGTTGAACCGCCTGGCCGAGCAGGCCCGGGCCGACGCCGGGCTGTCGCTCCGGCATCGGCGAAGGTGGCCGGGCGGGCGATCCTGCTCATCCCGCACCGCGGCGACGCGGCCGACGAGGGCGGGCTGCCCGGCGACTACCGCAAGATCCTGGCGATCGTGCGGGAGGCGGACGGCCCGGTGCGGGTCAGGGCGGTCGGCGAGCGGCTGGGGCTGGACGCCTCGGTACACGGCAAGCTGGAACCTTTGCGGGCGAAGATGACCAAGCTCGCCGCCCGGGGCTGGCTGCACAAGCGGGGCGACGGGCGGTTCACGGCACGTCCGCAGGCGCGCGGGGCGGGCCCGTAACTGACGGGCCCCCGACGGCAATGGGGATCGCCCTACTACTAGAGCACTAACGGCCGCTGAAGAAGTCGGTGAGGGCGGCGGCGACGGCCTCGGGCTGCTCCTCGGGGATGTAGTGACCGGCGTCGGGCACGATGACGCCGGTCACGTTCTCGGCCCACGGGCTGATGGAGGCCGCCATATCCGGGATCGAGCCGTGGCTGCTGGAGATTCCGAGGACGGGCGCGGTCAGCCGCCGTTGCTCGAGTGCCGCACGGTTCTTGCGCGCGGACTCGGCGGCGTCGCGGTAGCAGGCGAGGCCGGCGCGCAGGCCGCCATCGACGGCGAGGGCCGCGCCGTAGTGGTCGAGCTCTGCTTCCTCGAACGCGTCGGGCGCGAGGGACTTGGTCTTCAGGAACCAGCTGATGTACTCCCGCTCGCGGCCGGCTATCAGCGTCTCGGGAAGATCGGGCACCACGTGGAACGCGAAGTGCCAGGTCTTGAACGCCAGAGTCGGCTCGAGGGGGATCGCTTCCGGCATGGTGATACCGGGAATTCCGGCGTCGAGCAGCGCGACCCCGTGCAGTCGGCTCTCGTAGTTCAGGGCGAGGGAGAAGGCGACCCAGGCGCCGATGTCGTGCCCGGCGAGCCAGTAGTCCCGCACGCCGAGAGCGTTCACGGCGGCCTGGATGTGCGCGGCGACCGTGTGCGTGTCGTAGCTGAGCTCCGGATGCTCGGAACTGCCTTGGCCCGGCCGGTCGATCGCTATGACCCGGAACCGATCGGCGAGAGCAGGCATGACCTTTCGCCAGGCCCACCACGTTTGCGGGAACCCGGTGAGCAGGACGACGGCCGGTCCGTCCGGCCGACCGCCTTCGACGGCGTGCAGGCGGACGCCGTCGGCGTCGACCCAGCGGTGCGTGAATCCGGCCAGGTCATGCAGGGGCAGGGCGGGGACGGGGTTGGTCATGGGAATCCTCCATCGAGGCGGGTGGACCGTGATTCGACGCTAGCACGTCTTGAACTGATCAGTCCAAGATGGGAGGATGGGCCGCATGGCAGGCAAGAAGCAGTTCGACATGGACACGGTGCTCGACGCCGCGATGATCCAGTTCTGGCGCTCCGGCTACGCCGACACCTCGCTCGACGACCTGTCCCGGGCGACCGGCCTGAACCGCAGCTCGATCTACTCCTCGCTCGGCGACAAGGACGCGCTCTTCCTTCGCTGCCTGGATCGCTACGCCACGCGCTACGGCGACAAGTTCGACGCCGCCCTCTCGTGCGCGGCCGAGGACCCCGTCGCCGCCGTCCGTGCGTTCTTCGACGTCACCCTGGGGCGCATCGCCGACCCCGCCGTGCCCGACGGATGCCTGATGGCCCAGTCGGTCATGGCGAGTCCGGCGCTGAGCCCGAGCGTCGCAGAGCATGTCAAAGAGTTGTTCGGCCTCCAGCGCCCGCGCCTGCGCACCGCGCTGAAGGCCGGCGGAATGTCCGACGAGAACGCCGAGGACTTCGCCGTACACGTAGCGGCCGTGAACCAGTCTCTCGCGGTGATGGGTAGGGCCGGGTCGAGCCCGGAGCAACTCCGGGCGATCGTCGGGGTGACCGTCGACGCGCTCGCGCGGGCGCTGAGACCGGTCGGATAGCTGGCATATCAAATTTCTGTCTGAGAGTCATAGGCGCTTCTCAATGTTCGGAGGGGCAAGACAGATGGCTGATGTAACCGGCGTCAACTTTGGCGGGTTGGAGGAGTCGTCCCTCTGGGAGTGACGGAAATACGCATCACGGAGCCCTGCACGGCGGTGACCTGCGCCGACGCGCAGGGCTCCGTCGTGCCACCGCGTTGCCCGTTGTCCGGCGATTGTCGTCTGGTGCCCACGCGCCGATACCGGACAACCGTGAGCCCGCTAGAAAAGTCCGTGTCGGGGGCCACGCCCATGGCTCGTGCGTTCTCGCATGGTGGGATGAGGCTGTCGCCCACCTGCGGTGTCGCGTCTCGAACCCATGTACGCAGAGATTTGACATAAGAGCACGGATCCTGTTGATCGTGTGGTCGTCTACGCCATGGGCAACCAGCCGGGACTGTTCGAGGCACTCGACCGACTCGACTGGTAGGCCGTGCCGATCGGCCACGCAGGAGCCCCACGGTGGCCAGTGGCGTCGCTGTGTCCGGGTCAAGTCTCAGTGCGGTGGCGAATCCCGGCGCAGGCACGCGGAGTGCGCCGCGGGCCCGGGTGTGCCACCACAGGCCGTGGCGAGATCGCGGAGGTCTTGCACGGCGCGGCACGGCGCGGTTCACAATGAGAGACGCGACCCCTGATGATCAAGGTTCTCGAAGCCTTTGATCAGAACAGGGGTCGCGTTCGCGTGCCATCCTCCCTGATCGGTGTCCTGCAGCGCCACTGCCAGGGCATCGACTCCGCCTGCCCGGATCCGGAACCGCAACAGTTCACCTCCCTGGCGGAGACGTTGAGCCGGATACCCGATCCCCGCCGGGTCCGCGGCCGTCGCTACCACCTGGGCTCCCTGCTCGCGCTGTGCCTGGTCGCCGTGCTCGGCGGAGCCAGGTCCCTGGCCACCATCGCCCGCTTCGCCGCCGATACCGACTCCAGCCTGCGCGAACAGCTCGGGCTCGCCTCCAGCACACCGAATGCCTCCACACTGGGACGACTCCTCGCTCGTCTGGACGGCGACGCCTTGGACGACGCCGTGGGCGCCTGGCTCGCCCGGTACGCCGCCGACCCGGTGGACGAACCCGGCGAGACACTGATCGGCCTGGCCGTCGACGGCAAGACTGTGCGTGGATCCCGCACCGACGGCATGGCCGTCCACCTGCTCGCCGCCGCGCTGCACGGCTGCCAGACCGTGATCGCCCAGCGTCAAGTCGCCGCGAAGAGCAACGAGATCCCCGCCTTCGCCCCGCTGCTGGACCGGCTCGACCTGCGCGGCGTCGTCGTCACCGCCGATGCGATGCACACCCAGCGCACCCACGCCGAGCACGTCATCACCGCCAGCGGCCACTACCTCCTGGTCGTCAAGGGAAACCAGAAGAAGCTGCGCAAGCAGTTGCGGCGCCTGCCCTGGCGGGAGATCCCGCTGCAGGCCCGCACCACCGGGGCCGGGCACGGCCGCCGCGAGGTCCGCCGCCTGAAGGTCTGCACCGTCCAGCCCGGCCTGCTCTTCCCGCACGCCGTCCAGGCCATGGAGATCAAGCGCCGCCGCACCCACCGCAGGACCGGCAAGGTCCAGACGAAGACCGTCTACGCGGTCACCAGCCTGTCGCCCGAGCATGCCCGCCCGGCGCGACTCGCCCAACTCGTGCAGAACCACTGGTCGGTTGAGGCCCTGCACCACGTCAGAGACGTCACCTATAGCGAGGACGCCTCGCGAGTGCGCACCGGCACCGCACCCCGCGCCATGGCCACGCTGCGGAACCTGACTATCGGACTCATGCGCCAAGCAGGCTGGACCAACATCGCCGCCGCAGTCGATCACTACCGGTCACGCCCCCAGCACGCAACCGCCACGCTCGGACTCACAGCTTGAGAACGCATCGCCCCTGGTGTACAGGTGCTGTCGGTTCTCGTGAACAAAGCCTGGACGAGGTAGGTGTGCACAGCGGCCAGGCGCTGCAGGTACTGGCAGGCAGCGGCGTCTTCGACGCGTCGGACGTGTTCGCCGGCCCGTTCGTCGATCCGGTCGGGCAGGTGATCGGCAAGCAGGGGTGCGAGCAGCATCGCCGGCAGCACGATGTCGGCGAGGACGCCGCGGTTCAGGGCGAACAGGGCCGCGAAGAGGCTGATGACCCCCACGGCGGCCGCGGAGGACCGCACGGACACGGGGCTCGTACGGGTCAGGGCAATGCGGAGGGCGGGGCGCCTGGCCAGCCAGCGCACGGCCAGCCGCTGTGTTCTCGTCGCGCCCGGGGTGAGCACCCCGATCTGCTGAGGGCGTTCGGGCACAGTGCCGTCCCCGGGTACGGTCCAGGCCAGCCAGCCCCATCCGGTGCGCTCGTACACGAGCGCGGGCTCGCATGTGCCGGTGCATGCGGTGTCGCGGCAGACGTGGCCGGTCCGCAGCGCACGCGCCTGTTCCGCCTGCCACCGTCGGGGATCGCGGGCGAAGGGACGCACAGCGAGCCCGTGACGTGCCGCTCCACGCCAGGTGAGGCCGGCAGGAAGGGAGCGTCCGGAGCGCGAGCCAGGTCGTGAACGATGGCTGGCCTGGCTGTTCGGACACATGAGGGTGCGCCGCATCGCTCACCGGGACTGGGAGTCCGCAAAGTACATCCCGCGGACGTGCCTCTGTCACTGCCGGCCGGGCGTGACTCGCTGGGCCTACGGCGCCCGGCGGTCACCGAGGCCGTCCGCAGCTCCTACGACCAGGCCCTCGAAGCGATCCGCCGCCGCTGCGGCCATGTGCCGGGCAGACGACAACCCCCGACTCCTGGTGTCCGCGGCAGGTGGCATCGACGCGTTCTACCAGGCCAGGATCGCCGTCCCCCGCACCCGCGACATGCCGCTGGTGATCCAGGCCGACAGCAAGGGCATCGTCATGAGGCCCGAGGCCCTGCGCGAAGCGACCCGCCGGGAAGCCGTCAAGGGCGCCCCCGCCGGCCGCCGCGCGCCCAGCGAGAATCCAACCGGAAACGCATGGCCACCATCGCCTGCGCCCGGAAGGTCCGCCCACGCCAGCTGGTCGGAATCCGGGCTACGAAGTCGCAGGTCACCCTGCACTCCACCGTCCCCGGAGCCGACGGCAGCCGCCTGCGTCGTCGCGGGCGGGGGGTTCACACAGCGGAGGAGCTGTCCCCGGCACATTCCGCCCGCTGCGGCGAGGGGTCCCTCGGTGGTTGCCGACGCTGTGTCGGGGCACTCTTCGGCCATGGAGGACAGCCGTCCCACCCGTCCCCCGACCCGTGCCTTCGTGTTGGGCGGCGGCGGTGCGCTCGGCGCGTACGAGGTGGGCATGCTCAAGGCTCTCTTCGCCGCCGCCGTGCACCCGGACCTCGTCGTCGGCACCTCCGTGGGCGCGATCAACGGCGCCGCCGTCGCGGCCGACCCGTCACGGGCGTCGGTGGCCCGGCTCGCCGACCTGTGGACCGGCCTTGGACGTGCCGGCGTGTTCTCCGGATCGGTGCTCGGGCGGCTGGGCACCGTCGTACGCAGCGGCACTCACCTGTATCACCCCACGCCGCTGCGCGAACTGCTCTCCTCCCACATTCCGGTGACTGATATCGAGGATCTGACTCTGCCGTTCCAGTGCGTCGCGGCGAACATCGAACGGGCCGCCGAGCACTGGTTCGCCGCCGGACCGCTGGTGGACGCCGTGCTCGCCTCGTGCGCAGTGCCCGGGCTGCTGCCGCCCGTGCGGCTCGATGGTGAGCACTTCGTCGACGGCGGCCTGGTCAACAGCATCCCCGTCGACCGCGCAGTGGCCCTGGGCGCGACCGAGGTCTACGTCCTGCAGGTCGGCCGCGTCGAGCAAGCCCTCTCCCCACCGCGCGCTCCCTGGCAGGTGGCCCTGGTGGCGTTCGAGATCGCTCGTCGGCACCGGTTCGCCCGCGACATGGCGGACCTGCCACCCGGCGTCACGGTCCGCGTCCTGCCCTCGGGCTCGGGCCGCGAGGAGGGCACAGCCACTCTGCGGCAGTTGCGATACCGCAGCTTCGGCCGGACCGCCGAGCGCATCGAGCGCGCCTACGCTGCCTCCTCCCGGTATCTCGAGACCGCACTCAGCACACCCGGCGGCACGCCATGACCGATGCGGGTGTGGCCCGAAGACGCCCGGCGCGGCTGACCAGCAAGGTGGTCACCGGGCTGCGCCGTACGACCAGCACCGCGCTGCTGCTCTCCCTCGTCCCCACGGTTGCCGCGCTGCTCGTCGCCGCGGGCGTGCTCAGTGCGCCGGTGTCACTGGCCACGCGCGGCCCGTGGAGGCCGGTACGGATCACCGGCTACGTCCTTCTGTACCTCCTGGTGGACTTGGCCGGGCTCGTGGCCGCCGCCGGTATGTGGGTGCGACGACTGCCCGAGGGACGGGCGGGCAAGGAGCGGCGCGCCGCGGATGTGTTCGCCGTGCTGGAGAGGCTGCTCTGGCTGCTACGCCGTGCGGCCGAGCGGGTCTTCAGGCTCCAGGTGGAGGTGACTCCACCGCTCCCAGGCCAGAGGGGACACGCAACGGCGCCGGTCCTGGTCTTCGCACGGCACGCCGGGGTCGGCGACTCCTTCCTGCTGCTCCAGATACTCCTCAGCCAGGCCGGACTGCGCCCCCACCCCGTCCTGAAGGGGACACTACGCGCCGACCCCGCTCTCGACGTCCTCATCGGGCGGGTCCCCCACTGCTTCCTTCCGCATTGCAAGGGCCAGGCAGAGGACGCGATCGGGAACCTGGCGGCCCGGCTGGGCCCGGGCGATGCCCTCGTGATTTTTCCGGAGGGCGGCAACTTCACACCCCGCCGCCGCCGACACGCGATCGCCTCCCTACGCCGCCGTGGATTGCCTCGCCGCGCCTCCCGCGCGGAACGGATGCACCATGTCCTGCCGCCGCAGGACGCCGGTGCCCTCGCCGCGCTCGCCGCCGCGCCCGCGGCCGACGTGGTCTTCGTCGCCCACACGGGCCTCGACGTCGTCCACTCCGCGCGCACCCTCTGGAGCCGGCTGCCGCTTCGGGAGGGCGTACGGGCGCACTGGTGGCGCATACCCGCACGCCGCGTCCCTCCGGGCGACGATGCTCGCAGCCGGTGGCTGCTCGCCCAATGGGCCCGCGTCGACCGCTGGATCGCCGACCATGCGACATCGCAGGCCACGCACGCATGAGGTCGACGGCATCAAACACGGTGGGACGGCCGACAAGGGCAACCGGAATCCGCACGCGGTCCCTGACTCAGCAGTCGATCACCCGACGGCCGTGAGCAGTCGTCCCAGGAGCAGCAGGCGCCGGCGGAGCCCCTCCAAGGAGGCCTCGGCGCAGAGCTGCAGGCGGGGCCGTGATGCCGGTTCCCGGTGTCTTGGAGTTTTACCCCAGTCGTAGAGCTGCCCAGGGATTTCCGCTTTCGCGTTCAGCGTGGGGCTGCGGTTGGCACTGCTGTCGATGCGTACGCGAAGTGCGCCGCCGAAGGCCTTGTGGCCGGAGGGGATCTAGGCGATCAAGGGGCGTCCGTCCTCCCGCCGCTCCACGGATCGCCGTCGTGTACGGCTGGCATGATCACCTGCTGATGGGCGTTGTGGGATCAGAGCCAGGAGTGAACCACCAGCGCCGGAGTTGTGCACGGCTGCGAATGCTGATCAGCGCGGAGGTACAGGACACCCGCCTGGTCACGCTCGACGTGGTGACCGCACTCAGCGCCCGACACAGCCCGCGCCGAGGTGACGGCTGACGGCAGCACTGATGGTGATCGTGCGGTCCGGAGTGCCGCGCGGCAGCGATACGGGCGCCGGGCGGATGGGCTGCTGGATCCGCTGCCTGCGTCCTGCCGAGTGCGCCAGTCGTCCGCGGCAGGTGCTGGCCTCGACCGAAACGATCAGTCAGGGACTACGGCGTATCCGTGCCCGCCTCTATCCGTCAACTCACTGCGACCCGTCACATTCAGCGTGCGATCCGGTGCCCGCGATGCCGAAAGCGGATCGCAGCGAAGACGAGGTCCGCGAGCAGCACAACGGCGCCAATGATCAGCAGATAGAACAGGCCATGCGTGGCGAATCCGACGATGCCCAGGATGAGGGCTACGAGGATCAGGAGCAGAAACACAATCATCGACTCTCCCGGTGGCCTCGGTGGTTCAGCGGCGGGCCAGGCGGCGTTCGCCGCCCGCACCCGGGGCGTAGTCGAGGGCATAGTGCGCGAAGACGGCCGGCTCGTCCGAGGCGGGAAGCTCGCCGTCGGGGTCTATCGCGGGGGCCTTCTTGACCAGGGTCTTGTCGTAGGCGACCTTCACGTACCCAGGACCGACGGTCGCGTCCACGAGCGGCACGAACACCAGGCGCCGGCGAGTGGGCAGACCTGTCATGACCGTGGCACAGATCGGCTTGTCCGTCGCCGTGTCCACGTATACCGCCTCCAGGACACCGATCTTGCGGCCCCCTGGATCGAGCACGTCATGACCACGCCACTCACGGATGTCGCCTGCCTCGAACACGATGAACCTCCGGCTTCACGAGTACCCCCTGATCGGGTGGGGATAGCTCTCGCAGCATCGCTCGACCCGAACCATCGGTGACAGGCCGGCCAGAAGCTCCAGCACCGTCGGGGAGATGGAAAGCTGCGCGATGCCCGGGCGAAGAGATCGGGGCGGCACGTCCGGGTGCTCTTCGCGTAGGCGGCAGACGAATCGACGCGCTGGAGCCCTGCCCGTTCTCGGCGTCGCTCGAATCCTGACCCTCTGAACCCAAGGACTGCTCGGGGGTCAGTTTTCAGGAATCGCCGACAGCGCGCTGCTGCTGAACGGGACGCGGCCGGTGACGCTGAAGGACCTCATCGAGAGGCACGTCTTCCGCAACCCGGAGGACTGGTCGACCGAGCGGCTTTTCGAGAGCCTCGGTGCGTTCGAGTCAGGGGACGCCAGGTTCGCCCGCTTCCTGGAAGGGCTGGTCTCGGCGGAGGTTCTCTTGGACGAGCACCTGCAAGAGAAGACAGCCACCACGATCAACGATCACCTCCGCGCCCATGGGATCGAGTTGCGGCAAACCGGCAGCGATGGCGGCTATCCGCTGTTCACCCTGGTATCGACCCGGCTGCACAGCAACCGGAAGCCGAAGAACATCATTTTTGCATCCCTGAGCAAACCGGACATTCGCTTTCGATCCTCGGTGGACAACGACATCGAGATCGTCGACGGGCGACCGGGCGACACCCTTGTCTATGACCGGGACATCCCTGTCGAAGGTCTGCGTTGGCGTGACCTGCACAGCTGGTGGCAGGACACCCACGGGTTCAACGACGGCGGCCGCCTGCACTTCGCCGCCCTGGAGCCGGAGCCGGAACCTGGCTCCCTGCGCCAGCTGCGGGAGGCGGTGGAGGCGATGCTGCCCCGGGTCGACCTGCCGGAGGTGCTGCTGGAGGTGTTCTCGTGGACCGGCGCCGACCAAGCGTTCACCTCGGTCACCGGCGGCGAGGCCCGGCTGAAGGACCTGCACGTGACGATCGCCGCGCTCCTGGTCGCGCACAGCTGCAACGTCGGCTACACCCCGGTTATCGGAACCGCAGACGCGCTGAAGTACGGGCGGCTGTCCCATGTCGACCAGACGTACCTGCGGCTGGCGACGTATCAAGCGGCGAACGCCACGCTGATCGACTGCCAGGCGTCGATTCCGCTCGCGCAGGCGTGGGGCGGCGGCCTGGTCGCCTCGGCGGACGGCATGCGGTTCGTCGTGCCCGTTCCGTCGGTGTACGCGCGGCCGAACCCGAAGTACTTCGGTCGCCGGGGCGGGGCGACCTGGCTGAACATGATCAACGACCAGGCAGCGGGGCTGGGCGGGAAGGTGGTGGCCGGCACTCCGCGCGACTCGCTGTACGTGCTGGACGTCCTCTACGACCGCGACGGCGGCAAGCGCCCAGAGATGATCGTCACGGACACCGCGAGCTACAGCGACATTGTCTTCGGGCTGCTCACTTTGGCGGGGTTCACGTATGCGCCGCAGCTCGCTGACCTGCCGGATCAGAAGATGTGGCGCATCGACCGCGCCGCCGACTATGGCGCCTTCCAGGACGCTGCCCGCGGCCGGGTCGACCTCGCCAGGATCGAACGCCACTGGGAGGACATCCTTCGGATCATCGGCTCGATCCACACCGGTGCCGTGCGCGCGTACGACGTGATCCGGATGCTGTCCCGCGACGGCCGACCCACTCCGCTCGGCGACGCGATCGCGCACTACGGGCGGATCGCCAAGACCCTGCACATCCTGCGGTTGGCCGACGAGCCCGGCTACCGGCGGCAGATCAAGAGCCAGGCCAACCTCCAGGAGGGCCGCCACTCCCTCGCCCGGAAGATCTTCCACGGCAGGCACGGACAGCTCTACCAGCGCTACCAGGACGGCATGGAAGACCAGATCGGCGCCCTGGGCCTGGTCCTCAACGCGCTCGTGCTGTTCAACACGCGGTATATGGACGCCGCGGTGAACCAGCTGCGCGCGGAGGGCTTCGACGTCCGCGACGAGGACGTGGCCCGCCTCTCCCCGTTCGTACGGCACCACGTCAACATGCTCGGCCGGTACTCGTTCCAGCTCCCCGAACTGCCGGGCGGCCTGCGCCCGCTGCGCGACCCGGACTCGACCGAAGAGGGGTGACCCCGGTGCGGGTGACCGTCACCGCCGGGGCTGTCCCGGCGGTGACGTTTGCACTGGTCACCGGCTCGTAGGGTGCCGGGAGCCGTAATACGGGCGGAGGGCGTGGCGGCTATGCATGGCGGCGGGGCCGGTAGGCGGCTGGTGAGAGCTCCGGGCTGCTGCTGGGCCGGGACTGGGGTGCGGGCGGCCGCCACACCGGGTGGCTGCGGCGGCCGTGGGTGGAGTGGCTCGTGGTTCGAGCCAGTCAGCAGAGCGGCGGATCAGCCCGGCGTCACCGCACCGCACCCTCTGGCACTCCGAACCACTCCTCCAGCGCTTCCGCCAGCCCGGCCGTCGACGTCGGCGCCTGCGCCCCCGCGTCGGCTGCCCAGGCCGTGAAGCCGTCCGGACGGACGAGGACCGCCGCCAGGTCCGGGCGGTACGGGCAGCTGGCCGTCAGGGTGTCGACGCGGCCGGCATACCCCGCAGCGAGGGCTCGGAGCTCCGGGTCGTCGGGAGTGTGCCCGACGGGAACATGCAGGCGTTGCAGCAGTTCGTGAACCAGTCGCCGTGGGATTGGCAGCCAGTGCGGCGGCGGATCGCACAACGGCTGTGCGAGGCGATCAGCCCTGAGGTGTGGGTGATCGACGACGTGTCGTTCCCCAAGTGCGGGACCGCCTCGGTCGGGGTCGCCCGCCAGTACTGCGGGGCCTTGGGCAAGCGGGCGAACTGCCAGGTCGCGGTCAGCGTTCATGGCGCCACGGACACGGCATCGTGTCCGCTGGGCTGGCAGTTGTATCTGCCCCGGGAGTGGACGGACGAGCCGGACCGCTGCCGCAAAGCCGGAATCCCGCAGGGCACGGGCCATCGGGAGAAGTGGCGTCTGGCACTTGGCCTGCTCGACGTGCTCGCCGAGTGGGGGTTGACGGTCCCGGTCGTCGTCGCGGATGCCGGCTACGGCGTCAGTACCCCGTTCCGTCTCGCACTGGAGGAACGGGGCCTGGCGTATGTCCTGGCACTGACCGGGAAGGAAGTCGCTCACCCCGATCAGGCCGAGCCGCACCAGCCCGACTACGGCGGCCTGGGACCGCCGACCCTGCCGCGTTATCGAACCCCGCCACGAGCCCTGTCTCAGCACGCAGCCCAGATCACTGCGGACATGCTCGTCGACGTGACCTGGCGGCAGGGCAGCAAAGGGCGGATGACCTCACGGTTCGCCGTGCTCACCGTGCGTCCGGCCGGCAAGCAGGCCCTGGCCGCCGCCCAGGAGGCAAGCGGTGGGCACTACCGGTGGGACGGTGTCCTGCCCGCTTACACAGTGCTGGTGGAATGGCCCGCCGGGCAGGACGCTCCGACCGGATACTGGATATCGAACCTGGCCGCCACCACGCCGATCGCCGACCTGGTGCGGTGGGCGAAGATGCGCTGGCGGATCGAGCACGACTACCGCGAACTCAAACACGGTCTGGGCCTGGACCACTTCGAGGGCCGCACCTGGCGCGGCTGGCACCACCACGTCACCCTCGTCACCGCCGCCCAGGCCTTCCTCACCCTTCGGCGGCTCGACCCAAAAGCACACACGCCGGCCTCACTCTCTACCAGGTCCTCGACGTCTTCCAAGACCTGTTGAGGTGCTGGACCGGCACCTGCACCACCTGCGGCCGACCCCTCACCGCAAGCAGAACCTAACGAAGCACTACTAGGCCGATCGTTCAGCGGTGGCCGGCGCCTCGCCACGTTTGGCCTGCAGCAACTGCCGGCGAGTAATAGTCAAGACTTGTGGATGGGTTGACTCGGATGTTTTGGCGTGCTGCTGTTCGGCGGGGACCACGAGGGAGTCAGTAGCGTCCGAGCCATCGGCACGGCTGTTGCCGCGCGTATGGCTCGCAGGTGGGAGGGCTCTGGCGGACGCCTAGCGCTGATAGGCCGCCGCGATCCGTTCCCGGAACGGGCGGCGGCGTACCGCCTGCGCCACTTCGGTCAGCAGGTCCGCCAGCGGCATGGAAAGTTCCGCGTCCAGTTCCGCCATCGCAGCCACCGTCGCGTCCCACTCCGCCTGGATCTGCGGCAGCAGGGCGTGGGCCTTGGGGGTGAGCTCGATCAGACGGCGGCGGGCGTCTTGCGGGTCGGAGGCATGGGTGACCAGGTCCGCGCGGGCCATCTGGGCCGCCGTCTGACTTGCGGCCGAGTGCGTGACGCCGACTGCCGCTGCTAGGTCGCGGACCGACAGCGGGCCTTCGGCCAGCAGCGCGCGTACGACCGGGGAGAAGCGGGGTCGGTACTCGAACAGGCCCTGCTCCTGGTAGACCTTGGCCACGTCCGCGTCGAGCAGTTCCAGCACGTGGCGGAGCAGCGTGCCGACTGCGGCCGGATTCGGATGATTCCTCACCCCTGCTAATCTAACAGCACTGTCACATCTCAGGGAGAGCGTCTCACATGACCGGGCTCTATCCTTCCGTCGAGCCATACGAGCACGGCATGCTGGACGTCGGCGACGGCAACCGCGTGTACTGGGAGACCTGCGGAAATCCGGGGGGCAAGCCCGCCCTCGTCCTGCACGGCGGGCCGGGGTCCGGCGCGGGGCCGTTCTGGCGCCAGTTGTTCGACGCGTCGGCGTACCGCATCGTGCTGTTCGACCAGCGCGGGTGCGGTCGCAGCACCCCGGACGCGGCCGATCCGCAGACCTCGCTCGCCGCCAATACCACCCCGCACCTGATAGCCGACATCGAACTTCTGCGCCGGCGCCTCGGCATCGACGCCTGGCTGGTCATTGGCGGCTCCTGGGGCGTGACCCTGGCGCTGGCCTACGCCGAGCAACACCCCGGACGCGTATCGGAGCTGGTGCTGTTCAGCATCACCAACACCACCCGCCGTGAGGTGGAGTGGGTTACCCGGGACATGGGGCGGATCTTCCCCGAGGAATGGGAGAGGTTCCGCGATGCCGTACCGGAACCGGAGCGAGACGGCAGCCTGGTGGAGGCATACGCCCGGATGCTCGCCGATCCCGATCCCGCCGTACGGGAGCGCGCGGCTCGGGAATGGTGCCGGTGGGAGGACGTGCACGTGTCCACCCACCGGGGACACCGGCCCGATCCCCGTTACGAGGACCCGCACTTCCGGATGCGCTTCGCCCGCCTCGTCACGCACTACTGGCGGCACGCCGGTTTTCTGGAGGACGGGGCGTTGCTGCGCGATGCCGGCAAGCTCACCGGCATCCCCGGCGTGATGGTTCACGGGCGGATGGATATCAGCGGCCCCCCGGACATCGCATGGCACCTGGCCCAGGTGTGGCCGGACGCGGAGCTTGTGCTGATCGGCGACGAGGGGCACGGGCTGTCGGGGGACGCCACGATCGACGCCATCGTCGCGGCCACGGACCGGTTCCGGCCGGTCTAGGAAGAGATGGCCGTCCGTGACTGAGCTCATCGGCTCAGCCCAGAGTTCACGCCACCATGGTCTCTGGTCGTTCGACGAGGTGGCCGTTTTCGAACCGGGCTCCAGCACGGACGAGAGGAACCAGGTGGGCTCCGGTGATCGCCCGCCAGCGGTCCTGGGCGGACTCGACCAGCTTGAACACCATCGCCGGGGCGGCGGCTGGGCTGCCCGCACCGCGGGTGACCTTGGTCCGCAGCTTGACCGTTGAGAACGTCGACTCGATGGGGTTCGTGGTCCGCAGACACCTCACGATGCCAACGCGTCAAGCTGCGGCGGCGAGTTCGGTGGAGAACGCTGTGTTCTCGTTGAACAGCTTGTGGTGCTGGAGGCAGTGATAGAGCTGCCCGATCATGCGGTTGAAGCAATGCCACGAAGTTAACGCCGCGAGCGTTGAGTCAAGGGCGGGTCTGCGGTGGTGGTTATGGTGTTGAAGAGTGGGATCTCCTGGTAGGAGGAAGTCGACCAAGACGTTCCTGTTCGACGGGGAGCACACCGACATGCAGGTGGCCGCCGCCCTCCCGGACAGCCTGCAGCAGCTCTTTACCCCCGCCTTCCTGCAGCAACTCCAACACCCGACCGGCAAGTTCGCGCAGATGTTCCGGGTGGCGGACAGCGTCTGCCAGTGGGCTCCGCAGGTGCCGGTCCAGCTCTACGACGCGGACGGCGACCGGGACGTGGCACCCACTAACACCCGCAGCTGCAAGGCGCAGTTGGCAGGTGCCGGGGTCGACGCGCCGGTGGTGGACGCGGGCGCCGCCGACCACAACGGCTCGGCGCTGGCCTCCTACCCCCTCATCCGCACCTGGTTCGACACCCTCGCCGGACGCTGAGGTTCAGCTGTGGCACGCTGCTTGACGCGGCATCACCGCGCCGCCCGGCACCACACCCGGTCGGAGGGCAGCCCGCGCATCAGGAAGACGCTGCCCGCAGTAGCACTGCCCGGCGGGAGCCAGGTCTGGTCATCGAAGCAGGAGGACGGCGACCGAACCGATCCCGGCGAAGTCGGTTATATAGGGGTACGAGCGAATCGCACAGGTCGGAGCAGTGGTTCGCCTGTCAGTCATGTTAGGCAGGAGCCAGGAAGCGTTACGGTCGAAAAGCTTCCTGGCTCGTTCGTTCCCTGGATGACGCACCCACCAAGCCTTGTCCGGCGCGAATCACGGCCCCGTGGCGCCGCGCAGGTCCGCGCCGGACAGGATCGCGCCGGACAGATCAACGCCGCGCAGGAACGACGCGCATGTCCGCGCTGCGCAGGTCCGCCCCTTGCAGGTCCGCCTCTTGCAGGTCCGCGCTGCGCAGGTCCGCCCCTTGCAGGTCCGCCCCTTGCAGGTCCGCCCCTTGCAGGTCCGCGCTGGACAGATACGCGCCGCGCAGGTGCGCTTCGAATAGGGTCGCGCCCGACAGGTCCGCACCGGTCAGGTACGCGCCGCACAGGTAGGCGCCGCGCAGGTACGCACCGGACAGATACGCGCCGGACAGGTCCACGCGAGCGGTGCCGTCGTGGGCCGGGTCCCTGTTGCCGAGTGCGGTGAGGGCGGCCTGGACATCACTGACCGGCTTCCTGTTAGAGGTGTCTATGACTTGTTTCGGCTTCTTGGCGTAATCACGGATGTAGGTGGACAGGACGTTGACGATGGAGGGCTGGTCGCGGTGGGAGTCCTCCATGATGCGCTGCAGAGCGTAGATGCCGCCAAGCGCGTGTACCGAAAGCGCGGACGGATCGGGCGGGGTGATGCCCCGTTCCGGCCCGTCCGCTCTCTGCTAAAGGTCGAGCTGATGCTGGTGTGTCGTGTGCGTGGGTGTGTAGCCGAGACCGTCGTTGATCTGTCTCATGTGCGTGTTGCTGTCGGCAGTGTCGGTCAGGAGGCCACCGAGGTCCGGATAGTCCCTATGGGCTTGTCGGATCGACTCGGCCTTCATCCATCGGCCGAGGCCGTGTCCACGGTGCTCGGGCAGCACACCGGTGCCGTAGTGCTGGCCGTCACCTGCGCCGTTGCCGGGGATGACGAGTTCGGTGAACCCGGCGATCGAGCCGTTGGAGGCGTCGATGGCGACGACGGTGTGCAGGTGGTCGCCGCGCTGTTCGACAGCCTTCGCCGCGGCCCGCACGCGGTCCACGTCCCAGGTCACGGTGCCGTAGTCGGTGTCGTCCATGGGCATGTCGTCCATGGCGCGGCGTGAGGCGGCGAACGTCTGGGCGAGGTCGTCGGGAACGGTTCCCTGCCATGACATCAGCCGGTAGCCGGGATGCGGACGCTCGATGATCTCGGCAAGGACGGCGGTATCCACGTCAGCCAGTGGCAAGCGGGTGAACCTCAAGGTGAGGACCTTCCGGAAACCGCGCGCCGCCAGGAAGTGGTCGCCCGGCGATCCGGCTTCTGCCTGCGCGACAACGCAGCGCCGGGCGTTGTGCCGGGCGGTGGCCACGGCGGTGTTGAGGAGCCGGGAGCCGACGCCCTTGCGGCGCTCTGCGGGATGAACACGGAGGTCGAGCTCGGCCAGGTGCTCTTGTCCGCCATCGAACAGGCGCAGAAAGGCCGTCCCGGCAGGGATGGAATCCGCGTCCGACGCCAACCAGGCAAGACGTCGGCCGTGCGGCCCGTGAGCGGGGTCGGTCAGTGGGGTGATGCGAAGGGACAAGGTGTCTCCGTCGTGAGGAGGTGGCAAAGGTCAGTACGCGAGCTCAACTCCTGGGCACTCCTGCGCATGTGCTCCACACCTCCTCGTCGACAGCGCCGACCTGCACCAATGCACGCGGCTGGGTGAACCTAGCTGGCCGATTGGCTCCTGGGCAACGGGTTATCGAAAAGGCGGTGCGCGTGTGTGGTCACAGCCACTCATTGATGGCCGCGACGAGGACGGTCGCCTCATAGCGGACCGCGAGCTTGTCGTATCTCGTGGCCACGGCGCGATCCCTTTGAGACGATTGATGCCACATTCGACCGCGTGCCGAGCCGTGTAGTCCTCGGCGTCGAACTTGGGCGGCCGGCCGCCGCGAGCGCCGAGTCGCTTGCGGTTGCGGGCCTGGTCGGCCTTGTCCGGGATGGTGCAGCGAATCCCGCGTCGGCGCAGGTAGGCGCGGTTCGTGCGGGAGACGTACGCCTTGTCGGCCCACACGCGATCGGGGCGGACGCGTGGCCGGCCCGGCCCGATGCGGGGCACGCGAACCTTCTCCAGCACCGGTTCGAACTGCAGCGAGTCTCCACGCTGCCCGGCCGTCACCACGATCGACATGGGCTTCTGCCCCTGCTCGACGGCCAGGTGCAGCTTGGTGGTGAACCCACCGGGCGAACGCCCTAGCCCGTGATCACCAGGCTCGGTGAAGACACCACCCGGTGACTCCTTCTGCAGGTCACCCCGCTTCCGGGCCCCGGCCGCATGCTGATGGGCACGGCATACCGTGGAGTCGACGCTCAGATCCCATGTGATCGCGCCCTTCGCGTCGGCCAGGGACTGGAGCTGGGTGAGGACCCGGTGCCAGGTGCCATCCCGTTGCCACCGACGGAACAGGTCGTAGATCCGGCCCCACGGCCCGTACTCGACGGGTACGTCCCGCCACGGAACACCGGTCCGGACCCGGAATCGTACGCCGTCGATGAGCCGCTGCCGAGACCAGACAGGCGGCCGACCTGCCTTCACGCCCTTTGGCAACAACGGCTCCAGCGCCGCCCACTGATCGTCCGTGAGATCTCCCCGCGCCACGAACCAAGATCATTCATGCCTCAAGATCCACTTTCGACACACGGCCCAGTCGCACCTCCAAGGAGTCCCCACCGATGTTGGTGACGGCGGCGTTGTAGCGGTCGGTGACCTGTTTCTCCCGGGTGAGAGCGTGTTCGTCGTCAACCTGCTGGACCGACAGCCAGGTGAAGACGAGGACGCCGAGGGTGCCCAAGGCGGCCAGAGTGCCTGCGGCCTCCTGGATGCGCTTCCACCAGTCCGCTCGTGTGATGACGGCCGGCTGCCGGGCAGCGGGAGCTATGGGGCGGGACACAGTCTTCCGGCGTGGCTCGGCCGTCCGTTCGCTCACCGGGTGATCACCCAGCGTGCGGCGCCCCGACACACGGCGCGCCGCGTTGGGCTGGGCGTGAAACGACACCTCGCAACGGCTGGAACTCGGTGACGGAGTTCTGGACCAATCTGCCGAAGACTGTGACGCTCCGGCCGCTTGGACGGCCCAAGACGGCAACCGGATGGGCATCGCCGACCTGGCGAAACGGAAAGGCAGGACGATCAGCTACACGTGGCCGAGTTCCGAACAGGGACCGGGCGCCTCGGGCCGAATACCCTGCAGGAGGCCGCTGATCCATCAAATCACTGAGACGTAGTGGTCTGCTGCCCGTGCTTGTTCGCACCGGCTCAGTCGCCTTTGCGGGCGCAGGGATAAGTCATCTCCCGTTCACGGCAGCCCAGCGGTCTGCGGTGTGGTCAGGTCGGTGGTGCCGCCTTGTTCCCAAAACGGTGTTCTGTCCGGGAGCGACGACGAAGTAGCGGGTGTTCGACCCGCGGTGTCGCTAGCAAGGTGAGCCTCGCATAGTCGTATCGGGCTGTGCCGTGCCAGCCCGGTTCCGACCCCGAGTGTCACGAGGTGAGGTGGTCCAGGAGCCAGGTGGTGACGGCTCGGAGGATGCCGGAGGCGGCACCTCGCAGGGCGGCGCCGGCCAGGGCGCGTCGCTCACGGCGGGTCAGACGGTCACGGGACATGAGGTCTCCAGGGCAGGAGCGATTGTGTGGGCAGCCGGCTGGCTGTGTCCACGCTGGGCGGGCCCTTACCAGAGCGCGACCCCAAGTTGCGACGAATCGTCAAGCCGTGGGCGAGTTATGGCTGTTCACGGCATGGCGAGGCACGCGGCTGGGGACGATCGTGCGATGAGTAGCGACATGGGGGGGGCGGGCGGCCCGACGTGAAGGCGGGTGCGAGGCGTCCCAGGAAACTCGCTCGGGCGAGGGTGGGATGGCCGTCGGCCCTGCGGGAGTTGAAGGATCTGCGAGGGCTTCGTGAGGGCGCCGTCCTTGCCAGAGTGCAGGACGGTGTTCGCACTGCTGCAGTTCTCCACGACCTGGAGCCCGCCGTGGGCCTCCCGGCGCGCAGGTCGGGGCTGGCGAGATAGCCGCACTCGAAGATCGTGCGCACGGCCCGACCGAGTTCTTCCGGAGAGGCCGGTCTTGGGTCGCTGCGTGACTGTCAGGGTGCAGCGTGGAGTGCGGCGGCGAGTTCGCGGGCTCGTTCTTCACTGCGCACGCCGTGCATCATGAAATAGACGGGTCCGGTGTACCGACGCACGCCAGCAGGGGTCTTGATCTCGGTCATGGCCGCAGCCTACGGTCACGCCCCGGCCGTGGCGCTTGGTGGCGGGCTTCTTGGTGCTCGCTGCTTGGGCGTCGCTGGAAGGCGCCGGGCGAGGCTGGCTTCGGGCCGGACCGTCTCAGGGAGGTGTGACGGTCCAGCCTCGGGCTGAGCAGCTGGCCGGCGCGGACCTTGCCGATGTCCGGCAGCGACTTGAGCAGGCGGCCTGATTCAGGCTGAGGTCTTCGCCTGTGACTCGCTGCCCTGGGCGCGCAGTTGCTCGTTGATGCGCTTGGCTTCTTCCAGTTGGTCTTCGAGGATGACGATGCGGCAGGCGGACTCGATGGGGGTGCCCTGGTCGACGAGTTCGCGGGCACGGGCGGCGATGCGCAGCTGATAGCGGGAGTAGCGGCGGTGGCCGCCTTCGGAGCGCAGGGGGGTGATCAAGCGGTGTTCGCCGAGGGCGCGCAGGAAGGCGGGGGTGGTGCCGAGCATCTCGGCGGCCCGGCCCATGGTGTAGGCGGGATAGTCGTCGTCGTCGAGATTGTCGACGGGACGGGGACTGGCAGGGGGCATAGACCTCTTCTTCCAGGGGACGCGTCGGGGGGCCCGGGTGCCGTACCGGCACCCGGGCCCCGAGCTTTCAACACCATCTACCGGCACACCGTGCCGGCCCTCTTTGTCCGCAGCTTCCGCCTGGGAGGGCAGCGCTGCGGGGATCGCGTATGCGTGACCGGGGACCACCTTCCAATCCGGGGCCTTGCGGTACCCGGGCGGACTGCTTCCTCGCCCGGGCGATCCTGATGGCGTCCTGCTCCTTACCTTCGGTTACTCGGTTGTACTGCTGGATAACGCGGGTACTGCTCGCGACCCCTTCGGGTCGCGTCCTGCTTGACCTGCCTGCACGGCAGTTCATGTCTGCCGTGCCTCATCGACCTCTTGAGTACAACAGAAACGGTAACCCTGCGACGGGGCAATGTCTACCGTGACCGCAATAGATTTTACTCAGAGTAAATGCATGCAATTCTGCCGTAGATACACCTGAAAGAGTGATGTACCGGGGTGAATCCCTGCTCGGCGGGCACACGCTGTACCCGGCGACACAACCGATCCAGGACGCGGTAGCAGCGCGTGACCGACACGCAGACGGCGCGCACGCACGCCACCAGGGCGCCTGTGGTTGGTGAGGGTGACGGCCCCGCCGGAATCGCTCATGCTCGTGACGTCGCCAGCGCCTTCGCCGAGGGTCTCGAACCGGCTCCGGCCGCGGGGACGGCCCAGACCCTTGCCCTCGTGGCCTCCGAGCTCACCACCAACGCCCTGCGCCGCGGCGGCGACCGATACACCCTCGAACTCGTGGCCACCGCCGATGCGCTGAACGTCGCCGTCAGCGACCTCAGTCCTGCACCTTTGCGGGAGCGTGCCCCCGACCTCAACGGGGGCGCCGGCGGGTTCGACGGCAAGAACCCCCCAGAACAACCCCGGCGCCAGCCGTCACCGCATCGCCGGCCGCGCCACCCATGCGGCGGGCTGCCTCCAGCAGGGTGCGAGTGTGCTGACGTACGGCCGCGTCCCGCCACGTCCCGGCGCGCTCGGCGACCAGGTCGGCGTCGGTCAGGGCCGGGGAGTGTTCGGCGCTCTCCCGCATCAACTGGAGCCACAGCGCCTCCTCGGCGGCTGCGTCCGCGAAGGCGCCCACGCCAGCCAGCGCGCCCGGCGGCAGACCGGGGGCTGTGAGCGCGGCCCGCCACAGGTCCACCCCAGCCTGCCCCCGAGCAGCCGAGCGACCGCGGCAACACCGTCGGGCCGGCCGCCAACTCCGTCCACCAAGCGGCCGGTTCGCCCAGGAGGGCGGGGTCGTCCAGGAGGGCGTACGCGAGGTGCCCGTCGACGCCGGGCACGCCGGCGCGCAGCGCCGCGAGGAGCTCGGCGCGGCCCAGGGCGGCGAGCAGCAGGCGGTCGTACACCCCCCAGTGACGCCAGGTGGCAGCCGGCGATACCCGGCCGGGCACGATCCCGTACAACGCGGTGTGGTGGACCGCGGTGAAGGCGGGAGCATACCGGTGCAGGGCCGGCAGACGCACCCCGACGGCGGTGGCCACCGCCTCCTCGCCGGCGCGCGTCCAGGACGCCGGCGACCACGTCCAGGACCTCCTCGGCATCTCGCCAATGACGCGGGCCCGGTGGGCGGCGTACTCCAACAGGCATCCCAGCGCCCGCACTTGCTTATCCGAGCCCACCAGCGTCCGTACTATCCCCTCCCCGACGGGCGCCGGCGCGGTCGCCGCCGGGCACCGTGCCGTCCTCGGTTCCCTCGGCAGGGCGAGTGAGCGTGGCGGCCAGGGCATACAGGCGGGCCAGGGCATCCGTCTCCCGGTCGTCGGCAAGGTCGGTCCCGGCGCGCCATGCGCCGGTGAGCCAGCCGAACACCGCCTCGCCAGCCAAGGACACCTGAAGCTGCGCGGCGTGATCGGGCGGACAGGAGCCGAACAAGATGGCGCGCCCGACGAGGCGCTCGAGCTCGGCGCGCATGCCCTCGATGGGCCGGTGAGCGGTCGGCTGGAAAATCTTGTAAAGGGATCATCCAGCCTGTTGGATGGGCGGCATGCCAACGCGGTCCGACAGGGGCACCTTCGAGCAGCGGATCAGCCCCTATCCGATATCGACGCCCCGCTCCGCGTGGGAGCGGTTCAACATGGCGAAGACCGACTCCGGCTGGCCCTTGCTGATCGCGAACCTTCTGCTTGGTGTGGCAGCCGCCAGCGTGTTCACCTACCTCGGCGCATCGCGCGGTCGGTCGTTCCTGGTCTTCGGTATCGCCATGACGGGACACGCCATCAGGACCATCTACGTCATGGCCTGCGTTGCCCGGGGCGAAACCGATCGACCGGCACCGGGAAGCACTGCCGACACTCGGAGGGGTGCCGGTCGCCACAGGTGAAGGTGCCGCAGGACCGGCGGCGCCCCAGCCGCGCCCGATCCGAGGGGAAGCTGCGGGGAATAGGGGCCGGTCACGGCGCCACCACCGGACGCATGCCAAGGCAGACCCCCACACTCCGAAGGCTCCAGCCGACCCGCTGAGCGGCAGCCGGTCATCGGCGGCGCAGGTCAGCCGCAGAGATCCGACTGCCGTGCGCCCCTCGCTGTCATGATGGTCCGGTGGACAACCGGGAGAGGACCGAACCTCCGCGGGTGGCCGATGAGCTAGCCACGCTGACCGGCTTCCTGCAGCGCCAGCGTGACACGCTGGCCATGGCATGTGCGGGGCTCACAGCCGAGCAGCTCAGGGAAAGGACCGTGCGGCCCTCGGGCTTGTCGCTGCTCGGCCTCGTCCGGCACATGGCTGACGTCGAACGGACCTGGTTCCGGAACGTGTTCAACGGCGAGCACAGCGATGTGCACTGGCCCCGAAGCGACGGCGGCGCTTTCGCCGTCGACACCGCAGACCCGTTAGAGGCGTTCGCGATCTGGCATGAGGAGTGCGCCCGATCCCGCAACATCGTGGATGCCGCCCAGTCCCCCGACGTCACCGGGCGGTACCGAGACGACGTCTTCTCTCTCCGCTACATCCTCACCCACATGATCGAGGAGTACGCGCGGCACAACGGCCACGCCGACCTCCTCCGCGCGCGCATCGACACAATCGCCGAACAGTAGTGGGGGCCTGGGGTCGGTCCCCTGACGGGCCCCTGGTACGGCCAGGCGCAGGCCGGGACCGTCGGCCTGGTGCGGCAGACGCCGAGCGGGACCATGGCGCGGTTCCAGAGCCCCTCGTGGCCGGGCCGAAGCATCGCAGTACCGCCCTCGGGACATCCGGCTCAGCGGGGAGTGCGGCGCCCGGTTCAATGCGTGCCGATATCGCGCGCACGTGCCGGTCAGGTATGGCGGCGCGGGAGACCGGCGAGGGCTGGCGCTCGCCGCCGCCCCCGCTGAGAGCGCCGCCTCTTGGTCAGGTGTTCTCGTTGTGGAGCCGCGCCCCAGGTCCTCCGCCCAGGCCAGCGCCCATGTCTTGAGCTCTTCGATCTGCCGGGAGGTGAGCCCGTACGCGGCGTAGTCCTCGTCCTCGTACCAGTCCGCACCGATGAGCCGATCACGCAGGTCTTCGAGGCTGAACTCGTCGGGGGCGCGGCGGCGGCCGAGGGATTCGAGGTCGGTGGTGGAGCGGTGGCGGGAGGCGGCCCGGACGTCGATGAGGTCGCGGACGGTGCCGCGGTCGGCGAGGGCACGGACCTTGGTGCCGATCACGTCGTCGAGGGAGAGGACTGGGCCGTGGGGGGTCTGGGCGGGCGGGGCCCAGAATGCCTCTTTGAGGACGTCGACCTCGCACTCCTCGCCGGTGTCCGGGTCGGTGACGAGGAACCGGCCGCTGAGTGGGTCGGTCTGGACATGTATGGTCCGCCAGCCGCGCGCGGTGAGGGCGGCGACGATCTCGTCCATCGGAGCGGGGTTCTCGGTGGCGACGTCGAGGTCCCGGCTAAGCGTTCCACCAGGCCGTGAGCCTGCACGGCATATCCGCCGGTGAGGACCAGAGGATAGGGGGAGCCGAGGTCGAGGATGTCGGCGAGGAGACGCTCGTGGAGGGGGGTAGCTTCACGCGACGGTCGCGTCGGGCGGAGCTGTGTGGGGCAGCTCGGGGAAGGCGTCTTCCCGGACCTCGCGGATGTAGGGGCTGACCAAGCGGCGCAGAACGGGCCACTGCTCGGCCAGCAGCCGGTGGTGAAGGAAGGCCGCCAGGTCCTCGCGCTGGCCCTCGGCGAGGACGGTCCGGTAGAGCGTCATGCGGGACTTCGGGCGGTCCAGGCTGTAGCTCGTCCGTCCGGACCAGACGATGTGGAGCGGCAGGTCGACTGTGCCCTCGACGGGGCCGGCCAGCTCCTGCAGGCACTCGGGCATCCGACTGCGGTAACGCTCCCGCAGCACCTCGGCGCGCAGGGCGGTGGTCGTCGCATCCATCAGTATCGCTGGTGCAAGGCGGCGATATGGCAAATACCGCGCTCTCCTGCCGAATGTGTGGATGGCGGCAGCCGCATCCCCCGGATCTCACCCGCGGCCTCACCGTATCGTCACACACCCCCGCAGCCGCACCAGGGACTACGGCATCAGCCGGTGATGTGCGATCACTGCTGTTCTCTCGCCACGAACGAAGCGCTCGCCCGCCTCGTACCGGATCCGCTCGCGAAACCGTCGCCGCTCCGCGGTCAGCCCACCACCCTGCGCATACCGCATACCACCGGCCTACTGCAGGGACCACCAATCGTCACCGCCCCGACACCAACCCGAAGAGCTCAGTAGGTCTTGCTCCGCGCTCGCCGGCGCCGGCCTGGCGGCCGTCCAGACTGGCGGACGGGGCGACGTCACGCAGGGACGCCGAGCGGCGGGTGCTCGAGCACGCGTGGCTTGTACTCAACCAGCTGGATGCGGCCGTCGAAGGTGCGGTGCTCGATCATCTCGAGGGCAACGTCCGGATAGCCGTCATAGATGCGTTCTTCACCCGTGGCCCCGGTGATCACCGGGAACATCACGACCCGGAAGCGGTCGACGAGTCCGGCTCGTAGCAGGGACCGGCACAGGCTGAGGCTGCCGATCGTGCTGAGGAGCCCCGAGCCACTCAACTTCATGGCGCGGACCGCCTCGACGGCGTCGTCGCGGACGAGCGTGGAGTTGGCCCACGTCAGTGGCTCCTCGAGTGAGGAGGAGAACACCACCTTGGACGCTTGCGTGAGCTCGTCGACGGACGCCTCTTCTTCGGGCCTGAACTCGTCTTGGCCATTCGGGACCTCGCCCGCGGCGAAGCCCGACATCAGGCGGTAGGTGTTCGCTCCCATCAGGTAGGTGGCCTCGGGCTGCTCGCCGAGCCATGCGAGGTACTCCGGGCCCTCGAGGCCCCAGAACCCGGGCCATCCCTCTCCCGATGCGTGGCCGTCGAGGGAGGTGATGAAGTCGACGAGAAGCTCCGACATGGCGGTGTCCTTTCCTAAGGTGTCACGAGCTTGGACTGGCCGGGAGCCACAAACTCATCGGCGGTGCTGTGGAGTAACGAGAAAACCCCTGACGTTGCAGCCGATCAGGTCGGCGGAGCGGCACTCTTTCGGAGGGCCGGAGGTCTACATGATTGCACTATGCACGCAGTTGGGTAATGATCTCCGGCGATTGGGAACGGCGGTTTGATTTCTGTCAAAGCCCCAGCTCAGCCCCACCCGCGAACGGCCCTGCTCACCGACCGCTTCGGCAACGACATCGCGGCGGGTCTCCAGTGATCGCCTTCTTAGTCCGGACAAGGGCATCCGGACTTGCCGAACTCCTTGCCCGCGGACTGCGCGCCCGCGGCCGCCAGGTCGACGTCGAACACCTCCACGTCCATCTCCCGCGCGTCCTCACGGCGGTCGACACCAGCACCGGAGCGAGCGCATGACCACCACCGGCCCGTACAACCTCGTAACCAGCGAGGGGGGCGACGCCACGATGCACCCTGTCGAACAGCTCTGGACGCCCGGCGAGGACGCCACGGAGAATGAGCTGCTCTTGCTTTCGTGGAGTCCCCGGCCTGCCCCGAGTTGCACGGAGTCGGGATACCTGATTTCACGCTGCAGGTTCTGCACGCAGTTCGTACTCCACTGGGCTGAGCACGCCCAGAGCGGAGTGCCTGCGTTGTCGGTTGTGGAAGATCTCCAGGTACTCGAAGAGCGCGGTGGACAGCTCCAGCCGGGTGCGCCACCGCTTCCGGTCGAGCAGTTCGACCTGGGCCCGTGCCCAGAAGGACTCCATCATCGCGTTGTCCACGCAGTCGCCGATCGATCCCATCGAGGGCAGCAGGCCGGTGGCCCGGGCGCGTTCAGTGAAGGCCCAGGAGCTGAACTGGACCCCGTGGTCGGAGTGGACGATCGTGCCGCCCGGCTGTGGACGACGGTTGCCGATGGCCATGCTCAGCGCGTTGGTGGTCAGGGCCGCGGTGGGCGAGGCGTCGATGGACCAGCCGACCACCCTACGGGAGAAGGTGTCGAGGACCACCGCGCAGTACACCTTGCCTTCCATCGTGGGGTGTTCAGTGATGTCGGTGACCCACAGCTGGTCGCGGGCGTGCCGGGTGAAGTTGCGTTCCACTAGGTCGGCGGCCGAGGGCGTTTGCCGTATGCGGCGGGGGCGACGGCCGCCGGGCAGGCCCTGCAGGCCGGCCCGCTGCATCAGCAGTTCTACGGTGCCGTGGCTGACGCGGATGCCTAATCCGAGATCGAGTTCGGCATGGATGCGGCGGAAGCCGTAGGTGCCGCGGGAGGCGGTGTGGATACCGACGATGGCATCGGTCAGCCATGCGTGCCGCACCGTGCGGGCCGAGGGTGGCCGGTCGCGCCAGGCGTAGTAGCCCGACTCCGCCACGTGCAGCGCTCGGCAGGCCCTCTGCACCGAATGCCCCTCGCCGGCCATCACTCGTATGGCCTCGAACCGCCCTTTGGGGAGGTGGTCTCCCCAAGTAGTTCCGATGCCCGTCGGTGGACGGCCAGCTCGGCCTCGAGCTCTGCGATCCGCTTGCGTGCTGCTGTCAGTTCGGACTGCTCATGGCTTGGGACACCGGGCATCTGCCCGGTGTCGATCAGATTCTGGCGGCGCCAGACATAGATGGTCTGCTCGCTGATCCCGAGGAGTGTGGCCACCTCGGCGATCTTCCGGCCGGAGGCGACCAGATCGAGGACACGGCGGCGGAACTCGGGCGGATAGCTGAGGGGCATAACGAGCCTCCGACGGCCGACGGGTAGTCAATTCCCCAGCAGCCCGGCCCCATTGAACCCGGGGCATACCCCTAAAGCCTGGGTTACGATCCAGGCGTAAGGAGAACCACCAGCAGTGCCAGCACCCCGTAAGTACCCCGATGAACTCCGCGAACGTGCCGTCCGCGAGGTCCGCTCAAGCGGCCGCCCGATCGCGCACGTGGCCCGCGACCTCGGCATCCATAAGGAGGCCCTGCGGTCCTGGGTCCGCCAGGCCGAGGCCGACGCGGGCGAGCGCGACGACCGGCTGACCAGCTCCGAGCTGGAGGAGCTGAAGCAACTCCGCAAGGAGAACGCCAAGTTGAGGCGAGCCAACGAGGTCCTCAAAGCAGCCAGTGTGTTTTTGCCCAGGAGATCGACCGTCCCCGGACGAGGCCGAGCAGGTGATCGACCACCTGCGCGAACGGCTTCGGGGTCGATCCCGTCTGCCGGGTGCTTCAGATGTCCCCATCAACGTACTTCGCGCGCAAGCAGCGGCCGAAGTCGGCCCGCCGACTCCACGACGAGGAGCTGATCCCGCTGGTCACAGCCGTGTGGGAGGACTCGGGTCGCACCTACGGCGCCCGCCGCGTCACCCGCGCACTGGCCCGTGCCGGCCATCATGTCGCGCGGTGCACCGCCGAGCGGCTGATGCGCCAGATCGGCATCGAGGGCGTCATCCGCGGACAGCGCCGCCGCACCACGATCCCCGAGCCAGCCGCCCCGCGTCCGCCGGACCTGGTCAACCGTCGGTTCACCGCCGAGCGGCCGAACGCAGTGCGGCCCCGCCGCCGGGAAGGCCAGGGCCTCACGGTCCTCGAGTGTGACCGAGGCCGGGCGGCCCCAGCGCGGGGGGGTACACGAGCGCGTCGAATCCACCGGTCACGAAACGGCGGACCGCGCCCCGCACGGTGACCGCGGTGCATTCGAGCAGGTCAGCCACCCCAGGCACGGTCAGACCCCGCCCCATCAGCCGTATGCACTCCAGACACAGCCTGGTGCCCGGCGCGAGATCACGTGCCCGCAGCCGCTCACGCACCTCGCGTTCCTGGTCCGCCGTCAACTCCACACGCAGGATCTTCGGCATGGGCAGCCCCTCCCGCCCTGCCTCGTACCCGAACCACGGGCCCACATCACCGAGCCCGTTCAGTGCTCTCGGTCATGGCATTTCGAGTTCGGGCAAAGAGAAGAAATCGGTGATCGCCTCAACGATCCGCTCCTCGATGTCACCCCCGTCAAGATCCGCCTGCGGCCCGACCATGTTCGCCGCCGTGAGAACGGGCAACAGCAGGTCGGGCTCCTCACCTCCGCGGTCGTACGGACTCTCGAAGATGAAGTGGGTTATCAGGCCCCCGTCTCGGTAGTAGCTGAACCAGGGGCGGTGGGCCTTCACGCTGCACGGCTCCGTCTCGAAGACGACGAGCTCGCCGCCGTCTGGGCAAAGCCTCCCGTATTCGGTAGTGCCATAGTCGTCGGCGTCCCAGCTGAGCATGTTGTGCATCACCACTCCCCAGTCGGTTCCCTTGCCGTACGCGAGTGGCATTCGCCGCAGGCTGAGGAGTCCTCGCGTGAGCGCATCCAAAGACATCCCCCGGAAAAAGACGACGTTGGTCTCCTCGTGGTGCGGGAGCGGGCGGTGTATCCAATGCGTCATACCGGGCACCGTAGAGGAACCCACTGACATGTACGTGCAACCGCCCGCCGTCGGAGACAGCGGCAGCCGGTCAGCGCCAGGCACAGGAGCCGGCCCGCTGGTCGTGGAACTGGCCAACTCAGTGATCAGTACTCGACTTCGCCGCAACCGCTTAGCGGTAGTCGTCCGGGTACGACTGCATCCAAGTGTTGATCTTGTCGCGGGTCGTGACCAGCAGGCTCTGGTGCTTGTGGAGGTTATCGAACGTGAAGTCGCCGCCCAGCGCGTTCTGCATCTGCCCGATCCAGGCGAGCGGCTGCCTGAAGTGGGCAGTGCCCTTCGGGCTGGCCTTCATCGAGTTGCCAAGGTCGTCGAGGTTGGTCAAGAGACGGTTGAGGAAGTACTGGCAGTTTCCGGGCGTCCCGCAGCTGTCGTTGTACGTTGCTTGCAGTACTGCGAAGGCATCTCGTACCTGCGGCACGGCCGCGCCCGGAGCGGCCAGGGTAGTCGGGTAGCCAGTCGATGTGGCGGCGCTCGGTGTTGGCGAACTCCCCACCCGTTTTGCCGCAGTGATCCCGGGCGTCGGCGTCGCCGTGACGGA
This sequence comes from Streptomyces sp. NPDC002076, assembly GCF_053593835.1. Taxonomy (NCBI): domain Bacteria; kingdom Bacillati; phylum Actinomycetota; class Actinomycetes; order Kitasatosporales; family Streptomycetaceae; genus Streptomyces; species Streptomyces sp. NPDC002076. The sequence goes on from NZ_JBSFDI010000029.1 coordinate 46,754, forward strand.
GGAATCCACGGGCCGGGGCCCGGCCTTAGTGCTGTGTCCATCAAAGCAGCCGGTCGTGAGAGCGGCTGCGAGTAGCACGACGGTCACTCCGGGTATGAGCTGCGTTGCACGCATCGGCTTGTCCTCGAGTTCCGGGATGATGAACAGTGCGATACGCGTGCATACCCTGTGCTGGTGTCCGCTGTCCATCTGACGCATGTGGAGGGGATCCGCGGGGGCATGTGGACCCGGTAGGAAGCCAGGCGAGTCACTTACGACGCCGTCACCGTTCCTGTAGCCGATCCGTACCCATCGCCTATCTCCATCGCTACTGGAAATCTGCAGGTCACACATACGCCGATCTCGTGGATCCTGTGACGGCCCACCCGGCGCGGGAAGAGATCAAGACTCGTGACCGCGCCCCGCCCGCGGGCTTCGAGAGAGCCAGAGGTCCCGGTTGCCCGCGATCAGCACGCGCCCGTCCGTGAGGGTTGCCGCCGCGCTCGGAGGGAGTGGAACAGCCCCGTGCAGCGTGCGATGGGAGCACGGGGCCGTCAGCCCGCACTTGTCCTGTCTGAAGCGGGGCTTGCCACTTGCGACCGTACGGCCGCCGTACTTGATCCGCGTGCCTGGTGGGCCGTATGGGTGCGTCCTGTTCCAGAAGAAGACGACCCGCGTGAGGCGGCTCGGCTCTTTGCTCGGAGGGTCAGGTGCCGGTGGAGAAGAGGGGTTCGAGGTCGGCCCACCGGTCGGCGGTCGCGAAGACGGGGATGATGTCCAGGGGGGTGGCGCGCTGAACGACCTTTGCGCCGGTGTGCTTTTGACCGCTCCAGACGTCGACCCACTCGCCGCGGGGCAGATACACCGTGCGGCCGGCGGCGCCCGGTTGGGTGACAGGGGCGACCAGCAGTGCCGAGCCGAGCCGGAACTGGTCGGGGAAGTCCCAGATGCGTTCGTCCTGGGCGTCGTCGAAGAACAGTGCGCGCATGAGCGGCTTGCCTTGCGCCAGGCCGGTGCGGGTCTCCTGTGCCAGGTAGGGGACCAGGCGCTCGCGCAGGTGGGCATATCTGCGGGAGATCTCCAGGACGCGGGGGTCGCCGGAGCGGTCGGCGATGTTCCACGGGGTGCGGTCGCGCAGCGGCAGCCGGTGGTGGTTGTACTCCGAGTGGTATTGCATGATCGGCATGAAGCAGGATGCCGCCATGGCGCGCAGATACAGTTCGGCGTCCGGGACGTCGCCGGAGAAGCCCGCGATGTCCCAGCCCCAATAGATGATGCCGCAGGCCGAGGCGGTGATGCCGGCGGTGAGGGAGTGCCGGTAGGCGTCCCAGGTGGAGTCCTCGTCGCCGGCCCAGAAGGCGCCTGCGTTCTGCGAGCCGGTAAACCCGGCGCGGCTGAAGGTGACCGGGGCCTTGCCGCCCTCTCGGAGCAATTCACGGTAGGCGGAGGGGTATTCGACGGTGAACAGGTTGTTGGTCTGTGCGCCGGTGGTGCCGTCGGCGTAACGCAGGTCCTCGCCCCAGGCGTGTTCGCCGCCGTCCGTCTTGAAGCCATCAATGCCGACCTCGTCGACCAGGTAACGGCGCTTGGAGGTCCACCACTGGCGTGCTTGGGGGTTGGTGAGGTCCGGCATGAGTGCTTGGGGGAACCACCAGCCGCGGTTGCGGTAGGGGCGCTTGCCGCCCTCCTCCATGACGGTGTACCCGTGGTCGATCATCGCGCGGGCGTCAGCGGCGGCCTGCCCGCGGGGAGCGGGACGCATCTTCATCAGCGGGATCTGCCAGAGCAGCACCTTGATGTCGCGCTGGTGCAGTTCGTCGACCAGGCCCTTGGGGTCGGGCCAGGCACCGTCGGGGGGGAAGGTGAAGTCGGCCAGGCGGTGGGGGGCGCCGTCCTCGTTGACGGTGTACTGGGCGTCGCGGAAGACGGTGAAGGTCGCCTCGTCGCTCCATGCTTCGATGACCAGCACGCCGACGGGGATGTCCTCGTCGCGGTGGCGGTCCATCTCGGCCAGCACGCGCTGCTGTGTGTTCCATTCGTTGCCGCTGGCCCACAGGCGGAAGACCCAATCGGGCAGTTCTTCGGGGCGGCCGGCTTCGTCGAGGAAGGCGGACAGCAGTTCGTGGGGGGCGCCGTGGAAGCAGACCGTCTCGAGTGAGCCGTCCGGCGGGGTCTGTGCCTCGATCCACAGCAGGTTCGGATCGCTTGCGCCGATGTCGTACCAGGTGCGGCGGGAGGTACGCAGGTGAAAGGCCCAGCTGTCACCGCCCAGCACCATCGCGAAGGGCATCGGCAGGTAGGTGCGGGGGGTGAAGCCCTGTCCCTTGTACTGCTCGAAGACTTGGGCGTCCAGGGTGCGTCCGCGCTGGTCGACGGCGTTGTAGCGTTCGCCGAAGCCGACCACGTGCTCGCCGGGTGCCAGCCGTAGTGCGAAGCGGATGCGCAGCACCGTGCCGTCGGCGGCCACCAGGCTGGAGAGGGAGTCCTCGACCAGGCGGCCGGCGTGCTGGGTGGCCTGCAGTCGTGCGGCCCCCTTGTGCCATGCGGCCGGGGCGACGGTGTGCCAGGAGGTGCGGCGGATGCGGCCGTCTTGGTGGCGGGCGACAAAGCGGTAGCGGGCGCTTGTGCCTTCGGCGAGCGGGGCGGGGCGTACCACCCAGCGGTGGCGCCGGTCGCGGCCGCCCGCGGCTGCGGCGGCGAGGTGGCTGTCGGTGTTGCCGCCGCTGTCGCCGGTGGCTTCGGTGACGTCTTCGATGGCGGCGGTCAGTTCGGTGATGCCGTCGCCGCTGTCCCACTCGCACACCACGGTCTGGATGGCGTAGCCGGTGGAGGCGCGGATCTCGAAGGGCTCACCGGCCAGGGGGGTCACGGGCACACGCTGGTCGTCGGTGGGCTGGTAGGCATGGCCCGAGCCGTGGGGGCGGTGGCGGATCATGCGGACACTTCCAGTTCGTGGGCGAGGATCAGGTACATGGCGTGGGACCACAGCAGCGGGGTGGCATTCGGTCCCCAGCGTTCCTGCCACCTGGGCAGGTGTTGGGGTGCCAGGAGGGTTGCGCCGGGAGCCTGTTCGGGCAGTAGGTCGTCGGCGGTGGCGTGGGAGGCGATCCACTCCAGCTCGCGTCGGGCGTCGTCGGTGCGGCCGATGCGGGCGTAGTGCCAGCCGAGGAGGCCGGCCAGGACAGGCCACTGCCCGCCGCCGTAGAAGACGTCCCCCAGGTAGCGGTGGACGCCGCCTTCCGGCTCGAGCAGGTCGTGCTCGATCGCGGCGAGGGTTGCCTGGGCGATGGGCCCGGCCGGGTCCACGGAGGCGAACGGTGTCAGGCAAGCCAGCAGGCTCGCGTCCACCGCCGAGCTGCCCAGCCATTTCGCGAGGTGGCCCTCGTGCAGGCCGCGTTCGCGTACGAGGGCATCGATCTGCGCGACCGTGGGTGCGCAGAGCCCGGTGTCGTCGAGGCCCGCCGCCTCGATGGCCTTAAGGCCGCCGCGCAGGGCGCCGAGGGTGGCTCCGTGCCGGTGTTCCTTGGACTCCTCCCACCAGTCGTAGCAGGGCAGGTCCCAGGTCGCGGCGAGATAGCCGACGGTGAGGCGGATCGCCTCGTGGTAGGGGGCCGCATCGCCGCCGTGCCGGCGCAGATGCTCGCTCAGCGCCCACAGCCAGGTGCCGTAGCCGTCGGTCTGGAAGTCCCACCAGCCGACGTCGCCGGTGTCCTGGCCGTCCAGGGTGTAGCGGGTGGGCAGTAGGTCGGCCTCGGCGGGCTGTCGGCCTGCGGCCTTCGCCGCGACGATCCGCTCGATGCGGTCGGCGCGATCGGTGACCACCTTGGCGCACCAGTGGTGGAAGGCGTCGGCGGAGTCGGCGGCGCCTGCGCGGGTGGCGGCCTCGGCGATGAACGAACCGTCGCGGAACCAGGAGTAGCGGTAGACCGGGTAGCTCGGGCAGGCCGGGTAGGCCCCGGAGGGCGCCTGGTTGGCGGTGATCACCTCCAGGCTGCGGCGGGCCAGGCGCGCGTGGCCGGGCGACTGCGTCGTGGGGGTGGACAAGGCGTGTCTCCTGTGTGGGTGGTGCGGGGTGGGAAGGAGCAGCGGTACCCGGTGTGGCCGGGGGTTCGGGCGCCCGCGGGGCGGTCAGGTCTCCCGCGGGCGCCCGAGGCCTCACTTCAGCAGTGCGGTGACCTGCCGGGCTGCCTGGGACAACGCCTTGGCGACATCGGTGCGGCCGGCGGCGGCATCGGCGAGGGCGTTGTTGACGATGTCCTGCATCTGTTGCTGCTTGGCGATGACCGGCGCCGTGGCCTGCTGCTTGAGGGAGTCGAAGACGGCCTGGCGGTTGGCGGGCTTGCCTGCGTGGAGGTAGCCGGCGACCTTGGCTGTGTCGGCCAGCGGCGGGAGCTCCCAGGAGGAGTCGACGCGGGTTTTGGCGGTGGTGTCGGAGGCGGTCAGGTAGGCCAGCCACTTGAAGGCGGCGTCGGCGTGATCGGTGGTCTTGGAGATGCCGACGGAGTTCTGGAAGACCGCGCTGGCCTTGTGGGTGTCACCGGGTTCGACGGCCACGTCCCAGTCGAAGGGCACGTTCTGCAGGGCGCTGAACTGCCAGTTGCCGTTGTGCCACATGGCGAGCTTGCCGGCCTTGAACAGGTTGGTGTCGTAGTCGGGGGTGTTCGCGCTCTTCGCCACATCGGGCATGGTCGTCTTGTTCTTGCTGATCAGCCATTTCGCGGCGGCGATGCCTTGGGGGCCATCGAAGGTCGCCTTGGTGCCGTCGGCGGACAGGAAGGAGCCGCCCGCCTGGTCGAGGGCCTTGGAGAACTCGTTGAAGATGACCGGGGCCACCGCGGCACGGTTCGGCCTGACCGGGCGCGGCGTCCTGCGCGGCGGCGCCCCCGCCGATCTCGTGGTCTTCGACCCGGCCACCGTCGCCGACCGCGCCACCTTCACCGAACCTCTGCTGCCCCCCGCGGGCATCCCGCTGGTGGTCGTCGACGGGACCGTGGTGGTGGAGGACGGCGCCGTGACCGGAGCCCGACCCGGCAAGGTGCTGGCATGCTGACCCCTGCCCAGCCGGCCGCGCTGCCCGGCACGCTCACCGTCGCGGTAGCCGGCCACCCGGAGCTGGAGCTCCACAGTCACAAGGTGCTTCCGCTCGCCAGCGTCGGGAAGCTGCTGCTGCTGGCCGAGGTCGCACATGCCCTGAGCACCGGCGCCCTGGCCGGTGACGAACCGGTGGACCTTCGCGAAGAGGACCACTGCGGAGGATCGGGCCTGCTGGCCAAGCTCTCCGCACACCGCTGGACCGTGGCCGACCTGGCCCGCCTGACTGCCGCCGTCAGCGACAACACCGCCACCAACGCCTTGATCCGCGTCATCGGCCTTCGCCGCGTGAACGAGCGCGCCGGCCTGCTCGGCCTTGAGCGGACGCGGATCCTGGACCGGATCCGCGAACCCCGGCTGGCATCCCACGCCCCGACCTTCGCCGTCGGCACCGCCCACGAACTGGCCGGCCTGGCGGAACGCATCGCCGGCGACGAGCCGTGGGCGGTGACGATGCTCGGCTGGATGGCCGCCTGCAGCGACCGCAGCATGGTGACGGCGCTGATCCCACATGATCCGGAGGACCACACGATCCGGCGCGTGGGGGGCGATTGCCCGTGGGTGGCGAACAAGACCGGCACCGACACCGGCACCCGCTGCGATGTGGGCGTGGTCCGCGGCAGCCGCCAGATCTGCTACGCGGTACTCACCTCCTGCCCTCCACGACACGAGTTCACGATGGTGCAGGCGATGCGCGCGGTCGGCGCGCGCATCGCGACGCTGGCGGGCTGACGTGGCCCCTTCCGCGCGAAGGCGCGCCTCGCACCGCTAGCGCTTGGCCACAGTCAGCAGGTTGGACGCGGCACTGGCCAGGTAGGCGAGGAAGGTGTTCAGCAGCGGATTCGGGTTGCCAGGCCGGAAGGCGACGGAGACCTTCCGGTACATCCGCTGCCCCGACAGCCGTGTCGTCTGCAACCCCGGAGTGTCATTGATGCCCAGACTGGGCACCAATGCGATCCCCATGCCGGCCCGGACCAGGCCGAGGATCACCTCGTAATGGTCGCTGCGGCAGCGGATGTTCGGAACGAATCCCTCCAGCGCGCAGGCGCGCTCAAGCACCGAGAGCACGGGCGCCCCGGTCCCGAACGAGGTGATCCACTGCTCCCCGGCCAGCTCCTGAAGCCGGACCTGGGCGCGCCGCCCCGCCGGATGCCCGGCCGGCACCACCAGGTACAGCGGCTCGTGGAGCAGTTCCCGGAGCTGGACCCCGTCCGGCGGCGCCCATGGATCGAGTGGGTAGTCGAAGGCGAGCAGCGCGTCGATGGCGCCCTGCTGCACACTATCGGCCAGCTCGTGCGGCTGCCCCTCGACGAGGTCGATCTCGACGGTCGGGTAGCGTCCGGAGAACCGCGACAGCGCCGCTGGCAGCAACCGGTGGCCGGCGGAGGCGAAGAACCCGATCCGTAGATGACCCGAGTCGGCCCGGGCCTGGGCCAGGAGATCCTTCTCGGCGGCGTCGAGCAGCGCGAGCACCTCCTGACCACGCAGCGACAACCGCCGGCCGGCCGGCGTAAGGCGGAGGCTCTGCGCACCGCGTTCGACAAGGCTCACGCCCACGTCCTTCTCCAGCTGAGCCAGCTGGTGGGACACGGCGGAGGGCGACAGCCGGAGCTGGCGCGCGGCCCCCGCAATACTCCCCGACCGATCGATCTCGGCCAGAACGTGCAGGCGGTGCGTGTTGAGCATGTCCGCAGACTAATCAGCCCTGGTCACGGGACGATCTCGCCCACGACATGCGGACGCATCGACCGCCAGAAGGCGATCCGACGAGACCCGCAACCGGCTCCGTTACCGCACGGCGAACCTGCGCCGGGACGCGATACACAAGCTCACCACCGAGCCGCCCCGCGAGTACGACACGCTCGTGGTGGATACCTCAACGTCGCCGGCACGCCCCCTTGAGCAGAATCTTCTACCTGGACATCGCGTCGATCAGCGGGACGGCCTCGTCCACCGCCCGCCGCCGCACTGTTCCCACGGCCTGCCCAGTTGAGTAGCCATCGCGGTGTTGAGGGAGCGGATGACACCGTCCAGAGTCAAAAGAGCCGACGGTGTAGCCACCAGTTGGTCCGAGGCGTCCATTTGCCGCTCCCTACCCATCGTCGAGCGATATGACCTCGTCGTCCTTCAACGACAGTATCTGCCGCAGAGCAGCGTCCACCAGCAGTGGCATGCGACAGGGCGCGAAGCAGGACACCAGTCGGCAGCAGGCTACCTTTAGGGAGATTGCCGCTGTGGCGGAATCATTCCGTGCGCTGCAGTGGTGATGGGGCTGCCCGCTGTCCTCGGCGGACGTCCGGTTCTTGACTCCGGACATCGCGGCGACGTCTATCGCGACCGGATGGCGGCCTTCGCGGAGCGGGACGTGAGGGTGCACGGAGTCAGCACGCAGCGTTCCGACCAGCTCGCCGCCTTCGCAGAGCACGCGCGGATCGCGTTCCCGCTCCTGTCCGACGCCGACCTGCAGATGGCCGCGGCGCTGCGGCTGCCCACCTTCCGCGCAGCAGGCGTGGACCGGCTCAAGCGGCTCACCCTTGTCCTCGACTCCTCCCGCACGGTGCGCGGTGTGCTGTACCCGATCAATGACCCGGCGGGTTCCGTCGACGACGCCTTGGCGCTCGTCGACTCGCTGGCAGAGAGGTGACAGCAGGCCACCAGCCGCACTGCCCCGTGGACATCACCCTCGCCACGCTGGCCAGCCGATGGACGCCCCTGGTGCTCCGCGAATTCCTGCGCCGCGGCCAGGCCAGGTACTCGGAACTGCCCGCCGCCCTGCCCACCCTCTCGGACAAGGTCCTCTCCGACCGGCTGGCCCAGTTGACCAGCGCGGGCATGATCGAGCGTCACCGCACCTGGTGCATGGGCACCGAGATCGGCTCGCGCAACCTCGCCGACACCGACCGCTACAACCTGCTGCCCGCCATCGCCAAGCTGTTCGGCCTCGACACCCGCAACGAGCGCACCCTGTGGCGCGACCGCGCCCTGGTCGAGCTCAACCTGGCGGTCCTGCATTCCTACGAGCAGGCGGGGGTGAGCATGGCCGACCACCACACGGAGTCGCGGCGGTTCCTCGCGCACGTGGACCGCGAGAGGCGGCACGGGCGCCTGGTGCCGACCGACTGGAGCTGGATCGTCCCGCCCCTGTCCGGAGGGGCGACCGCGGTGTTCCACCGCTACTACGACCCCGAGGATCCCGACCTGCGGCCGGCCTTCGTGCACCGGACCGCAGAGGTGCCGCAGGGGTGCCCTTACGGCGCGGCCTGAGAGGGCATTTGATCTGGGCAAATGGCGCCGTGTGCCTAGTAGGTGCCTGGGGCCTCCCCCTGAGTGGTGGACACGCTGATACTGGATCTGCTTGATCCGGAGGAAGCGAGAACACCGCCGATGGCGATGAAGGACTACTCGGACGAGTTCAAGGCCGATGCCGTGGCCCTGTTCGAGTCCACACCCGGGGCGACCTACAAGAGCATCGCCGCCGACCTGGGCATCAACCGGGCCACCCTGCGTGAGTGGGTGCTGCGGGACCGCGACCGCCGCGGCGTCGCCCCGGCCGCCCCGCCGGCGGGCGGCAAGGCTCCGGCCCGGACCGGCCAGGCGGCGCCGGCCACCGACCCGGACGAGCGAATCCGGCAGCTGGAAGCCCGGGTGGCAGAGCTCGAGGCGAGTGAGCGGAAGCTGGCTACCGAGCGGGACATACTCCGCAAGGCGGCCAAGTATTTCGCCGGGGAGACGAACTGGTGATGAGCCGCTTCCAGTTCGTTGACGACCACCGGGACACCTACGAGGTGAAGCGGCTCTGCGCGGTCCTGGACTTGAACCGGTCCAGCTACTACAAGTGGCGCGCCGGAAGACAGGCCAGGGCGGCACGACTACGCGAGGACCGGCTCCTGGCGGCGAGGATCCGCGAGGTCCACGGCGAGTCCGGCGGCGCCTACGGCTCCCCACGGGTAACCGCCGAGCTCCGGGAGAAGGGACTGCGGGTCAACGAGAAGCGGATTGCCCGGGTGATGCGGACGTTCTCCATCACCGGCATCCGCCTGCGCAGACGCGTCCGCACCACCGTCCCGGACCTGACAGCCTCACAGTTTCCGGACCTGTTCCAGCGGGACTTCACTGCCAACCTCGGCGGCGGGCAGGAACGCCTCCAGCTGCTCCATGGTGCGTGGTCCGGTAATCGCCGAGGTGACACCCGGGTGATCGATGACGAAGGCGACGGCCAGCTCGATCAGGGTGAGGCCGGCCTTCTCCGCTAAAAACGCCAGCTGTTCGACGGCGTCGAGCTTGCGCTGGTTGGCGGGGCTGGTCATGTCGACCGGCTGCGGGGCGGGCCGCGGAGGCGGGGCCGGAGGTGTTGTTCTTGCGGTAACGGCCCGAGAGCCACCCGCCGGCCAGGGGGCTGTAGGTCAGGGTGCCCATGCCGTGGCGGCGCACGGTGGGAAGGACGTCCTCCTCGATACCGCGGACCAGGATCGAGTACGGCGGCTGCTCGGTCACGAACCGCTCCAGACGCCGCTCTCGGGAGGTCCATTGGGCCTATCTGGGAGCCGAAGTAGGACGAGGAGCCGATGTAGTGGACCTTGCCCTGGTGCACGACCGGCTCGCCCTTCGCCCGCGCGACGACGCCTCGTACCTGCTGGGGCATGACGGAGTTCCCTCACTTTCCTAGGAGCCGACCGATCAGGCGGCCGGATGGACGCGCAGGGGCAGGGACGCCCATGAGCGCAGGGTGTTGTTGGGGTGGCGGCGCGGTGTGCCGCCGAGGTCGATCCGCTCGACGCGGCGGGCCAGGGCGGTCAGCAGGGCCTCCGCCTCCAGGCGGGCGACGTGCTGGCCGATGCACTGGTGGATGCCCATGCCGAAGCCGACATGGCCGGAGGGGTCACGGCTGAGGTCGAAGCGGTCCGGGACGTCCTAGCGGTCCGGGTCGCGGTTGGCCGCGCCCAGGAACATGAGGATCTTCGTGTCCTTGGGGATGACCGTGCCGGCGATGGTGACGTCGGCGGTGGCGGTACGGAAGAACGTCTGCACCGGCGACTGCCAGCGGACCGCCTCGTCGAAGGCGACCCGGGCCAGCTCTGGCCGCTCCCTGAGCCGTCGCCACTCCTCCGGGTGGGTGGCGAAGGCGTACAGGCAGGCCGCCAGGCCGTGCACCGTGGTGTCGATGCCCGCGGTGAGCAGGGAACGCACCACCAACGGCGCCTGTTCGTGGGACAGATCCCCACGGTCTGCGGCGGCCCAGATGGCGGCTCCGAAGCCGTCATCGCTCAGTGCGTCCCGTTGGCACTGGGCGTTGACCCATGCGGAGAGCCCGGCCATCCGGTCGGCGTCCGCTGTGACGAGGTCGTTGCGGGGGCCGAAGGCATTGAACGCCATGTTGCCGTACGACAGCAGGTGTTCCCGGCCGTCCGGGCCGAGGCCGACGGCATCCGGGAACGCGCGCAGCGGGAACGCCTCCGCGAGGGAGGAGTAGCCGTCGAACTCGGCACTTTCATCGAGCACTTGGTTGACGAGTTCCTCGGCCGTCGCTCGCCAAGCCGTGCGCAGGCGGCGCAGGGCGGGCGGAGCGAGGATGTCCCGCAGCACGCGGCGCGGGGCGTCGTGCAGGGGCGGGTCGGCCTCCAGCAGCAGGCTCGGCGGGCGCCACGGCTTCTCGTGGCGGAAGTTGGCCAGGCCCACCCCGGAACCCGACTCGAAGTGCTGCCAGTCGACGAGCGCGGCGTGCACCTGCTCGTAGCGGGCCAGCGCATGGACGCCGTAGCGCGGCAGGTACACGACCGGGCCGGCCTCGCGCAAGGCTTGGTGCAGGGGCTCGGGGTCCAGCAGGACCTCGTGGGCGAACGGGCCGACGTCACTGACGGGAGGCATGACGGCACGCTCCAGTGCCTCGGTCATCGCGGGCTCCTTCAAGAAAGTGATGAGGTGTCAGAGGTCGAGGACTAGGCGGTCGCCGCGGGATCGCGACACGCACACGAACATGCAGTCGTTCGCCGCCCGTTCGTGGTCCGCCAGCACCGAGTCCCGATGGTCGGGCTGTCCCTCCAGCACCGGGGTGAGGCAGGTACCGCACGTGCCCTGCTCGCACGAGGACAGTACCTCCGCGCCGGCCCGGCGCACCGCCCCGCTCCGGGCGCCCCGGATGCACGTACGCGCGGCTCCTCGGATTTCTGGCGGACCCCCCTCATCGGTGCCCCACCGGAATGCACCCCCGACTCGGCCAGCCGCGCCGGTCATGGTGCTGCACGCCGCACTCGCCGCGCTCCTGCCGGAGATGGGCGCGGGCCCGGACACCAGTCATTGATCTCGAGGCCCGCTGATCTGGGGATCCATGCTGGTGGTTCGGCGGTCGCAGGGTCTGCCCGCTACTCGTACCGGTACTTGAGTGAATCCGCCTCCGCCTGCTCGATGTCGGCGATCGTCAGCTCTGGCATCCGCAGCTGGGCCAGCGTCACCTCGGCCGAGGTCGGCTGGGCGTCCGCCGGCAGCCACTGCTCCGGCTTCCAGGCCCCGCTGCGCAGGAGCGACTTGGGGCAGTGCGGGTAGACCTCCTCGATCCCCAGCACCAGCGCACTGGCCGGCGGCTTGCCCACGGCGGTCAGCTGCGACAGCAGTTCCGGACGGGTGGAGACGCAGGCCCGATCGTTCACCCTGAGCGTCGTGGTGCGCCCGGGAATGACGAACAGCAGCCCGGCCCGTCCGGTGGCGACGACGTTCTGCAGGGTGTCCAGACGCTTGTTGCCGGTCGCGTCCGGTATCGCCACCGTCCGTGCGTCCAGGACGGTGACGAACCCGGCGGGGCCGCCGCGCGGGGAGACGTCACCGTTGCCCTCGGCATCCGCGCCGGCGACCAGGACCAGCGATGAGCAGCCGATCAACCGCCGTGTCTGCTCGGTGAGTTCGGTCATCTGCTTGCGCACGGCCGCGTCGCTGGGGAGATCGTAGACCCGGCGCAACGCCTGCTCGTCGGGCACGGCGTCGAGGCGGAGCGAGTCGAAGGCACTGCGGCAAGGGGTGTCGTCATGCCCATGACCCTAATGGGCCGACCAACGATTGATATTGGTCGGTGGTTGCGGGGCCATGTCTCATCCTGCTTTCCGCGGACTGTCGCGCCAACATCTGGGCGAGTTGATCGCTGAACTCGCGCCGCGCTGATTGGCGGGCTGTGAGCCCGTCCGGGCGTCATGGGCGACGCGAGGGCGACCGTCGGTAGGAAAGGCCCCGAGGGACGGGCCCGCACCGAGCGGGCGGCTGGCGCGAGATGAAACGCCGCCGGCTTTCCCCCCGGATCTGTGTCGAGCACGCCAACGCCGAAGTCCGGCAGTGGCGCCTGCTCCTGCGGTGCACAGGCGGCCGCGAGGCCTATGGAGAGACTCGCCTCGCCATCGCCGCTTTGGTCTCCGACGGCGCCGCAGAGCGGCCCACCCGGCACAAACGCAGCACCGAGCTGGGGCATGTTCGCATCAAGGCCTGCTGAACCACGACTCAGCCGAACCCGCAGGCCGACACGCCCCGAGATCAATCGCGGGTCAGCCCGCTATTCGAGGTGGAGGCGATGGACGTAGCGTCGATGACACCTCGCCGCCTGGCAGGGCGGGGCCGTGCGTGGGCGGGGTTCGTGGCCAGGATGCGTGGCTGCTCGTTGGCCACCCGGGGGCGATGAGCGAGGCCGCCTGCGGGAAGGGCGTCAGCCTTCGCGGCTGGGGAGCATGGCCAGGGCCTGGGAGCGCTGGGCGACGAGGTCGTCGTAGGTGCCGTCGCGCTCGGCCCAGCGGTGCACGAGGACGCCTTTCACGAGGACCTCGTGAGGCGTGGGGTCCTCTGAGAGCAGTTGCATGACCTCGGTGGCGAAGTCGTCGAGCGGTAGCGCGTGCGGGTTCACCTTTTCCTGGCCTGCTGTGGCGACGGCCGGGGGGACGAGCTCGACGACGCCGACACCGGTGCCGTCGAGCTGCGCGCGCAGTGCCTCGGAGTAGGCGTGCACCGCGGCCTTCGAGGCGGCGTAGCTGGGCATGGGCGGGAAGGGCAGAAAGGCGATTCCGGAGGTGACGGTGATGAAGGTGCCCGCTCCCCGCCGGACCAGGTGGGGGGTGAAGGCGTCGATGACCCGGATGGTGCCGAGCAGGTTGGTGTCGATCGTCGTTGCTGCCGCCTCAAAGTGCGCGGGGTCGCGCAAGTCCTCCAGGAGCATGACGCCCGACATGGTCACCACGGTGTCCAGCTCCGGGTACCGGGCGAGCACAACGTCACGGGCAGCTGCGACGGAGACACTGTCGGTGACGTCGATGCTGATCGGGTCGAAGCCTTCTTCGGCGAGTTCCGAGAGTGCCTCTGGGCTGCGGCCGCCAACGGCCACGGTGCTGCCCGCTGCGGCGAACCGGCGGGCCAGCTCTCGCCCGATACCCGAGGTTCCGCCGACGATGAGAACGGTGCGGTTGGAGAGATCCACGAGATCTTCCCTTCAGTCCAGGGCGCCGACGGCGTTCAGGCCTGCGGCGCAGACAGTGATGTTCTCTGTCACTTTCAAAACAGTGCTACCGAAGTCTTGACGGCATTCGCTGGGTGTGGCAGGGCCCCCGTCTTCCCTGGTCCTGCCAGGGCCCCCTCTGGGACACGCGCACCGCATTACGGTGTCGGTATGAAGGATGAGGAATCCGGCAACCGGCTCGGCAGCTACCTACGTGCCCGGCGTGAGCTGGTCTCCCCGGCGCAAGCAGGACTCCCGCCCGGCGGCAACCGCCGCGTGCCCGGCCTGCGCCGTGAGGAAGTCGCCCTGCTCGCCGGGATCAGTCCCGACTACTACCTGCGCCTGGAACGGGGCCGTGACAAGAACCCCTCACCGCAGGTACTGGAATCACTCGCGCGCGTCCTGCAGCTCGACGACATCGAGCGGACGTATCTGCTCGGCCTCGCGGCGGCACGCCCCACGGCGCCGCGCCGCAAGCGGCCCGAGCACGTACCGGCGCGGGTGCATGAGCTGCTCGCCCACCTTCAGATCCCCGCGTTCGTCGAAGGGCGCGCGTTCGATGTCCTGGCCTCCAACCCCATGGCGGTCGCGCTCTCCCCCCGCCTGCGGCCCGGCCAGAACCGGCTTCGTTCTCTCCTCCTCGATCCCGAGGAACAAGCCTTCCACCAGGACTGGACGAAGGCCACAGCCGATTTCATCGCCGCCCTTCGCACCACCATCGGGGACGACGCCGACAACCCCCGGTTCGTCGAACTCGTCGGAGAACTCGCACTGTCCAGCCAGCGGTTCCGTACCCTGTGGGCCCGCCACGACGTCCGCAGTCTCGACGGAGGCACCGCCACGCTCCAGCACCCCGTCGTCGGTGAACTACGCCTGCACCGCGACAAACTCCCCATCGACGACGTCATCCTCGTCGTCTACTACCCTGACAAGGACAGCGACAGCGACGAGAAACTGCGGCTCCTCGCCGCACTCTCACACACCGAGTCCGCCGGCACAGCGCACGTTCGATCCGAGGGTCGGCGTCGGAGGCCGTGATCTCTCGCCAAAGCAGCTCCTGGCCGAAGTCGCCTGCCGACCTGGTTGCCGACCGCATCTCCGTTCCTACGGTGCCGGGTCGGCCGTGCGTACGTCGTCCCAGGTGCGGGGCTGCGCGACTATTGTCAACTTGACCCGGTCCTGAAGGACCGGGCTTGCAGGTAGGGCGCGGCTGGCTGCCGCGTGACCTCCCGCATCCGAGCCGCCTACGGTGAGGCGACCGGGACGCGTGACTCACGCCCCGCATTCCACGCGGTCTCGCCTTTGCGGAAGACGAGGCTCCGCCCACCTGCCCAAGCAGCGGATCTGCCTACACTGCGGCGAGACATTCACCACTGACCACAGTCGCAAGCGAATCTACTGCTCGGCCGAGTGCCGCACCGCCTCCCGCGCCGCCAAGACCGAGACCCGCACCTGCCCCATCTGCGACAACCACTTCCCGGTCGGGAAGACGGTCCGCACCGTCTACTGCTCGATGGTCTGCCGACGCGCGGCTGAGCACCGCCGCGACCAGGCCCTGGACGAGGAACGGGCCCGCCGTGTCGGCCAGGCGCCGCCACCCGCGCTGCCGGCCCGGATCGAGCTCCCGCCGCCACCGGCCCGCCCCACCTCGCGGCAGCCCGCCCAGGTCCGCGACCCCCTGGAGCCGACCGCGGCCCGGAACTGCCCGCACTGCCAGCAGCCGATCACAATCGTGGCGCTGCTGGCGACCCCAGAGGCCGCCCGGCCGACCACGCCCCACCACGGCACCGACATCATCCCGCTGCGGAGAACCCCGTGACTGACCCGTTCGTGCTCCACCAAGTCGAGGAACTGGTCACCCGCAGCCACAGCGACGGCATCACCGACCTCACCGCCGCGGCACTGATCGAGCAGCACGGCAGGTTCCTACTCGCCCAAGTCGGCTCCCCGGAGCCGAACATGACGCGAGCCTGGAGGCTTCCGACCGGCCCGGTCCTGCCCGGGGAGACCGCCGTCGACGGCCTGCACCGCATCCTCGCGAAGGGCTTCGGCTACTCGGACGCCGAGATCACCCGTTTCCTCGGCGCCATCGACACCGACGACTTGGCCACCCGCACCTTCGTCTTCGCGATCAGCACCGGCCAACCCGACGGCATCTGCCGCGACGGCCAGATCCCGCACCGCTGGATCGACAACATCGCCATCAGCGACCTCGTCCCCGGGATCAACCCGGTCCTCCGCACCTACTACGCGGCCGACCACGACTGACCTTCACCGATCACCAGGGCCCGACGGCCTTCGGTCGCCCGGGTCCTCAGCATCGCGCCGAAAGTCGGACCCGTCCGGCCACGTCAAAGGAGTTGGAGCACCTCGGTCAGTGCGCCGGGACGCTGGTCAACGGGCAAGGGATCGACCAGGTGAACCTGGCACCCCAGCGCGGCAGCGCCGACGTCCGCAACGGGCTCGTCTCCCACCATGAGTGCATCTGCTGGCGCCACTCCGAGCTTGTCGCACGCCATCTGGAAGATCCGGGGATCGGGCTTCTTCACCCCGCACTCGAAGGAGAGGAAGTAGGCGTCCACGAGGTCATCGACGCCGTGGTCGCGGAAGACGGGGCGCATGTCCCAGCCGATGTTGCTGACGACAGCGACCGGGATGCCTCGCCCGTGCAGGGAGCGGAGGGTTTCCTCGGTGTCGGGATACGGCTGCCATGCCCCGGACACTTGGGAACGTTCATACAGGGCCTCGGCCAGGTCAGCCGACGGCAGCTTCGCCTCCCTGGTGAGGGCTGTGAAGGCAGCCCGGTGTCGTTCGGCGGTCAGATCGCGCTCCCGCCACAGTCCCTCCAGATGGGGCGGCACTTTGCGCGGAGGAACCCCTCCGGGCTGAGCCCCGAACTCCTCCAGCCGGCTGGCGCACGCGTCGAGTTCACCCTCGGGCACGGCCAGACCGGCATTCGTTGCCACCGCGCGCAGCCACTGCGCGGCCGATTCGATCCGGAAGAGGGTCCCGGAGAAGTCGAACATCACACCCTTGATCATGTCGCCGATCCTGACCGCGCCGACGAGCCGGTCGCAAGCCCAAGACGATCAAGATCTGCAACCCGAGCGATCCGCCACGCCCTCAGATCCTTGATGTCCGAATCAACTGAGGAACAAGATCTACGCTGGTCGATTTCAAGAATCGCCATCACCTGTGGAGGGGCGCTGCTTCTCCGGCCCCGTACGGGAGAAGCAACTGTTCTCGAAGCCGAGGGTCAGGGTCAGCGAGGAGGGGCCAACGTCCCGGGGGACGTCGGTGTCGTCGTGCGGGGTGGCCCTGCCGGCCATCAGCCGTTCGACGGCGGCCGACCAGCGGCGCAACAGGGCGGCGGCCTCGAGTGGCCCGCGCCCGCCGTCAGGGCGAAGGCGATGAGGTGGCCGTTGGCCTGGGGGCGTCGTCCTCGCTGTCCGGGCCCGGTTACCGGGTTTCCCCACGAACGAGCACGGAGGTCGCCGGGGTTCGACTACCCGTCAGATGAACAGGACACTCTCGACATCGATCGTGACGAGTTCCACGTCCCGGTCCACCGTGCCGTCCTCCCGCCGCCGGTGGACGCGCCGCCGGGTCGGGACCATGATCCCGTCGAACTCCTTGTAGTCGGAGGCGTAGTGCGCGGCGGGCCCGGCGCCGATGACCTCGGGCGTGTAGTCGTGCCTGCGCAGCAGCCCGTCGGAGTCGAAGTAGAAGACCTGCTCGGGGCAATGCGTCGCGATGTGGTCAGGGAAAGTGACCTTCAGGCGCCTCCAGGTCTCCCCCTCCTCCGTGACCGGGGAGATTTCCACGGCCTCGAAACCGGGAGAGGCGAAGGTGAACGGCGACGTCAGATAGGTCCACATGGCCTCCCCGGCGAAGTAGGCCACGTGGAGCACGTCCCAGGGATCGTGCACGTCGCTCGGGAAAGATGCGCGAGGGTCGGTGCGCTCGGCCGTCACCTCTCCGACGACGGTCTCCACGGCCACCCGCTGCGCGGTGAAGGACGTCCGCAGGTTGGGCGCGGTGAAAGGGTAGTGGCTGGCGTGCTGCTGGTGGAGGTCGAGCCGTACAGCCACGTGGCTCAATATCCCCTCCTGCCCCTTCAGCCTCCACAGCGAACCTCCGACCCGGTGATGCACGGTCGCCGAGCTGAACCGGTTGTAGCGGTCCAGGCCGCCGTGCGCCTCGATGACGCGGGTGACGAGATCACTCATGGCGGACTTCTCCTTGCCTTGTGGATGTTTCAGGATGTACCGACCGGTCCGTACACCTTGGTTGCCGAGGCGACACACCGGACCGGATCAGCCAACCCCTCATTACGAGTATATGCTCACATCAGAGAACGGCCAGCTGGTCGGGAACCGCTCAAGCGCGGCTGGCGGGAGAGCGGGCTGGTCGCTGCCGCGGCACCCGGTACGAATACGGGAGACCCGCAGCAGGCGCCGACCCGGCCATGGAAGGTCCGCCCACACCATCGCGGATGGATCTTTCCTTGAGGCGCACCTCGGTCCGGGACGCCGGAGGAACGGCCTTGGCACGTCGGCCACTGAAGCCCATGGAGTTCCCTTGCGCTGTTGCACGGCACATCAACTCATGCACCACAACGGAGGCTGCAGTGAACCAATCGCAACGACGCCGCACGACCTGCATTGGAACCGGGCCTGCGAGGCCCGGTTACCGATCCACCACAGGGCCATCGTCGATTCCTGAGGGTCGATGTCGGAAACCTGAGCAGCCATCGCCGCGATCTCATCGGGGGTAGTGGGCTGTCCGGCATCGGGGCGAGGCGCGCGTCCGATGCCTCGGGCGCCGCGTGACAGTCGCCGTGCCTCCAGGCGTTCCTCGGCGAGTTCCACGAGCTGCTCGCGCGGATCCGGCTCAGGGGTGGCTGCGATGAGCCGTTCCCACTGGCTGGGCGACAGACGACAGATCTCTGCTGCGCCGGCGCGAACCTGGCGATTCGGGTGGACGACTGCGGCATCTACGACTTCGTCGGACAGATCCTCGCGGTGCAGAAAGGCGGTCTCGCCGACATCCAGGAGCATGAGGAGAACCTCAGCAGGTGCCGCACGGTTGAAGCCGAGCCCGGACGGCCAGGAAAGGCCAGCTCGACGGTCGACCCCAGCGGATGAGGTCAGTCAGGAAGGGCCGTGCAGGGCGGCCAACCTCTCAGTCATCGGCTGAAGACTATGACCCAGCCAGAGCGTTTCGCGATCACGTGGGCCGAGGGCCTTACGAGCGGGTGAGGACGCGTATCCGCAGGAGCTGGAAGGAGGCGCGTCCGTACATGGCTCTCTTGATCGTTTCCACGCGGTTGACGTGGCCCTCGACGACGCCGGAACTCCACTCGTGGGTAAGGCCGGCGGGAACCGCGTCGAGGTCCTGGCGCAGGAAAGCCGCGAACTGGCTACCGGGGCGAGGCCAGACTGTTCGGCCTGGCGGATCCAGGCGGGCAGCAGCTCGCCTCGTCGGTTGCGGACCATGTCCGTGAAGACTCGGGCTAAGTCGCAGATCCGCGCGATGTCCGGGCAGGCATGGCGGGCCTGGTCGAGATGCCCGGTCTCCCCGGCGCTAAGGCGCTCGCGGTGCCGCATGATCGATGCGGGGTGAGGTGGAGTAGCCGCCGCGGAAGCCGCACTCGCAGATCTGCTGGAACAGTGTCTGGCCGCTGGTGACGCCGGCGGCGTACTGCTGTTGCAGCTAGGGCTTGAGGGAGTCCAACTTCTCCGGGCGGCGGTCCCGGGCGCTGGCGAGGAGATGGTCCAGGTTGCCGTCGCGGTAGCGGCCGACCGTCTTAAAATCAACTGCTCAGCGGCTGTCACCTGAGTTCGACTGAGTACGAGGCGCCGGGGAACTCCCATCCGTCGGTACCTTCGCCGATGTCCGCCACGATGACGTCGTCGATGAAGTGGTCCTCGAAGTCGTCGTCGGCGAGTTCGCCGGCCAACCAGAGTTCACCGATTGCGGCCCAGTCACCGCGGCTGCCGTCGATGCGCAGCGAGGCGGCCCGCCGGTTGCCGCGCTCGCGTTCGTCGTCGCCCGTCTTGACGAGGCCGCTGATCTCGAACTGGCCGTCCTTGACGTGGTCGGGAATCGGCTCAGCGGGGACGATGGCGGCGTTCTCATAGGCGGTGTGGATGATGTCGCGGTAGCTGCTGCGGACGTTGTACTCGGGATCGGACAGCCAGTTGATCAGGGTGTGGGTCGTCACGCCGAGGCCGGCGTCCTCTAGGGCCTGGTAGCCGCGGCGGGTTCCGGTCAGCTGGGAGAGCTGGGCTTGCCAGTGTTTGGCGGTGTACGAGGACAGCCGGTGGCGGGGGGTGACCTGGGAGCGCAGGAGGTCGTTGAGGGCGGCGCCCAGGGAGCCGCCGCGACCGGTGGGTCCGGCCATCAGTCGTCGCCTTCGGGGATGATCTCGCCGGGCTGGATGAACTTGGCCTTCACTTCGCCGCCTGCCCGGGCCTGGTCGCGACCGACTTCACAGGCTTCCAAGGGCCCCGCACTCCTGAACAGGGGGCGGCCATAGCGATCCGGCTCGCCACCCTCCCCGACGGCGGCCGGACCGGTTCGTTCTTCGAGGACGACGGCGTCGTCCCCTGGTGATCACGATCCCGCCGTGAATTGAAGAGGCTCCGGTAGGCCCACGAAACGGTGGAGAAGGACAAGATCGACTGAGACAGCGTCAGGCATCATCCCGACAGGGACGGTCTCACGCTTTCGCCTCGGCAGGCGTCGATGGCCAGAATTCGTCTAGGAAGTAGCCCAGCACCTTTCTGGACTCGCTCCGGTTGAGCATTCCCTGGACTGTCCTTGGCCTGCCGCGCGGCACTCGCAGGGTTCTCCGTCATCCGCGCTGAGCACTGAGCACGACCGCGGCGGGCCCCGGCCCGGGAGTTCGCGTCCTGCTCGCGGGCGAGAACGGGACGCCGACCGGGGCCATCGAGGGAGCAGGTGACGGTGCCGACCAGCGGACGGGCGGTCAACTGGCCGTGCTGTGCTCGGTCTCCGGCAGCGACGGCAGCCAGTGCACGGCGTTGTCGCGGAAGGACGCGTGGATCGGCACGAGGTCTGGGCCGCTGGTGTCGTCGAGGGCGGTGACGTTGATGCCAATCTCTGGGATGTCGCTGTCGATCGCCGCGAGGCGGCTGCCGCAGGTCGGGCAGAAGCCGCGTTTCGCCTGGCCTTCGAAGGTCTCGTACCAGGTTGGCTCGCCGCCCTCACCGGTCCAGGTGACGGCCTCGAATCCCACCCACCACATCACTGGTGTGCCGCCGAGCTTTTGACAGTGGCGGCAGACACAGGTGTGGGGGAAGACGGCCGGACCTCGGGTGGTGAAGCGGATGCGGCCGCATAGGCAGCCGCCGGTGCGTTCCCGGGCTGCTTCGGCTCCCTGGGCGTCGGCGGCGGCGGTGGCGTTCATAAGGTGATCTCCCGGGCGCAATGGGCAAGTTGGACCCATCAGTGTGCCATCGCTTCCGTGATCGCCAGGACGCTGTTGGCGGCTCTGGCGTGGCCCCGGGCCGCGTGCGCCGATTGCGGAGGCGTCATGGGCCGGGCGACGAAACCGCGGCTCAGGGGCGTTCGAGTGCGCGGACGGTCCATCCGGCGTCACGCCAGGTGCCTGCGTTCAGGGTGCCCCAGCCGTCGATGACGCGCGGGGTGGCGGTTCGGGCGGCGACGCGGGGCGGGTCGATACGGGAGGACGAACGGCTGCGACAGCCGGGGGACAACGTCGCGCTCCTGCGGACGCCGAGCCCACCTTCACTCTGCCTGGGCGCGTCACCTGCCAGTTCGCGCGGCCTTCAGCGGTGTGACTCATGTGTCGCGAGCCAGGCATATGCGTCCTGCCACGGGGGACTCGACCCTCCCCTGAACGAGATGCGTGGACCTTTGTCCTGGCGGAGCACGGTCTGGGCGAGTGAGTATGCGAGCAATCTGGTGATGCGCGAGCTAGGCGAGACGGCCGCCGGCGGCCCGATTGGGGCTCGCCTGGACACGCACGGGCTGCTGCTGTTCGTCATGGTCACCCCCGCTGACCTCTCGGACCGCGACGCGGCGAAGGAGGTGCTTTTCCGGCTGCGGCTGATGCACCCCGAGATCACCATTTGCTGGGCGGACTCCGCCTACGGCGGCCAGCTCGTCACCTGGTCCAAGAAGTGGCTCGGTCTGACCCTGAAGACCGTCAATCGGCCCAAGGACGCGGTCGGGTTCGTCGTCCTCTCACGTCGCTGGGTCGTTGAGAGGTCGCTCACGTGGCTCATGCACGCCCGCCGCCACGCGCGGGACTACGAACGGCTGATCCGACACGCGGAAGAGGAGGGTCTAGTTGTCGCCTCGGTGTCCGTCGCGGACCACCGCTAACCCGCCGACCCAGGTCGTGATGCCCGCCGGCCCGCGTCGGGCCGAAGCGAGCACGCTGGCCGGTCGACCGAGGGTGTCACCCTGCTCCACCTCGATCGCGACCGTCTGTGCCCCTGTCGTGTCGAGCAGGTGGGCGGCCAGGCAGCCGGTGCTGTTGGCGTTGGCGACGTCCTCGTCGACACCGATCGCCGGTGCGAACATCCGCGCCGCACCCGGTCGGTCGCCCACCGGCGGTACGTACACGAAACAGCCGAGGAGCCCGTACCGCCGGCACGCCGCTGTCAGCCTGCCGAGGTGTGGGTGGACTCGGAGCAGCGCCGACCGGTCGTGGACCGGTATCAGCATGCGTGGTGCGCCGGGCGCGGCGATCCGTGGCGCGTCGGTCGGATGCGGGTCGTCCGCGGTGAGCCCGAGCGCGGCGACGATCGCGGCGTGCTCGTCCGGTGCCGGGTGACGCAGCGCGACGAGGCCCTGGTCGAACCACACCTCGATGCCGGCGGGGCGGCGGATCGCGACGGTGTCGAACGTGCGCCCGCCGGTGTGCTGGCGGTCGTTCAGCTCGCCCAGCGCGGTGCGGGTCAACCGGACGGCCTGCGCGGCAACGGTGCCGTGGCCGCAGCCGGACAGTTCGGCGGTGGCGGTGAAGAACCGGACCGGCCAGCCACCGTCCGGCGTCCGCCCCGGGCCGAGGAACGCCGCGTGCGAGGTGCCGGCCGCAGCAGCGACCGCACGCCGGTCCGCGTCCGTCGCCGCCGGGTCGTCGTCGGTGACGGCCGTGGGGCTGCCGCCCCAGCCGTCGCGCCGCACGCACGCATCAACCACCGTGACATCCGGCCAGGACATCGGCCCACCTTTGACGCTCAACGAACCGGCAACCGCGAACGGCGTTCCGCCGATAGCCGGACCCGGCCGCAACGGCCGACCGGAACGCGTCCCGGAGCGTACCGTCCTGCCTCAGCCGGTGCCGTCCTGCGCCGGATAGTGGATGACGACCGCACCGCCGGTGGCGTAGTTGGCGACATCGGCGGCCACCCGCCGGCCGTGCGGCGACGCCCGCGCCGCGGCCATGGCGGCGGCGTCAGCGAAGTCGCCTTCGAAGACCGCGAAATACGGCGCTTCTCCCTTGGTCGCCGCCACGTCGAAGCTGTAGCGCCACGCAAGCAGGCCGGGCCAATTCATGATCAGTGGAAGGTGGTTGGTCACGTAGTAGTCGCGGAAGTGGTCAGGGTCGGCGGGCTGGGAATACAGGACCACCAACTTATACATGGCTGCCTCCTGCATCGCTCACCGCGGTCAGTTGAATCGTCATATGCGCAGGTTAGGGCTTGATGTGTGGTCGAGGGAAAGACCGGGACGGGATAGACTCAGAACGGATCGTTATCAATCGGCAGGGAGGGCATTTGGCGCCGGATACGGTGAGCCTGCGGTACTTCCTGGTGCTGGCACAGGAGTTGAACTTCACCCGCGCGGCCGCACGGATCGGTATCGCGCAGCCCGCACTCAGTGCCCGGATGCGCCGATTGGAGGCGGAACTCGGTACGAGCCTGCTGGTTCGCAACACGCGTAGCGTCGTATTGACCTCGGCCGGTGCGGCTTTGGCGGAGGCCGCGCCGCCCGCGCTGGCGGCGCTGGACCAGGCATGGGACACCGCCCGGAATGCGGGGGCCGGTGAACTGGGCACGCTGCGCATCGGATACAGCCTCAGCGCGGGGGCCGAGACGGCACCGGCCCTGGTGGACAGGCTCATTCGCAGCAGCCCGGGACTCGAGGTCGGCGCGGTCCCGATGGCGACACCGGAGATCTCCCCCGCGGTCGCCGACGGCCGCATCGATGCGGGGATCACCCGCGGTGAACAGCCGGGTCGTGGCGTGCGCCGGTTCCTGCTGCGGCGTGAGCGCGTCGGGGTCCAATTGGCAGAGCATCATCCGCTGGCCGAACACCCGGAGATCGAGATCGCCGATGCGGCCGCGTATCCGCTGCGACTCCCCGACCGTACGGCCAACCCCGTGATCCACGATCAGCTGTCCGCACTGTTCCGCGACACCCGACCACACCCCCGATTCCACACGTCCGCAGTCTCTTTCGACATGTCTCAGCGCGACCTACGCGACGGGCTCACCCTCGCCCCGGCCGGTGAAGCCGCGGTCACGGCATCACCGGCCGGTCTCACGTGGCGACCGCTGCAGGGCGCACCCACCTTGACGATCCACCTGGTCCTCCCGCGCGTGCCGTCACCACTACACCGCCGCATCCGTACCGTCGCCAAAACCCTGGCACACGAGCTGCACTGGCTGCCGGACTGACGCACAGCAGGTCACGCGAGACGGCCGCCGGCGGTGGCGAGGCCGACCCGCACCGCCAGGACCAGGCCCAGGGCCTGCGCCGACGGCGTGGGCGGCGCCGCCCGGAACTGCTTGAGCCACGGCCGCCCGGCGTCATCGATGGTGAAGTCGACCAGGCCCGGATACGCCCCATCGGTCGCCCGGCACTGCGCATCGAGGCGCTCGTGCAGGTCAGCGCGGAACCCGGCCGCGGTCGCCGGGATGCCGACCTCGGCGCAGAAGCCGGCCGCATCTCCGCCACCTCGTCCGGGGTGAGCAGCTGGTCGGCCCAGTTCGCGTACGGCTGCGCCCCGGTCACCGCGACGTCCCCAGTGCGTAGTTCCCCGGCCAGGTAGGTCAGCACGCACGCCAGCAGGTGCCGGCGCACGAACATGCCGGGCCGGTTGCTGTCCCGGATCGGCCCGGAGACCGAGCACAGGTACTTAGCTTGTCATTTATCCACAATGGTGACCTAAAAGGCGGCGCCCGCTCGCCGTCACCACCACGCGCCGCAGCGCCCCAGCCATCTGCTGATCACTCAACCTGACCCGCCATCGCGTGGCGTGTGCGCAGGGATCTCACCTGTGGGCAGAATGCCCTGGTGCAGCCTCTGCCGGTTCCCTGCCCCGCGCACCTCATCCCGGATGCCACCGGCACCGACGCCTTCCACGACGTCTACCGCAACGCCATGGCGCACAACGCCGTATTCGTCGCCATCGAATCCGAAAAACGCCAGCGGTGGACCGTGAAAGCGGACACCCTCACCGCCGGCTCTGGCCACGCAGTCGCCGATACCGTCAACGAGGCCATCCGGGACGCGATCAGCCGCCTGGTCCACAGCCATGAGGTCGACCTGGACGCCTACGCGGGGCCGGTCTACTTCTTGATGCACGGCGTGCGCAGCGAAGAACGCGCCCGTGAACTCGCGGCCGCACTCCACGCCGCCCTCTATGGCAACCTGGAACCCCTGGCCCGCGCCGTCCCTCCCGCACCCTGACGCGCTCGCAACTCCTCCCACGGCCGGCACCTGTGTGCACGCAGCGCACGGGCACGGGGCGGCTGCACCGCTGGGAGAACGCTGCAGCCGGGCGGGCGGCCCCGCAGGATCCGCGGACACAGCCCGCACCCGCGACATCGTCGACCCGATCACCCACGGTGGCGAGCCGGTCGGATCGCCCCCCACCAGGGATCAGGAGAGTGCCCAGAGCACGGCGGCCACGATATCCACCTCCCAAAAGATGACCAGGGTGACGACGAGGGCGATGATGAAGGCAAACAGTCCCAGCGCCTTCAGCGCCACCCGCAGGCTGTCCTACTGCGAGCGGTTCTTCCGCCGGTTGTGGCTGCCCGCGTAATTCTCGGCCTGCTCGAGCTTCTTCTTCGCCGAGTTGTACGCCTTGCGGTCGTACGGCCGCCCGTTGGCTTCGTTGACGGTGGGTCCTGCGGGAACGCCGGAATCCGCGCACGGTGAGCAGCGGCCGTGTCGGTGGGTAGTGAGCAATCGGTGGTTCTCCGCGAGCGGGGTCGGTGACACCACTGGATGAGTGACCGATCCCGGCATCGCCTCAGGTGGCGGCGAGGAGGTCGAGGACCGAGATCACCGTGGCGCCGGGCTCCAGACCCTTCGGGGGATGCAGACCGTACGCCAGTTTCGCGGGGATGACGGCGAGGATCCGGCTGCCGACCCGCTGGCCGACCAGGGCGCGGTCCCACCCTGGGATGACGTTGCCCCGGCCGGTCACGACCGTCAGCGGGCCGCCGTCCGCGTGGGAGCTGAGGAAGAGGTCGGCCTGGTCCTTGCCGCGGGCGGGCTCCCCTGCGGCCGAGGAATGCTGGAGGACCAGGGTCTGCCCGGCCTTCACCACCGGGCCGGTGCCGTCCACCAGGCGCTTGACGACGAGCCCCTTGGGGGCCGCCTGGTCGGGGACGGTCAGGGTTGCGGTGCCCTCGCCCTTTTTCATGCCTCCCTCGGGCAGCGCATTGGAGACCGAGTGCTGCTCGCCGGAGACGAGGGCGCGGGCGCCGATGACGTTCAGGATGTCGACGGCGAACACGACGGTGTCCTTGCCGGTGACCCCGAGCTGGGCGCTGCCGGTCGTCCCGTAGCTTTACGGCCGACACGAACGGCCGGACCACTGGCAGCGTACGCGTGCAGGAGACCAGCCTGGCAGCAGACCAGCTTGCCTTCCTCAGGCTGGAGTTGGCCTCCGCGCGCGTCTTCAAGACCTGTCCGCACCTGGGCAGCACGGCCGCCAATCGTGCCTGGGCTGCAAAAATGGCGGCCGCGCTGGACCATGAAGCAGATGGCCTCGAAGCCGCCCACTGGTCGGCCGGTGCGAGGCCCAAGGTCACCGCTTACGTCGGGGAGCTTCGAAGGAGCGCCGAGCTGTGGCGCGAGGCCGTGGCGGCACGTTCTGACAACAGTCACTGGGCCCGTTCCGACGACGCCTGGAACCAACCTTCCTCCAAGTATCAGCGGGACGTCCGGAAGGCTCTGGGACTGGCTTCGGATCTCCCCGCCACCTCTTTCGGGCCGCCGTTCTAGGGTCGACGCGCCCCGGGTGCTGATCGAGCCCGCCTGTTTGAGCCGGCTGTCGAACCGAAGCGCCCTCAGCACAGTTCAGTGCGTTCGGGCGCACGGTGGAAGCGGTGGCTGGCCCCATCCTGTCGGGTAGCTACCCGGCGTGGGTGACTGCTCGCCGCCGCCTCCCGCTGGATGCCGCAACCTCAGGGCATGGCGGATCCTCGCCAAGTTCCGCACCGGCTGACCGCGCCGTCCCCCCTGCCCGGAGGAAGTGGGAAGACCTCTCCCACGTCTGGTTCAGGAGGTATGACTGAAGCCGCTCGAGTGGACGGCCGCCAATCGTGCCTGGGCTGCGAAGACGGCGGCCGCGGTGGACCGTGAGACCTGATCGATGCGCCGTGCTGGGGTCCAGTCTGTGGTTGCGTGGCCACCGGTCGCGACTACGCGGGGCTTTCAGGTTCCAGGGACGGAAGCACGGGGGCGAGGCCGGCCAGCGAGAGGGCGCAGGTGATCACGTTTTCGATGTCGCGGCGGGACTGTTCGGCCTCGTGGTGTACCTCGTACTGGATGATCAGCCCGTCGATCGCCGCGACGAGGAACCGCGTCAGCGCCGCCAGGTCCATCGGCGGTGGTGAGGTCTCGTGGGCGAGCGCGGAGCGGAAGACGTCTTCGACGCAGGCGCAGTAGCGGGTGTACTGCCAGGCGGCGAGCCACTCGAAGCCGGGGTTGCGGCGGCAGTAGATCATTAGCTCGTATTGCATCAGCTGGAGCCCGTCGTCGCCCACCACGAAGGCCCAGAAGGCGCGTGCTGCGTCGCCGATCGCCGTGGCCAGTCCCTTTTCGGGCGTCACCGCGTCGCGCAGGATCTGCTCGACCTGCTCGGTCACCGTGCCGATGACGGCGGTCAGTAGTTCGTCCTTGCCTCGGAACGCGTAGTGGATCGCGGCCTGCGCTGTTCCGGCATGTTCGGCGATGCGGCGCGTCGTGGCACGGTCCAGACCTTCGCGGGCCATGACCTCGATGGCGGCCTTCACGAACTGCTCGCGGCGCTCTTCGACCTTCATCCGAGGCAGGGTGGCCACCTTCTTCCCCAGGTCCGCGACCGGGTCTTCCGGTCACCTCTTGACACCTTCACCGAAGCATACTTCACTCTGGCCACCCGACTTGGTCAGCCGACCAATTCAGCTGACCTGTTCATATGACCAAAATCTGGAAGGTGGCCTCGTGCCCGAGAATTACGACACCGACGTCGTCATCGTCGGAGCCGGACTGGCCGGGCTGACCGCCGGCCGCACCCTGCACGCTCAAGGCGTGGACGTACTTGTTCTGGAGGCGCGTGACCGGGTAGGTGGGCGCACCTG
Source organism: Streptomyces sp. NPDC002076 (assembly GCF_053593835.1). Lineage (NCBI taxonomy): Bacteria > Bacillati > Actinomycetota > Actinomycetes > Kitasatosporales > Streptomycetaceae > Streptomyces > Streptomyces sp. NPDC002076. Next base: position 74,867 of record NZ_JBSFDI010000029.1, read on the forward strand.
CTCCGTGGTCGAGGACGACGGGCGGCTGGTGGAGTACGGCGGGCAGTGGATCGGCCCGACCCAGGACCGGATCAACGCGCTCGTCGAGGAGTTCGGTCTGACGACGTTCACGCAGTACAGCGACGGGGACAACCTGCAACGCACCGAGGACGGCAGACTGCTGCGTTACCACGGGGCAATCCCCACCGGGGACCCGGTGGTGGCCGCGGACCTCATGGAGGCCATGGTCGAGCTGACCGCACTGGCCGCCGAGGTCGGCGCCGAGGCCCCGTGGACCCACCCGCAGGCCGCTGTGCTGGACGCCACCACCGTCGAGAGCTGGATCGGCGCGCAGCCGTACTGCGAGGGCGCCAAGGAGTGGCTGCGCGCGTTCACCCGCGCCCTGTTCCCCGCCGAGCCGGGGGAGGTGTCGCTGCTGCACGCGCTGTTCTACATCGCCTCCGGCGGCGGCGTGGAGCGGATGATCGGGGTCATCAACAGCGCGCAGGAGACCCGTCTCAGCGCCGGAGCGATGGGCGTCTCCCTCGGCCTGGCCGGGGTGCTTGGCGACCGGGTCCGCCTGTCCTGCCCGGTTCACCGGATCGACCAGGACGAAAGTGGTGTCGTCGTGCACCACGAGCAGGGCCGGGTGCGTGCCCGCTACGCCGTCGTCGCCGTCCCGCCGCCGCTGGCCGGCCGGCTGCGCTACAGTCCGGCGCTGCCGGGCCTGCGCGATCAGCTGACCCAGCGGGTGTTCATGGGCTCGGCCATCAAGACCACCGTGGTCTACCCCGAGCCGTTCTGGCGCGCCGACGGCCTGTCCGGGCACAGCACAGGACACAACACGTTGACCTTCGACCAGAGCCACCCGGACCGTGCGGAGGGCGTGCTGGTCAGTTTCACGGACTGCGATGCCGCCCGGCGCGCGCTGCGGATGAGCCCCGAAGAACGGCAGCAGCAGGTCGTGGCCGAACTGGTCTCGGTCTTCGGCCCCAAGGCGGCGCAGCCGATCGCGACCTACGAGAAGGTGTGGCTCGAGGAGGAGTGGTCGCGCGGCTGCTACACCGGGATCCTGAGCCCGGGCACCTGGTCCACGCTGGGCCCGGCGCTGCGCGAGCCGGTCGGCCGGATCCACTGGGCCGGCACCGAGTACGCCACCGTGTGGAGCGGCTACATGGACGGCGCGGTGCGCTCGGGCGAGGAGGCTGCCGCCGCGGTGGCGTCCGAGCTGGACATGGGCGCCGGGCTGAGCGAGTCGGTGGAGGCCGCCCGATGAGCGAGGCGATCCGTGAGAGCGTCGGGGCGGACGAGCTGCTGGACGCGCTGAGCGAGTACGCGACCAAGGCCGGGGCCAGTCCCCGGGTCGGCAAGACGCTCGGCGGCTGGAACTGCCGCATCCACATCCTGGCCACCGACCACGACGCGGCCTTCACCCTGGTGATCTCCGGCGGAAAACCCGCAGCGCCGACGGCCGGCCTGTCCGGCGCGGCCGATCTGGTGGTGCGCGGCCACAGCTTCGACCTGGCCGAGATCTTCTGGGGCGACGCGAACCCGGTGTCCAACTACATGCAAGGAGCGATCCGCACCCAGGGCCGGGCCGAGGACGTCATGCGCCTGGACGCGATGGCGATGTTCGTCTTCCTGGGCCAGTAGCCGACACCGCGCGGCACGGGCTCGGGCCGGGGCGTGGGCCCCACGCCCCGGCTTGCTTGCCCGCCTTCCCGCCGCCCGTCAGCGGGTCGGCCGGGGGCAAGTCCCTTCCGGCGCGGCCGGCCGGGAAGGCCGCGCCACGACACCTTGCGACATCCGTGATCTTGTATCCGAGCATCAGATAGGAACACCATGGCCGAACCTTCGCCGCAGCCGGTGCTGCGGCGGGCGCTGTCGTTCGGCGGCGCCTCCGCGATCTCCACCGGACTGGCGTTCGCCGCGATCAATTTCCTGGGTCTCGCGCAGCTGCTGACCTATGTCAGCGGGCCGACGTCCTGGCTGGCCATCGCCTTTGGCGGTCTGGTCATGCTGGCGGTGCGGTCGGTGTTCGCCGAGCTGAACGGCATGCACCCGACAGCGGCCGGCATCCGGCTGTGGCTTGCCCGCGCCATGCCGGACAAGGCGGCCCTGACCATCACGTTGACCTACATGGTGGCGATCGTGCTGGTGATCGCCGCCGACGCCTACATCATCGGCGAAGCGCTTGCCTACGCCTTCGGCAACGGCCGGCTGATCGCGATCGGCTACGTCGGTGTGCTGCTCCTCCTGGCGACCTGGCTGAACCTGCGCGGGATCAAGCTCGCCGGAGCGGCCGAGCGGATCGTCACCACGGTCGTGGTGCTGGCCACCGTCGCGATCGGCATCGCGGCGATCGCGCACCCGGGCCACCACGCCGCGCTCGGCGCGGGCTCGTCGAGCTCGCCGATCCAGGCGCTGATCCTCGGCATCTTCGTCTACACCGGCTTCGAGTGGGTGACCACCAACGCCGAGGAGGTCACCGAGCCGCGGATCATCCCGCGGGCGATGCTGGTCGCCGTGCTGGTCCTGGCCGCCTCCCAGGCGGTGTTCGCGGTGGCGATGGGCGCCACGCTCGACGGCGCCTCGCTCGGCACCGCCTACCCGCAACTGCTGGTCGCCCAGCAGGCGCTGGGCCGGGCCGGGATGCTGGTGATGCTCGCCGTCACGGCACTGACCGCGGTCAACACCTTCAACGGCGGGTTCGTCACCCTCTCCCGGTTCATGTACGCGGTCGCCCGCGAAGGCAAGCTGCCCCGCCCGCTGACCCGGCTCAACGAGCAGGCGGTGCCGGTGCTCCCGGTGTGGATCCTGGGCGGTGCTTCCCTGGTCCTGGCTGCGGTCGTGGCCGCCACCGGTTCCTTCGCCGTCATCGTCTCTTTGTGCGCGGCTTTGGAGATGGGGGTGTACAGCGCCGCCGGGTACTGCGTGTGGAAGCTGCGGCGCCGCGAGCCCGGCACGCACCGCCCCTACCGGCTGCGCGGCGGCGTGCCTGTGGCAGCCGCGCTCACGGTGGTCTTCGCCCTGATGGGGTTGCTTGCCTCGGTCAGCGTCGGCCCGCAGTTCACCGTGGCCCCGCTGGTGCTGCTGCTGGCCTGTGCCGGGCTGGTGGCGGTGTACGTGTGGACCTACGTACCGCGGCTGGAGCGGCGCGAAGCCGAGGAGCTCGCAGCCCGGCGCGCGGCCCGGGCCGCGGCCCGCGGCGCCGCCCACACCGCCTCGGCCATGCGAGCAGAGATGCCGGAAGCCGAACAGGAGCCGCGGCAGTGAGCACACCACCGGACTTCGGCACCGCCCCGATCGACCAGGTGCTCGGCGTGGCCACGGTCGACCCGCCTGAACGGATCGCGCTGTGGAACGGCTGACGCTGCGGATCACGCGGCCGGCCAAGGACACGCCGACCGCGGCCGCGAAGGCTTACGATCCGGGCCTGCCCCTCGCTGCCGAGGAGCGGACCGACGGTCCCTGGGCGACGGCGCAGAACCCTAGCGCCCTGGTGCTGACCCTGCACCGGATCGCCGCCGGGAAGGAGCCGGTCCCGCCACGGCGCCGTGCATGACAAGGCCGGACGCCTCAGGAGCAGTGTCCTCACGTGGCAGCGTGTTGCACGCGGACGTTCCGCCACTTGGGCGTTCCGGCGCTGCCACACAACCTGCGGGACAGGCGAGCGGCACTGTCGTCGGTGCCCTGCACAAGTCACCTCTTCGAACCGCGCGGGTCCAGCCCGTGGTTGTGGAGCGGATTCATCCAGGAAAGGAACCGCAGGCTGTGTCCACCGCATGGCACTTGGAACTGCGTCGGGAACGCACTCGGTTCATGGAGACCATGAGCGAGCTGACCGACGATGAGTTCAACAACGCGAAAACCCTGTGTGCGGATTGGGCCCCACGGGACGTCCTCGCACATGTGGTCGGCCTGGACCGAATGGCATCCCATTATTTCCGGCCGTCGACACTGACGGTGAACCGGGGAAACGCACGGATGGTTGCGCACGGCAGGACGCTGAGCCGTGCGGAGCTGACCGACCTCGGGTGGAAGGCCGCCGAGGAGCCCTCCGGTCAGGCACAGGCCATGGCATGGCTGCTCACCGGAGACATGGCGATGCATCACCAGGATGTTCTGCGTGGCCTGGGCCGCCACCGCGAGATCCCCGAGACGGTGGCCCGCGCCCTGTTCCGTGAAGGAGTCATCTGGAGCTGGCCGTTCGGCCGCAAGCTCACCCGCTACCGCGTCGTCCCCACAACACCGGGCGGAAGGCCGCGCGGCCGCGGCCGGCTGGTGAGCGGCACCACCGAAGCGTTGAGCATGTGGCTCGCAGGGCGCGAGAGCGTCGCCAACGAGCTCACGTTCCAGTAGGCCAGCGACAAGTGTCCGGCCAGCGGCTGCGCCGTGGTGTGCGCAGTCGTTGGGCCCGTGCCCGCCTGGGCGGCATCACGCTGATCATCTGCGTTCCGTCCTGCCTGGCCCTGCCGGGACTTCCGCACGGTCTCCTCACCGTGCTCCTGCGGCCGGGGTTCGGTCTGGCCGGCGTGATGACCGGCACGCCTTGACGACCGTCGCCGAACTCGCCCCCGGTCGGCGCCGCGGTGGGCGCTGGGCCCTGATGACCACCGCCGGACCGATCGCCCCGGCGCCGACCGGCTCGCTGGCCGACACTCACGGCACCGCCGGCTACCCGAACGCCGTGCGACTCACCGCAGTTCTGTTGCTGCCTGGCGGCACCGCCACCGTCGTCCCGATCGACCCCGCCCGTGACGGGCGCCTTCCGGGCGAGCGAGCCGCCCCAGTTCCTGCCCCACTTGTTCGCACCGCCAAGGAGTGACGTGAACAACACCCCCCTCGACACCGCCGCCCTCGACCGCGCCCTGCTCGAACTGCGGGAGAACGCCGCGTCCTGGGCCGCGGCACCGCTCGCCGAGCGGATCGGCCTGCTGGAGCGGCTGATGCCGCGCATCCGCGACGGAGCCGCCGAGCTGGCCGCGGCCGGCGCCCACGCCAAGGGGTACAGCCCCGACTCCCCCTGGGCCACGGAGGACTGGGCGGGCGGCCCATGGGCGCTGGCCCAGAACGTCAGCGCCCGCCTGCACGTCCTGCGCCGGATCGCCGCCGGCCAGGACCCGCTGCCCACGCGGGCGGTCCACGAACACGGCGGCCGTACCCGGGTGGACGTCTTCCCCGCCACGGGCTGGGACCGGCTGCTGCTCAGTGGCTACTCGGCCCAGGTCCGGATGCCGCCGGGCACCACCGCCGAGCAGGTGCGCGAGCGGGCGGCCGGACAGTACCGCGGCCGTCCGGAGCCGGCCGGGGTGGCGCTGGTGCTGGGCGCGGGCAACGTCGCCGCCCTGACCGCCGTCGACATTCTGCACAAGCTGTACGCCGAGAGTCAGGTCGTCGTCGCCAAGATGAACCCGGTCAACGCCTATCTGCGGCCCCACTTCGAGCGGATCTTCGCCGAGTTCACCGAGCGCGGCTGGCTGCGGTTCGTCGACGGCGGCCCGGCCGAGGGCGCGTACCTCACCACCCACGACGATGTGGACTCCATCCATGTGACCGGCAGCGACCGCACCCACGACGCCATCACGTGGGGCACCGACGACCGGGCCGAACAGCGCCGCCGCGACGACCAGCCGCTGGTCGACAAGCCGTTCACCAGCGAGCTGGGCGGGGTCAGCCCGTGCATTGTGGTGCCGGGAAAGTGGAGCACGGCGGACTTCCGCTTCCAGGCCGAGCACATCGTCACCAGCAAGATGAACAACTCCGGCCACAACTGCATCGCCAGCCAGGTGCTGGTGCTGCCCCGCTCCTGGGCCGGCACCGAGCGGCTGCTCGACGAGATCCGCAAGGTGCTGTGCGAACTGCCCGCCCGCAGCGACTACTACCCCGGCGCCGACCGGAGGCTGGCCGCGGTCCGCGAGGCACATCCGGAGGCCGAGAGCTACGGCGACGGCTGCCGGCTTCTGGTCCCGGACATCGCCGACCACGATGACGTGCTGCTCAGCGGCGAGGTGTTCGCCAGCGCCCTCGGCGTTGTACGCCTGCCCGGCGAGACCCCGGCCGAATTCCTGGGCAGCGCCGTCGACTTCGCCAACGACACCCTCCCCGGCACGCTCGGCGCGACCCTGATCGTCCACCCGGCCACCGAGCGGGCCCACCGGGCCGTGGTGGAGGCGGCCATCGCCGACCTGCGCTACGGCACCCTCGGCGTCAACTGCTGGTCTGCCGTCGGTTTCCTGCTCGGCTACACGCCCTGGGGCGCCTACCCGGGCAACACCCGGCAGGCGATCGGCAGCGGCATCGGCTTCGTCAACAACGCCTTCATGCTGGAGGACGTCGAGAAGACCGTGGTGCGCGCGCCCTTCGCGCCCACCCCGCGCAGCCTGTTCACCGGCTCGCCCTCGCTCTCACCCCGCCCCCCGTACTTCGTCACCAACCGCACCGGGCGCACCACCCTGCGACGCGTCACCGGCTTCACCACCGCACCCCGCATCACCCGACTGCCCCCCGTCTTCGCCTCCGCACTCCGCGGCTGACAGGAAGCGACCCCCCTCATGAACCTCAACTACCTCCTCGTCCGCGCCGCCGCCGAGCACAGCCACCGCCGTGCGGTCGAGCTCGGCGACCAGGGGCTGAGCTACGCCGAGCTGGCCGCTTTCGCCGGTCGTACCACCGCACTCCTCGCCGCCCATGGGGTCGGCCCCGGCGACCGGGTCGGCCTGATGCTGCCCAACCTGTGCGAGTTCCCCGTCCTCTACTACGGCGTGCTGGGCGCCGGTGCCGTCGTGGTGCCGATGAACCCCCTCCTCAAGCCCCGCGAGATCGCCCACCAAGTGCGCGACTCCGGCATGGCGCTGCTCCTGGCCTGGGACGGCGTCGCCGACCAGGCCCGGGCCGGCGTCGACCACACCGGAACCCCGATGGTGCCGATCGTGCCCGGTGGGCTTCAGACGCTGCTGGCCGAGCAACCGGACCCGGCGGCGGCCGTGCCGCGCAGGGACGACGACCTCGCCGTCATCCTGTACACCTCCGGAACCACGGGCGCACCCAAGGGCGCCATGCTCACCCACGCCGGGATGGCCCGCAACGCCGAGATCGGCGGTCGCACCCTGCTCCGGCTCACCCCCGACGACGTGGTGATGGGCTGTCTGCCGCTCTTCCACGCCTTCGGACAGTCCTGCGCCATGAACGCCGCCGTGGCGACGGGTGCCCGGCTCACCCTGCTCGCCCGCTTCGACCCGGGCCAGGCCCTCCGCACCATCGACGAGCGGCGGGTCACCGTCTTCGAGGGCGTGCCGACCATGTACGCCGCCATACTCGCCGAACACGAGCGCGGCACCGAGAAACACGGCACCGGCTCGCTGCGGCTGTGCGCCTCTGGTGGAGCGTCACTCCCGGTGGAGGTCCTCCACGCCTTCGAGGCCGCCTTCGAGTGTCCGGTCCTGGAGGGCTTCGGCATGTCCGAGACCTCCCCGATCGCATCCTTCAACCACCCCGCCCGGCCCCGCAAGCCCGGCTCCGTCGGCACACCCGTCGAGGGCGTCGAGATGTGCCTCCTCGACCCGCAGGACGGTGTCGGCGAGCTCTGCGTCCGCGGGCACAACGTGATGGCCGGTTACTGGAACCGTCCCGAGGCGACCGCCGAGACCATCATCGACGGCTGGCTGCGCACCGGCGACCTGGCCCGCGTCGACGAGGACGGTTACTACTACATCGTCGACCGCAAGAAGGACCTCATCATCCGCGGCGGCTACAACGTCTACCCGCGCGAGATCGAGGAGGTGCTGTACGAGCACCCTGCCGTGGCCGAGGCTGCAGTGATCGGCATACCACACGTCACGCTCGGCGAGGAGGTCGCTGCCGTGGTCGCGCTGCGCCACGGCAGCGCGGCTAGCCCGGACGAGCTGCGGGAGTTCGTCCGCGAGCGGGTGGCGGCGTACAAGTACCCGCGTGAGGTCTGGCTCGTCGACGCTCTGCCCAAGGGCCCCACCGGCAAGATCCTCAAGCGCCAGATCACCGCGCCGGAGAGCCGCTGAACTGAGGCCGGACAACCGGCCAGCGTCCGAGCGCCGCCCCAAGGCGTACGGTCATCGGCCCAGATGCCGATTCAAGGGAGAAGGGGCGCGACCATTCCGTCTGAGACCGCGTACGCACCGTCCGGCACGCAGAGGTGACGCTCCGACAAGTCTGCGGCTGTTCCCGCCAGCGAGGGCTGTGGCTGGCGACGGTACTCGCCATACAGGCCGACGCATCGTTTGGGGACTCGCTGGTCGTCGACCAGGATCGACGACGTGGACGTCGAGGCGGTGTCCGCCGTCTTCGGCACGGTCGAAGTGGTGGCGAGAGGCCGGGCGGCCGGCGCGCCGTGTCCGGACTGCGACCGCTGCTGAGGCCGCTCCCCCCGCAGCCCCAAAACACGGCGCCGGGCCGGTCGGCGATGGCCCGGTCCCGTTCGCTGGTCATGTGCTGATGGATCAGCGCGGCCCGTGAGCTGCTGTGGCCCAACCAGGACCAGGCGGCATTACTGGGCGTGGTCATCCGGGCTGCGTGCTGGTCTGCTGGGGGCAGGCGGTTGAGCTGGTCGTTGCAGGGCGGGCGGGTACCGGGGTCAGGGGTGTGCAGACAGGTGTGGCGACTCCGACGAGTTCAACCAGGCCGTTGCCGCCGGTGGGTGGCAGGAGTTCGGACCAGTTGTTGGCCATCCAGACGTTGCCGGACTGGTCGAGTTGGATGGCGGTGAGGTGCTGGATGGAGTTGCTGCGATAGCCCTGGGACGGCGTCAGCGGGGAGCCGGTGGAGGAGCCGGGCGGGCAGGCGCCGGCGTTCACGCCGCACAAAACGGAGACGGAGGGGGCACCGAAGCCGGCGACCCATACGCGGTCGGCTCCGTCGATGGCCACGGACCAGGGAGCGATGGCGGTCGGCAGTTTGTATACGCCCGCGATCTTTCCGCTCGGCCCGATTTCGGTGACCGAGTTGCTGACGAAACCGGGCACCCAGACGTTGTTCCTGGAGTCGACGGCCAGGCCGAGAGGCCAGTCGAGTGAGTTGTCCTTGATGGGCGAGAACGAGGTCGGCTTGAAGTCGGCTCCGATCACTGTGACGCTCCCACCGACGTGACCCTTGGGTACGCGGCTGTCCAGGAGCTTTGCCCCGTTGAGACGGGCATTGCTGACCCAGGCCCGGCCGTAGCCGTCGATCTGGATGGCGAACGGGTGGTCGAGACCGCCACCCTTGATGGTGATCGCCTTTGCGGGGTCCCCGTGGGGGTAGACGATCACGCTTCCCTGGCCGCGGTTGCCTTTCAGGCCGTAGAAGTTCGCAATCCAGACGTTGCCCTTCTGGTCGACCGCGGTGCCCTGGGGATGGTTCAGGTCGCCATTCTTGAATCCTGTGCCGGGCGACAGCGGCTTCCCTGCCGCTGAGTACTTCGCCATGGCATCGCCGCCGTAGCTGGGCACCCACACGGCGCCGTCGTGGTCGATGGCGATGCCCCAGGCGCCTGCCTTCATGCCGCCGCCGCTGATGGGGCTGTTCAGCGTGGGGTTGCCCACCGGATCCTGCACGGTGACGTAGGGGCTGGGGCTTCGCGTTCCGGGCAGCCAGTTGTTGGAGGCCCAGACGTTGCCCTTGGCGTCGATGGCCATCCGCCCGGGGGCGTAGACGTCGGGGGCGGTGTAGTGCAGGGCCAGGACCCAGGCCGCCGGTGCCGCGGTGAGCGCGGGGGTGTAGGTGTGTGCCCGGCCGGTCAGGGCGTACAGCTTGCCGGTGGCCAGTCGCGGGTTGTGGGCGAGGTTGAGCACGGCTTGCACCGTGTCGACGGGAGTGGTCCCGTTTCGCGGTGTTGCCAGGCGCAGCATGTCCTGGCATCGCCCGGTGTCCGCTCCCGGCGCGCAGAGGGAAACAAGGTTGGCCAAGGTGCCAAGGGTGGCCAGCGTGTCGTTCTTGCTGCCGTTGTTCTGGTCGGTGACGACCTTGCCGGGTCTGCCGGAAGCCGGATCGGCGAGGTTGTAGGACGTGGCTGCGGCGTTTTCCAGGCCAGGGCTCGGCCCGGTGATGCCGTGGGGGTCGGTGAACTGGGCCAGTGCGTAGGAGGCGGCGACGGTAGTGAGTTCGTTGACCGTGACAGCGGACTCGGAGCGTCGGGCGACGCCGCCTCCGGAGCCGAAGCCCACGATGGAACGCAGGCGCAGCGACCGGTTGCCGTGGGGCGTGGCGTCGACGTACAGCACCGAGCCCGTAGGCCGGGTGGACCTGATCTGGAAGGCTCCCTTGGCGTCGGTCATGGCGTGCCCCAGTTTCCGGACGCCTTGCCGGTCTCCGGTGAGGAGAGTGACGTCGGCATGAGACAGCGGTTTTCCCGCGCTGGTGACTGTTCCGTGCAGCACTGTCGGCGTGCTGGGGGGTGTGGCGGCAGGCAGTCCCGTCAGGGCCAGTGCCATGGTGGCCGATGCCGCCAGGGCAGCGACCGGCCGGTGCCGGCAGAGCTTGGCCGGTGCCATGCCGCGCGACGTGTGGGGTGCGACTGTGCGGGGGCAACTCGTAGAGGGAGGCAATGTCAGGACCTCTCGTGATGTCGGCATGGTGCTGAACCCTCACCCGCGCACCGAATACCCGACGCGCTGACGGGTCTCGCTGAGTGTTCGCGGGGGAGGCCGCCCTGTCGCGGCGGGCGCTCGGAACGGCGGTGGTCAGGACACCGGCATATCCGCCCGGTCGGCCCTATGCGTTACCGTCGTCCGCATTGTCCGGGCCGCGCAGCGTGAACCAGCCGATCTTGCGGCCGGCCAGCCAGATCAGGCCCAGGTACAGGTCCGGGCCGACCTGACGGAGCTCGTCGCGCACGCCTCCGAACACCAAGGACGTGTGGGAGTAGTCGATGACGATGCACTCCTGGTCGTCCAGACGGCTGGGACCGGGCCCGACCATGGCGACGATGGACAGGATGTCCATCGCGGTGAGCCGGTTGCTGAGGTAACCGTCCGGGCTGAAGACCTTGCCTCGCCACGCGGTCAGGTTCACGACACTGGCGAGCAGCCACGCTCCCGCACGTCCTGCCACCGGGAAGACCGCCAGACCCTCCATCGGGCCTTTGGGGATCTCACCGGCTGGGCTCTTGCGAAACAGCTCCTCAAGCCGCTGATCGTCGGATTTGAGAAGTTCAGCCTCTGTAGTCATCGCAGCCTTCCTCACCCCGGCACCGCTGCGTTCACGGCCTGGCCTCCGAGCAGCCGGCACGCCAGCCACACGTTTTGGCATGTGATCTGCCGCAGTCTCCATCCTGAACCCCCGAGGCGGGGCTCACCACCGGTGCCGACGGCTGAGGTCCGCGCAATGGTGCATGGCGGAAACCAAGCAACAGCGCCCATCCACCGCAGCCAAGAGGTGTTCAACGCTTGGTCACCGTAGACCGGCGCGCATGGCCGCATGCCGGCGCGAAAGCCACTCCGATACGAGCAATCTGCACGAGCCACAGCAGGCGGCACACGGCGAGGCCCGCTGACCGATGGCCGGAGCCGTCATCGCCGCCGCGGTGCTGACTCTGCTGCTGCCCGACGACCTACGCCCGGGACCCCGCTGGGCGCTCCCTCTTGTCGAAGGACTGCTCCTGGTGGCGCTGATCGCGGCCGATCCGGTTCGAATCAGCCGCCGCTCGGCTGCCATGCGTGTGGTATCGATCGCCCTGGTCAGCGTGCTGGCGTGCGGCGCCATCTGGTCGACCCTCCAGTTGAACGACGACCTCATGCACGGTGGTGCTCCGCCCATGCCCTCCTGAAGGCCGGCGGCAGCGTGTGGGTCTCCACCGTCCTCGCGTTCTCCCTGCTGTACTTCGAGCTCGACAGCGGCGGAGCCGCCGCCCGGGCCCACCACATGCCGACCACCCCCGCTCTCGCCTTTCCCCAACACCTCAGCCCCGAACTGAACGCTACGCACTGGCGCCCCCGTTACATCGACCACCTATACCTCGGATTCACCAACGCCACCGCCCTCAGCCCCACCGACGTCATGCCACTGGCCCCTTGGGCCAAGATCGTCATGACTGTCCAGTCGGTCGTCTCCTTGCTCATCCTCGGACTCGTTGTCGCCCGCGCCGTCAACGTCCTCGCCTGACGACCCGCAGCGGCAAATCACCGCACCGCGAACCGCTACGCCTCGACCGCGAAGCCCGGAGGACCATGACCGATGGGATCACGAGCGTTTGGGCAATGAGGGACGACATCGTTGGTCGGCACGGTCCGCCGATGATGGACCCACGCATCACGCCGTAGTGTCCTGGGGAGCCGGCCTGTTCTCCGTGGCCCTCACCATGTTCTTGGTCCGCTGCCGGTGGTCGCTCCGCCGCTCACGGTCGCCTGTACGGGGCCCCGGCTGAGGGCGCTGGTCGGATTCCTGGCCGCAGGGGCGCAGGCGTGTGTCGGCTGGCACTTCGGCGTGCTGTTCAACCCGATGGCCCCTCAGGCAACCCTTCGAGGCAGGGAGGCCGCACCCGTCCCAGGACGTGCTCCCAGGTGCCGCCGTACCACCACCCGGGCAATACCTGCTCCAGACGCCTCGTATTCTCGGAGCATGGTCGGGGCACAGACACAGAAAGCCGAACGCGGACCGGGGCGGCCGCGGCAGGAGAGGGTCACGGACGACACCCTCGAGGCGGTGATCGAGCTGGTGACCGAGCAGGGCGTGAAAGCGGTGACGATGGACGCCGTGGCTGCGCGCGCCGGGGTGAGCAAGCCCGCCATCTACCGTCGCTGGCCCTCCAAGCAGGCCCTGATCATCGCGGCGGCCGAGTCACGCATCGGCCCGCTGTCGGTGCCGGACCTGGGTGACATCCGGGCCGAGCTGCGCGAGGTGCTGACCGCGCGCTTGGAGGCGTACAGACTGCCGGGTACGGCGCGGCTGCTGACGGAACTCATGGCGGCGGCCGTCGAGGCGGGCCGGGAGAGCGGAGAGTACGTGGACTACACGGACCGGATGATGGCCGAGACGCGTCGCATCCTCCAGCGGGGCATCGCCCGCGGCGAGGTGCGGCCCGATGTCGACATCCGGTCGGCCGCCACGCTGGTGGCGGCGCCGCTGGTGTACCGCCTGCTGGCGGAGCGTGAACTGCCCAACGCACACTTCGTGGAGGATTTGGTGGATCTGGTCGTCCGAGCGGTCGGTCACCCGGGAACCTGACAACAGCAGGCCGGCGGTGGCGGGCTGCGTGCGGACCGTTGCGCCCGTCGTCCAGACAGAACGGTGCAGCGGAGCAGTACGACGATGGTCAGGGGGCCAGGCGCCGAGCGTCGCGGGCCGGGTCGATCAGTGTCACGGCAGCCGTACCGCCCAGCACGAGTAGTACGGCCGCGAGGAGCACGGCGTGCTGGTAGCCGGCTCTGCCCTGGGTGTCGACCAGGTATCCCGTCAGGGCGGGGGCGATCAGGCCGCCCGTCGTGACCACGGCGTTCATCAGGCCGAGGGCGCCACCACGTCGGCGGGCAGGGACGACTTCGGCGACCGTGGTCACCGCGACCGTCGACATCGCCCCGCACAGGCCGAAGCCGACGACCAGGAGCAGCACGGTGACCGGCCCACGTGCCGCCAGCGACAAGGCGCCGCAGCCGAGGGCGGAGACGAGCAGCGTGATGCCGCCGACGCGGCCACGGGCCCACCGGCTGCTCACGCCACGTCGCAGCAGCCATCCGGTCACTCCTGCCTGCACCAGCAGCGCCATGCCGTTGACCGCCCAGATCCCGGCGACCAGGCCGGCGGCGGCGGTGGTCGAGTAGCCCAGGCCGTCGTGCAGGTAGGAGGGCACCCACACCAGTGACAGGGCGATCATCCAGTAGGTGCTGAAATAGCCGATCGTGGCACCGATCCAGGTCCTGGTGGCCAGGATGCGACGGTACGACGGGGCGGGCGAGCTCTCCTTGCCGCCGCTGCCGGAGCAGGCACCGACGCTGTGGGCTTCGGCTTGCGATGCCCTGTCCTTGCCGAAAACGGCCCAGGCCGCCGCCCACGCCACGCCTGCGACGGCGACGACGGCGAAGGCGGAGCGCCAGCCGTGGTGCTGGATCACCCAGGTCAGCCCCGGGGCGGCGAGCACCACACCGAGGGCGATGCCCACGCTGAGCAGAGCGCCGGGAAGGTTGCGCCGCCGGTCCGGGAACCATGCCAGGGCGCTGTGCTGGGCCACCGGGTAGGCGGGCCCCTCCGCTGAACCCAGCACGATCCGCGAGGCGACCAGCGCGACCAGTCCTCCACCGAGGGCCATCGGCAGCTGGGCGATCGACCACAGCAGTGCCATCCCCAGCAGCAGCCACCGTGCCCGCACCCGGTCCGCCAGCAGCCCGCCCATGGCGCCGCAGATCGAGAAGAGCAGGAAGAACGCGCTGTTGGCCAGCCCGAAGCCGGTCGCCGACAGACCCAGGTCATGGCGTATCGGGTCGGCCGCCAGTCCGAGGACGGACTTGTCGGCGAAGTTGACCATCATGAAGACCACCAGCAACCCGGTGACGGTCCAGGCCTGCCGTCGGTGGCCGCGGCTCGTCGGGACGGGCTCGGTGAGCGTGACGGGAGTGAGCTCGGTGTTGGGCACGGGGGCTCCGCGAAGGTAGCTGTTCTCGGGCAGACGTGGTCGGCGTGCAGCGTGGGGGGAGGGAACGTCGGCGAATCGGGGCGCGTCGGCACACACCGATCGCAACGACACGCAAATCGTTACGTGAAGTATCGATACGGTTGGGCGTGACGACAAGGCCTGTTCGCTGCGAATACGGATCACCGCCCGGGCGAGTGGCGTGGCGAAATGGTCATGGTGGAACCCCTTGCGGCCGCCCATCTGAATATCGATACTTCGCGTAACGATTTTTCGGATGCGACCGTGGAGGACCGCATGGAGACCACCGGAACCGACAAGAGCCCCCTGCTGGAGAAGCCGCTGATCCACTTCGGCCGGCGTGTGCTGGAGCGGACCGTGCCCGGTACGGCGCCGGCCGAGTACCGGCTGCTGCGGATCGCGCCGATGACTCCGCACATCGGTGCGGAGATCGACGGTGTGGACCTGTCCCGGCCGATCGGCGAGGAACTCGCGGAGGAGCTGCGGCAGGCGCTGCTCGAATGGAAGGTGATCTTCTTCCGCGACCAGCACGACGTCGACGTCGATGCCCACCTGGCCCTGGCCGCGGTGTGGGGAGAGCCGGAGCCGAACCCGTTCTTCCCCAAGGGCGACACCGTCGGCGTCTCACGGCTCGCGAAGGACGAGATAGCCATCGGGCAGGAGAACATCTGGCACAGCGACCACTCGTTCATGGCCGCGCCCGCCCTGGGCTCGGTGCTCCGCTCGGTCGAGGTCCCGCCGGCCGGCGGTGACACCATGTGGGCCGACATGGGCGCCGCCTACGACAACCTCGGCGACGGGATGAAGCAGCGCATCGAGGGCCTCACGGCCATACACGACTGGGAGCCCAGCTGGGGTACGTTCATGACACCGGAGCAGATCGAGGCGCTGCGCATGTTCCTGCCCCCGGTGGAGCACCCGGTCGTCGTGCGGCACCCGCGCACCGGGCGCAAGACCCTGTACATCAACGAGCCCTTCACCACCCGCATCGTCGGACTTCCCGAGGACGAGAGCCGGGAACTGCTCCACGAGCTCGGCCTGCAGGCGCGCATTCCCGAGCTGCAGGTGCGGTTCCGCTGGCAGCCCGACTCGATCGCGATCTGGGACAACATCGCCGTACAGCACTACGCCATCAACGACTACTACCCCCAGCGCCGTGTGATGGAGCGCATCGCGATCGCCGGCGTCCCGCTGTCCTGAGCACAGCCCCTCACCCGGCACCCCTTGCGCTCCGGGCCGACCGTCTGCCAGCACACGGTGGCCGTGCCGCTCCCGTCCGGCGGGACGGCCACCGTCACCCCGATCGCCCGGGACCCCGGCTTCAGGCGCCGCGACGCCAGAGCCCCCCTTCCCAACCAGCTTGTTCGCCCCGCCAAGGAGTGACGTGAACAGCCCCGCCCTCGACACGACCGCCCTCGACCGCGCCCTGAGAGAGCTGCGCCACAACGCTCCGTCCTGGGCGAGCGCGCCGCTCGCCGAACGCATCGGCCTGCTGGAAAGGCTCATGCCCAGGATCCGCGACGGCGCTGCCGAGATGGTTGCGGCGGGCGCACACGCCAAGGGATACGGCCCCCACTCGCCGTGGGCCGCGGAAGACTGGGCCGGCGGTCCGTGGTCGCTGGCGCAGCAGGTCACCGCGCGGCTGCACGTGCTGCGGCGCCTGGCCGCCGGCCACGAACCGCTGCACGCGGGCGCGGTCCGCGAGCGAGGCGCCCGCACCTGGGTGGACGTCTTTCCCGCCACCGGCTGGGACAGCCTGCTGCTGGGCGGCTACTCGGCTCGGGTCCGGATGCAGGCCGGGATCACGGCCGAGCAGGTACGACACCGCGCGGCCGCACGGTACCGGGGTGGTGTGCAGCGCCCCGGCGTGGCGCTGGTCCTGGGAGCCGGCAATGTCGCCTCGCTCACCGCGAGCGACATCCTGCACAAGCTCTACGCCGAGAGCCAGGTCGTCATCGCCAAGATGAACCCGGTCAACGCCTATCTCCGCCCGCACTTCGAGCGGATCTTCGCCGAGTTCACCGAGCGCGGCTGACTGCGGTTCGTCGACGGCGGCCCCGCCGAAGGCTCCTACCTCACCACACACGACGGCGTGGACTCCATCCACGTCACCGGCAGCGACCGCACCCACGACGCCATCGTCTGGGGCACCGACGAACATGCCGAGCGGCGTCGCCGCGAGGACACCCCGCTGACCGACAAACCGCTCACGAGCGAGCTGGGCGGGGTCAGCCCGTGCATCGTGGTGCCGGGGCCCTGGAGCAAGGCGGACTTCCGCTTCCAGGCCACGCACATCGTCACGAGCAAGATGAACAACTCCGGCCACAACTGCATCGCCAGCCAGGTGCTGGTGCTGCCCCGCTCCTGGCCGGGAACCGAACCGTTGTTGGACGAGATCAGACGGGTGCTGCGCGCCCTGCCGGCTCGCAGGGACTACTACCCCGGGGCCCATCAGCGGCTTCAGGCCGTACTGGCGGCACACCCGCGGGCCGAGTGCCACGGCGACGACTCCCGGATCCTGGTCGCGGACATCACCGACCACGACGACATGCTGCTCACCGGCGAGGTCTTCGCCAGTGCGCTGGGCGTCGTCCGCGTGCCGGGCGAGAGTCCCGCGCACTTCCTGCGCCATGCCGTCGACTTCGCCAACACCGTCCTCCCCGGCACCCTGGGCGCGACCCTGATCGTGCACCCCCGGACCGAGAGGACCCAGCCCGGTGCGGTGGAAGCGGCCCTGGGCGAACTGCGCTACGGCACCATCGGCGTCAACACCTGGTCCGGCGTCAACTTCCTCCTCGGATACACCCCCTGGGGTGCGCATCCCGGCCACACCCGGCAGGCGATCGGCAGTGGCATCGGCTTCGTCAACAACGCCTTCATGCTCGAGGACATCGAGAAGACGGTGCTGCGCGCCCCTTTCGCTCCCGCTCCCCGCAGCCTGTTCACCGGCTGTCCCTCGCTGTCCCCCAAGCCGCCGTACTTCGTCACCAACCGCACCGGCCGCACCACCCTCGAGCGCATCACCCGCTTCACCACCGCGCCGAGCCCCGCCCAACTGCCCGCCGTCTTCGCCTCCGCCCTGCGCGGGTGACAACGAAGAAACTCGAATGAACCTCAACGACTTCCTCACGCGCGCCGCCCACGCCCACGACGGCCGGCCCTTCTAGGCGCCGGGGGACAAGGCTCTGACAGGAGATTACCTAAGAGACCGGCGGGACCCGTGAGACGTGGGCTGCTGGGCATATCGACGCCCATGACGCCCATTCACACGGCCGTCCGACGCGAGGCTCGGTCATGCCGCAAGACGTCGAACGCCTCGCCCGCGGGCACGTGGACCGGGAGACTCATACGCAGCGGCCGTTCTCTTGTGCTTCGTGACTCGACATCTCGAAGCGTGGAGAACGGCCGCCTCCGCTGTCCCGAGAAAAACCGCAGATCAGCAGGTCGGGTGACAGGCGAGGTTAAACGTCAAGCTTAGGCCGAGGAGCACCGCAAAGGTAGTTGCCGGGTTGGGCAGTGTCGAGGCATCGCATTCTGGCGATCGTCTCACCGAACGCGGTCGGGCAGGAACATCGCCAACTGGTCGGTGATCCAAGGGTCGAACATCGCCAACTGGCCTGCGATCCACGGGTCAGGGCGGTCGTGCGCCGACCTCTGCTCACCGGCGTACCTGTAGCCGACGTCCCGGCTTCCGTGTCCGGGGAGGTTTTGGCCCTCGCTTTCGACCGCCCTGATGCGCTCATCCACCTTGAATGTGGCCGCAGTTGCTGAGCCGCCGGCGGCCAGGAGCGCACCTGTCACGAGTGCCGCGGAAATACCCGCACGCGAAATACGCCAGATGATCTTCTTCATGGTCTTTCCTCCTTGCGCAGCCCGTCGGTCTGGTCAGTGCGAACCGGTGGAACCCGCCGGTGCTGCTGCGCTGAGGAAGCTACACACCTCCAGTTAGTTGAACAATGAACTATCTGGGTGAAACAAATCACCCACACCGGGAGGAATAGGGGGTCGAGTGGCGTCGCGCTTCGCATGCGCGGGTCCGGCCCAGCCTGCGGCCGCTAGCGGCAGGCTCCGTCGCGGCGTGGCACGCACCCCGGGACTCGCCCGCCGTGGCGGTCGCCCCGGGTGGAGGCAGGCCCGGACGTGGAGGCGACCTCGACAGGTGCGGCAATGACGGCACCTCCAGGAACACCATGGGCGACCGTGTCCGGCGTCACGGCCAAAAAGGACAAACCGTGCAAGCATCAGCGTCGTGCAAAGTTCAACTACCTCGTCGGGGCGCAGGGCGGTGACGGCTACGGAAGTGATGCGTACTCTCACCCGCCGGATCCACGGCAAGCGAGCCGATCATGTGGTGCACGGCGTCAAGACTGTCATTGCCGCTCTGCTGACCTGGGCGGTCGCGGCTCCTTGGGCCCCCGAGAAGCAGCCCTACCTGGCGGTCGCCACAGCCGTACTCATGGTCAACGCCTCCACGGTGTATCAGTCTGTGAGGAAAGCAGCGCAAAGCGTAGTGGCGAGGATCGCCGGCCTGTTCCTCGCCCTCGCCACTGCGCGGCTCCTGGGCCAGACCGCGGGCGCCGTCGCGGTCATTGCGGTCATCGCGGTCCTGGCCGGTCCCCGGCGCACCACCGACGACCGTCTCCAGGCCGCCTCGACAGGGGTGATCGCGTTGGCCGCCACCGCAACCGATCCCATGGGCCACCTCTTGTCCCCCGTACTGCAGACGCTCACCGGCGCGGCCATGGGTATCACGGTGAACGCCCTGGTCCTGCCGCCGCTGTATCTGAACGAGTCCGATTCCGCCGTACGCGACCTCGCCCACGCCTTGGGAACACTGCTGCAGGACATGGGCACCGGCCTCGCCCGGCGACAGCTCACCTCGAAGGCCCATGCCTGGCTGCACCAGGCCCGCAACCTGGACAAGCGCCTCACACATGCAGAGGAACAGGTACAGCAGGCCGATGAGAGCCTGCGCTGGAACACGCGCTGCGTCGTGCACACGCGGCGCAGGGACACGACCTACACGGACGCCGATGCATTCAGCGTCCTGCGTGGCGTGTCGCTCCAGGTTCGTGGAATCGCGCGCACCCTGGCCGACAGCGCCCACGACGACCACGCCGATCACCATCTGGGGCAGCAGTTCCTCGACCGGTACGCCGACGCCCTGCAACTGGCCGCGACAGCTGTCCAGGGATTCGTCGAAGCCCGCCCGGTACAGGGCACATCGAACGCATCTCCCCAGGAGCGGCTGCGCCGGGCGATCGACGGTACGCTGATATGGCACCGCACGATGACCGACATGATCGGCCAGGGCAGGCTCACCAAGCCGGGCGCGTGGCACGTCTACGGCTCGCTCATGACGGACGTGGAAAGGCTGCTGACCGACCTGGACCGCGGGAACGTTCACTGACCGAGCGAATCCACCCCAGGTGAGGCGGCCTTCGGCTTCTCCCGCACTCCCAGGAGAGCTTTGGGCCGACGACAACCGCATGGCGGGACTGGCTCGGCCGGCGTGCGGCTCGACTTGGCCGGCGTGCTCCTTCTGGCGACCCCTGCGGTGCTGACCCGCACGGCGACCTCATGGTGCAGTCGTGCTACCCGGGTAAGAGGGTGATCGCCGTGCTGCCCGGCTGGGCAGAGACCGGCTACTTCGCGGAGGCGTCCGACGGCGTACGTGCACGGGGAACGGCATAGGCCCGACGGCTACTTTGCACCGTGGGTCAGAGATGGGAGTCTGGGGCCGAATACACGTGTGGCGGCAGAGTTCAAGGTAACCGCGGACACGGTGAGGAAGTGGCGCTCGCGGTTTGCTGCCCGGCGGATGGCCGGGCTTGCGGACGAGCCACGGCCGGGTCGGCGCAAGTCGGAGCTGGTGCTCAGGATGACGAACGGGCTCAGCTGGCACGTTGGATGAGGCGCGCGAAAACTGCGTAGTTTTTGGCTCTGCGCGCGAGGATCGTGCTGTGGTGCGCGGAGGGCGGGACGAATAGCAGGTGGCGGCCGAACTTGGTGTGAGCGAGCAGTCGGTGAACCGCTGGCGGGCCCGGTTCGTCAAGCGGCGGCTGGACGGTCTGATCGACGAGCCGCGGCTCGGTCGGCCGCCGTCCATCCTGCTCGACCAGGTCGAGGACGTCATCGTCGCGACGCTGGAATCCACCCCGGGCCGGGACACCCACTGGTCGCGAGCCTCCATGGCCGCCCGCACAGGGCTGTCGAAGTCCACCATCGGGCGGATCTGGAAGAAGTTCGACCTCAAGCCGCACCTGCAGGATGCCTTCAAGGTCTCCACCGACCCGCAGTTCGTCGCCAAGGTCGTCGACGTCGTCGGCCTGTATCACAACCCGCCCGAGAAAGCTCTGGTGTTGTGCGTGGACGAAAGGCCCAGATTCAGGCGCTGGACCGCTCGCAGCCGGTGCTGCCGATGATGCCGGGCATGCCCGAGCGGCGCACTCACGACTATCTGCGGCGCGGCATCACCAGCCTGTTCGCCGCGTTCAACATCGCCGACGGCACTGTCATCGGTGAACTGCACCGCCGCCACCGGGCCGTCGAGTTCAAGAAGTTTCTGGTCACGATAGACAAGGCGGTTCCTGCTGGGCTTGATGTGCACCTGGTGTGTGACAACTACGCCACCCACAACACCCCCGAGATCAAGACCTGGCTCGGCAAGCACCCCCGCTTCCACGTCCGCTTCACCCCGACCGGCTCCTCCTGGATCAACCAGGTCGAGCGGTGGTTCGGCCTGCTGACAGACAACCCCATCCGCCGCGGCGTCCACACCTCGGTGAAGGCGCTGGAGGATGACATCAGGGCCTGGATCGATTCGTGGAACGAGAACCCCAGGCCCTTCACCTGGACCAAGACCGCCGACGAGAACCTCAAATCCCTCGCCGACTACCTCACCAAGGTCACTCCGCCCGCCACCGAGAACCAGCAAGATACTTAAGCCTGTGATTTCAGGCGCATCGCACGCTTGTACCCTTTTCGGAACTCTGCAAGTACAGCGGAATGACCGCGGCGGAGGCGTAGTTCACCGGCCCCGTGATGGTCTTCTTCGGCAAACGGCTCGCCTGACATCGCCCTGGCCACACCTACTGCGGGCCGCTCTCCCACGAGCTCACCGCCCTCATCCTTCGCCTGGCCCGCGGAGAACCCCACCTGGGCTACACCCGCATTCAAGGTGAGCTACGCCGCCTCGGCCACCGTATCGGCGCATCCACCATGCGCCCCGTCCTGCGCAGCGCCGGCCTCGGCCCGGCACCCCGCCGGAGCCCCAACGAAGCGCCCACATGGCGCGAGTTCCCGCGCGCCGCAGACTTCTTCCATGTCGACACCGTGACCCTGAAGCGGCTGTACGTGTTCTTCGCCATGGAGATGGGCACCCGCACCGCGCACATCCTCGGCGTCACCGCCCACCCCACCGCAGCCTTGGCCACACAACTCGCCAGGAATCTTCTCGTCGACCTCGGCGACCGGGCCTCACGCTTCCGCCACCTGCTACGCGACCGCGACAGCCGCTGCACCGAAGCGTTCGACGCGGTCTTCACCACCGACGGTATCGAGGATCCCCAAGAGCGCGCCCCAGGCGCCAAAGATGAACGCCCACGCCGAAAGGTTCATACGCACCGCTCGAGCCGAGTGCACCCACCGGCTACTGATCTACAACGAGCAGCACCTGCGGCGCGTCCTCGCCGAGTATGCCTAGCACTACGACCGCGGGCGGCCCCACCGGGCCCTGCAAATTCGCGCTCCCGCCGACGACCCGGACATGATCCCATTCCCAGCCCAGCGTATCGTGCGCCGCGACATCCTCGGCGGCCTCATCCATGAGTACAAAGACACCGCCTGAAGACGCTCGCGTCACGAAGCGAACGCCCAGGTCAGCACACATCCGGAGCTGTGTTGGAACCCTCCAGGGTTGTTGCGGTCGTCACAGGAGCGGCAGATTAGGTTGACCGTTCAACAATCTAGTTTATGGTTCATCTATCGGGCTGGGGTCCTCCCACGCTCGAACCCACACTGCGCCGGACAGCGCAGGTCAAGGTAAAGCGCTGATCACTATGGGCTTTTTCCGCCGCAACAAGACCAACACCCCCGAAGGAACGGAGACAACCGTCGTGGCTTCCCCCGTAAAGCTCGCCGTCATCTACTACTCCTCGACCGGCTTCTCTGCCGAGATCGCCAAGGAAATCACCGAAGCCGGTGCGAAGGCCGGCGCCGAGGTGCGCCTGCTGAAGGCGGCCGAGCTGGCCCCCGCAGCCGCCATCAATGCCAACGAGGCCTGGGCCGCCCATGCCGCCGCCAGCGCTGGAATCGCCGAGGCTACGGCGGCCGACGTCGAGTGGGCCGACGCGGTCATCTTCGGCACCCCCACGCGCTTCGGCAACATCTCCTCCCAGCTCAAGCAGTTCATCGACACCCTCGGCGGCCTGTGGGCCCAGGGCAAGCTCGCAAACAAGGTCTACAGCGGCTTCGTCACCACCGCCACCACGCACGGCGGACAGGAGTCGACCCTGCTGGCCCTCTACAACTCGATCCACCACTTCGGCGGCCTGATCGTCTCGCCGGGCTACACCGACCCGGTCAAGTTCGTCGACGGAAACCCCTACGGCACCTCCCATGTCGACGCCCAGGGCAACAACCCGATCGGTGACCAGACCCGCAACGCAGCCCGCCACCAGGCGGAGCGAGTCGTGCAGATCGCGGCTGCCCTCAAGGCCGGCCTCTCCTGACGGTTCACCGCTCGCCGGTGCGTCGCCTCTGACTGGTCATTCCTTTGAATGTAGAGAGCTCTGATCCTGGATCCGCGGAGCAGTATTCGGTGAGTGCAGCTCTGTGAGTTCCGAGCCGGATTCAGCTGTTTCTCTGCTGGTGGGCATGGGCGATCGCCGGGCGGCCGTACCGGTAGCGGGTTCTCCGAAGTCCTGATCGTGGGCGGGCGGGACGGTCCGGCTCGTCAGGTGCTCAGACGGCAGCCGACGGCCGTCCACAGCCTCTCGAAGACGTCCTGCCAAGGCCAGTGTTCGGGCAGATGGAACGTCAGGAGGCGGGCTCTGGCGGCCAACCATGCTGGGTGGGCGATGAGTTGGCGGAGGATGGTGCCGTCGCGGGTCTCGGCGTGGAACGCGAGGCGGCGCCCTTGGCGGAGCCCGCCAAGCCCATAGATACGGCTTCCAATATCATTTCGCATTCTTCGAAGAACGCTGACGCCTGCTTGGCCATGCCCGCCGCTCAACGCCCAACACGACACGACGACGTCCACTGCATGGCGATGGAGTCGAGCATCGAGGAGAGGAACGTTCATGCGCGCCCGGAGCATCGGCGCGGCCACCGCAACAGTATTGGCGCTGGTGGCCGCCCGCGACCTCATCCAGAAAAAGCACGCACTGCTCCGGAACTTCCCGGTGATCGGGCACGCCCGGTACCTGTTGGAGACGATCGGGCCGGAGCTGCGGCAGTACATCGTGACCTCCAACGAGGAGGAACGCCCGTTCAGTCGTGACCAGCGCACCTGGATCTATGCGTCGGCAAAGGAGGAGAACAACTACTTCGGGTTCGGAACCGACATCGACGTCGAGCACGTGCAGGGGCACGCGTATGTGAAGCACCGCACGTTCGCCGACACGCTGCCCGACGCGCAGGACCCGCAGGCCCCACTGCCCTCGGCCAAGGTGTTGGGCGGGCCGCGCGGGCGCGCCAAGGCGTTCCGACCGGCGAGCGTGGTGAACATCTCGGCGATGAGCTTCGGATCGCTCTCCGGCGCGGCGATCACGGCGCTCAACAAAGGGGCGGCGTTGGCGGGCGCGATGCAGAACACGGGCGAGGGCGGCCTTGCGCCGTACCACCGCAACGGCGGCGACCTCGTCCTTCAGATCGGTACCTCGTACTTCGGCTGCCGCAACGAGGACGGCAGCTTCAACCTCGACAAGCTCAAGGATGTGGTCGCCGACGCCCCGGTCAAAGCGATAGAGATCAAGCTCTCCCAGGGCGCCAAGCCCGGGCTGGGCGGAATGCTGCCAGGCGCGAAGGTGACCCCGGAGATCGCCGAGATCCGCGGCATCCCAGCTGGCAAGGACTGCGCCTCCCCGTCGCGGCACACAGCGTTCAGCGACGTCGACTCGATGCTCGACTTCGTCGAGTTGCTCGCCGCAGAGACCGGTCTGCCGGTCGGGGTCAAGAGCGCGGTGGGAGAAATGGACTTCTGGCAGGAGCTGGCCACGCTGATGGCGCGTGGTGACCGTGGGGTCGACTTCGTGACCATCGACGGCGGCGAGGGCGGCACCGGGGCGGCGCCGCTGATCTTCACCGACTCGGTGTCGCTGCCGTTCCGGATGGGCTTCTCCCGGGTCTACGGCACCTTCGCCGAGCTGGGGCTGACCGACGAGCTGACCTTCATCGGCTCCGGCAAGCTCGGGCTGCCCGAGAACGCCGCGGTCGCCTTCGCTCTGGGTGTCGACATGATCAACGTGGCCCGTGAGGCGATGCTGTCGATCGGCTGCGTCCAGGCGCAGAAGTGCCACACCGACAGGTGCCCCACCGGCGTCGCCACCCAGAACCCGTGGCTGGCCCGTGGCCTCGACCCGACCTCGAAGGCCACCCGGGCCGCTGTCTACCTGCGCACCCTGCGCAAGGAGCTGATGAAGGTCTCGGCGGCCGTCGGCGTCGCCCACCCGGCACTCATCACAGCCACAGACATCGAGATCATGAACGGCGACTACGACGCCCGCACCCTGGCCGGCGTCTACGGCTACAAGGACGGCTGGGGCGAGCTCGGGCCGCACCTCGCCGATGAGATCACTGCACTGCTCGCCAGCGAGCCGGCCTCCGTCCAGAAGTCGGCCATCTGACGCGCCGACGGTGACAAGCACCGCGCTCACTGCTTTCCTGCTCGGAGCACGCGCCTGGCACCAGCCGGTGTCGCCTTCACCTCCCTTACCCCACGAACAGTCCATGCCGAGGTGATGACAACATGTCTGAAGAAGTGAGATTCAAGAGCGTCGTCGGCCCCGGACTGGCCGGAGCAATCGACCTGCCAGACGGCGAGATCCGAGGCTGGGGAATCTTCGTCCACGGATTCACCCTCGGTAAGGACTCGCCGGCCGCCTCGCGCGTCAGCAAGCAGTTGGCACGCGAGGGGATCGGAATGCTGCGCTACGACAACCTCGGGATCGGAGACTCCGACGGCGACTGGGGGGACGGTTCCTTCACCATCAAGGTCCAGGACACCGTCCGTGCAGCAACTCTGATGGCGGAGCGAGGGACTCCAGCAGACCTGCTGGTGGGGCACTCGTGGGGAGGCGCCGCCGCCATCGCCGCAGCGGCCGAGGCAACCGGCGTCCGCGCGGTCGCCACGATCGGGGCGCCTGTCGACCCCAGCCACGTCGAGGGACAGTACGACGCGGTCATGGATCGCGTTCTCAGTCAGGGGTCGCACGAGTGGGTCATCGGGGGGAGGACCCTGGTCCTCAAGCGTGCCTTCGTCGACGACGTCCACCATGCTCACCTGCGCGACCGGATACGCAAGTTGCACCTGCCGCTACTCGTCCTGCATTCGCCTACCGACAACACCGTCGACATCGCCAACGCCGGGGAGATCTTCCGCGAGGCACGACACCCGCGAAGCTTCGTCGCGCTTGAAGGAGCAGACCATCTCCTGACCGCACGAGGACAAGCGCAGCGCGCCGCCCGCATTATCAGCGCCTGGGCCGACCAGTACATCCACGGGTCACAGCTCGGAGGAAAGACATCTCAGGTGATTCAGATGCCGCGCGGATAGGAGTGTTGTCAGAGGGCGTTACTGACTTCGGCTCGTCAGGGTGAACTTCCTTGAAGTCCCTGATGGGCCCGGAGCGGGGGCGGTATCCCGTGGTGAGTGAGGTATGGGGATGGGGGCGGGCTGTCTGCTGCGGGACGACGGCACCGGGAGACGGTGCGGATGCAGGCGGCTGAGCTGTTCGAGCAGAACATCGCACGGCGTCTGCGGGTGAGCCGGAAGTCGGCCTACCAGTGGCACCAGTTGTGGCGGGACGGCGGTGCTATGGCGCTGGCCTCCCGTGGCCCGAGTGGATCGCGATGCTGTCTGTCCCCGCACTGCTGGGAGAAGCTGGCTGAGTATCTCGAGCAGGGCCCGGCCGCGCACGGCTGGGTGGAGGATCAGGTGTGGACGGCGTCGAGGGTGGCCTCGCTGATCGGCAGGAAGTTCCACGTCTGCTACAGCGTCTCGGGTGCCACGAGGCTGATGCACCGGCTCGGCTTCAGCCCGCAGGTGCCCGCTCGTCGGGTCGCCGAACGCGATGAACAGGCCGTCAACGCGCGGAAGTAGGCGACGTGGGAGGAGGTAAAAGAGCCCGGGCGGCCTGCGGAGGGTACATCTGCTTCGAGGACGAGGCGGGCTTCACCCGATGGCCGCCCAAAGGACACACCTGGGGCCGGCACGGTCGCACACGGGTCGTGAAGCGGGCGACGCTCGGGGCGCCTGTCGGTGGCTGGGCTGATCGCGATACGGCCCGGTTCCCGGACCCGGCTGTGTCACCGTCTGCGTACCCACCCAGCCGGAAAGGGCAAGCGCCGCAGCATGGGCGAGCGGGACTTCGTCGCGCTGGTCGACGGCGTCCATCAGCTCGTCAAGGCGCCGATCGTGCTGGTGTGGGACCGGCTGGGCACGCACGTCTCCCACGCCATGCGTGAGTTGATCGCCGAACGTGAATGGCTGACGGTGTTCCTGCTGCCCGCGTACTTGCCCGACCTCAATCCCGTCGACGGCGTGTGGGCGCACATCAAACACAGCCTGGCCAACCTCGCCGTCGTCGCCCTCGACCGCCTGAAAACGCTCGTCCGCAACCGACTCAAACGCCTCCAGTACCGGCCCGACACCCTCAACGGTTTCATAGCGGGCACCGGCCTGACCCTTGACGGTCCGACATCGCCTTGACGAGCCGAAGTCAGTAACTCGTGCAGCGGCAGAGGTGGAGGACCATCCGGTCTTTCCGGCTCGCCTGACGCGGCGGCGCGGCCCACCAGCCTGTTCCGGGCACACGGAGACGCCCCCCGCCTGGGCAGCGATGCGGGTGGCCCTTGCCCGAGCCGTCACGAGGGAAACCGCTCTGGGCGGAAATCCGCCAGCACCTCATCTCTCGTCCCGCTGAGGATCTCCGAAGCAAGCAGCCGGCCGATTACCGGTCCGAGTGTGATGCCGCTGTGGGAAACGGCCTCGTAGTATCCCGGCACAGACGGCACCGCTCCCACCGAGGGGAATCCGTCGGCCGGGATAGGCCGGTGGGCTACCCGTGTCTGTGCGATGCGGGAGTTGCCGAGCTCGGGAACGACGTGCCGCGCCGATTCGTGGAGCAGCCGTGCGAGTTCCGCTGGGTCTTCGCCTGTGTCGATGAGTGCGTCGATCTCGCGGCTGTGGAGAACCACCGAAGCGTCCCCGTCAGGACGGATCTCGATGTGAGGCGCGTGCATGGCCCGGCGAACCGGGACCTGAGCACAGTCGATCCGGGTGACGACACCGGGTTCCCTGCGCATCGGCAAGTGCCGTGCGATGAGCCCGGCGACGTGGGAGGCGCTGGGGCCCGCTGCATTCACGACGATGTCGACGTCGAGACAGCTCCCATCGGACAGAGTAACTGTCCGGATGCTCCCGTCGGCACCGGTGCCAACCTCACAGACCGCGGTGCCGGACCGGAGCTCGGCGCCAGATGCAACAGCCTGGCCGACCAGGCGGCCGACGAGATGACGTCCGTGCACCCAGGCTTCGTCGGGGTAGAACACGACTGGAACCTCACCGGGCATCGTGAGAGCAGGTTCGAGGCGGCGCACCTCAGCCCCCGTGCACACCTCGACCCTGTAGTCCCAGCTTGCCAGCACTCCGGCTGTTTCCAGAAGCTTCATCTGCGCTGCGGGATCGTCGGCCCAGCGCAGGTGGCCGCCGGGATACCACCATGAGTCTGGCCCGATAGCCCTGGCAAGCTCACGATGGGCAGCCATGCCCGCGACGTTCAGGTCGAAGTAGGACTTGCACGCGGTCTTGTTGCTGGCATTGACCCACGAGAAGGACCAGTTGGTGACGCCTTCGCCCGGCTGGCCTGCGTCGATGAAGACCACCTCGGCGCCCTGTCGGGACAGGTTCCAGCCCACGCTGGCTCCGAGGATGCCCACTCCGATGACAGCAACACGTTCAGGCCGCTTCACGGACCCGATCCTCACGAACGCCCCCTTCCCAGGTCACCGGCGAACTCCCGTTCCCAGCATGCAAGCACCGGTCACCGCCTGCCGCGGTTGTCGTTGCCTGGGGAAGCCTCAGCCCGACCCCCATCCCCACACCTCACACACCCCGGGATACAGGCCCCGATCCGGCACATCAGGGACTTGAAGGAAGTTCACCCTGACGAGCCGAAGTCAGTAACGCCCTCTCCGGGCGGCTCAATCGGGTCTCCAGCCGATGGGATCGAGCCACTTTGGCTTCTCCTGTGTGGCGGGTTCGTGTTTGCCTCCCGCCGGGGACATGATGATCAGCCTCCACCTCGCCGGCAGCAGTCCGTACCTCGTCCAGCACAGCTGGGCCAGCGCCGCCGTGCAGTACGTCAGCGCCGTCGGGTCCGGCGACCACACCACCGACACCGCCACCACCGCCTTCACCGGTAGGCCGGTGGGCGGGGTCCTGCCGCCCTCGGCCCAGTTGAACAGCAGCGGGATGTCCGGGAAGGCCGCCGCGGCCGCCTCGATCTCGATGCCGCTCCGTAGGCCCTCCAGGAAGAGCATGTCGGCGCCTGCCTCGCGGTAGCGGCGGGCTCGCCGGAGCGCGGCGTCGTAGCCCTCCACCGCCGGGCGTCGGTGCG
Organism: Streptomyces sp. NPDC002076; assembly: GCF_053593835.1. Classification (NCBI taxonomy): domain Bacteria; kingdom Bacillati; phylum Actinomycetota; class Actinomycetes; order Kitasatosporales; family Streptomycetaceae; genus Streptomyces; species Streptomyces sp. NPDC002076. The sequence continues at coordinate 104,279 of NZ_JBSFDI010000029.1, forward strand.
AGGGACGATCACGAAGTCGGGGTCGTCACGGGCCTGTACGGCGGCTTCGATCTTGCCGGCCATGGTGCCCGCCGGGATGACGTCCTTGCCCTCCATGTGCCCGCAGCGCTTGGGGGCGGGCTGGTCCTCCAGGTGGATCGCGGCGACGCCGGCGGCCTCGTACTCGTGGACGGTTGCGGATGACGTTGACCGCGTTGCCGTAGCCGTTGTCGGCGTCGGCGATTACCGGGATGCCGACGGCGGAGACGATGCGGCGGGCGGCGTCGGTCATCTCGCTCATGGTGAGCAGTCCGATGTCGGGGCGGCCCACCAGGGAGGCCGTGGCCCCGAAGCCGGTCATGTACACGGCCGGGAAGCCCGCCTGCTCGACGAGGAGCGCGCTCATCGCGTCGTACGCCCTCGGCGCGACCACCGGCCGCGGCCCGCGCAGCAGCTCCCGCAGCCGCCGCGGCCCGGACCGGTCCGTCTCCAGCAGTCCCGACATGCCCGCGCCTCCTCGTCTCCCCGCTGTCCCCCCGCTCGTCTCGACCGACGGTCGCGCACCCATGGCCGACGTTGCTGCACATGGGGCGTTCCGGCGCCGGCCGACAGCCCTCGGGCCTTGAGCTGCTGGGGTGACCGACCCGGTGAGCACTCGCTCGGTGGCGCGCGAGATCCGCTCCGTCTGCGAAGTCCAGCGTGTTCATCGCATCAGCAGCATGCGCTCCCCAGCCCCCGCCGTTCTCGCCCGCCTCGTCGCCGGCCTCATCGGCGTCGTGGCCTCTCCCACCGCCTGAGCGGCGCCGTCCGGGTGCAGCGAGTGGCAGTGAAGCGGGGACCGGCAGAGGATGAGAGCGTTGGTGCGGGGCCGTGCCGTTGAGGAGGCCCGGACATGCGCTGGTGGGCGACGCTGATCACGATCGGCCGGGACGGACTGCGCATTGAGCGTGCGTTCGCGGCCCCGTCGGCGATCGTGCGGGCCGTGCTGGGGGTGCTGCTCGCCACGGTCCTCGGGCTGCTGCTGGACGAGCCGCTGGCCGGGGCCATGGCCAGCGTCGGTGCGTTCATCTGCGGCATCGGTACGCTGCTGAGCCCGCTGCGGCACCCGGTGGTGAACGCCGTCGGGATGGCTGCGGCCTTCAGCGCCATGGCGGTGCTGGGGGCCCTGGTGCACGGCACCACCTGGTTGTTCCTGCTGCTGCTCGCGGTCGCGGCGTTCGCCGTCGGGCTGTGGCGGACGGTGGGCGTCGCGCCCGGCATCCGGGGCTGCCTCGCGGTCATCGGGCTGATGATCACGGCTGATCTCACTCGCGACGTACACGGCGGCCTGGTGATGGCCGGGTGGATCGCGGCCGGGACCGGACTCGTCGCGGTGGTGCAGTTGCTCCCGCCGTACGGTCCGCGGTTCGCCTCCCAGCGGCGTGCGCTTACCGCCGTGTACCAGTCACTCGCCGAGGCCTCGGTCGCGGCCGGGTCCGGCACCGTGAGCGCGTCCGCTCCGTTCACGGCGGCCCGGCGCGCCCTGGACCTGCTGCCGCAGTTCAGCCGGCCGGCCGCGGCCGCCATGTTCGGACTGCTCGGAGAGGCTGAGCGCATCCGCCGCGCGCTGCATACCGTACGGGTCACGGCATCCACGGCGGCAGCGGCCGTGGACCAGAAGGCCCTGGTCGGCGCCGCTCAGGTGCTGGGGAACATCTCCCGTACGGTGGCCACCGGCCGCGAGCACCGCACGCCCGATGAGGTCTGGGCCGTGCTGGAGTCGGCGGCACAGGCCTCGCCCGTGCGCGGCCCGCGCGACCTGGCTGCACGGCTGCGCGTGGCCGAGCAGCTGGCCGGGCGCTCGACGGAGGGCCGCGTCGGCGATGTGCTGGAACCCCACACCGAGGTGCCGGGCCTGTACGCGGGCACCCCCTCCGTGGCACGCACCGCCCGGCGCATCCGGGCCCAGTTGCATCTCCAGTCGCCGATCTTCCGCCACGCGGTGCGGCTCGCCGTGGGCGTGGTGCTCGCCGAGGTCATCGGCCGGTCGATCGGCGGCTGGGGCGGGCTGGGCATCTCCGCGCACGGCTTCTGGGTGGCCCTGACCACCATGCTGGTGCTCTTCCCCGGGTACGGGCACACCATGGCCCGCGGCTGGGGACGGGCGGCCGGGGCCGTGCTGGGCGGTCTCTTCGCCTGGATGCTCTCCCTGCCGCACTGGTCGCCCACCGGCCTTGCGGTCGCGTCGGTGGTGCTCGCCGCGGCGTCGTTCTCGACCTTGCGGACCGGGCAGCTGATGCTCAACCTGTGGCTGACCACCTGGATCGTCTTCCTGATCCACCACGTCGGCGGGCTGCCCGGGCCCACGGCGTGGGCGCGCGCCGCCGACACGGTGGTCGGCGCCGCGCTCGCGATGCTCATCTTCCTGGTCTGGCCGACCTGGTCCACCCGGCGGCTGCCGGGCCTGCTCGCGGAGTGGCTGCGCGTGCAGGACCGGCTGCTGCCCGAACTGCTGACCGGCTACGCCGACGTCGGGGCGGCCGACCTGGCAGCCGTCGACGCGCTGCGGGCGCGGTCACGGCAGGTCCGGGAGCACATGGAGACCGCGGTGCAGCAGTCGCACGCCGAGCCCGCCGAGCACCGCGGGCCCTGGTCGAACACGCAGCTGGAGCAGATCACGACTCAGGTCTCCACGGTCGCCGGTTGTGCCACCCTGCTGGGCGAACACTTGCCCCGTACCCCGCAGGAGACCGTGCCGGAGCTGACCGAACTGGCCGACCCGCTGCACGAACACCTCACCGCCCTGGCCCGCGCCGCCGCCGGAGCCGAGACTGTGGCCCCGGGGGCGTTGCGGTCGGTGTACGACTCCTTCACCGCCCGCTCCGGCCTGCTGGCCGAGACGTCCGACGGCACCGGAAGCGCCGCGACCGGCCGCGCCGTCGCCCTGAGCACCGCGACCGTCGACGCCGTCGAGGCCCTGACCGCCACCATCGCCTCCCGCCACCGCCCCTGCCGTCACGCGGCAGCGTGAGACGAGAACCGATACCCGTCATGCCTACGCCGTCATGGACAGGCTGGTGGCTGGTGCGCTCACCTGCGGACGATGTGGTCCGGCGGATACGGGCTGGCCGGCGTGACCGGCGAACCTCCGGCCTCCGCCGTCATCGGTTGCGCGTAGAGATAGGGAACCGGAACCGGCGAGGTGGGAGGGAAACCTGGCACGGCGGCGTCGAGATGGGCGTCCAGGCTCAGCGCGGCGGAGACGAGAGCGAGGTGGGTCAACGCCTGGGGGAAATTGCCCAGTTGCTCACCGGTCAGCCCGATCTCTTCGGAGTACAGACCGAGATGATTGGCGTAGGTGAGCATCTTCTCGAAGACGAATCGCCCTTCGCGCAGATGGCCGGCGCGGGCGAGGGCCTCCACGTACCAGAACGTGCACGCCGAGAAGGTGCCTTCGGACCCGCGCAGCCCGTCCGGAGAGGCAGCGGGGTCGTACCGGTACACGAGGCCGTCGGACACGAGATCCTTCTTGATCGCGTCCAGGGTCGAGAGCCACCGCGGGTCCTGCGGGGGGATGAACCCCACCGCAGGCATCCGGAGCAGCGCGGAGTCCAGGACCTCGCTGCCGAGGTCCTGGGTGAACGCGGCACGCGCCGGACTCCAACCTCTCTGCATGATCTGCCAGTAGATGGCGTCGCGTTGCCTGGTCCAGCGCTGCACCTCACCGGGGCGGCCGCTTCGGGCGGCCATGCGGACGGCCCGGTCCAACGCGATCCAGCTCATCAGCCGCCCGTAGGTGAAGTCCTTGTCGCCGCCCCGCGTTTCCCAGATACCGGCTTCGGGACGGTCCCAGTTCTCGCACACCCAGTCCACCGTGCTGATCAGCGCCTCCCAGATGCGGCAAGTAGTCGGCAGACCGCGCACGTCGGCGAAATGGAGGCACTCCAGCGCCGATCCGTAGATGTCGAGCTGCAACTGGTCAGCGGCACCGTTGCCGACCCGGACCGGAGCTGAGGACCGGTAGCCTGCCCAGTGCCCGAGGGTCTGCTCCGCCAGGTCGGCGGAGCCGTCGACGCGGTACATGACCTTCAGAGGGTGCTCGCCCGAACCGGCGACTTCCTGAACGCGGTCGCCCAGCCACTCGGTGAACGCCATGGCTTCGTCGGTGAATCCCAGTCCGAGCAGCGCGTGCAGGGACAGGGAGGCATCACGCACCCAGGCGTAGCGATAGTCCCAGTTGCGCTCGCCTCCGACCTGTTCCGGCAGACTGGTGGTGGGAGCCGCGACCATGGCCCCGGACGGGGCGTACGTCATCAGTTTAAGCGTCATGGCAGAGCGGTTGATCGTCTCCCGCCACCGTCCGGTGTAGCGCGAATGCGCCAGCCAGTTGTGCCAGAACGCGATGGTGTCCTCCAGAAGGCGCTCGCATTCCTCCGGCGGAACGATGCGGGGCGGACCGTCGGCGAACGTCTCCAGCACGAGGCCGCGGGTCATACCGGCTCGCAGCCTGATGGACATGAGCGCGTTGCCTGCGCGGATTCTCCGGTCGTCCAGGCGCTCGTCGTCGAGTGTGTCCACCACATGGATGGTCAAGTCCGTGCCCCGGCCGGCGAAATGCCAGCCGCCCATGGACGACGTGACCTCATGCGGTTGCCGCGCGTAGTCGAACCGCGGGGCGATCTCGATGTCGAACGAGATCTCGCCACGCGTGCAGCGCAGCATGCGGACCAGCCGGTGCTTGTTCGTCGGACTGCGTGGCGAGGCGGGCGGCATGAAATCCACGACCGAGCCGACGCCTTGCTCGGTCATGAATCTGGTGAGCAGCACACAGGTGTCCGGGTAGTAGAGCTGCCTGGTCGCATACGTCGGCGCTTGGGGAGTGATCGTCCAGTGACCGCCGCTGTCACCGTCGAGCAGTGCTGCGAAGATGCTCGGCGAGTCGAATCGCGGGCTGCAGAACCAGTCGATCGTTCCCCCGGTGGACACCAGCGCGGCCGTGTGCAGGTCACCGATGAGTCCGTGGTCTTCGATCAGCGGATGTTCGTTCATGGGGCCTCTTCCCGACGTGCCGGGCGTCAGCGGTGACGTCGCCACTGCCGACCGTGCGACTTGAGGACATGCCACGCGCCCCACTTCCAGACTGCCCGGGGTGCGCAGGCTTCGCATTCCTCCTGGAAGCGGTGCGACTGCGCGCCCGTTCACGGTGAAGCCGCGTTGCTCCCGCGTTGCGTGGCCCTCCCGCCGAGGTGATGCTGTAGAGGAGGCATGCCGACCATTCGGGTGAACCGAACGCACAGGGCTGCGTGACCTGCGGACTTCGCGGCTTGAGCAGATCTATCCCCCGCCACCACAGACCAACCCCACAAGCCCCGAACGCATCCCGCCCCAGCCTCCCACCATCATGGCAATCGCGTACCCCTGGCCGGTTGCACACGATCGACCCGACCGTATTCTCGACCAGGGAAAGCGCAGACAGGCCCTGTTCGAGCCCGGCGGGCACGGACGCCTGCACGTGCTGCTCGATACGCGCGCCGCGCCCCCTCCGGTCGCTGACGGCACGCAGCTGGTGCTCGGTCAGCCGGTCGTGCCTGATCAGATCGGCTGGCCGTGAGCTGCTTTGTCCTGCTTATTCGCTGCTACACCGACAGCATTGGCCACCGCATCATGATCAGCCCCAAGCGATAGTGTCTGCTGGTTCAGCCTGGACGAATGCCGCCCTCAACCGTGAGGACTATCCATTGCAGCGGTCCAGGAGGTGCGGCGACTGCGCGGCACCTTCCGTCGCATCGGCATCGTTTCAGCCGCGTATGGCACCGGCACCACACCCGCCGCCCAGGACGTCATCGACCAGGGCCGGAACCCGACGCTGCCGGGGCTGTCGTGAGTCCAGGACAAGCCTCCGAGGTCCAAGCGCTGGCCGGTGCGTGTGACTGCTACGTAGGCCAGGCGGGCTTCTGCGTCGTCGATTGGTTCGGGTGGTGGCGCGGGGCTGGTGTTGTCTTCCGGTTCGTGTTCTTTGGGGCGGGGGAAGTCGTCGGCGATCAGTACGCGAGGCCATTCAGGTCCTTTGGCTTTGTGGGCGGTGGAGATGGTGACCTGTGCGTTCTCTTCGGGTACGAGGCGGGTGACGGCGGCGAGGATCGCGTCGGTGCCGTGGTTGTCGACGAGGTTGACCAGGGGGTGCAGGTCGCGTCCGGCGGGGTCGTTGGCGGCGTAGTCCTTCAGATCTCCCCAACCGAGGAAGAGGACGAGTTCCGGGTGGCGGGTAGGTCGTCCTTCCTTCAGGTCGCATGCTGCCTCGGCCAGGGCGCGCAGGCCGTCTCCTCCTCCGGCCAGGGCGACGCGGTGTCCGGCGGTCATGAGAGTGATGACGTGGGCCGATCTTCGGTAGGTCCCGTGTCTGCCACGCGGAGAATTCTGAGGCCGAGACGGGGCGCGAGCCAGCTTTATCAGCTGAGCCGGCCGGAGCGAACCATGCGGATCACCGGTTGCAGGAGGCATCGGCAGCGTTCGAACATGCGGTCGGGGAAGCTGGCTCCTGGCGGGGAATTATGTGGTTCGGGCCGTAGTCCCGTGCATCCTGTTCCGCCTTTCCGGCCAGCCGGCATCACCGGCCGACGGCGTGGAGGAGCTCAGGGCGCGGTGAAGAAGGCGCTCATGCCGTCGACGTCCGACAGGTAGCTGTCGATGGCCGTGATGCGGCCGTGTTGGGTGGTCAGCACGGTCGCGAGGTGTTCGTCGAGCCTGCGTCCGTCGGGGGCAGTTGCCGTGTTGCGGAGTGAGAGGGCGACACCGTGTGCGCCGACGAGAACGTGCAACAACTCGGTGTGCAGTCCCTGCCCCGCGATGTGCCGGGCTCTGCCCACGACCGCATCCTTGCCTCGGATGTGGCCCGAGATGGTGCCGGTTCCCGGCATGGTCCAAGTGACGTCGTCGGCCAGCAAGCCGCTCAGCCTCTCCCAGTCCCGGGCTTGGAACGCAGCGAGGAAACGTTCGGCAACCGTCGGGTCGGCACTGTTCCTGGACACGATCTCCCCCTCTTCACCGACTGTCGTCAATGCCCCACCGACCCTAAGTGGTTCGCCGCCACAGCGCGCGCCAGCAGCCTGGTGCTCTCGCTACCCGCACTGCTGGACACGGTCAAAGAACAGCACGGCCCACCACCACTTGCGTCGTCACGAGGCGGACGGCACCCCGCCAGGTCCGGCACCTCGTCCGTGAATCCTCAGCCGGAGGCGGGTGAATCGGCCGTGTACGCCTGCTCTGTGCGCGGGAGGGGCGACCTGTGGCGAAAGATCTCGGCCACCGATGTGTTCGCGACCACGATGACCGCCATGGCCATGGCGGCGCCGGGATGCCGGACTCCGTACAAAGCTGCTGCTCCGCCACCCAGCACCATCGCCTTGACGGCGAGTACGAGAGGCAGCCGCGGCCGCAGCAGCGCCTTCGGTGCCGCGAACAACGACCACAGCGCCATCGCCACCAGGGGCGTTCCCACGCCCAGCAGGATACGAAGGGCCTCGTCGTCGCTGACGGTGAATCCCCACCAGCTCAGACATGCCAGAGCGGCAAGCTCGACCAGAAACGCCAGGATTTCGTTGGCGGTGTACCACCGCCGCTGATCCCGTACGACCATGGCGTCGGGGGGAGTTGACATGAGGTCCTCTCAGGCGCCGGGGCACCCAGCATGCCAGGGCGACGACGCGTTGAATGCGTCTTCACGGAACTGCGGACAGAGCACCGTCTCCGGAACCCGCAGGTCAGCACAGTGTTGATCGGCTGCGGGAGCCGCACCTGACCTGCGTCCTGCGGCCCCCTGCTCTTCCCGTTTACGGGAACCCCGACTGCCGCAAAGCTATCGCTGGGTGCCCTCAGCGGAGCCGGGCGGGGCTGAGCCGTGATCAGTGTTCGGATGCCTCGGCCACGAGCGCCTCGGCCGTTTCGGTCCGGGCGTACAGAATGCTGCGGCCGATCCGGGTGGGGCGCACCAGTCCCGCGTCCCTGAGCGCGGTGAGGTGCTGTGAGGCGCCGCCGACCGTGAGCCGGGTGAGCGCGGCGAGTTGGGTGGTGGATGCGGGTTCGTGGAGCAGGGTGAGCAGGCGCGCCTTGGGTCTGCCGATCACCTGGGCGAGTGCGTGCGAGGGAGCGGCGGGGCGTGACTCCCAGATGGTGGCGGTTCCGCGCGCCGGGTAGCGCAGGAGCGGCTGCCAGGGAGGTGTGGTGAGCAGTGAGACTCGGGGCCAGGCGAAGGCGGACGGGGCGAGGACCAGGCCGCGCCCGTCCAACTCGACGGTACCGGAGCGGTTGCTGCGCAGCCTGACTCCGAGTCTGCCGTCCTCCCAGCGGAGGTTGGGGTCCAAGTCGGAGAAGAGCTGGCGGCTGCCGCCGGTGGACAGCAGATGTGCGCGGTGCCGTACGTCGGCTTCGAGGACCGCGCGGATGCGCGGCCAGTACGGTGCCACCGCCAGCTCCCAGTAGGCCTCGATGGTGGTCACCACCCGTTCAATCGCTGCGACGGGATCCGCGTACCGGGGCAGCCCCAGGGCATCGAGGTCGGCCTGAATTCCTTCCGCCGGGTGCGTACGCATCGCTGCGAGTTCGAGCCGGATGTCCGGGGCCGCGACCACCGGTGCAGGCGCGACGAAAGCAGCCACCCTCGGCGTGACGAGTTCGGTGACCGGCCGCAGGTCCAGCCGCGCCCGGGCCAACCGAGGGCGTACGGCCGCGAGCCACGGGGCGTGCAGTGCGTGACCCTCCGGCTGCGTCAGGACACGCAGGCTCGCGATCGCCTCCCACAGCGGCGAGATCGCCAAGCGGGTCAGCGCGAGGTCCTCGATGGTGAACTCCAGCTCAAGCATCCACTGAGTTTAGGTATTTCTGAACTCATGGCGAGCTGTGCGGTACGTCCGCCAGCCTCGGGCGTCATGACTCGCGCACTCGTCCCACCCGCACCCGCCGCCGTGGACCGGCGGCACCGCAGCGCGCTCGCCGACCGTGACTTCCGGCTTCTGTACACGGCCGACGCGGCGGGCAGGCTCGGCGCACAGGTCAGCTTCCTGGCGCTCCCCGTCCTCGCGCAGACCGCGCTCCACGCAGGGCCGGGACAGGTCGGCGTGCTGTCCGCGCTCGGCACCGTGGCCTTCCTGCTCATCGGCCTGCCCGCGGGGGCATGGGTGGACCGCATGCCCAAACGGACCGTGCTCGTCGCAGCCAACCTGAGCAGGGTCGCACTGACCGGCTCGATCCCCGTGGCCTGGGTCTGCGGAGTACTCGCTCTTCCCCAGATGTACGTGGTGGTGTTCCTGACCGGGGTGGCGACAGTCTTCTTCGACATCGCACATCTGTCGTATGTCCCCCACCTCGTCGGCTCGGACCGGCTCGTCGCCGCCAACTCCACCCTCACCGGGCTGAATCAGGCCGCGGATGTCTCTGGACGCGGCATCGGCGGCCTGGTGGTGCAGTTCGTCGGACCGGCGGGAGCGATCGTCGCCGACGCGCTCGGCTTTCTCTGGTCTGCGTCGTGCATCGCGCGGATCCGGGCCGCCGAGCCAAGCCCGCAACGTACAGCCACGACCAGACCCCCGCTCTGGCGGGAGACGGCCGCCGGGCTGTGCTTCGTGCTCGGCCATCCGATGCTGCGAGCACTGGCCGTCAAGGGGGCTGTGACCAACCTCGCGATCCAGGTGTGCCAGGTGTCCTTCGTGGTGCTGTTCACCGAGAAACTGCACCTGTCGGCCGGAATGTTGGGGCTGGTGCTGTCGACCGGTGGCATCGGCGGTTTCCTCGGCGCGATCGTCGCGCCCGCCGTCGGCAGGCGCCTCGGGCACGGCCGGGCCTTGTGGATCGTCGGCGCGGCAACGGGTCCCTTCGCCCTGCTCACCGCTCTCATGGCCCCAGGGCCCCTGCTGTGGGTCGGCGCGGCCGGCTGGATGGTCACCATCGTCCAGACCGGCCTGGCCAACGTCCTCGCGGTCAGCACCCGCCAAACGGTGACCCCTGCGGTGATGCTGGGCCGGATGAACGCCACCTTTCGGTTCCTGCTCACCGGGGCTCTCTCCGTCGGCGCCCTGCTGGCCGGGCTGATCGGCACCTGCTTCGGGGTCCGCCCCGCGATCTGGACCGGCGCCGTCCTGATCGCTATCAGCTGGCTCGTCGTGTTCCGCTCACCGCTGCGGAACGTACGTCACCTACACGAACTGGGCAGCTGAGCCCGACATCCCCGTCGAACCTCCTGCGGCAGAAGCACCCTCCACCATCCCACCGCAAGCCCTTGGGCGACTTCAAAACAAACCGACGTCGCAGGCTCGGTCAGAAGGTGGCTCCCGCACTCACCTCGAAACGACTCCGCCCTCAGATGCGCCAGCGCGTCGAGCTCAACCGTCCGAAGCACACCAGTAAGCCGCCGGTGACCAGTACTCCAGGCGTAGATCGTGATCTTGTCTCTTGTCTGGGGGAGGTCTGGGCTCGGGTCTACGCGATGTTGTTGGCAGACTGCCAACCGATGACGTCGTCGTGTTGGACGTCGCGCAGGATCGCTCCCCCGAGACGGGCTCCGGTGATGTCGGTGAGGCCGTATGGCGGTCTGCCGGTGTTGACGCGGCCGAGGACGGCGTCCGTGAGATCCGCACCGCGCAGATCCGCGTCGCGAAGATCGCAGCCAGCGAGGTGCGCTCCCCGCAGCGAGGCTCCGCGCAGGTCAGCACGGCTCAGATCGCAGAACTTGAACGAACAACCGTCCAAGCTGGCGTGGCGCAGGTCGGCCTCTGCGAACGAGCATCGGGTGAATCGCAGCTGCGAAGTCCTGGCCGAGGCCAGGTTCTGGCCGGTGAAGTCCTCGCCGCTCAAGGCTGAGTAGCGCTGAAGTGCGGCGAGTCGTTGTCGGGGGTTCGGGGGCGTGGCCATGAGCGCTAGCGTGCCAGCCGAGCCGGAAGCCGGCTCGCGGATTTTCAGCGGCCGGGCCACTGCGGGACCGGACGCGGCCACCGTTGATCATCGGTGTCAGCCGGGGAACTCCGCCACGGCCTTGCCGAGATCGCGTTCGAGGTCACCAGGCGTCTGGAGGCCCCGGTTCGCGAGGTAGTCCAGGCGCTCGCGAGATTCGGGCAGTGCGACCAGGCTGAGGAACGTGGCCGAGTCGGAGCGGACGTTCGCCGGGTGTGGCAGCGTGAGGTCGTTGATCATGCGCTTGGCGGCCTTGACTCCTGCGGGTGGGAACCCGGCGATGCGCTTGGCCAGGCGCTCGACGAAGCCGTCCAGTTCGGCGTCGGGCAGGGCGCGGTTGATCCAGCCGTAGCGTTCGGCGAGGTCGGCGTCGAAGTCGTCGGCGCCGGTGATGGCCTCGATCGCACGTGTTCTGCCCAGCCGCCGGGTCAGGTGCTGGATTCCGCCGGCGCCGGGCAGGGCGCCGGTGCCCGACTCGAACTGTCCGAAGACCGCGTTCTCGCGCGCGGCGAAGATCATGTCGCAGGCCAGGGCAAGTTCGTTGCCGCCGCCGCGGGCCCTGCCGCGCACCTTGGCGATGGTGATCACCGGGACGTGTGCCAGCTTGTACAGGAACATGCCGAGCGAGGCGTCACCGGGGCCGCCGGCCTTGGCGGCTTCCGCGGTGTACTGCGGAATCGCCGTGAGGTCTACGTGCGCCGAGAAGAATTCCGGTGAGGCGCTGTCGATGACGACGACCCGCACGTCACCGGGGTCGGTGTGCAGAGTGCCGACGAGGGAGACGAGGTCACGTACGAGGTCGACACCGATGAGGTTGAGGGGGCCGGCGTCGAGGGTGGCGAACAGGACGCCGGCCTCTTCTCGGGTCTGAATCGACGAGTAGGCGAAGCTCATGATCTTTCCTTCGGGTGAGGCGTGCGGAAGGGAGCCGGGAAAGGGCGCAGGTTCTGGAACCACTCCAGGGCCATGCGGGGTGTGGCGAGAAGCGCCTGCCCTCCAGGAGCACGAGACGTCTGGGCTGCGGCGCCCGCTGGCTGGCACTCAGCAGGAGATCCACGCCGGTGGTGCCGCCGTGCTCGGCGACGAGATCAGCAGTGGGGTGGGACCGACCTGCCCGATCCACTGCTCAGGGTCGCTATGTCCTCCAGCGTGGCGGAGCTGTCGTCGCTGAAACAGCACAGATGGGGCATGTCTCTTCCTCGGATCGCATTGGGCACGCCGGGGAAGGGGGGCGTTCGCCGGTCAGGTGAGGTGCTCGCGGAACCAGGCGCGGGCGGCGTCGCTCGCCCGGTCGAACTGGCTGGTGTACGGGTCGAAGTGGCCGCCTGGGATGAGCTGCAGGCGCTTGGGCTCAAGGGCCCGTTCGTAGGCGGCGAGTGCCAGGTCGGTCACGGTGACCGCGTCGCCCAGGGCGACCACCATGAGCAGCGGCGTGGGAGATACCCGCGTGATCCAGATCCCGGGCTCGTACATGCGCGCCGCGCGGGTTGAACGGACCGTGACCTTGTTCTCCCATGCGCCGTCGGGTGTGGGCTGCAGGTAGAAGTCGATGGCCTCCTGCGAGCGGTAGGAGGCGGGCACCGCCGGATCGCTGCTGACGATGGCCACGGTATGCGGATCCTCTCCCCGGAACCGGGCCCGCTCGTCCTGTGCGAAGGACTCCTCGAGGCTCGCCACGGCGTCCGGTGCCACGCGGCGCAGGCCCTGCTCGTACCCGCTGATGGTCGGCACCTGGGAGACCACGGCGCGCAGCCGACGGTCGGTCGCACCCAATACGATCGCGTGCCCGCCGGCATAGCTGCTCCCCCACAGGCCGATCCGGTCGGCATCGACCTCTGGCCGGCTCTCCAGGTACGAGATGGCCCTCCGCCAGTCGGCGATCTGCTGCCAGGGGTCGACATCCTGCCGGGACCCGCCGTCGCTGGCCCCGAAGGTGCGGTGGTCATGCACCAGGACGACGAACCCGTCCTCGGCGAAGGCTCGCGCGAAGGGCTCCAGACCGTGCTCCTTCACTCCTGCATAGCCATGGGCCATGGTGATCGCCGGGTGAGGTCCCGGCCCGTCCGGCAGGAACAGCCATCCGCGCAGCGTGACTGCGTCGTCGGCTTGGAACTCGGCATCCTTGCGTTCGATCATGAAAGCCTCTCAAGGGGAACAGGACTCAGTCCTGCTGGAACGATCAGCCTCTATGACGACGCGCAGTGCCGTGGAAAGCCGATACTGGTGACCGCGTCAGGTGGATATCCGGACGGCGCCGGGGCCCAGGACCGGCTCCACGTCGGAACCTGCAACCTCGTGGCCGCAAGCACAGCGCAGCTCGAGGTGTACTTGGCCGCCGCAGCCGGAATGGCGCAGCACCACCGGCGCGGCCGCAGGGTTACCGAGGTGGGTGTCGCCGTACTGGAGCAGCGCGGCCAGGATCCATTGCAGGTCGTGGGCGCGCGCAGTGAGGCGATACTCATGGCGGGAGCGCTGTCCGGCCTCCTGGTAGCTCCGGCGTTCCAGCAGGCCGGTGTCGACCAGTTGCCGAAGGCGCTCGGTGAGGGCCCTGCGGGAGATCCCGAGGTGCTCGGCTATCTCGTCGAATCGATGCAGTCCCGCGAAGACCTCGCGAAGGATGAGCAGGGTCCATCGCTCGCCGACCAGGCTCAGTGTTGCGGCGACGCTGCAGTTGCCCAGATCAAGTTCTCGCCACTCCATGACGACAGAGTACCTCTTGAGTTCCGTTATGGAACTCAGCCTTGACGCCTTCTGGGTTCCAGATGGAACCTTAGATGGTCGGCGCTGACCCACGTATCGCCTTCAGCCGGTGGTCGGAAGCCTGATCAGCTCCGCTTCGGCTGTGCAGGGAGCGCGAGTCGCCTCTCCGCCCCGCGTCCTCCCGCCGCATCCACCGCGGCCGGAGCCGCTCAATCCCCCCGACTGCACAAGCCGACACTGCAACTCCCGAGGAGCAGCTCATGCCCGTCTTCAACGCCCACATCCCCGCCAACCGCTTCTCCTCGGAGCAGAAACGCGTTCTCGCCGATGCGCTGAACCAGTCACTGGTCCAGGCCCTCGGAATACCCGAGGGCGACCGGTTCATCATGATCAGCGAGCACGGCGAGAACGAACTCTTCCTGGACCCGACGTTCATGGGCATGCAGCGCAGCAGCGACGCCATGATCATCACGCTTCAGCTCGGGGCCCACCGACCTCTGGAGGACAAGCGGGCCGTGGCGGCGGCCATCAACAAACTCGTGGTGGAGGCACTCGGCGTCTCGCCCGACGACATCTTCATCGCGTTGATTCCGGTCCCGAACGAGAACTTCTCCTTCGGCCGCGGCGAACTCCAACTTGCCGACGGCGCCCCCCGCTGGTGAACCACGGCCGCGCGGTGCGGTTGCCGCACCCGAGCCGGCCGCCGACCGGGCTCTCGCCCCGGACCGGCACACCAGGGAAGAGTACAGATCCGATGCCGTGCTTGAAGGAGATGTGATGCAGGTAGCCGTGGTCACCTTCGACGGGTTCAACGAACTCGACAGCTTCATCGCGTCCGCGCTGATCAACCGATGTCGTAGGGACGGCCTGGAAGCCTTCATCACCACGCCGACGCCGGTGGTCACCTCGATGAACGGCGTCGAGGTGACGGGGCAGCGCCCCATGGAGTTCGTGACCGACGCCGAGGTCGTGCTGATCGGCAGCGGCGTGAAAGCGCGAGACGTAGTCGCCGACGACCAGCTGATCTCCCGGCTGCCGCTCGACTCTTCGCGACAACTGATCGGTGCGCAATGCTCCGGCGCGCTGGTGCTTGCCCGGCTCGGACTGCTGGACGGCATGCCCGCCTGCACGGACATAAAGAGCCGGCCCTTTGTCGAAGCCTGCGACATCACCGTGCTCGACGCGCCGTTCCACGCCGAGGGGAACATCGCTACGGCAGGAGGCTGTCTGGCGTCCCAGTACCTCGCCACCTGGGTCATCACCCGCATGCTCGGAGAGGACGCCGCGCGCGACGTCATCGGCTACGTTGCTCCGGTCGGCGAAAATCAGGAGACCGTCGAGCGCGCCATGCGTGCCGTCCACACAGGCCAGGTCACGCTGCACTGACGCCCGCGATCAGCCTGGTCGCAATGGATGGCTTGGTGATCATCGGTCCCTGAAATCCCCGGCGCGAGCGAGCCGCCTGTCCCTGGATTGGAGCGGGAGAGGCGCTTTCGGCCCCCTTTCGGCCCCGGACTCGGATGCCTGGTGTGCAACTTCGGCGCCGAGGTGTCGGACCACTCCGTAAACATCCGCTCCGCCGTCCAGGGCGGCCAGCGATCGGAGGCGCACGTCCGGCGGGTGCTCACGCCAAGCCCAGGAGGCAGGTGATGCCGCTCTCGACGTCGAGGAGGCCGCGCTGTTCATCCTCAGCGCCTTGGAGGGCACGCTGATGGCGCCCGGGGCCGCCAAGTCTTCCGCTCCCTTCGATGCCGTCTTCCGCATGGTCTTCGACGTTGCGCTAAACGCGCCCACGGCGGCCAGGCGGAGAGTGCGTACACCGCACCACGAGGACCCCGGATTCAGAGGCTGAATAGGCTGGGGTTGTCACGGACGTAATCGGCCACCCCCGAGGGAGGCCGCCCGGTGACCTGCTCGACACCGTCCGCCTTGCGGTCGTATCGATTCTCGGCGTGAAGACGAGCCATGGTGGAGATGTGCTGAAAG
Source organism: Streptomyces sp. NPDC002076 (assembly GCF_053593835.1). Classification (NCBI taxonomy): domain Bacteria; kingdom Bacillati; phylum Actinomycetota; class Actinomycetes; order Kitasatosporales; family Streptomycetaceae; genus Streptomyces; species Streptomyces sp. NPDC002076. The sequence continues at coordinate 119,864 of NZ_JBSFDI010000029.1, forward strand.
GCATGGTCCGGCAGCCCCAGCGGTCTGAGATCGTCGTTGATCCATTCCTGCAGCGGGACGTCGGTGTACCCGACCGGTCGTCCCAGAGCTGCGGAAAGCTCTGCCGCCATGGCCGTGGCGTCCTCCGAGCGCGGGCCGGTCAGCTCGTAGATTCGGCCGATGTGCGGGGCCGGATCGGACAGGATCTCCTCAACAACCGCGGCGACGTCCCGAGCCGTCACAGGGGAGGTTTTCGCCCGGCCGAAGGGCAGTCTGATGCTTCCGTTCTTCGCGATCGAGGAGAAGCCGACACGGAACAGCGGGTTCTCCATGAAGACGGTGGGCCTGATCTGGACGACGGGCAGGCCTGACCAGCCGAGGACCTGCTCCACCATCCAGTGCTGCCGCTGCTGCACGGACTCGGAGGTGCTAGTGCCGCATCAAGCAACGTTCGCCTCTTGGGACGTCGACTGGTAGTTGGCCAGATGCCCGCACCCGGTCGTAGGAAATGACTGTGATGGCC
>NZ_JBSFDI010000030.1:0-114330 GCF_053593835.1 Streptomyces sp. NPDC002076
AACTCCGGCGGATAGTTCTTCATGACCACGAGATGTCCGTTCTCAGATCCTCAGGATCCAGTGTCTCGTGTGTCCAAGATCAGGGGTCAAGGCCCAGCCACGACGGCCCGGCAGATGGCCCCGGGTGCTTCGCCCGGGTATTTGTCAGCCCCGAGCTCGATGGCTGGACCTTCGTGGCCGGCCGGTGGTGCGACCCGATCGACAGCGAACGCGCGGACGAAGTGCTCCGGGGCCTGCGAGAGACTCAGCGCCCGTTACGGCCGTGCGCAGGCGTGCTGCAACGGCGCCCAAGGGGCCGGATCCGCGTGGGTCGTCGCCGAGAACGGTGTCGTCATCCGTCGCTGCAGCGAGGCCGGCGACGGCGATGACCGCCTGCTGACGATCGGAAGCCCGCTGCCGTACGAGCGGGACCGCCGCGTCGAACTGGGACTGGCTCCCGTTTGGAACGCGGCCCACGCCTCGGAAGACGAATGGAAGTGGGCGGTGTTCGATATGGCTCCAGTCCTCGCCCAAGCCATCGGCCTAAGCCCTGTGACCATCGGCTCCGATACCCCGATGCGCGGAACGGGGGTACTGGCCCTCACTGAGTACGGCACTGCCAACGGAGTACCGCCAGGTGCCTACAGCATCCAACGAACCATGACGCAGCGGCAGACGAGGAAGCGTGTCGGCAGGCTGTCATCGAATGCCCAGGGTTACTTGCGACTTCGCGGCAGCTGCGGGTGTACTGGGCCTCCTTGCGGAACCGATTGCGAGGCCGGAGCGCGAGTGCCGGCCGGTCGGACGTGGTGAGGGCTGCCCGCGTCGGTGATGCAGAGGCAGGCCACGACCTGGGGCTACGCGCACCGGCCCGCGTGGGCGGCCATGCGGGTGGAGTTGTCCAGGAGCACTGCATTGGCACCGGCCTGCAGGAGCATGGGTGGGAATCCGGTCGGGTCCAACGGTCCTGCAGGCCGTAGTACACGGCCCTGCCGGCGTGCCTCAGCGGCGTCGCAGGCGCTTGTCGGTGAGCGGTGGGGTGGGGTCGATGTAGAAGTCGCCGGGGTTGACATCGACGCCGGGCGGGACGATGTCGTCGATGCGGTCGAGGAGGTCGTCGTCGAGTTCGACGTCGGCCCCGGCGAGGAGATCGTCGAGGTGCTCGGGCCGGCGCGGGCCGATGAGTACCGCGGTGACGGCCGGGTGGGCGCGGACGAAGGCGGCGGCCAGATGGGGCAGCGGCAGACCAGCCTCGGCGGCGAGGGCGGTCAGCTTCTGCACCGCGTCGGCCTTGGCCCGTACAGCGGGCCGGGACAGGTCGAACATCTTGGCCCCGGCACCGGCGCTGCGGTGCCCGGCAGTGGGATCCCCACGACCGGAGAGCCAGCCGGAGTTGAGCGGCCCGAAGGTGAGCACGCCCATGCCATAACGCTGGGCGGTGGGCAGCACGCGGCTCTCCACACCGCGGGTGAGGATCGAGTACGGCGGCTGCTCGCTGCGGAAGCGGTGGTGCCCGCGCCGCTCGGCCGCCCACTGTGCCTCCACGATCTCCTCGGGCGAGAAGAAGGAGCCGCCGATCGCGCGGATCTTTCCGGCCCGGATCAGGTCAGACAGGGCGGCAAGTGTCTCGTCGATGCCGGTGTAAGGATCCGGCCGGTGCATCTGGTACAGATCGATGTGGTCGGTGTCCAGCCGACGCAGGCTGTCCTCCACCGCTCGGTGGATCCAGCGGGCCGATCCACCGCGTCGGTTGGGATCGTCACCCATGGCCAGCCCGAACTTGGTGGCCAGGATGACGTCGTCGCGGCGGCCCTTGATCGCCCTGCCGACGATCACCTCCGACTCTCCGGCGGAGTACACGTCGGCAGTGTCGATCAGGTTGATTCCGGCATCCAGTGCGGTGTGGATCATGCGGACGGACTCGTCGTGGTCCGTGTTGCCCATCGCTCCGAACATCATCGCGCCGAGCGCGTACTCGCTCACCGACAGCCCGGTGCTGCCGAGGATCCTGCGCTTCATCACTACCTCCTGGTGTTCGATGGCTCTTCCAGTAGCCAAGCACCGGCCGCTACCGCAGTGGGAGATCCACCTGTACCGGGGGTCCAGCAGACCCCCTTTGGCGCGGCCATCACCCTGTCGGGCCGGACTACCGTGGTGGCATGGCCCAGGAACCCAACACCGAGCTGCGGGAATTTCTGCGCTCCCGCCGCGCGAAGATCACGCCGCAGGAGGCGGGCCTGGAGCCCCAGGCCGGTGCCCGGCGGGTTCAGGGCCTGCGGCGTGAGGAGGTCGCACGGCTGGCCGGCGTGAGCGTTGACTACTACGTCCGCCTCGAACGGGGCCGGCCCCTGAACGTCTCCGCCTCCGTGCTGGACGCGGTAGCTCGGGCCCTGCGGCTGAATGATCTGGAGCGCACCCACCTGTTCCGGCTCGCCAAACCGGCCCTCACCCGTCCCCGCCCGCTGCCGAGGCAGCGCGTCCGTCCCGGCCTGCGCCTGCTCGTGGAGAGCCTGACCGACGTCCCAGCCCTCGTCTACGGCCGGCGACTGGACGTCCTGGCGTCCAACCAGCTCGCCCGCGCCCTGTACACAGACTTCGAGGCTCTGCCCGTACGCAGCCGCAACATGGCGCGTCTGGCCTTCCTCGACGACGGCTTCCGCTCGCTGTACGCAGACTGGGAAGAGGCCGCGCGGGGCATCGTCGCCTCCCTGCGCCTGTACGCCGGACGCCACCCCCACGACCCCGCCCTGGCCGAACTGGTCGGCGAGCTCGCGGTCCGGGACACCGACTTCCGCCGCTGGTGGGCCTCGAACGATGTGTTCCAGCGCACCCACGGCACCAAGCACTACCACCACCCGGTGGTGGGCGACCTCATCCTGGGCTACGAGGCCTTCACCCCGGCCGACGACCCGGAGCAGACCTTGGGCGTCTCCACCGCCGAACCCGGATCGCCGTCCGCGGAACGACTCAGCCTGCTCGCAGGCTGCGCCGGGTCCGCTCACCATCCGCATCCAGCTCCGCAAGCGGACAGGCCGCGCCCGTGACACCGCTCATCGTGCACCGGGGCACGTCCCGTGCCCACGGCCGGTAACAGTGGGTCAAATCCCGCATGGATGACGCCTGTTCCGCCAGGGCCGGCAAGGCCGCGAGCAGGGTATCGGGGCGGGGAAGTCTCTGTCCTGCGCGGCTTCGCAGCCTCCGGTGGCCTGCCGGCGCATGACCCGGTAGCGGAAGTCAGCTGGGGAGGGCTCGCGGGGCCCGCTGGTGCAGGGGGCCGCGGCCAGCAGGCCGAGCGCCTGGTCGCGGCCGTGAGCCGGAGTCCGGTGAGCGCCGGCCCTGGGGAGAGTGCGGACGCGTGGACCCAGCGGATGACGACGTTGGTGGATGCCGCCACGGTCGTAGCCGACGGCATCGAAGATGCCCTTGTGGGCGGCGGCCCAGGCGATGCCGCCGGTCGCGGGGGAACGATGAGGGCGGGGCGGGCGGGCCCGGGCAGGGGTTGTTGGTGACGAGGCTGCCGAGGATGACGGGAAGGCGAGCCGGTACAGCAGCCCCACCGCGAAGGCGGAATCGGCGACAGCGGGCAGGCGGTGTGTGGAGCCGATGGAGCTGGCGACGAACGTCGCCGGCATGCGTACTCGCCGTCGACGGCGAGTACACCGTGCCCTGACAAGCGGCTACTCGATCCGAGCGGCACCGTCCGGGGCCAAAAAGAGGCCCGCGGCTGAAGGCACCCTGGCCACCAGGCCAGGGTGCCTTACGCTGCCGGCATCGCTCGGCGTGGCACCAGGCCGAGCCGGCTCAGCTCATGAGCCTGCGCAACGCCCTCTCGGACGGCGATCCGGGCTCGACGGTGTACAGGCCGAGCGTCTGGTCGGTGTCGCCCATGGGTGTAAAGGCTTCGAAGCCGAGGGTCAGGTCCCCCACCAGCGGGTGGTGGTAGTGCTTGACGCCGTGCCGAGGCAGGAACACCTCGTGGTCCGCCCACCACCGGCGGAAATCCCGGTCCGCGGCGGACAGTTCGCCGACCAGTTGGGCGAGCCGGGGGTCCTGCGGATGATGGCTGCCATACAGGCGCAGCATGCCCACGTTCTCCCGGGCGGTTTCGGGCCAGTCGACATACAGCTCGCGGGCCGCGTCATTGAGGAACATGTAACGGGCCATGTTCCGCTCCTCGGACGGCAAGGCGTCGAAATCCACGTACAGGGCACGGGCCAGACGATTGGTGGCCAGAACATCCAGACGGTGTCCCAGGAGCAGAGCCGGTACGTCGGCGATGTTGTCCAGCGCCCTGAGCAGTCCGGGCCGGGCCCGCTGCGACGACACGGCGCGCGGCCGCCCCCGGGTGGCCGCGGCCAGGGCGAACAGATGAGCACGCTCTGTTTCGTCGAGCTGCAGCGCGCGAGCCACGCCCTCCAGGACGGAAGCGGAGACGCTCGAGCTGCGCCCGCGCTCCAGCCGCACGTAGTAGTCGACGCTCACCCCGGCCAGCTGCGCGACCTCCTCGCGCCGCAGCCCCGGCACACGTCGCGCCCCCAGATGTGGGGTGAGACCTGCCTGCTCCGGGGTGATGCGGGCCCTGCGGGTCCGCAGGAAATCCCGAAGATCCGTCTCGGGCCTGTGCTCAGTCACGTCCTTCAGGCTAGCGCCGCCTGCCGGCCCCGTCCGTCCTCGGCTCTTGGGGGGTGTGCTGGACCCCCGGTCGGCCGGCCCCCGGGACAAAGGCTGCTCTTGCTGGATTCCGGCGCCCGATGGTGCCCTGGGTGTGTGACGACCTCGGCCACCGGGCCGGGGCACATCTTCCGAGAACGGAGAGACAGCCATGCGACGGATCCCACTGGGTTCAGACGGCCTCACGGTGAGCGCCGAGGGGCTGGGCTGTATGAGCATGAGCACGACTTACGGGCCGAGCGACGAGCAGGAGGCCCGCGTCACGCTTCGGCGCGCGGTGGAACTGGGAGTGACCCTGTTCGACACCGCCGAGTCGTACGGGCTGGGCCACAACGAGCGCCTCGTCGGCCACGCCCTGGCCCCCGTCCGCGACGATGTCGTGATCGCGACGAAGGTCGGTTTCGGGTACACCGAAGACGGCCAGATGGCTGTGATCGACGGGAGGCCGGTTGTGGACGGGCGGCCGGAGCACATCGTGCGGGCGATCAAAGGCTCGCTGGGACGACTCGGGATCGAGCGGATCGATCTGGTGTACCTGCACCGGATCGACCCCACGGTACCGATCGAAGAGACCATCTCGGCCATGGCCGGCCTGGTGAAGGCCGGACAGGTCCGCCACCTCGGTCTTTCCGAGGCGTCGGCGGCCACCGTCCGGCGGGCACACGCGGTGCACCCGATCACGGCCGTACAGACCGAATACTCACTGTTCGAGCGCGGGGTCGAGGCCAACGGTGTCCTCGCCACCGTACGCGAGCTCGGTATCGGGTTCGTGCCGTACTCCCCGCTGGGCCGCGGATTTCTGACCGGCCGACTCAACCCGGCGGACCTGCATGCGAGCGACTTCCGCAACAGCGATCCGCGGTTCCGGGGCGAGAATCTCGGCCCCAATCTGCGGATCGTCGACGCGATCGTGCGGATCGCTGCCGAGAAGGGAGTGGCCCCCTCGCAGCTGGCCATTGCCTGGACCATCGCCCAGGGCGGGGTCCCGATACCGGGCACCCGTCGGGTGCGGTACCTGGAGGAGAACATCGCTGCCGCGGACATCGCCCTGACCGCCGACGAGCTGGTTGCGCTCGACGTGGCCGCCCCGGTCGGCGCAGCCTCGGGCGACCGCTATGGAGCCGGAAACATGGAGCTCCTCACGCAGTAAGAGGGCAGGCTGTCGGACGGCTCTGTCCCACTCCGCCTCGGACCGGTCCTCACAAAGGCGTTGGCCGTGTGTGACGAGCCAGGAGAAGGTCCGCTGACACAGGCCACGGCCGGGGCATTGCCCAGCAGCGGCTGCAGGTGGGTGACGTCGTTGCGTCTGCCGCCGGTCTGTGACACCGCGAGCGGGATGCCGTGGCCGTCGGTGAGGACGTGGCCGTCGGTGAGGACGTGGTGCTTGCTGCCCGGCAGTGCGCGGTCGACCGGGCCGGGACGCGTTTTGGGTTCCGCCGAGCCGCCCGCGCTTGGGTGAGTCAATCACCGCCGGCGATCAATCCAGCTTCTTCGCCGCGGGCCAAGGGAGGAAGCGCGAAGCTCCATGGCCGGCCCTTGCGTGCCGGGTCCGCTCACGCCGCAGCTAAGTGATCAGCTTGCCGAACGGCCGCGGACTCGACCCGGTGAACGGGGCCGGCCCGGACGGCTACGGCGCCGGTGGGGTCGGCAACCCCGCGTGACCACGATCTGTCCGACGCCGTCACCGCCGCGCGGCTCGGCTCTCGCCCCCGGGCTGGTCGACGCGCTGACGCTGCACCTGGCGCCCGTCGTGCCGGGCACTGGAACTCACCTTTTCACTGGCGGAGCGCCACACACTCCGGTGCACCGGAGCGTGACCTCGACCTCGCCCGCGACGCACCTGACCAACGGCGTCCTCCGACCACGTCGTGAAGAAGCGCTCAGCGTTCGATGCGACAGATCAACAGGTTGTCGCGTGTCAGCGGCTCTTGAGCGTGCGCTGTCGAAGTTTGAGTGGTGTAGGGCGTCTCCGGCCGATCCTCCGGAGTCGTCAGACCCTGGCATCATCGGCGGGTTACTGTACGGACACGCCGCGCTGCTCACGGTCAGCTGAGGAGGATTCCTGTGCCATCGCCCTGCGACCCCCAGCACGCTCCCGTCGGGGATGTCGGCGCAGCACTCATGATGATCGACTCTCGGCTCAAAGCCATCTACGACGACAAGACACAGACCGATCCCGAACAACAAGCGCTGACCGACCAGTTCGCCGCGTCCTTGGGGCCCAGCGGAGTCGATGACATGCTGGACGGCGCGTGCACGCTCATCTACATGTACATGCAGTGGCTGCGGATGGCGTACGAGGACCATGGCAAGGATGTCATCGAGTGCGTGGTGCCCAATCTCGTGGCCACGTTGCGCATGATGCCCAAGAGCGTGCGCCCCGAGGCCATCCCCACCATGGCCGGCCTGCTGATCGCTGCAGGCACCGGGCTGAGCCCCAGCCTGTGGCGCAAGCAGTACGGAAACTGGACCAAGGCCGAGATGAATCCCCTGGAAGCCACCGCCTTCCTGCTCGCCGAACACATCAACCGACTCACCGACGACCGCGACTTCGCCACCCGCATGATCACCGAGGCTCTGTCCAGTGCGGACGAATGCTGACGTACACCCGCGCACATGATCAACGGTGAGGGGCAAACGGACGGAAACCGGACAGTGTTCTCCAGTCCGAATCGAAGGGTTGGCCACACGTCAGGCACGCGAAAGCCTGGTCTACCGCATCAGGCCAACCGCGTTCTGGACACGAGGAGAATCATGGTTCGCACAAGCCTTGTTCGGCGGCTTGCCTGGGTGGCTTCCATTGCCGCGCTCACGACCCTCGGGCTTGCCGGCACCGCCGAGGCGAACGACACCGGATCCTCGCTGCCGACCGCGACGCACTGGTACATGACGCCGAATCCCGGCAACGATTGCGCTCTCAACATCCGCAGCTCGGCAAGCACCAGCGGCGCCATCGTCGGCCATCTGTCGAGTTGCAGCCAGGGCGCCTGGTGTTGGTACCAGACTTCCGACTGCGGTTCATCGGTCACGGGCGGCTTCTACACGTGCAATTACGCAGACGGCAGTACCGGACTGCACAGCAATGTGTGGGTGCGCGTGGCCGACAGGAACGGAAAGCTCGCCTACGTGGCCAGGTGGTGCGGCTTCTCTCAGCAACTTTGAAGTTCTCCCCTCCCTTCGCAAGCTCAGGGAGGGGATTCCCGTCTACCTTTCGGCGACAGGCTTGACGGTTTTACCCGCCCTACGACCGCGCCTTCCGGCGGCCGGGATCTCCATGATGACGTGGCCGATCCGATACAGGTGCAGGATGTTCCGGGCCGCGTTCCAGTCGGCGTTTCCGGTCCATCCACACTCGGTGTTCTTGCACGCGAACAGCTCTTGGGTCTCTCGGCTGCCTGGCATGATGAAGCCGCACGCTGAGCATCGCTGAGAGGTGTACGGGGCCGGTACCTTGACCAGCTCGCCGCCGCACCGGGCGAGCTTGTACGTCAGCATCGTGACCGTCCGCCCCCACGCCTCTTGTGTGATGGAGCGGTTCGTACCGGCCTTGGCCTTGGCCCCGTTGCGCAGGAAATTGCCTTCGTTGTCGGGGTCGGGCTTCGGCTTGGGCGCTTTGGTCATGCCAAGGATGTTGAGCTGTTCGACCACGACCGTGCCGTAGGTGCGGGCGAGGTAGGTGGTCGTCCGGTGCTGCCAGTCCAAGGCTCGTCGCGTGGCTTTTGCTCTAAGCTGCTTGATCTGGTCGTAGGTGTGCTGCAAGCGGCGGGAGGTCTTCTCCCCCTTCTTGCGGAAAGACTTCTGGTGTGCGGCCTGCCGCTCCAGCGTGAGGAGCTTGGCCTTCTCCTTCTCGGTGAGCCACTTGTCCCGGTCAGCGGTTTGGTCCGGGAGACGGGGCGGACGTCCGTGGTCCTGGTGGTCCTCGTTGGACAGGGCGAGGGGGATGTTCACTCCGGCGTCGATGCCGACGTCCGGGCCCTGGCGGGGCTGCGGCTCGGCTTCGAGGGTCTGCACGCGGAATGCGATGTGCCAGCCGAGCGCATCTTTGACCAGCCGGGCGCCAGTGATCCGGTTCTCCTTGGTTGCTTTCTTGCCGACGGGCAGGTCTTTGGTCCAGCGGAAGCGGACCCGGCCCACCTTGGGGATGTTGACCATGCCCCAGCGGCGATGGACGCGGACGACGTTCAGGTCCCGACCCTGCGGGATGTCCACGGACATCGCGCAGCGGAAGCGGCCCTTGAAGTTCGGCTCGCCGGCGCGGCCTTCCCAGCAGTTCTTCCAGCTCTGGAAGTACGTCTTCAAGACAGCCTGCGCGGCCTGCGCGGGCAGCTTGCCGAGGTAATCGAGATCCTTACGCCCCTGCCGTATCGCTTCGTCGGCGGCGGCAAGAGTGCGCTTGCCCTTGGGGAGCATCGTCCACCAGGAGTGCACGCAGTTCCACATCGTGCGGGCCGCGTGCGCCTGGTCGTCCAGGAGTCGGATTTCGGCAGAGATGAGCGCCAGTCGGGCACGGTGCCCGAACTGCCGTTTCACCAGGCCGAGTTCGCTCACAGCGATCACCATACTACGGTTGGTCCATCTCACCACGCTAGAACCCTCATCCTGATGTCAGGACCGGACGCCACGTCGTCTACAACCTTCACATCCACTTGGTGTTCGTCACCAAGTACCGGCGTAAGGCGTTCACCGACGAGATGCTGACGCGCTGCGAAGAGATCATGCGAGAGGTGTGCACCGACTTCGAAGCCGAGCTGAAGCAGTTCAACGGCGAACAGGACCATGTCCACCTGCTCGTGCACTACCCTCCCAAGGTGCAGCTCTCCAAGCTGGTCAACTCCCTCAAGGGCGTCTCTGCCCGGCTGCTGCGCAGGGAGTACGACGCGCACGTGCGCCGGTACCTGTGGGGCGGACACTTCTGGTCCGGCTCCTACTTCGCCGGAAGCTGCGGCGGGGCGCCGCTGACCGTCGTACAGCAGTACATCGAGCGGCAACAGCGCCCCGTGGGCTGAGGTAAACAGTGCCGCCCCGTGCCCACGTGCGGGTCAGAACGGGCTTGAAACGGCCTTCACCACCGCCCTGAAGAGCGGCGCACTGGCCAAGATCAAAGGTCGAGGCCCTCGGCTCGTCCGGCAGGGTGGTTTTACCGATGAGTTCACCGTCCTCGAACGGTCTACCCAGCGACACGACCGTTCTCGACAGGAGTGCCATGTCCACCATCCAGCCAGTGATCATCACTGCCGACCAGGACGTCCTGCTCGGCTTCTATACGAAATTGTTCGGCGCTGAGGAGATCTTCCGGATACCGACGGAAGGCCCCGCCTTCTACCTCGGCTTGCGCATCGGCGACACCGACCTCGGGCTGGTGGCCAAGGCGAACGCGGGGACTGGGGCGGCGTCGCGGATCCTGCTCAGCATCGGTGTCGACGACGTAGACGAGACGCTCGGCCGGGTGGCGGCGCTGGGCGGCTCGGTCCGCAGCGGCCCCAACGACATGCCGTGGGCACAGCGCGTCGCCCACATCCAGGACCCCGACGGCAACCCGGTCAACCTCACTCAGCCGATCCCGGCCCGGTGACGCTGTTCCGGGGGGCCTGTGCTGATCGTGGGCTACCTGCGGTAGAGATCCATTGTCGGTAGTGGTCTCGATGTTCGTCAGGACGAGCAGCGCGCGAAACAGGTGGGTGGCGCGGGCGAGGTCAGTACGGAGCTTGGTGAGGATCCGCCAGTTCTTCAGGTGGGCGAAGCCGCGTTCGACGGCGACGCATCCGGCGGCCAGGACCCGGTTGGCCTCCTTTCCGGCGGATGCGAGCCTGCGGGCGCGGGTGGCCTTGAAGCCGGTGACGACGACGGGATCCTCCGCGTCGTCGTCCAGGCCGAGGAAGCCCAGGCCGACCAGGACCCCGAGGCCGGCAGCACGCAGGTGGGAGGGTCACGCCGCCAACGCGGCCGCTTCCTGACGCGCCGCTGGAAAAAGGTTGCGGGCCGCTGTCGATTCGGCCACGTCCCGTTCGACGTCATGATGTGCGGCGCCTCGCCACACGATGACGCGACAGGACCTGACGAGGGACACAAGTGGATCAACTGCTGAGAGTCATGAACTTCAACGTCTCGAGTGACGGAATCGGTGCCGGTGAGCACCAGAGTCTCGAGCGGCCGTTCGGCCTCGACCATCCCGAGAGGCTGTTCGCCTGGGCCGGAGCCACGGCGAGCTGGCCCATGCGCACGGATCCCGGGGGGAGCCGGGGCCTGGACGACTACTTCACGCGCGACTTCGCACACAACATCGGCGCCGAGATCATGGGCCGCAACAAGTTCGGGCCCCAGCGCGGGCCCTGGCACGATCACGAGTGGCGCGGCTGGTGGGGGGAGGAGCCCCCGTTCCGTACTCCGGTGTTCGTCATGACCCACCACACGCGTCCTTCGTTCACGCTCTCCGACACTACGTTCCACTTCCTCGACAGCGACCCGGCCACCGTCCTCGAACGGGCGCGGGAAGCGGCGCAGGGCAAGGACGTCCGGCTCGGCGGCGGGGTCACCACCATCCGGCAGTTCCTTGATGCCGGCCTTGTCGACACCATGCATGTGGCGGTCTCGCCGGTAGAGCTCGGATCCGGGCTACGGCTCTGGGAGTCCCCCGATGAGCTGCTCGACCGGTTCCACCTGGAGGTCGTGCCCAGTGCGAGCGGCGTGAGGCACCACCTGTTCTGGCGAAGGTGAGGCGAGGGGCCCACGCGAGTTCAGGCTGGGGCTGCGAAGGGGCGTCCGCCCCATCGGATGCCCTTCTCGCTGCAGATGCGCGCGCGTTCCTTGCACTGGGCGGCGAGTATGGCGTGGTGGCGGGCGTTGGCGTTGCGCCGGCGCAGGTAGCGGTGCAGGGCCTGGGTCTGTGCGGAGTGGCGGAGGTGGTGGGAGTTGGCCAGGCTGAACTGGCGCAGCGGGGCGAAGTGGGCCTCCGTGGGAGTGGGGGACGCCGTGGGTGCGGTGGTAGGTCGCCGGCAGGGGGTTGCCCTGCTTCGCCCAGCAAGAGCCCGCGGTGGGCCGGATCCCCAACGGCCCGAACTCGTCCTCGTCGTCAGGGGTGAGCACGCGGGGACGGCCTCCTGCCCAGCGGGGGTCCAGGCAGGTCAGGCTGATCTCGTTGAACCGGTGGATCACATCCGGGGACGGTGTCCTCGTCGGCCTGCACCAGGTGGGCTGTCACCGGCAACCTGGTGCCGCCCGCCGAGGCGAGCGGCATCATCTCGCGCCGGTAGCGCACCGAGCTGGTGCTGCTCCGGCGCACGATCTGCTGCAGCTTCTGCCCCTCGTGGGAGATCGGTCTGCGCACACGGACGGGCTCAGCCACCGCGCCTCCACCCGTCGATCGGACGTCACCGCACATCCAACCGCCACGACCGCCAACCCGGCGAACCTACGCGGTCACAGCACTAGCCGACGATGTCACGGCCCTTGTCGACGTGATGCTTCACAGCCGCCGGACGCGCAGCACGCCGGTCAGCATCGGGAGGGTGAACTCGCCGCGGGCGGTCTCCGGTGTGCTCGCCAGGAAGGCGCGGATCCGGCCCAGCGTGGCATCCCGTTCCTGTTCCGGCATGACCAGCACCCCCGCGCGTGTCGCGATGGTCGCGACGAGGGTGTCGGCGGTGCGGCGCTGCCCGTGCGGGAACTCGGCCTGCTCCGGCGAGCCGAACCGGGCGGCTACACCGGTCTTTGGCAGGTGCATGTTTGCCGTCTCGGCGCGCCAGCTGGTGGGCGTGTCACGCGGGCCGATGGCCGCGCTCCCGCTGATCTGCGCGAGCCCGGCAACCCACTCGACCTGGTCGTCCATGACGTTCCACAGGCCGGCCAGGATACCGCTTGGCGCTAGGACCCTGGCGATCTCGGGTCCCGCCACGGCCATGTCGAACCAGTGCATGGCGTTGCCGGCCAGCACGGCATCGACGGACGCGTCTGGTAGCGGTATGGCCTCGGCACTACCCGACAGGGCGCGGACAGCCGGCAGCGAGCGGCGCAGCTCGGTGAGCATCGCCGGGTCGGGCTCGACTGCAATGACTTCGAAACCCAGTGCGACCAGCGTGGCGGTCAGCTTGCCTGTGCCGGCGCCGAGGTCGAGCACGCGCGGGCCGGGCGCGGGTTCGAGCGCCCAGCGGACCGCGGCATGCGCGTAGTCCGGACGGTGCTCGGCGTATGCGACCGCCGCTGCGCCGAACGACGAGGCGTGAAGCAGCCGTTCATCCCAGGCCATGGGATTACGCTATCCGTGCTGCCGACGGTCGCCCACCCCGCCGCACCACTTCGGCGACGGCCACCCGCACACTCGGACCAGGGGCACCGCGGGCGGCCTCGGACACCTCCGCATGCATCGGCCAGCCCCGCCCGCGCCTGCCCAGCGATACGCCGCCGACGTCGACCGCTCCCGCGACACCGCCATCGACGGGACTCACCCTGCCCCAGTGGCTCGGGCCCGGTCGAAGGCCATGTCAACCCGATCACGATGCTCAACCGCCAGCTGTCGGCCGCGCCCGATTCCAGCTCCTCCGCGAGTGCGTGGTGCTGCACTCGTAGGGCCGAGGTGAACCACCCGGTGTGCGCCGCGGAAAACAAGCCGGCAGGCATCGAAGAGCTCGTCGATCTGCTCGGCCAGGCGCTGGTCTGGGTGGTGGAACTCGGCTGGGGCTTGCACGTACTGGACGGGCGGGTACGCCTTCGCTGGGTGAAGCTGAAGGAGTGAGCATCAGTAGCGAGCGCCCGGTAAGTACTGAGCAGATCTACGCAGCGCTGGCCGCTCTGGCGGCTGAGCCGGTTGCGGATCAGGAGAAGCGACCCGAGGGGCCGCAGGAAGAAGACCGCCTGCACCTGCTGGGCAGTCTGCTGGCGAAGACGGAGCTCGAGATCACCGCCGCAACCCGTCTGACCGAGGAAGGGGAGATCGAGGACGTGCTTGAGACGTTGCTCGGCTGGGGGGAGCAGGTAGGAGATCCCGGCCTCGCGGTCAACGTCCTGACAAACCGGCTGCAGCGCACGGCGGTGCAGGTCTCCGAACCCGAGGCGGAAGAACTGCCACCCGGCCGGGAGGCCGCCTTCGCCGCCGTCATGACAGCGGTGTACACCCTCAGCGCTCAGCTGCACGCCGAGCGCGGCGATACGGAGGGAACACGAAGCGCTCTGAGTGGGGCGGAAGAAGCCCTCATCGACATCCTGCAAGGCATGCATGACCTGCGCGTCGCCATCGGCGACGCGGCCGGATCGGAGGACCAAGCCGACGACTGATCCGCAAAAGCATGCGCCACAGCGGGTCGAACACTGCCGCTACCTGGCTCGTGAAGGGCCTCGCTACTGGTCGTGGGTATCAATCGTGAGGAGGACTGACCAACAAGTGCCATCTCACCTGTGACGTCAAGAGGCGCGCGGACGATGAGGAGTCGCTCGAGCCGGCTCCTTACCAGTCGCTGACGTGCCCGTCATCGGCCGGTCCTGCGCTGTACGCGCCTGCCATAGTGGGTGCGGTGCCGGGCTGTCCTGCGCGGCGCATCCGCCGCGCTCCCCGCGTCAACACAAGGCCAGGTCCGGGCTGGTCTCGGCAGCAAGGATTGTCGGCGTGGGCTGGGAGGGGATGATCGGTGGTCCTGCGGTCCGCCTGACCGGACAAGAGGCCGTCGCTGCGGCACAGGAGAAGCGGCTGCTGCAGTGACAGGGCGCCCCGGGCTGCTGCCCGGGGCGCCCGCATCGCCAGCGGCATCCCCTCGATTTTAGGCAGTGTTGCCGTATCTGCACCTGGGGTGGAGAAGGGCCTGGGAGCGGGCAGCGCCGAGGCTGGGCCGTGTCTGATGGTTCGAGTCGCTCGACATGGCGTCTCAGGCGCCGACACCGAGGCGCCGGCGTCCTCGGTTGCCGAGCAACTCAACCGGGTGAACCATGACATAGGTACTGTTTCTCACTCTTCGAGCAATAGGGATGGGGCTTTCGTCGGGGCTTGCACGTGCGACCTGTGGAGGATTCATGGACACGACTCGATCCGCTGCCCGTTTCACCGCCGTCTGCGCCGCCGCTTTGTCCCTCATGGGCGCCGCGTCGCTCCCGGCTCTCGCTTCGTCGACGGCCTCGCCGTCAGCGGTCTCCGCTCTGGACAGGCAACTCCTCACCGCAGCCCACCAGGGCAACCTGTGGGAGATCACCGCCAGTCAGCAAGCTCAGAGCGCCGCGACCACAGCCTGCGTCAGGCGGGTCGCCGCCCACTTCATCCGCGACCACCGCGCCCTCGACGCCGGTGTCGTCAAGACCGCGCGACAACTCGGGGTGACACTGCCGTCCGGGCAAACGGCCGCGCAGCTGAGGCAAACCGCCGCCCTCAAGTCCCTCGCCGGGACGCGCGCGTACGATGCCGCGTGGCTCAAGGCCCAGTACCCCGCCCACGTACAGACCCTTGCGCTCATCGACAAGGAGATCGCCTCGGGCACCAACCCGCTCGTCAAGTCCCTGGCCAAGAGCGCGCGCCCGGTCGTGACACGCCACACCCAGATGGTCAACCACGGCGTGTGCCACGCATAGCGCCCGCCGACTCACGGACATGATCCCGGCCCACTGATGTGTGCCTTGGCGAGTGTGCCGGTTGGAGCGGCTCGTCCGCAGCCACTCCCCACTCCACGTCGGTCTCGGAATCGCTGTGCATGGTCCGGGACGCTGCAGGGCGCGCTGCGCTGCCGTTGCTGCGGCACGACCGAGACGTGGCATCGACTCGTCCTCCTCCGCGGGTCTCTCTGAGGTGTGACTGCACACTAACCGGCGTGCGTTTCAAGGGTCGTTGAAGGCCCTGTTGCTCATCGGCAACAGGGCCTTCTGTATACCCGCACACCCCAGGAGACCTGCCATGCCTCCTCCCGAATTCTTGCGGCCCGCTCGGGCCGGGCGTCGACGGAAACTGGCCGGCCGGACAGCCACCGCTAGGTGGTGCCCGGCCGTTCGTCTCGCCGAGGCTGCCGGGGCTCAGTGACCGGCAGAACCCTCGGGGCGTGCGTGCCGCGGCAGCAGGAAGGAGAGCAGGAACGTCAGGACGAGCATGCCGTCGACGATCCACAGCACCGTCTTCATCACGGAGCCGAAACCGCTGCGGAAGGCCGACGTCGCGGTGGTCTCCAGCGCGCCGGGTATCCGAGCGCCGGCCTGCGGCGATGTCACGGCGGACCGGGTGTCCTTCTCGAGGCGGGCGCAGGACGCCGGGGTGGCGGCAGGATCCTTGGCGACGGCACGGTCCGAGGCGCACCTCCGCAGGTCTGCCACGAGGCGGTCCTGGGCATCCGGTGCCACGTGCGCGGCGCTCAGCTGACCCCGCAGGCCGGCCGAGTGGTGGTCGACGGCGGTGGCGATACCACCGCCCAGCAGGCCGAAGAACACGGTGCCGAGGAGCGCCACGCCGAAGGCGCCGCCGAGCTGCTGCATCGCGGTCATCGTGCCGGACGCCGAGCCCGTCTCGTGCTGCTCGACGCTGGCGAGCACGATGTCGAAGAAGGGGGCCATGAGCAGGCCCATCCCGATGCCGGTGAAGAGCAGGGCCGGCACGAGCTGCCAGGGGCCGACGCCGCTGCCCACCGTCTCGAGGGTCAGCCACACACCGAACACGCCGAGCGCCATGACCACCGTGCCCGCCTGGAGCACGGCCCGGCCGAACCTGGCGACAGCCTGAGCGACACCGAAACCGACGATCATGCCGGCCGACCAGGGCACCATCACCAGGCCTGCCTTCAGCGGCGAATAGCCGAGGCCGATCTGGGTGTAGAGGTTGAAGACCAGCATGAAGCCCTGCATGGTCGAGAAGAAGACCAGCCCGAGCGTCATGCCTCCGCTGAACCCGCGCTTGCGGAAGAGGCTGGGGACGACCAGCGGGTCCCGGCCGGCCTTGCTGCGGCGCGACTCGTAGATGGCGAAGGCGACGAAGACGGCCACCGAAGCGGCCATCATCGCGAACGTCCACCCGGGCCAGTCGTACTCACGGCCCTGCACCAGCGGGAAGATGATGAGCAGCGCGGCCAGCGAGACCAGGAGCATGCCGGGTATGTCGAGGCGCGGCTTGTCGCCGGACCGGCCCCTGGGCAGGTAGCGCAGGGCCCCGAGGAAGGCCGCGGCACCCAGCGGCAGGTTGATCAGGAAGATCATCCGCCAGCCGGTGCCGAAGTAGTCGGCGTCGACGAGCCAGCCTGCCAGGATCGGCCCGCACACCGCGGACAGCCCCATGATCGGGCCGAACATGCCGAAGGCCTTCTGTGATTCCTTCGGCGGGAACATCTCCTTGATCATGCCGAGGCCCTGCGGCAGCATCACCGCGCCGAACAGGCCCTGCACGACACGTGCGGCGATCAGCATCTGGGGAGACACGGCGACCGCGCACAGCAGCGAGCCCAGGGTGAAGCCGGCGGCGCCCACCAGGAACATCCGGCGTCGACCGTGGATGTCCCCGAGCCGGCCGCCGGTGACGAGTCCGACGGCCATCGAGAGGGTGTACGCGGCGGCGAGCCACTGGAGGGTGGAGGCGCCGCCACCGAGGTCGGCCCGCATGGAGGGGCCGGCGATGTTCGTGACGACAGCGTCGAGGAGGTCCATCACCTCGGCCGCGAGGATCACGAAGAGCGCAGCCCAGCGCCACCGGTAGGGCGCTGGCGAGTCGGTGGGCGTCTCGGCGGACGCGACACCGGTGGTGGACATCGGAAACTCCTCACGGAAGGCCGCGTCGCGTCTAGGTTCCGCGGGCGCGGTGGGATGGCTGGACGGAAACTGCCCGGCTCGCTGGTGCGGTCCAGAAAGACAGGAGGCCGGACGCTGGAGAACAATGTTCACCGTAGCAGAACACTGCTCACCAAGAGAACGGCGTTCATTAAGATATAGCGCAATTCTTGGGCTTCGACAAGATATATCGCGTCTGGCAGTGAGACACATCCACCACGAGCAGAACACTGTTCTCTGGATCCCTAGACTGGTCCCATGAGCGACGCGGCCGCCGACACCCCAGCACCCCCTCCGCCATCCCCGTGGGAGCGCGAGCGCCCCGCTCGCACCCACGTCGCGCCCGTACGCATGCCACTGTCGCGCAAGCGCGTCGCCGAGGCCGCCCTCACCGTGCTGGACCGGCACGGGCTCGACGGCCTTTCGATGCGTCAGGTGGCGGCCGAACTGGGGGTCGCGGTGTCCGCCCTCTACGCCCACGTCAGCTCCAAGGACGACCTCCTGGAGCTCATGTACACGCGGCTCTTCGACGACTACGCGTTGCCCGCGCCCGATCCGGAGCACTGGCAGGAGCAGTTGCGGGACTTCGCCCGCGCCTGGCGTCGACGTCTGCTGTCCCACCGGGACATGGCCAGGATCTCCATGGGGCACGTCCCCTTCACCGCCGAACTGCTCCCGCATGTCGAGGCGTTGCTCGCCATCTTCCGCACCGCCGGGCTGCCCGACCGCATTGCGGCGGAGGCCGGCGACCTCATCTCCACGTACATCGACGGGTTCGTCCTGGAGGAGGGCATGTGGCGGGACCGGGCCGCTCAGCACGGCGGTCACGCTGCCTCGCCGGCCCGGCCCGACTGGCGCGAGATGACCGACGAGATGCAGAACTACTTCGCGTCCCTGCCCGCGCAGGACTTCCCCCACCTGCGCGCTCTGGCCGGGCTGATGGTGACGGACTCCTCCGACGAGCGGTTCGACATCGGCCTGGAAATCATCCTGCGCGGCCTGGCGAGTTACCTGCCGGACCCTACGACGGGCCCGGTACCGGAAGCCGACTGAGTCCGGAAGCCGAACGAGTCCCGGAGTCCGGCGCAGCCCGGGAAGCCCGGCGGCGCATGTGGCACGCACCGGCGCTGATCGGCCGGGGACGTCTCAGCCGCTCATGACCAGACGCCACTGGTGTTCCAGGAGGCGTTCGCCGCACCGTGGCCGACCGCAGCAGCCGAGCGCACCATCCGTCACCTTTCGCGGGGTGGGAGAGAACGTACTGAGTAGGAGAACTCATGTGCGTCATGACGCGGGCTGGCAGGCTCCGCGGCATGACAAGCGGCAGAGGGGCGCTGACGGCCCTGCATCTCTTCTTGGTATGGGCGACGATGGCGGCCGCGATGCCGGCGCTCGGCTTCGAGTTGGTGGTGACGGCCTGGGGCGGTGGCGCCGGGGCGGCGGTGCCGGTCCTCGCGTTGGGCGTGCCGCTGATGGTGGGCCTGCTGGCGTTGGCGGGCATACCGGCGCAGACCGTGGTGCCGCTGTGCGGCTCGGTGCGCCGGCGACTCGGTTGGGCGGCCCTGGTCTTCGTCCTCGGCACGCTCGGCGTCCTGGCGGGCCTGGTCGCGTACGACGGGAACGTCTACCTGGGAAGCGCCGGCACACGGGTCGCGCTGACGGGTGTGCCGTACGCCGTCGCCGCAGCGCTCTTCGTGCCGAGCCGGTGGGTGCGGCTGGGGGCGGTGGCCGTGCTGGTGGCCGGTGTGGGCTACGGGGGCTTCATCGGCCCGGAGCAGGCGCAGCAGGGCCGGCACACGGCGGAGATCGCGCGATACCGGAAGCATCCGGAACTGCTCTATCTGGGTGCTGCGCCGCATGGAATGCACGTATCCCGTGCCGTGGTCGGCCCTGCCTACTTCAGCGTCGATTACCGCCCCGTCCGAGAGGGATACGAGTTGGGGTACGTGGGCCTCGTGGTGCGTTCACCGCTCACACAGACGCCGCGATGCCCAGAGCCCGTGGAGAAGGGCGCGACCTGCACGGTGGACGGACACGGCGAGATGCGCATGATCCGCCGCCTCCCCGGTGACACCCGCGACATCACCCTCACCCGCCAGTACCACGACGCGGAGGTCGAGGTCACCAGCCAGTCCCTCGGTGAACCCGGCCTGCGCCACCTCCTGGACACTCTGCACCCGCTGTCGAACACGGAGTTGGAAACGCTGATGCGGGAAAAGGCGATCACCCAGGGCTACTGAGCCATGCCCGCCTCGGGCAAGGTAGCCGCCCCCTGCCCGGGCTGCCGCCCTGGGCGGTCGGGACCTTGGTTACGCGAAGTCCACGAAGATGAGCTGCTGCGGGATGCCCGCGAGTGGTTCGGGCGGCTGGTCGAAGACGATCCGGTAGCCGCTCCCGGCGGTCCGGCTGATGGGCGGTCGGTCGCCGAGCGCGGCGTGCGGCCGCTCGTAGTTGTATTTCACGAACTCCGCGACTGCGACTCGGCGTTCACGCTCGGTTGTGTAGTCGCGGACGTACGCCTACTCGCGGGAGAGGGCCCCGTATTCCTCTCCACTCCTTCAGGGGTCAGCGGTGCGTTCCCGTGCCCCTGCTGGTGGCGCTCCTGGACGCGGCCGTCGCGTTCACCGAGAGCCCTGGGATCTCAGGGCTCCCGCGTGAGCGGCTGTGCATGGCGTCAGCGTGCGAACTTCTCGATGGCCGCCGGCGTGACGGGGGTGAAGAAGTTGACGAGGTTGCCGTCGGGGTCACGGAACAGCAGAGACCGGTTGCCCCAGGGCATCGTGGTGGGCTCGTTGACGAAGTCGGTGACGAAGCCGGTCAGGTTCTGGTGAACGCGGTCCACGTCGTCGACGAGGAACTCGGTGATCACGCTGTGGTTGTCCGCCGGGCGGGCAGAGCCCGGGGCGAACAGCGGGACGGTGCGGGTGCCGGCGATCGCGAGGGTGGCGCCCGCGGTCCTGAGTTCGGCGAAGTCCTTGGTGGCCCACGTCGCCCGCGCCCCTGTGGCTCGCTCGTAGAACTCGACGAGTCGCGCTACGTCGCTGGTGATGATGCGGATCGAGACGAAGTTCATGGGGATCTCCTTGGCTGTGCTGGAGGCGTGCACGTCGCAGGCTAGGAGAAATAGTGGACAGAATCGGTCCTGTATTCGCGTTAGGCTGCGAACATGCCTCGACCCACCGCCCGCGTGCTGACACTCCTGGAGCTGCTGCAGTCGGGCGGCACCCGGACGGTGGCCGAACTCGCCGACCGGCTCGGCGTCGAAGGGCGCACCGTGCGCCGGTATGTGGACCAGCTGATCGACCTGGACGTGCCCGTGGAATCGGTGCGCGGCCGCTACGGCGGGTACCGGCTCGCCCCCGGGTACCGCTTGCCTCCGCTCATGCTCAGCGACGACGAGGCGCTGGCCGTGCTGCTCGGCCTGGTCGCCGGTCGCCGAGCAGGCTTGACGACGACCGAGCACACGGCAAGCGAGACGGCATCGGCGAAGATCCGGCGGGTGCTGCCCAAGCGCATCGCCCGTCGGCTCGACACACTCCTGGAAGCTCTCGCCTTCACGGATCAGCCTGATGATTTCGACACCCCGGACGCCGAGGTCCTGCTCACCATCGCCGATGCGGTGCGCCACCGCCGACCGGTCTCGATCCGCTACACCGACCGCGACGGACGGCGCAGCGAACGCACGCTGCACGCGTACGGGATCGTCGCCCACGCGGGCCGGTGGTACGTCACGGGCAAGGACACCCGGATCGGCGAGGACCGAACCTTCCGGCTCGATCGCATCGCAGACGCGCGGACCCTGCCCGGCTCATTCGAAGCGCCCGTGGGTACCAGTCCGGCACAGCGCGTGTTGTCAGCGTTCGCCACGGCCGAGTACCGGCACGAGGTGACGTTGCGGATCCACGGGACAGTCGGGCAGATCCGCGCCCACCTTCCCGCCAGCGTCGCGAGCCTGGAGGAGTACGCGCCCGTGGTAGGCGAGGACCGGGCGACCGAGCGCTGGCTGCGCGTCGAGCTGCGGGCGGAGCGGCTCGATTGGTTGCCTCCGGTACTCGCCTCACTCGACCGGCCGTTCGTCATCGAGCGCCCCGATGAACTGCGCGACCTCGTCATCGCGCTCGCCGATCGCCTCGCGTCCCACGCCCGCCAAGCCTGACCGCGAGGAATCCATGTCATGGGATGGCGCAGTTGGCCATCGCGGATGCGCGGCCAGTGCTGTGACCGCGTAGGTTCGCCGGGTTGGTGAGTTCCTCTCCCCGCGCGCGAAGCGTTCCAGGGCCTGCAGCCGAATGCGCCTCCGCCCGGTCCTCCCCCGCGTCGGTCAACCCGCCTCCTAGCCCGTATCTCAGGTCCCGGGGGCTACCGGAACCCACCGGTCACCACCAGGCAACCGGCCTCGTCTCACACTCTCGTGTTCAGTAGCTCCCGCCACAGGCCCGACCACCGGCTAGTCCTCCCTCGCGGAGCAGCAGTCACTGGGTAGCCGCGCCGAACAGCCACAACCCGTAGGGCATGAGGATCAAGGGAACCGACATCAGCAAGCCCATCCTCCAGGATGTCCTCGACCCGACAAAGAGGCCGAATGCCACCATGAGGATTGGCCAGACGACCAAGGCGGCAAAGACGATCACACCCATACCTGAACCCACGCCTGCCCCCTCTTGTCACCGGCCCGGCGCGCATCGGCAGTCTTCTCTCCGATCACGCATCATTATTTGAACACGTTCAAATGGCTCGTGGCTAGCGATCTGACCCGTATCGTTCGCCGGGTTGCAGGCAAGTAGCACGGTTCGCTGAAGTCGTCCTCGCCAGCCTGCGAGGCATGCGCCACGTTCAACGTCGGCGACTGATCGGGCTGCTGCTCGACCTCCCCAGCGGATGCCCTTCTCGCTGCGGGTGCGGGCGTGTTCGCGACGCTGGGCGGCGAGGACGTCACGGTGGCGGGCGTTGGTGTTGCGCCATCGAGGTAGGCGTACAGCGCCCGGGGCTGTGCGGGGTGGCTGCGGTGGTTGGAGTTGAGGATGGCGAACTGCCGCAGCGGTACGACCAGCACCTGTGCTCGACGCGACGAACGGTGGCATCACGCACTACGCCCCCAACAGATGGGATCACGGGGCCGGTTGGATCGTCACTCAGGTCGAGTACGCCAAGCCGGAACTGGTCGTGATCGGCCCGCCGCTCAAGCCCGTCGTTCCGCAACCCACCACATGACACCGTCTCCTCTCGGCTGCCGGCGTCGGCCGCAGGACATCCGTCCCGGCCACGCCGGGAGAATTCCGGGCTTTGCCGGCCACCACCGCAGCCGGGCCTACTGCCATCGGCACCTCCCTGTGCGCCCCCGAGCGCCGGGCCTGCCCAGGGGCTCCCTGGCGTGGCGGGTTATGCGTCCGTCCGGCACAGCGCGTACAGAACGGCCATGGTGTGCGTCGTCGTCCGGCAGGGCGTCTCGGCGGCGAGCGCACGGCCGGCGGCCAGCAGCAAGTCCGCCGCGTCGCGCACCGTGCAGCACGCCTGGAACTCCCCTGCGATGCCGAGCTGTTTCGCCAGGTGACGGACCTCTTCCTCGTGCGTGACGAGCTGACTGCGGAGGGCTCCGGTATCGAGAGGCCGCAAACTCTCTGTATCCATCCGACCACGGTAGCGATCCGCCTGCGCTGATTGCGCCCCTTTCTAGATATATCTGCGAAGGTTTTTGGTCGCCGAAGACATGTGAACACAGGTCCAGTTGGTCCATGTACACATGTACGTACGGATGACGACCACCGCAGTCATCCGGTGACGCAAACCCACAGCCTCGCACCTCGCCGCAGGACTCCATTCCGCAGCGCTGCTGGTGCATGCCCCGCGAACGGTCGACGTGGGTGCGGGTGCACTCAGGGTTTCCCGCATTCCTTTGAGCGGGGCTCGTCCGGCCTGCTCAGCAGCTCGATGCCGTGGGAGCACAAGCATCCTCGACAGGGAGTCCCGCACGACAGGGACGCGTGGCCGTCAGTCAATGAGGCACTCACCTTGGCCGGCTGCGACGGCGCTGATGCGGCGGGTGGTCGACGGCCTGACCGGCGACAGGCCGGTAGCCGCACCGGACCGCTGGGCGGTCCCGGCTGGCCGACGAGGGTGAGACTCTCGCCGTCCGCACGTGCTTGCTCATCGTCCTCGACGAGGAGTGGTGGCATCGCATGTACGCCGAACGCCACCTGGCCGTCCTCGAGGAACGGGCTGACTCATGGACCGACGGACAAGCGGCCCAGACGGCGTACCTCCACATGCCTGCCACTCACGAAGACGCCAAAGTGGGACACGACAGGCCTGCTGGACACGACAGGCCTGCTGGAAGGGAGTATCCGCCCGTGGGGATACCGAGCTCGCTTCGCTTCCTGGGGACAGGCACAGACACCGGGCGGCGCCGGTCAAGGCGCCCCCGATTGCGTGCCACAGCGGTCACGGTCGCGCTCGCCGTGGCAGCGGCGGGCTCTCCCGCCTCCCGTCCGTCGGACCGTACCGGGACTCTCCATGGAGGGGAGGACCGGCACCTGGAGTCCGCTGTGATCACGGTGAATCACGCCTACCAGGTACCCGATCGGCTGCCGAGCGCAGAACCGGGCACGCTGATCGCGGCTACAGACCATGGTCCTGATGCGCGGCTGGGGAGCGCGCGACGCTGGACGGTGCTGTACCAGTCCACCAACGCACGCGGCGCGAACGTTGCTGTCAGCGGCACCGTGCTGCTGCCGTCGGGCCGCGCTCCGCAGGGAGGGTGGCCGGTGGTGTCCTGGGCACATGGAACGACCGGCGTGGCCGACGCGTGCGCACCGTCACAGTCGGCGAACCTGGGCTCGGAGGTCTTCGCTCAGGAGCTGCGCACGCTCCTGCGCGCCGGGTACGCGGTCGCCGCCTCGGACTACCCCGGGCTGGGCACCCCGGGCCCGCACACCTACCTGGTCGGCGCGGACGAGGGCAACGCCGTGACCGACATCGTCACCGCGGCTCGCCGCCTGGTGCCCGGCCTGGCGCCGGTGTGGTTCGCTGTCGGGCACTCACAAGGGGGGCAGGCGGCGCTGTTCGCCACCCACACCGCGCGCCGGACGGGCGCCCAGCGGCTTGGTGCGGCGGTGGCCATTGCCCCGGCCAGCCACCTGGAGGCCATGCTCGCGGGCGTGAAGGCCTCGCATGTGCCCAGCGAGCTGTCTTTCGCTTTCTATTCGCTCGTCGGCCTGGCCGCGATCGGGCCCGGTGGCCCTGCGACGGATCTGCGCTCGCTGCTGGGGCCCTCGGCGGCTGCCACGGCCTCCCGGGTCATCGCCGACTGCGTGACGCACAGCCATCCCGTGCTCAAAGGGGTGAACACCGAGCGGATGCTGCCACTGAAAGGCGATCAGCTGCGGCGCATGGGTGAGCGGATGGGCGCCTACGGCGATCCGGACCGCTCCGCCATCACCGTTCCCACCTTGGTCATCCAGGGTGACGCCGACCAGGATGTGCCGCCTGCCTGGACCGACGAGGTCGTGGCCCGCCTGCGTCGCCTGGGCTCCCCCTCCCTGGTCTATCGCGTCTACCCCGGTGCGGGCCACGATCAGGTACTGGGGCAGTCCGTCTGCGATCTCCTGGTCTTCCTCCGCGCCCACGGCGGGGCCGGTGTCTGTACCCCGCCCCCGAGCAGCCACGGTTGAACCGGTTGGGCAGGACGCCGAGCCCTGTTTCGGTGTCGAACCGACCGCTGCGTTCGACGGCGCCTTCGCCGCAGGCGCCTGACGACTGCGGTCATGGACTGTCAGCCGGTGTGGCTGGCGGGCCGCGATGGTGTTCACGACGACGTCATGGCTGGTCAGGGGCCTGTCACGCCGGTTCATCGAGATGTGGCGCGAGTACGGCAGCCGCCGCCTTGGTCCGCGGCGATCGTCGTTGAGGGTGACGGACGGGCGGTCGTGCCGGCTCACTGCCTGCCACCGGCGGCGGAGGTACTCCGCGGCGGAGGCTGCCGTGTGGTGCTCGCATGCGACGCTGACCAGCCGGTATGCGGGGCGAGGTGGCGGATTGCGCGGGTGGTCTTCCGGCGAGGTTCGGGGTGTGCCGACGTGCTCGGCCCGGCTGCCGGCTGGAATCAGCGGAGACATGTGCCAGAGTGGAGGCACCGAAACGGCGCGGTCAGCGCGCGGACGGGACAGGAGAGGGCGCCTGTCATGTCCATCCATTTCGATCCCCGCAGTGCGGCGACGCCCCGCCCCGTCTCCGTCGACCGGCGGGGCGAGGAGTACGCGGACCTGTTCGGACAGGCCCCGGTGATCTTTGCTGCGCTCAGTGGGCCGGGACACCTACTGGAAGCGGCGAACTCGGCATTCTTCGAGACGCTCGGGTGCGACCGCGGGCGCCTTGGCGAGCCGGTCGGAGAGGTGATTCCGGAACTGGCTCCGCAGGGCGTCCTCGACCGGCTCGATGGGGTCTACCGCACCGGCGTCGCGTACCGGGCCCGGGACGGACGGCTTCTGCTGGGCAGGCCGGGCATGCAGCGGGAAGGCTTCTTCGACGTCACCTACGAGCCCCGCCGGGACACCGCCGGCCGGATCGACGGGGTCGTGGTGATCGCGGTCGAAACCACCGCGTACCACCACGCTCATCTCCTGGCCGCCGAGCAGCGCGCGCTGCTGGAGCAGATCGCACGTGACGCCCCGCTGGACGAGATCCTCCGGGGGATGGCCACGGCGATCGAGGAGCTCTCCCCGGACATGCTCGTCTCGGTACTGCTCGTCGATCCCGACGGACAGCGCCTGCGGCACGGCACCGGCCCACGCCTGCCCGACTTCTACAACGAGGCGGTCGACGGGGCACCCATCGGCGAGGGCGTCGGCTCGTGCGGCACGTCCGCTTTCCGGCGTGAACCCGTGATCGTCACGGACATCGCCACGGATCCCCTGTGGAAGGACTACCGTGACTTGGCACTGCGAGCCGGGGTCGCCGCGTGCTGGTCCACACCCATCCAGGACGCGGACGGCCGACTGCTGGGCACCTTCGCGATGTACCACCGCACCCCCAAGGCTCCCGAGGCCACGGACATGGCCCTCAGCGCCTCCTTCACCCGCATAGCCGCGCTGGCCATCGAACGCCATGCCGCGGTGGAGGCACGCCGCGCCGCCCAGGAACGCGAGAAGGCCGCCCGAGAGGATCTGGCCTTCCTGTTGGAGGCCAGCACCGCCATCACGGGCGAGACACACTATTCGAACAGCCTCCAGCGCATGGCCCGGCTGACCGTCCCGATCCTGGCGCCGCTGTGCGCTGTCCACGTATCCGAGTGCGGCCAGACCCAGCGCATCGCCGTCGCCGCGTCGACCCGGGAGGGGGAGAAGCTCCTCTCCTCCCCCACGCTGTGCGACGAGGTGGACGCCGCTGTCGCCCGCGTACTTGCCTCCGGCGCCACCGAGTCCGCCCCCGCGAGCGCCCTGCGCGCCCGGCTCGGCGTCAGGGACTATGTGTGCGTGCCGCTGGCGACCAGGGGCCGCACCTTCGGAGCGCTGACCCTCCTGGCCACCGACCTGCCCCTGGACGAACGCGACGTCTCGCTGGCCGAGGAACTCGCCCGCCGTGCCGCTTCGAGTGCCGACAACGCCCATCAGTTCACCGACCGCGTCCGGCAGTCCCACGATCTTCAGGCAGGCCTGTTGCCTCCCGAGTTGCCCAGGATTCCCGGCGCCGCCCTGGCGGCCTCGTACCATCCCGCAGGTGAGGGCCTCGAGGTCGGCGGCGACTTCTACGACGTCTTCCCGCTGCCCGGCGACCGCTGGGCCCTCATGATCGGCGACGTCTCCGGACGCGGCGCTCTGGCGGCCACCACCACCGGAATGGTCCGCCACACCGCACGCGCCGCCGCCCGCCTCCTCGACGAACCGGCGGCCGTGGTCACCGCCATCAACGACGCCTTGACGGGGAACACGACCGATGACGACCAGTTCGTTTCGCTCGTCTACGGAGAACTGCGGCACAGCGCGTCCCACCTCACGCTCAACCTGATCCGAGCAGGTCACGTACCGCCGCTCGTGCGCCGCGCCGACGGCACGGTCGTAGAACTCACGGAGCCGGGCCTGCTGTTGGGTATCGGTCCTGACCCCGGCTTCTGCCCGTGCCGCATCGACCTGTACCCCGGTGACAGCCTCGTCCTGGTCACGGACGGCATCACCGAGGCCCGTTCCGCCGACGGCGAGTTCTTCGGCGAGGAGCGCTTGGCCGACGCGCTCGTCGCCGTCCGGACCACGACGCCCTCAGCCACTGCCGTCGTCGAGTCCATCACCACCGCAGTCACCGCGTTCGCAGGCAGTGCCACCCTCGACGACCAGGCCGCACTGGTGATCACCGCCGTCTGAGGGTCACGATGGCGCGGCATGCGCTCTGCCGCCCTCGTTCTCCCCGCCGGTGGGGACCGCCCCAGCGGTGCGGCAACATGCTCGGACACCTGTAGTGTCCGGCCTGCTGCGTACTGACAGCGTCCTTGGAGATGGCAGGTACTGCTGGTGCCGGCCCGTCTGCGGTGCGGCGACACACCGAATCCGAGACCTCTTCGAGTACCCGCCCGGAGAAGGTCTCGGCGCGGTGGCGCAGTTTGCGCATCCGACTGCACCTGCCGGAGGACGCGGTGTTCGCGACTGGAGGTACAGCAAGGTCACGAAGGATCCGAAGGCCGGGGAGAACCCCACAGAGTCTCCGCCGGCGTCCGGCCCCACTCGCCGGGCTGCACCATGGCCCGGTACGGGCACTCGTGCAAGGACGGGGCGCGCCGACTGACCGCCTCCGGTGCGGGCCGACTCGGCCCGTCATCTCTCGTCCGGAGGGTTCTTCCCTCAGCGGTCTCATTGCGATCGGTTCCCGGCTGGGCGTGAGCGATTGCGGTCTTGGTTACACCAACTTAACGTCCGAGGAGTCGGGTTCTTCCGATAACGCCGATATCAACTTGTATGTCGGCTTCCCCGTGCCATCGAACGGAGCATTCATGTCGGTGATGACCGGTACTCCGCCCCTGCAGCAGTTCGGCCAGCAGATGGGCGGCCCGCAACAGCAGATCGCCCAGGTCGTCCAGCAGGCGATCCAGCAGGCGTGTCAGCAGGCGAGCCAGCAGATCGCGCAGCGGATGCAGCAGACGCTGCAGCAGATCCAGCAGGTCCAGCAGCAGCTTCAGCAGCAGGGCCTCGCCCATCAGGCGCACCCCTACCTGGCTCTCGCCCTGCACCACACGCTGCAGCAGGGCGTCCGGAGCGCGGTGGAGCAGTCCGTGCAGCAGGCGCTGCCGACCGCGATCGTAACGCTGCTCCAGCAGAGTCAGCAGAGTCAGCAGAGTCAGCAGCCGTGGGGGGGCGGGTTCGGCCAGCAGTCGTTCGGCCAGCAGTTCCCCCAGTACCAGCAGCCCAGCTTCGGCTACGGCCAGATGGGTCAGCCCTTCGGTATGGGCTGACCTGAGGCGGCAGCGCGATGCGGTGTGTCCCGGAGTCGTTCCCGGGCACACCGCATCACCGTGGAAGCACAGGCCGCCCGTTGCCCACAGGAGCACACACAGGACGTAGGCGTGGTGAAGGTGGAGGCAATGGTCAAGGAAAGGCCCGGGAACAACCGGGAGAGCGGATCCGAAGGCACACAGCCGAATAGGTCGGTACCTGAGGGCAAGGCGGCGGGGCCAGGCAGGGAAGGTGCTCGCTCACCGCGGACGGTTCAGCCGCGCCGGGAACGGTACCTGGTGGCACCGCTTCCGCAGCATCTGCTCCCGCCAGGGGTGCCCGAACTCGGCATGGACGCGGTGTGTGACCGGCTGGAGCAGATGCCCGAGGTCAAGGTGATGCGCAGGCTCCGGCCCTCTGCAAAGGCCCAGCCGTACGGCCTTCATCCCTCCTGTCCGGAGATCGCGGTCGTAGAGGCAGCCGAGGCCCTGATCCCGGTGATGCGGTCGCTGCACGTACACATCGAGCCGGACCTGCCATTGGCCGGAACCGGACCGGCCACCATGCCGACCGCGGGAATTCTGCCGCTACGCGACCCGGGGCTGGTCATGCAAATGGAGCAACCCGAGGACATCTCCCTGCGCGTGTGTGGCCCGGACGGCGAACCCTTGGCCGGCGCCGGGGTATTCCTGATCGGAGCGACCTGGCCGAGCCAGGGTGTCACCCGGGCGGACGGCACGGTCACCATCACGCCGGCCACCGAGACCGCTCGCTCCATTGAGTCCCTGTACGTCCGGCCCGCAGGCGGATACATGGACCGCTGGATTCATCGGCCCGACCTGTCCGCGGGCGGGGAGAACGTCGTCACTCTCACTCCACTGACGCAGGTGTACCCGGAGCTGGAGGAACGGCAAGGTTACGGCTGGGGCCAGCAGGCCATGCGGCTGGACCGGCTGCCCCCCACGTTCCGCGCCTTCGGCGTCAAGGTCGCCCTCATCGGCTCGGGTGTCAGTGCCGACCATCCCGACCTGAACCAACCCGTGCGCTCCGGGGTCGATCTGGTACGCGGCACGGACGACGGCTGGGCACGTGACGTGACCGGCTCCGGCACACATGCGGCAGGGATCGTCGCCGGGGCGGACACCGGCAAAGGCGTCATCGGCATCGCAGTCGACGCCGAGATCGAGGTCTGCAAGGTCATGCCGGACGGGCATTTCAGCGACCTCATCGCGGCCCTCGACCACTGCATGGAACGCGAGATCGACATCGCCCACATCGCGGTGGCCGTCCCGTACCCGTCGGCGCTGGTCTCCCGCAAACTCGCCGACGCCCACGCGGCCGGGATCGCCTGCGTCGCCCCGGCGGGCGACACGGCCGGGCCGGTGGCCTTCCCGGGCTCGCTGCCCACCGTGTTCACCGTGGGCGCTCTGGGAGTCTTCGGCTCGTATCCACAGCAGACGTCCCAAGCCTGCCATTCAGGAGCACAGTTGACACCGGAAGGGCTGTTCGCCGCACCGTTCAGCTGCCACGGCCCGGGAGTGGACGCCGCCGCACCCGGTGTGGCGGTCCTCTCCTGCTCGCCGCAGGGCGGCTACACGGCCCTCGACGGAACCGGCACCGCCTCGGCCCACGTCGCCGGCCTTGCCGCTCTCGTTCTCGCTCACCACGAGGACTTCCACGGCCAGTTGCTGCCCCGCGGACCCGGCCGGGTCCACCATCTGTTCGAGATCATCGCCGCCAGCTGCCGCCAACTCGCCGCCCCGGGCACCGCGGAGGCGGCCCGGGTCGGACACGGCCTGCCCGACGCCCTGGTCGCCCTCGGCCTGGCCCCCGGAGTGCAACTTGCTCCTGCGATGTCGCCCTACACCCCCTCCATGGCCGGTTGAACCAACCCGCGCGGCAAGCTAACCCAACGGCACCCGCTGTGCAGGACGGGTGCCGTTCGGCTTGTCGCGGTGAGGTCCCTACGTCCACCGGCTACCAGGCTGCCGGGCGCGGCCTGAACCGCTACCGCAAGCGGCAGCTTGCCTTGCGGACCAAGCTCCAGAAGAAGCGCACCAAGAGCGCCAAGCGCCGGTTGAAGGAGCGCTCCCGCCGCGAACAGCGGCACGTCAAGAACACCAACCACATCATCACCAAGACGATCGTGACCGAGGCTGAACGCACCTTTGCCGGGATCTGCCTGGAAGAACTCAAGGGGATCCGGCAGAGGGTACGGCCCCGCAAGCCCCAACGGGTCACCCTCCACTCCTGGGCCTTCGCCCAGCTCGCAGACTTCATCGTCTACAAGGCCAAGCGGGCCGGTGTGCCCCTGGTCCTCGTCGATCCCGGGTACACGTCGCAGATATGCGCCGAGTGCGGCCACGTCGACAAGCGCAACCGTGTCGACCAGGGGCTTTTCATCTGCCGGGGGTGCGGGGTCGTTGCCCACGCCGACCGGAACGCTTCCCACAACATCGCCCAACGCGGCGAGAGGGTGTGGAACGCGGGGCGTGAGTCACGCGTCCCTGCCACCCCGTAAGGGGTGTCTGGACGGAGGAGCCAACCCAGCAGCCAGTTGGGCACTACGTCCAAACCCGGCCCTTCAAGGCCGGGTCAAGTTGACGGATCCTGAAGCATGCGCCCGGATGACTGGCACCTCACCGAAGACATCGACGACTTTCTCGCCCGCGCCGGAGACTTCCTGTGCTCGCGCCCCGTCATGCACAACACGCCGCTGACAACGCTCGAGAAACTGCGCACACGTGGGGCGAACGCATACGGTGCCGAAGCCACCGTCTTCGGCCGAATGGAGTCAGGGGGCGAGGTCCGCGCCATCTTCTACCGCACTCCGCGCGGCCGCCTGACCCTCACCGCCCTCTCCCCCGAGCAGGCAGAAACTCTCGCCGCCCATCTGACCGATCTCGGCCACCCCTTCTCCGGTGTCACCGCGGACCACGACACCGCCACCGCTTTCGCCGAGGCCTGGCAGCGGCACACCGGCGCGGCGCCGGTACGCGACTGGCGGGGCCTTCTCCACCGGCTCGGCACGCTCACCCCGCCGGAACCGGTCCCAGCGGGCCGGGGCCGACCCGTGGGCGAGCGCGACCAAGAGCACCTCATGCGCTGGTGCCGCGAGTTCGCCGCGGACGTCGGGGAAGTCGTCTCCATCGACGCGGCTTCCTGGGCCGGCACACGCTTCGCCGAGAAGCGCTACACGTACTGGGAGACCCCGGACGGCACGCCCGTCTCCATGGCGGGTGCGAACCCGATGGTCGCGGGCCAGGTCCGGGTGGACCCCGTGTACACCCCGGCCCACCTCCGCGGTCGCGGCTACGCGGGCGCCGTGACGGTCGAGGTGAGCCGAGCCGCGCTGGCCGCAGGCGCCACGGATGTCGTCCTGTTCACGGACCCGGCCAACCCCACCAGCAACGCCCTGTACCGGCGCATCGGATACGTCCCGGTTGCCGATTTCACTGGTTACAGCTTCTCCTACGGCCGACCAGAAGCCGGCTGGGAATACGACCGACGCAACACACAGCTGCCGCCCGGAAGCTGACCGGCCGGAAGCGACGCCGTCACGCCGCCAGTCGGTCCGCCCAGGCCTGGTCCAGCGTCCGCGCCGGCGCACACCGCCCAAGCCGCCACCCCCTTCAAGGTGCTCGCCTTCTATGACGGCACCTACGACGCAGCGCACATCAGCTTCGGCCACGAGGCCAACACGTGGTTCCCGCAAGCCGGTGCGCAGAACGGGTTCACGTACACCTCGACCACGGACTGGAGCGAGCTCAACACCGCGAACCTGGCCAACTACCAGGTGGTGATGTTCCTCGACGACTACCCGCACACCGCGGCCCAGCAGTCCGCCTTCCAGACGTTCGTGTCGAACGGAGGCGGCTTCATCGGCTTCCACGTCTCGGCGTACAACGACGACACAAGTGACTGGCCCTGGTACCACAACACCTTCCTGGGCACCGGCACGTTCAAGAGCAACTCCTGGGGGCCGGCCTCGGAGACGCTGAAGATCGAAGACACCGTCCACCCGGCCACGGCCGGCCTGCCGGCCACCATCACCTCATCGGTCAGCGAGTGGTACAGCTGGCAGAACGACCTGCGGCAGCACCCCGACATCGACATCCTGGCGTCGATGGATCCGTCGGCATTCCCGATCGGCACCGACCCCAACCAGACCTGGTACAGCGGCTCTTACCCCATCGTGTGGTCCAACCGCCACTACAAGATGGTCTACAACAACTTCGGCCACAACGCGATGGACTACTCCACCAACACCACTCTGTCCTCGACGTTCGCGAGCGCCCAGCAGAACCAGCTCCTCCTGCAGGAGATCAAGTGGGCGGCGGGACAGTCCGGTCCGGTCACCCCGCCCCCCACCGTCACAGGCCCGATACACGGATACGGCAGCAAGTGCGTGGACGTCGCCGGCGCGAACACGGCCAACGGCACGGCGGTTCAGCTCTACGACTGCAACGGCACCAGCGCGCAGAACTGGACGGTCGGCGACGGCACACTCACCGCACTCGGCAAGTGCATGGACGTGACCGGGGCCGGCACCGCCAACGGCACCAAAGTGCAGCTGTACGACTGCAACGGCACCGGCTCGCAGGTCTGGCAACCGGGGGCGGCCGGCTCCCTGGTCAACCCGCAGTCGGGCAAATGCCCAGGCCGAGCTGATGGGGTCACCTGCCGCCGGTCCTCATCCGGGCCGGCAGACCACCGGAACTCCTCGATCTGCCCACCGGCGCTCCGCTCGGAGTCGGCGGCGTTCCCCTCGAGACGACCACCCTCGACCTGCGCCGTACCGCTCCGCGGAGGAGACCTGCGGCCGGCTCCTGCAGCGGCCCCGGCACCCCGCCGGCCGCGCCGACGTCGCCCTGCTCATCGCCCGAGTACAGAACGGTTGATCGGCGACGGACCGCGGACTGCCTTGTGGCCCGGGGCGTCACGCATGCGGCGTGGCCTCTTGGAGTCGGAGGAACAGCGGGGTCGCGGGCGGCAGGCTCCCGTCCACGGGCGTCACCTGCGCCGCGATCCGGGCCGCGGCGTCGGGGATGAAGGGCCGCAGTTCCTCGGCGAGGACACGACACGCCGCAACCAGGGCGGACAGGACCGCGTCGAGGCGTTCGCCCGCAGCGGCATTGCCGTGGCGTTCCGCTCGGGCCAGCTCCCAGGGCCGCGTGACATCGATGCACCGGTTGGCCTCCTCCACGATGTCCCAGGTGGCGCCCGTGGCGCGGCGGAAGTCGAAGTCGGCCAGGGCCGCGTCGATCCGGGCGGGAGCCTTCGCGCACACGTCCAGCAGCGTCATCACAGTCAACCGGTCGGTGCCGAGCGAGGGCACCGTCCCACCGCGGTAGCGGTGGACCATGGTCACGATGCGGTGGACGAGGTTGCCGAGGCCCCCGGCGAAGTCCGCGTCGGCGCGCGCGATCAGCCGGTCGGGGGTGAAGTCGGCGTCCCCGACGCGGGGGACCTCACGCAACAGCCACCAGCGCACCGCGTCGGTGCCGTACGCCTCGGCGAGGGCGACCGGGTCGACGGTGGTCCCGCCGGATTTGCTGATCTTGCGGCCGTCGACGGTGAGGTAGTCGTGGACGAGGATGTCGGTGGGCAGCGGCAGACCGGCCGACAGCAGCATCGCCGGCCAGTACACGGCGTGGAAGCGCACCACTCCCTTGCCGATCAGATGGGTACGGCGCTCGCTCGTCACCCACCACTGGCCGTAGGCGGGGTCGTCGGCGCCGTAGCCGAGGCTGGTGACGTAGTTGCCCAGCGCGTCCCACCACACGTAGACGACCTGGGTGGGGTCGCCGGGCACGGGGATGCCCCAGCCGCGGGCACGGGTGTGGGAGCGGGAGACGGAGAAGTCGTGCAGGCCGCCCGCGATCAGGGACAGGACCTCGTTGCGGCGGGCGGCGGGTTCGATGCGCAGGGTGCCGCCGTCGATCAGCTCATGCAGCCGGTCGGCGTAACGGGACAGCCGGAAGAACCAGTTCTCCTCCGCCACGAGCTGCGGCTCGGTGCCGTGCTCGGCGCAGCGCCCGTCGACCAGTTCGGCCTCGGCGTAGAACTGCTCGCAGCCGACGCAGTACAGGCCTTCGTAGTGCTTGCGGTACAGGTCTCCCGCCGCCGCGCACCGGCGCCACAGCCGCTCGACGCCGACGCGGTGGCGCGGATCGCGGCTGGTACGGATGAAGTCGTCGAGCGACAGCGTGAGCGGGCCCCGCAGGGCGGCGAAGGCCTCGGCGTTGCGGTCGACCAGCGACTGTACGTCGATGCCCTCGGTCTCGGCAGCCAGGACGTTCTTGAGGGAGTTGTCGTCCGTCCCGCTCAACAGGCGTACGTCGGCGCCCCGTTGGCGTCGGTGCCGGGCGAGGGTGTCCGCCTGGACGAGCTCCAGGGCGAAGCCCAGGTGCGGGCGGGCATTGACGTACGGGATCGTCGTGGTGATGTAGTGGCGAGGTGCGGTCATCGGAACCTCCTGTCAGGGAGACGAGGCCCGGTCCGCACAACCACGTCGAGGCCCCGTCACCGGGGCCTCGGATTCGTCACGCGTCCATGCTCAGCAGCCCCGTCGACGGGGCATCATCCGATGCTGAGGCCAAGGCGTGATCATGAGGCAGATGCTAGCAGCCGGGCATGCGGGACGGCATTCGGTTTTCGCGAGGCCACGGCTTGCCTGACGAGGCGGCCTGGACGGTGCGGTGGCCGGCTCTTCAACGGCCGGACACAGGTTCGGGTCCTGCGCCGGGCCAGGCCCAAGGGCAACGGGAGGCTCTGCGGTGGAGCAGGTCCAGAGCGCACAATGGGTGCATGACTGGTCGCTGGCAGTTCTGGATCGACCGTGGTGGCACTTTCACCGATGTCGTGGCGGTGACACCGGATTCCGAGCTGGTCAGCCGCAAGCTGCTGTCCGAGCAGCCGGAGGCGTACCGGGACGCGGCGGTCGCCGGTATCCGCCAGATGCTGGGTCTGGAGGCGGACGAGCCGATTCCGGGCGACCGGATCGAGGTGGTGAAGATGGGCACCACCGTCGCCACCAACGCGTTGCTGACACACACCGGTGAGCCGACCGTCCTGGTCGTCACCCGGGGCTTCCGGGACGCCCTGCGCATCGGCTACCAGAACCGCCCCCGCATCTTCGACCGGCGCATCCTGCTTCCGGAGGCCCTGTACGACCGGGTGATCGAGGTGGAGGAGCGGGTGGGCGCACACGGCGAACTCGTCCGTCCACTCGATCTGGACGCGGCGCGCGAGGCGCTGGCCGCGGCGTACGCGGACGGTTTCCGCAGCGCCGCGGTCGTCTTCCTGCACGGCTACCGCCATTCCGCGCACGAGGCGGCCGTCGCCGAGGCGGCCCGCGCCATCGGCTATCAGCAGGTCAGCTGCTCGCACGAGGTCAGCCCGCTGATCAAGCTGGTACCGCGAGGCGACACGACCGTGGTCGACGCCTACCTCTCCCCCATCCTGCGCCGCTATGTGGACCAGGTGGCCGCGGAGCTGAACGGCGTACGGCTGATGTTCATGCAGTCGGGGGGCGGCCTGCGCGAGGCGGGCCGCTTCCGGGGCAAGGACGCCGTGCTGTCCGGGCCGGCGGGTGGGGTCGTGGGCATGGCGCGCGCCGCCACCGGAGCGGGCCATGTCAGGGCGATCGGCTTCGACATGGGCGGCACCTCGACCGACGTGTCCCACTACGCGGGCGAGATCGAACGGGTCCTGGGCACGCAGGTGGCCGGGGTGCGGATGCGGGCGCCGATGACGGACATCCACACCGTCGCCGCGGGCGGTGGCTCGATCCTGCACTTCGACGGCATGCGCTACCGCGTCGGCCCGGACTCGGCCGGCGCCGACCCCGGCCCGGTCTGCTACCGGCGCGGCGGTCCGCTGACCGTCACCGACGCCAACGTCATGGTCGGCCGCATCCAATCAGCCTTTTTCCCCCGGGTGTTCGGCAAGGACGGCAACCAGCCGCTGGACGAGGCCGCGGTCCGTGCCCGGTTCACCGAGCTGGCCGAGCAGACCGCCGCGGCGACCGGAAAGCGCCGCAGCCCGGAGGAGGTCGCGGTGGGATTCCTCGACATCGCCGTGCTCAACATCGCGAACGCGGTGAAGAGGATCTCCGTGCAGCGCGGCCGCGACATCACCCGCTACGCGCTGGTCGCCTTCGGCGGCGCCGGCGGCCAGCATGCCTGCGCGGTCGCCGACCGGCTCGGCATCGACACCGTCCTGGTCCCGCCGCTCGCCGGGGTGCTGTCCGCGTACGGCATCGGAGTGGCGGACGCGGTCGCGCTGCGCGAAGCCTCGGTCGAGGCCGCCCTCGACCGGCCGGAGACGGCAGCCCGCGTCCAGGCCGTCCGCACGGAGCTGGAGGAACAGGCACGCACCCAACTGCGCGAGGACGGTGTGCCGGACGCCACTGTCCGCACGGCCGCCCGTGCCCTGCTGCGCTACGAGGGCACCGACTTCTCGCTGCCCGTGCCGCTGGGCCCGGCCGACGACATGCGGGCCCACTTCGAGCACGACCACCGCGACCGCTACGGCTTCACCATGAGCAAGCCGCTGGTCGTCGAGGCCATCGAGGTCGAGGCCACCGGTTCCTCCGGCCCGCGGACCGCCACGCCGACCGCCCTGCCGCCGCAGACCAGCGCACTGCAAGAGACCGACACCGTACGGATGTTCACCGAGAACCGCTGGCAGCCCACTCGGCTGTACCGACGCCGGGACCTGCGCCTCGGTGACAGCGTCGAGGGCCCGGCGATCATCGCCGAGGCGGACGCGACCACGGTCGTCGACCCCGGCTGGCGGGCCGCGGCCGACGAGCACGGCGACCTCGTCCTCACCCGCTCCCGTCCCCGCCCGTCCCGTACGGCCGTCGGCACCACCGTCGACCCGGTGATGCTGGAGGTCTTCAACAACCTGTTCATGTCCATCGCCGAGCAGATGGGTGTACGGCTGGAGAGCACCGCCCACTCGGTCAACATCAAGGAACGCCTCGACTTCTCCTGCGCACTCTTCGCCCCCGACGGCAGCCTCATCGCCAACGCGCCCCACATCCCTGTGCACCTGGGCTCCATGGGTGAGTCCATCAAGGAGGTCCTGCGCCGCAACCAGGGCTCGATCCGGCCCGGCGACGTCTACGCCATCAACGACCCGTACCACGGCGGCACCCACCTGCCCGACATCACCGTCGTCACCCCGGTCTTCGACGAGGCCGGCGAACGGCTCCTCTTCCTGGTCGCCTCGCGCGGCCACCACGCCGAGATCGGCGGCATCAGCCCCGGATCCAT
This sequence comes from Streptomyces sp. NPDC002076, assembly GCF_053593835.1. Lineage (NCBI taxonomy): Bacteria > Bacillati > Actinomycetota > Actinomycetes > Kitasatosporales > Streptomycetaceae > Streptomyces > Streptomyces sp. NPDC002076. The sequence continues at coordinate 38,057 of NZ_JBSFDI010000030.1, forward strand.
GCCCGCGTTCAGCACCGTCATCGACGAGGAGGGCGTGCTCTTCGACAACTGGCTGCTGGTGCGCGACGGACACTTCCGCGAGGACGAGACCCGCCATCTGCTCACCAGCGCCCGCTTCCCCTCACGCGACCCGGACACCAACCTCGCCGACCTGCGCGCCCAGATCGCCGCCAACGAGAAGGGCATCCACGAACTGCGCCGGGTCATCGACCAGTTCGGCCTCGATGTCGTCCACGCCTACATGCGCCACGTCCAGGACAACGCCGAGGAATGCGTACGCCGCATCATCGCCACCCTCGACGACGGCGAGCACCGCTACGAGACCGACAACGGCGCCGTCATCCAGGTCGCCCTGCACATCGACCGCGAACAGCGCAGCGCCGTACTGGACTTCACCGGCACCTCACCCCAGCAGCCCGGCAACCTGAACGCACCCACCTCCGTCGTCATGGCAGCGGTGCTGTACGTCTTCCGCACCCTCGTCGCCGACGACATCCCGCTCAACAGCGGCTGCCTGAAGCCCCTCGACGTCCGCATCCCCGCGGGCTCCATGCTCTCCCCCGCCTATCCGGCCGCCACCGTCGCCGGAAACGTCGAGACCTCCCAGGCCGTCACCGGTGCCCTGTACGCCGTCCTGGGCGCCCAGGCCGAGGGCTCCGGCACGATGAACAACGTCTCCTTCGGCAACGATCGCTTCCAGTACTACGAGACCGTCGCCTCCGGCGCCGGCGCGGGCGAGGACTTCGACGGCGCGGATGCCGTGCAGACCCACATGACCAACTCCCGCCTGACCGACCCCGAGATCCTGGAGTGGCGCTACCCGGTGCGCGTGGAGGAGTTCCGCATCCGCGAGGGCAGCGGCGGCGACGGCCGCCGGCACGGGGGGTGCGGAGTGGAGCGCCGGATCCGATTCACCGAGCCGATGACGGTCGCCGTCGTCTCCGGTCACCGCCGCATCCCGCCCTACGGGATGGCCGGCGGCAAACCCGGCGCCCTCGGCGAGAACCTGATCGAACGCGCCGACGGCAGCACCCATCGACTGCGCGGCTGCGACACGGCGGACGTCGCGAGCGGCGACCTCCTGGTGATCCGCACCCCCGGCGGGGGCGGATACGGACCCACCGACGGCATCGCGCCCGCTCAGTGACGGTCGGATGCTCGGGACCGCCGTGAGGTCCACATGCGCCGAGAAGAAGCACTGTCGATGCCGCCGACCCGCGCGCAGCCGGGGTCGGTGTACAGCGTGTCGACCAGCGAGACGAGGACACGGACCAGGTCGACACCGAGGAGGTTCAGGTCGCCCGCGCGCCCCGCCCTCTCGGTCGGAGCACATGCCGATCACCTGTCTGGCTTATATCGTGAAGCGAAGTGGTCAATCTTCCCAAAAGTGTCGAATCGGCTCACCGGGTCTGCGCCGCGGGTGGGGCTGGAGCTCTTGTGCGACCCGTTCGGAGGAGGACGCGATGACGGACGTGGCGAGCAGGCGGGACGCGGGTGAGCGGCCTGTGGCCCCGGAGCGGGTCATGACGCTCACGGTGAACGGACGGTCGTACGCACTGCGGATGGACACGCGGGTCACCTTGCTGGACGCCCTGCGGGACCGGCTGGGCCTGGTGGGTACCAAGAAGGGCTGCGACCAGGGCGCCTGCGGCGCATGCACCGTCCACGTGGACGGCCGCAGGGTGCTGGCCTGTCTGACCCTGGCGGCGCAGGCGGAGGGTCGGGCGATCACCACCATCGAGGGCATCGCCGGCGCCGACGGTCCGCACCCGGTGCAGCAGGCGTTCATGGAGCACGACGCCTTCCAGTGCGGCTTCTGTACGCCTGGCCAGATCATGTCCGCGGTGGCGCTGCTGGCCGAAGGCCGGGCGGGCTCGGACGAGGAGATCCGGGAGTTCATGAGCGGAAATCTGTGCCGGTGCGGCGCCTATCCCAACATCGTCGCGGCCATACGCGAGGCGGCCTCCCGGGGAGGTAGCGATGCGCGCCTTTGACTACGTCAAGGCCACCGACACCCGCGAGGCGGTGCGGTTGCTGGCGGAGGACCCGGCAGCGTCCTGCCTTGCGGGCGGCACGACACAGCTCGACCTGATGAAGGACGGAGTCCTGGAGCCGCCGCGGCTGATCGACATCACCCGGCTCCCGCTGCACGGCATCGAACGACGCGGCGAGACCCTTCACGTGGGGGCCCTGGCCACCATGGAGGAACTGGCCGCCGACGCCACGGTGACCGAGCGCCTGCCCATGGTGCGCGAGTCCCTCCTGCTGGGCGCATCGGTGCAGCTGCGCAACATGGCCACCATCGGCGGCAACCTGCTGCAGCGCACCCGCTGCCGCTACTTCCGCGACCCCACGGTCGGCGCATGCAACAAGCGCACGCCGGGTTCCGGCTGTGCCGCGGTGCAGGGTGCGGCACGGATGCACGCCGTGCTCGGCGCGAGCGAGCAGTGCATCGCGCTGCACGCATCCGACCTGGCCGTCGCCCTGGTGGCGCTCGACGCGGTCGTGCACATCCAGGGGCTGTCGCAGGCCCGCACCGTGCCGCTGACGGAGTTCTACCTGACGGCCGACGACAGCCCCCAGCGCGAGAACGTCCTGGAGCACGCCGAGCTGATCACCGAGGTCGAGATCCCGCTCCCGCCGCCGGCCGCCCGGTCGGGCTATCTCAAGGTCCGCGACCGGGCATCGTACGAGTTCGCCCTCACCTCGGCCGCGGTGCTGCTCGTCGTGGAGGACGGCACGATCCGTCAGGCCCGGGTGGGCCTCGGCGGCGTGGGCACGAAACCCTGGCGGGCCTACGAGGCCGAGCACGTGCTGACCGGCGCGTCCGCCACGACGGCCACGTTCCAGGATGCGGCCGAGGCGACGATGCGCGATGCCTTCACCGTCCCCGGAACAGCGTTCAAGGTCCCGCTCGCCCGGCGCACCCTGGTGCGCGAGTTGCAGACCGTCTCAGGAGTGACCGCATGAGCACCGTGGAAAGCAGGCCGCGGGTCGGCACGGGCGTCAACCGGGTCGACGGCCCGCGCAAGGTCACCGGCACCGCCCCGTACCCGATGGACTTCAGCGTCCCCGGCCAGGCCTACGGTGCCCTGGTGCAGAGCACCGTCGCCGCGGGCCGGATCGTCCGCATGCACACCGACGCGGCCGAAGCCGCCCCCGGCGTGATCACCGTACTGACCCACGAGAACGTCCCGAAGGTCGGGACGGGCCCAGTGACGGTCCTCGGAGCCTCGCCTCCCGCACCGCTGCGCAACGACCGGATCGTCCACCACGGGCAGCACATCGCCTTCGTGGTGGCCGACACCCCGGAGCAGGCCACCGCAGCGGCGCGGCTGGTGCGGGCCGACTACGACGCCACGGAGCCGCTGCTGGACCTCCAGGACCCGCGGGCCGAACAGCTCGTCGACCCGTGGGGGACGGACACCTCGCGCGGCGACACCGCCGCAGCGCTGGAGTCCGCGGAGGTGACCCTCCGGGCCACGTACACCACGGCGGCCAACACCCACAACCCGCTCGGCCTGTTCGCCACCCTGGCCGTGTGGGAGGGCGACAACCTCACCGTCCACGACACCAGCCAGTGGCCGTCGATGGTGCGCACCACCCTCGCCATGGTCTTCGGTATCCCCGAGAGCGCGGTACGGGTCCTGGTCCCCTACGTCGGCGGGGGCTTCGGTGCCGGGCTGCGCGCATGGCCGCATGTGGTCCTCACCGCGATGGCCGCCCGGATGATCAAGCGACCGGTCAAGCTGGTGCTGACCCGGCCGCAGATGTTCACCTCCATCGGGCACCGGCCCAGTGGGGTGCAGTGGCTGAATGTAGGTGCCACGCGCGACGGTGCACTGGTCGCCCTGGACCACCGCAGCCTCAGCTCCCTGAGCATGGAGGACACCGACTACGAGCCGTTCTCGTCGGGAAGCGCCTTCGCCTACCGGTGCCCCCACGTGATCACACAGGACCGGCAGGCCCGGCTCAACATCGCCGTGCCGACGTCCATGCGCGCCCCGGCCGAGGCGCAGGGCAACTTCGCGCTGGAGTCCGCGCTCGATGAGCTGGCCCGCAAACTGCGCATGGATCCCCTGGAGCTGCGGCTGCGCAACCACACCGACGTCGACCCGCGCAACGGTCTGCCCTGGTCCGGCAAGTCGCTCCTGGAGTGCTACGAGGTCGGCGCGCGGCGCTTCGGCTGGTTCGACCGCAATCCCGAGCCGTGCTCCATGCGTGACGGCAACTGGCTCGTCGGCTACGGCATGGCGAGCGCGTGGTTCCCCTATTTCGCCCAGCCCTGCGCGGCGCAGGCCACCGTCAACAGGGACGGCAGCGCACTGGTACGCAGTGCGGCGACCGACATCGGCACCGGCACGTACACCGTCATGGCCCAACTCGCCGCAGAGGAGCTGAGCCTGCCCCTGGACCGGGTCCGCTTCGACCTGGGCGACTCCGACATGCCCAACTCGATGATGGCGGGCGGCTCCGGCCTCACCGGCGCACTGGGCAACGCCGTGCACGACGCCTGCCGGCGACTGGTCCGCTCGTTCGCCGAACTGGCCTGCGACGACGCCGACTCGCACCTGCTGGGCTGTTCCCCGGACGACGTGGAGTGCACCGACGGGAGGGTCCACCCCGCGGGCCGCCCCGACCTCGGGGAGCCGTACGCCGACATCCTCGCCCGGCACGGGCTGTCCGAGCTCACGGCGAACGGGAACAGCACCCCGCCGGTCCCCACCGAGCTGGGCATGTCCCTCGCCGGCGCGTACGGCGCGAAGTTCGTGGAGGTCCGGGTCGACGCGGACCTCGGCCTGATCCGGGTGGCGCGGGTGGTGTCCGCGATCGACGGTGGCCGCATCCTCAACGAGAAGACGGCGCGGAGCCAGATCATCGGCGGGACGGTCGGCGGCATCGGTATGGCCCTGTTCGAGGACACGGTCACCGACCCGCGCACCGGGCGCATCGCCAACGGCACGTTCGCCGACTACCTGGTCGCGGTCAACGCCGATGTCCCGGACCTGGACGTGGTCTTCGTCGGCGAGCCGGATCGCGGCACCGCCACCGGCACCAAAGGCATCGGCGAGGTCGGTCTGGTCGGCATCGCGCCCGCGATCGCCAACGCCGTGTACCACGCAACCGGCAAGCGCATCCGCGATCTGCCGATCACACTCGACGCCGTGCTGTGAGCGGCCGTCGAGCGCGCGCCAGACGTCGAAGCCGCCCCCTTCTACACATACCGCCCTTGGCAGCCCGCCGTCACCGACCACAGCGACGTCAACGCGATCACCGAACTCGCGATGCTCGCCGACGACGCCGGGTGCCCAATCTCCGTCGTCGCGGCTGACGTGCCTGCGGCAGCCGCCATCACGTGCGGTGGCCAGTGAGGTTTTCTCCGATTCTGCTGGGGCTGAGGGTGACGTGCTTGAGGGTTCGCCAGCGTTCCTTCAGTTCCCCCGCGGTCCGCTCGCCGCGCGCCATCACGTGTCTGATCAGCGCATTCGTGGCGCGGATTCCTCGGTCCAGGGCGGTCTCGGAGCGGCCTTTGGGGCGGCGTACGGGCACGTGAATGCCGATGCGGCGCGGCCAGGAACTGAGCGCGGCACAGGTCCAACTCCTCGTGCAGATCAGGAGCTTGGGCGGCCAGCGCCGCCTGGCGGAACGGGCCCAGGGCGCGAGAGCCCCTCGGCGTGCGATCCCGCGCCGGTGCGCGGCCGGCAACCGGGCGAGGAACTCCACGATGTGGCGTGGGACGTCGAGCGCGGCAGTAGGGGACCAACGTGAAGCCGTCTTGCCGGCCGGTTTTTGATGGTGCGGCTGATCCGGTTGAAGAAGTTGGTCGGCGCGATCTCCAGGTTGATCGCGCCGATCTGCCGACCCGGCCAAACTCGCGCTCATGGACCTGCCGACCCCGGCGTGACTCCCTACCGGCGAAGGACGCGCATACGCGAAGTGGTCCACGGGTCGGTGTCAGTGGACCGGTTCGAGATGGTCGGCGCCCGGTCGCCCGGCGCTCAAGTGGGCGGTGAGGAAGCGGGCGGCGCGGTCGAGTGCGGCGTCCGCCTCGTCGAGGCGGCCGTAGTGGTGTTGGAAGACGTGGGGAAGGCCGGGGCCGACTTCGAGCGTGACCTCGACGCCGTCGGCGCCCGCGCGGCCGGCCAGCCGGACCGCGTCGTCGAGGAGCACCTCGTTCGCCCCGACCTGCACGAGGAGTGGGGGCAGTCCGGTGAGGTCGGCGAACACCGGACTGGCCAGGGGATGCGCCCGGTCGCCTGCGCCGACGTAGAGATCGGCGTAGGCGCGCACGTCGGCCTCTGTGAAAATGGGGTCGGCGCTCTCCTTGGAACGGATGCTTCCTCCAGCGAGGGTGAGGTCGGCCCAGGGGGAGAAGACGACCAGGGCGGCTGGTTGCGGCAGCCCGGCCTCCCGGGCGGCGAGCAGAGTCGCGATGCTCAATCCGCCACCCGCGGAGTCACCGGCCATGACGAGGTCCCGTGGGTCGGTGCCCGACGCCAGCAGCTCACGGTAGGCCGCGAGACCGTCGTCGACAGCCGCGGGGAAAGGGTGCTCGGGCGCCAGCCGGTAATCCACCGACGTCGCGCGCAGCCCGGCACGGCGGGCCAGTTCACCGACCAGCCCTGCGTGGGTGTCCGGTGAGCCGATGACGTAGCCGCCACCGTGCAGGTAGAGCAGTCGGCCACGGCCGGAGGCTTCGGCCGGCTCCAGCTCCAGGGTCGGCCGCCCGCCCAGGACGGTCCTGCGGGTGACCACGCCCTCCGGTGCGGGGCGGGTGACAGCCGCGGTGAAACCGCTGCGCTGCTCCTCGGGAGTGGGCCGCCTCTCGCTGCGAGGGGCGGAACGGAGTACGGCGTCCAGGGCGTCGCGCTGCTGTCGGGACATGCGGGGCCTCCATGGGTCGGGGTGCGAGGATGGATTCCTTGGAATCCACCTGCTTGCCCCAACCGGATTCCAAGGAAGATGATTCCCAGGAATCTACTGGAAGGCTAATGTGAGCCACATCACCCCGATCTTCACCGATCTGGTCCGCGTCGAGACCCGGCTCTACAACGCGGTGAGCGCCCGGTTGCGCGCCGAACAAGGGCTGGGGCTGGGACAGTTCGAGCTTTTGGAGATCATCGACCGCGTGCCGGGGTGCCGCGTGCTCGACATCGTCGGCGAACTGGCGATCACCGTGGGGGCCGTCAGCAAGGCGGTCGACCGGCTGGTGGCTGCGGGCTGGTGCCTGCGGGTCGCGCACCCCCAGGACCGCCGCTCGTCCGTCCTCCGCCTCACATCCGCGGGTGAGAAGCAGTTGTCCGCTTCCCGCCCCGTTGTCGAAAGCGAGCTCATCTCACTGACCACGGCGGTTCGCCCCGACGACCTGGCCCGCATCTCCTCAACCCTGGCCACCCTTCGCGCAACCCTCGAGGCGGGCTCCCACGGCCGGCCGGGATGAGGGGAATTCGGGGGCGCCGCGGGAGTTTGCCGCGACGCATCCGCACGGTGGCGATCACCGGCCAGGAAGAGGGTTGGCAGTCTTCGTGCCCCGCCCCGGGCCGGCGACCGCCGCCGGCACGACGTCAGCCCAGCGGGTCGGTCGTGTCGCGGAGCACGGTGAGGACAGGGGCGTACAGGCGCGTCTTGATGGTTCCGAGGGTGTCGCCTGCCTTGCTCGCGTGGGCCTGGGCAAGTTCGAGGGCGGCAGTGCGCAGGGTGCCCTCGTCCACGGCCTGATCGACGATTCCGGCGGCGGCGGCTTCCTGGCCGCCGAAACGACGGGCGGACACCATGGCGTGCTGGGCCGTTTGCGGGGTCAGCCGGGACTGGATGAGGGCGGACATGCCCGGAGTGAAGGGGATGTTGATCTCCGCCTCGGGCAGGCACCAGAAGCCCCGGTCGGCACGCATCAGACGGAAGTCATGGGCCAGGGAGAACATCGCTCCGGCGGCGAACGTGTGTCCCTGCAGCGCGGCCACGGTGATCAGCGGGAGGGACAGGAACCTTGCGAACAGACCGTGGACGGAAACGACGTACTCCAGGTGCTCGTCGCTGTGCGCAGCGAGCCATTCGAGATCGAGACCGTTGGAGTAGAACTTCCCGCTCGCCGCGGTCACCAGGGCGCGGGGGCCTTCCGACTTCTCCACCTCGTCCAGGGCTGCGTCGACCGAGGCGATCCAGTCGGGGTGGAAGCGGTTCTCCCCGTCACCGAGGTCGAGAACGAAGACGGCGTCATGGCGGTCAAGCGAAGGCATGGTGGCTCCTTGGCGGCATGTCGGTGGGGCAGGGCACATGGGTCGGACGGCGTCGGGGTCTGCTGGAGCCGCAAACCGGGGCGGCGGGCTGTCACCTTCCGGTGCACCGGGCCGGTCGGCGTTCGAGGAAGGAGGCGATGCCTCTGTCGGGCGTCTCTCCGCCGCCGGAGCGGAAGTCAGCTGGGAAGTGCTCGCCGGGCCCGGTGGTGCAGGGTGGCCGCGGCCAGCAGGCCCAGCGCCACGGTCGCGCCGGCAAGGAGGATGCCGGTGAGGGCCGACCCTCCGGGAAGTGCGCTCGCATGGATCCAGCGGATGGCGAAATTGGTGGACGCCGCTATCGGGAAGCTGAAGATCCACAGGCCCGGATGGAACGAGGGCTGGCGCAGCTCGGGGAGGAGGAAGACGACGAGGAGGACGGTGAAGAGCAGGGTCCCGGCGAAGCCGTAGCCGACGGCATCGAAGACGCCCTTGTGAGCGGCGGTCCAGGCGATTCCGCCGGTCGCCGGTGGGATGGTCAGGACGGTGAGGGCCGGGCGGGCGGGCCCGGGCAGGGGGCCACCGGTGACGAGGCTGCCGAGGATGACGGTGCCGAAGGCGAGCCAGTACAGCAGCCCCACCGCGAAGGCGGCGTCGGCGACACCGGGCAGCCTCAGCGTGGAGGCGACGGCACTCGCCACGAACGGTGCGGAGGAGACCGGCAGCAGGTACCCCGGGTGCAGGGCCGTCGCACTCAGGGCACCCGTGAGCCAGTGGGCGAGCAGGCGTGCGGCGATGAGGGCGGCCACGGTGACGAACACGGCGTAGGCCCATCGTGGGCCTGTGATCCCGTACCGCGAGAAGTGGCCCGCGATCAGCATGCCGATGATGGGGACGTATCCGAGGGTGAAGCCATCGCCGGGGTGACGCAGGTCGTGGCGCAGGTTGCGCCAGCGGGTGCCGCCGTGGCGCAGGTACTGGGCCAGCAACACCAGCCAGATCAGGCCGCTGACGGTGAACAGGGCGTCGCTGACTTGGGGTGCCACCGGGACGGTGGCCGCCGCCGCCTGCCAGGCTCCGCCGAGGCCGGCGGTGCCGAGGGAGACGGACAGCAGCCTGATCCGTGCGGCGCGGGTCGCATGGGGCACGTTGACGTCGGAGACGATGTCGGCGGCTGGGCGCGCAGGCCCGCTGCCGCGCGGGGCCGTGCTGGTGTGCTCTGTCGTGTCGACCATGTCGGTCATGGGGGAACCTCAAGGGGATTGCCGAGGGCGCGGGCCTGGGAGCCGCCTGCCCGGCGGCGCAGGTGCAGGTCGTGGCGTAGTCAGGCGTCCATGTCCAGGACGACACGGAAGCGTGCCTTGCCCGAGAGCATCCGCTCGTAGGCCTCCATCGCCTGGGTGAACGGCATGGTCTCGGTGGAGGGGCGGATGCCATGGGCGAGGGTGAAGGCGAGGTTGTCCTCGTTCTGGATCGACGATCCGGTCAGGCTGCCGACGATGCGGCGGGTGCCGAAGATCAGGTCGGCCGTGGCCACCGTCAGCGGGTCGGGGGCGGCGCCGACCACGACCAGGCTGCCGCCCGGGGCCAGTCCGCGGACCAGGGGGTTCATGGACGTACCGCTGGATGCGGTGGCGACGATGAGCGATGCGCCGCCCAGGTCGGCAAGCGCCGTGCCGGGGTCGGTGCCGGTGCTGTCGATGTACTCGTGGGCGCCCAGTTCCCTGGCGAGCTTCTCCTTCTCCTGGCCGCGGGCGACGGCGGCCACACGGTATCCGAGGCTGCGTGCGTACTGCACGGCCAGGTGCCCCAGCCCGCCGATCCCCTGCACGGCGACCAGGGCACCCGCGCGGGTGGGGGCCTGCTGGAGCGCGGTGAACGTGGTCAGCCCGGCGCACAGCAGCGGGGCCGCCTCTACAGCGGGCATGCCGTCGGGGAGGCGCACCAGTCCGCTCGCACGGGCGTAGGTCACCTCCGCGTATCCGCCGTCGATGGTGGTGCCCGTCTGCTCCTGGTTGAGGCAGTTGACGAAGTCGCCGCGGCGGCACGGTTCGCACTCCCAGCAGTGCCCGTTCAGGAAGCCGACGCCGACGCGGTCGCCGGGCTGCCAGGCGGTGACGCCCGCGCCCACGGCATCGATCACACCGACGATCTCGTGGCCCGGGACGACGGGGCGTGACGGGTCGGGGCGCAGTCCCTCCACGGCCAGTACGTCGGAGTGGCAGACACCGCACGCCTCCACCCTGAGTCGGACGTGCCCGGGCTCCGGGTCGACCAGCTCGCGCTCGACGAGCCGGAGCTGGTGGACTCCGGTGGCCTCAAATGCTCTGTACGCGGACATGACGCTTCTCCTCGGTGCTGCCTCTGCCGACACGGGAAGGGCCGAGGCTTGGGGCGGGGACTTGTTCAATATGACCGGTCACTTTAAATTTAGTCAAGCAGGTCCGATGGCCGAGCCGTGGGTACTGTGGCGAGCGGTCTCCCCCATGACGCTCCCCCATGACGTGGGTTTGACCCGAGACAAGGCGACCGGACATATTGGAACGGAGGTGGTGGTGAGGATGGCACGCGCGTCCAAGCGCGAGGAGATCGCGCAGGCAGCCCTGGAGCAGTTCCGCACGCGGGGCTTCAACGCCACCGGCATCAGCGACATCACATCGGCGGCCGGGGCGCCCAAGGGCTCGTTCTACAACCATTTCGCCAGCAAGGAGGAGAGCGCCCTCGAGGCACTGAGCCGCTACGCCGCCGGGTTGCGGTTCGACCTGCTCGACACGCCCGGACGCCCTGCGCTGGAGCGGCTTCGGGCGCACTTCGAGTTCCTGGGCACGGACACGGTCGACAGCGGCTTCGCCCGCGGGTGTCTGGTGGGCAACCTGGGTGCGGAGGTGGCGGACCACTCCGAGGAGATCCGCTCCGCCGTCCAGGGCGGCTTCCAGCGGTGGGCCGCGCACATCCGGCGGATGCTCACCGAAGCCAAGGAAGCCGGTGAGCTGGACGCCGCTCTCGACGTCGAAGAGGCCGCACTGTTCATCCTCAGTGCCTGGGAGGGCACGCTGATCGCCGCCCGGGCCGACAAGTCCCGCGCCCCCTTCGACGCCTTCTTCCACATGGTCTTCGGCGTCCTCCTGCGCTGATCGCGGTCGGCCGCTCACGACTCGCAGGCGCCGCCACCCACACCAAGGCTCCGCCGCCCGCAGGCAGGCGCGGGCGAGCACGACCGAGCAGGAGTCCGACATGAACACGTTGCTCGCAGAGGTCCTCGATGCCCATGGTGGCCTCGACCGCTGGAACGCACTCACCACGGTCCGCGCCACCATCGTCAGCGGTGGCGACATGTTCGTCATCAAGGGGATGCCGCAGGACCCCACCCCCCGGGAGATGACCGTCTGGCTGCACGAGCAGCACGCCTCCGTGATGCCGTTCGGCGCCCGCGACCAGAAGACCGACTTCACGGCCGACCGCGTCAGTATCGAGAAGCTCGACGGCCGCGTCGTGGCCGAACGCAACGAACCGCGGAAGTCGTTCACCGGGCACGGCCTCGACGCCCCGTGGGACCCACTGGACCGCGCCTACTTCAACGGATACGCGCTGTGGACGTATCTCACCACGCCCTTCCTGCTGTCGATGCCCGGCTTCACCCTCACCGAAATCGAACCATGGCGGGAAGGAGACGAACTCTGGCGCGGACTGCGCGCCACCTTCCCGCCAAACATCGCCAGCCACAGCACGCAACAGGACTTCTACTTCGGCCCCGACCATCTCCTGCGTCGGCATGATTATCACGTCGACATCGCAGGCGGGTTCGCCGCAGCACAATACGTCTACGACACCGTGGAAGCGGACGGGATCCGCCTGCCCACCAAACGCCGGGCCTACCGAAGCGATGCGGACAACCGTCCGATCCTGGCACAGACCATGGTCTCCATCGACGTCAGCAACGCTCGGTTCACCTGACATCGGGCCTGTATGTGGCGCGTGCCGAGCGTGGCTGGTGGCTGCGCGCGCCGTACCGCTTCAACGGCGGGCTCAGGCGCCGAGGTTGGCCAGCCAACGCAACGCGCTGAGACTCGACAGGAACAAGTACTCCCCGCCACGAGTGGTGACAAAGCGCTCGACGCCGTGCAGACGACGCCGGACGGGTCGCTGAGGGATCGTGAAGATGCCCGTGCCGTCGTTGTCGCCCGTGAGCAGGTCCTGCTCCACGTCCAGGCCGGTGAAGTTGCCGTCGTTGAACCATCGCGACTTCACGAACTCGAACCGACGGTCGAGATGCGCGTTGACAGCGATGAACACGACGCCGCGGTCGGCGCCGTCGTCGTCCAGCGTGCCGGCCGGCAGCGGCGGCCGAAGCTGGTGCTCCGCCGGTGCCGGATACGGGAACTCCCGGGAGGCCGGCGCGGACGCCCGGTCGACGCCGTCGCTGACCCGCGGGCCGTGGAAAGCGTTGACGATCAGTGTTTACAGCGTGTCGATGACATCGTCGTTGAGCGACCGGCCACCGCAAGGTCGTGTGCGCATGCCCCCAACAGGGCGCGCTCGATCTCGGGAACCGTCGGGCTGCCTGGCCACGGTCGGAGTCGCGTCCCCGGAGTCGCCGACGTCTCGGACCTTTGCGTCGTCATGACTCCCTCGCCCTTTGATCTTCTCTTGGCCGGTCTGCGGACTCCTTCTCCGTTCTGAGGGTGTTCGAATTCTTCCCACTGCCGGCTTTGTCGCCCTGCAGGACGTCAGCAAGACGATCACGACCGCATGGGCCGAGGGCTCAGGAAGGGTCCTCCGCAACCGGCTTTGAGCCGGAGTCGAGTCGACGGCGGCCGTCGAGGGGGCGGGCCATGGTGTGCGGTCGGTGGAGGTGGTGGACGCCAAAGCGTTCGATGGCCAGGAGAGCGGCGTCGTCTCCGGGTTCGTGGCCGATGTGGTTCAGCAAATCGCGGTGGATGTGGCGTATCAGGGCTTCGGGTCCGGACGTGGGCGCGGAGGCCGCGCGCTCGGTGAGGGGGTAGAAGGCTCCTTTGGGTGAGCGGGCCTCGGTGACGCCGTCGGTGTAGAGCAGCAATGTGTCGCCGTCCTCGAAGGTGAAGGGGTCGGCGCGATGGCTTGGGGCAGGCAGTTCACACATGCCCAAGGGCGGTACGGGGCGTCGTGCGTGCAGGACGGTGACCTGGCCGTCGTGCAGCAGCAGGGGCGGGGGGTGACCGCAATTGACCATCTCGACCTGCGTGTCGTGGTCGGGGACGTCGAGGAGCAGGGCGGTGATGAAGTGCTCGCCCGGGTCTTGCTCGGTGTCGGCGACGTCCTTCAGATGCCTGCAGACGCTCGCCTCCAGGCCCGCGGCGAGTTCGGGCAGGGTGTTGTAGTGGTGCGCGCCCTCGCGGAACGCGCCCAGCAGCATGGATGCCTCACCGATGGCGGCCAGTCCCTTGCCGCGGACGTCGCCGATGATCACGCGGGTGCCGCTGTCGGAGCGGGCGATCGCGAACAGGTCGCCGCCTATACGGGTCTCGTCCTCGGCTGCCAGGTACAGCCACGCCACCCGCAGCGGCCCGATCCGGCGGCGTGGTGGCCGCAGCAATACGAGCTGCGCCGTCTCGGCCACCGACCGTGCCCGGTTCAGCTCACGGCTGCGCCGCTCGCGCACGTGGCAGACGAAGACGACCAAGGCGGACAGCAGGGTCAGGCCAGTGATCTGCGAGAGGTGGTTGGCGGTGGTCAGTCCGCCGTGGAACACGGCGATGAGCACTTGGGCGGCCACAGCCAGTGCTCCGACGAGGGCGGTCAGTCGCGGCCCGGCCAGGGACGCGGTGAGGGCCGGCGCGATCACCAGCAAGGGGCCCAGGTGGACGTCTGGCGGGGAATGGATGTCCACCACGGTGATCACAACGATCAGCGCAAGGGGGATTGCCACCAGCCTGCGGCCCAGCTGCTGCTCCGGGAGGCGGTCCACCGGCACACGCCCCGCGCCCATACGTATCGGTATACACCCTGCTGCACTGCATGTCCCACAGCCGGATCCGCGCCTGGCGCCTACGCCGCTCCGTGTTCCACTTCATCCGAGGCCCGCACTGCCGGCACGGCCATGGGCACTCCCGCCTGCCAGGACGATCACGCCGCGGACCTCTCCTTCGGGATCCAGGTACAACCATCCGTCCTGGAACACCATCAGCGACGCCGGCTGTGCGGGGTCGTACTGGGCGGGCACGTGAACCCAATACTTTCGCGACGTGCCCGGGTAGATCGCACTCCCGTTCCAGCCGAACTCGATGGTCTCGCCGACAGGCACGCCAGGCCGGACAGCCGAGTCGGGGCCATGGGCGTAGCGAACGTCCGACTGGTCAACCGGAAGCGGCTGGTACGGCACCTCGATCGTCACGATGGCCAACCTAGGAGAGATCACACGCCCTCTCACACGGGTTTGTGCTCATGTCTCACGGCTTGACTTCTCCGCTGGGAAGCCACGAACGACGCCCAGCGCGGACGGATCACCGTGACCTGCTCCGTGCCGAACAGGGCGAGGGGCGCCGCGTGACCGTCAGCTCTGCACGGACTGCACGGGCTGCGGAGTTGGGCTGCCCGTGCCCACCAGGCCGGTGCCGTCGGGGAACGTCAGATCCGTCACCTCCAGGGGCGCCTGGGCAGGCAGGTGGGGGCGGGACAGGGCGGTGGGCGGGTCGGCGCCCAGGCGCTCGCAGGTCAGCGCGGAGACGAGGACCGCGTCGTCCACGGCGATCCTCAGCACGCCCGGGTCGGCTGCGGCCAGCGTCTGCGGGATGTGCAGGCCGTGGCGGGCCAGTGCGCCGAGCAGGCCCGCGGTGAACGCGTCGCCCGCGCCGACGGTGTCCACCACCGCGACCTTCCGCCCGGGACGGCTCAGGCTTCCCGCAGTGGAGTGGAAGGCGTGAGCGCCGTCGGGCCCGTCGGTGATGACGACGAGCAGTGCGCCCAACTCCAGCCAGTGGGCAGCGATCCGCTCGATCGGCGTGTCCGGGTAGAGCCACTCGATGTCCTCACGGCTGGCCTTGACCAGGTGGGCGATGCCGACGCTGCGTTCGACGGCCTGCCTGCCGCGTTCCGGGTCGTCAAGCAGGGCAGGGCGGACGTTGGGGTCGTAGCTGAGCAGCGTCGTGCCCCCGGCGCGCAGGCGCTGGGCGACGGAGTGGATGTGCTCGGCGGTCGGCGGGGTCCAGGAGGCGACCGAGCCGAAGTGCAGTACGGCGGTGTCCTGCGGGACGAGGGCTGTCTCCGCCTCGGTCCACTGCCAGTCGGCGGTACCGTCCAGGTAGAAGTCGTAACTCGCCCTTCCTTCCGCGTCCATGGAGACCACGGCGAGCGTGGTGGGCTCGGCGGCGGCAGGGGCGTACGTCAGGTCGATGCCCTCGGCGGCGGCGTGCGTGCGCAGCATTCTGCCGAAGGTGTTGTCGGCCAGGCGTGCCATGAGCGCGGTGCGGTGTCCGAGCCGGGCCAGGCCGACAGCGACGTTGAACGGGCTGCCGCCGGGTCGGGCACGGTAGTCACCGGGTGCGTCGAGCTGGACCAGGTCGATGAGTGCTTCGCCGATCACGGTCACGGCCGGGAGTTGTGCGGCGGCTGGTACGTCTTCAGTCATGGCAGGGCCCTTCGACTGTGAGCTCGCCGGAGCCCCGCTCGATCAGCCGGGTCGGCACGGTGACGGTGCGGGTCGGCGACTCGTCGCCGTCCAGCCTGCGAAAGAGCATCTCGGCGGCCGTCCTGCCCACCTGCTCGACGTCCTGGGCGATGACGGAGATGCCCGGACTGAGGATGTCGGCCAGGGGAAAGTCGTCGAAGCCCACCTGGGCGGTGGTGTCCTGCCGCCCCATGGCGCGCAGCGCGCGGACGGCGCCTACGGTCACGAAGTTCTGGCTGGTGAACAGCGCCGTCGGCGGATCAGGTAGCGACAGGACCTGCTCGGTCGCCGCGATGGCCGCCTCTTCGCTCGACCCGACATGCCGCACGATCTCGTCGTCGTACTCGATGTGCGCGACCTCCAGGGCGTGCCGGTAGCCGGCGAAGCGCTGGGCGGCGGTGGGGATGGACGCCCGGTCGCCGAGGTAGGCGATGCGGCGATGGCCGGACTTCAGCAGGTGGTTGACGGCCATGATGGCACCCTGCCGGTTCTCGGAGACGACGGCGTCCGCGTCGAGCAGGCCGGCCTCGCGGTCGACGAAGACCATGCGCGTGCCGGAGCGCTGCTCGCTGATGAGATAGCTCTGGTCGCGTCCCGCTGGGACGATCACCAGCCCGTCGACCCGGCGGTCGATGAGCGCCTGGGCCAGTTCCCGTTCACGGGTCGGGTCCTCGTCGAGACTGCCGACCAGCACCAGCACTCCGCGTTCGCGGGCGACGTTCTCCACGGTGCGGGTCAGGACGGCGGAGAAGGGGTTGGCCGCGTCCTCGACCAGCATGCCGATGGTGGCGGTGCGGCCATCGCCGCGGCGCAGGCTGCTGGCCGTCAGGTTGGGACGGTAGCCCAGTTTGTCGGCGGCCTCCCGCACTCTTGCCACGATGCCCGGATCGACGGTGGGCACGTCGTTGAACACGCGCGAGACCGTCTTGATGGCCACTCCGGCCAGCGCCGCGACCTCACGCATGGTGGGGCGGCTACGGGTGGACCGGGGCGCGGCCTCGCCCTGAGTCATCGTTGTCTCCAACCGGTTGTGCGTTACCTACTCGTTGCGGACGCATGTCTATCAGCGTCTTGACGGGCTCGTCCATACAGGCCCAGTATCTCGCCCAGTCAACGTTGTCTCAACGTCGGCCAGAAGACGGCTCCGAAAGGGATCAAGCCATGAACATCTCCACCAGCCAGGTGTCGAGTCGCCGTGGTCGGCGTGCCCGGGCGGCAGCGATCGGCGTCACCGTCTGCCTCGGCGCCACGCTCGTGGCCTGCGGTTCTTCGAACGGGAGCTCCTCCTCGTCCGCCTCGGGCGGCGGCAAGGTGGGTGTGTCGCTGATCCTGAAGACGCTCACCAACCCGTACTTCGTGAGCATGGAGAAGGACGCCAAGACCCAGGCGGCCAAGGACAACGTGAGTCTCACGGTGGCAGCGGGCAACAGCGACGGCGACACCCAGACCCAGATCACGGCCATCGACAACGCCATCTCGCGCGGCGACAAGGGCATCCTGATCACGACGAACGGCGATGCCGTGAACGCCGCCCTGAACCGGGCCAAGCAGGCCGGTCTGTTCGTGATCGCCCTGGACACCGCGCCCAACCCGCCCAGCACCGCGGACATCACCTACGCCACCGACAACGAGCAGGCGGGCAAGCTCGACGGCCAGTACGCCGCGGCCGCCCTGAACGGCAAGCCGGCGGTCATCGCCATGCTCGACCTGTTCAACAACCAGGTCGTCTCCGTCGACATCAACCGCGACCACGGCTTCCTCGAGGGCATGGGCATCGACCCCGGCAGCAAGACCGAGAACGGCAAGGAAGCCAAGTCCGGCAAGTACACCGGCGGCAAGGGCGGCAGCTACACGATCGCCTGCCACCAGCCCACCCAGGGCGCCATCGACGGCGGCCGCACCGCGATGGAGAACTGTCTGTCGGCCAACCCGAACATCAACGTCGTCTACGCGATCAACGAGCCGGCGGGCGAGGGCGCGTACAACGCGCTGAAGGCGGCCGGCAAGGAGAAGAACGTCGCGATCTACGCGATCGACGGCAGCTGTGCCGGCCTGAAGAACGTCACCAGCGGCGAGTTCGCCGCCGACGCGGTGCAGTACCCGGGCAAGATGGCGTCCCTCGGCGTCAGCTCCATCGCCAAGCTGGCCCGTGGCGGCAGCAAGCCCAGCGTGACCAACGGCAAGTCCTTCTACGACACCGGCACCGCCCTTGCCGCCGCCAAGTCGCTGGGCGGCCTGACCGTGCAGTCCCCGTCGCAGGCCGCCTCCGCCTGCTGGGGCAGCTGACACCCCGAGCGGGTGCGACCGCCCCCGAGCGGGCGACTGCCCGAGCCGGGTGCGGCGCCGGAAGCCACCGTGACGGTACCGGCGCCGCACCCGCACCACACGAGCCCATGAGCCCGTACCAGGGAAGACACCGGAAGGACCCCCTGTGACCACTCACGTGGACCCTCAAGCCGCACCGGCACCGGCGGAGGAGTTCCTCAACCGGCCCGCCACCCTCAGCCAGCGCATCCACTCGGTGCTGCACCGTCAGCCGGCGCTCAGCCCGGCCATCGTCCTGGTGCTCGCCGCCGTGGTGTTCTCCCTGGTGAACGAACGCTTCTACGCGTTGCAGAACCTCTCGCTGGTCGCCCAGCAGGTGGCCGTCATCGGTTCGCTCGCCGTCGGACAGACCGTCATCATCCTCACCGCCGGCATCGACCTGTCGATCGGCGCCGTCATGGTGCTCGCCTCGCTGCTGATGTCGAAGCTCGTCGCGGACAGCCACTGGCCCGGCTGGCTCGCCCTGCTGGCCGGCGCGGTCGTCGCGATAGCGGCCCAGGCCGTCAACGGCCTTTTGGTGACCAAGGTGAAGCTGCCGCCCTTCATCGTCACCCTCGGCACCCTCAGCGTCTTCACCGCGATCACCCTCATCTACGCCAAGGGCCAGACGGTGTCGCTGCAGCCGGGCAACATCCTCATGTGGAGCGGCCAGACGGTCTCCCTCGGCCAACTGAACCTGACCTACGGCGTCCTGCTCATGATCGCCCTCTACGCGGTGGTCGGCTACGCCCTGCGCTACACCGCCTGGGGACGCCACCTCTACGCGGTCGGCGACGACATCGAGGCGGCCCGTCTCGCCGGCATCTCCGTGAACCGGGTGCTGCTCAGCGCCTACATGCTGGCCGGTCTCACCATCGCCGTGGCGGCCTGGGTCCTCGTCGGCCGGGTCGGCGGCGGCGATCCCAACAGCGGACTCAACGCCAACCTGCAGTCCATCACCGCCGTCGTCATCGGAGGCACCAGCCTGTTCGGCGGACGCGGCGTGGTCTTCGGCTCGCTGATCGGTGCGCTGATCGTCCAGGTCTTCGTCAACGGCCTCGCCCTGGCCGGCATCGACCCGAACTACCAAGTCCTCGCAGTCGGCGTCCTCGTGATCGCGGCTGTCTCCGTCGACCAGTGGATCCGGAGTGTGAAGTCGTGACGACCGCCACCGCCCCCGTTCTCGAGGCCAAGGGCCTGGTCAAGGTCTTCGGCCGGGTCGTCGGCCTGAACGACGTCGACCTCACCCTCCACCCCGGCGAGGTCCTCGCCGTCATCGGCGACAACGGCGCCGGCAAGTCCACCCTGATCAAGTGCCTGTCCGGCGCCCTCGTCCCCGACCAGGGCAGCATCCTCGTCGACGGCAAAGAGGTCCACTTCAAGCGGCCCCAGGACGCCCGCGACGCCGGCATCGAGACGGTCTACCAGACCCTCGCCGTGGCCCCCGCCCTGGACATCGCCAGCAACCTCTTCCTCGCCCGCGAGATCCGCCGCAAGGGCATCCTCGGCTCGGTGTTCCGCATGCTCGACACCGGCGAGATGAAGAAGCAGGCCGCCGACCACATCAAACGGCTCGGCATCGGCACGCTGCAGAACATCAACCAGGCCGTGGAGACCCTCTCCGGCGGCCAGCGCCAGTCCGTGGCCGTCGCCCGCACCGCGGCCTTCGGCGGCCGGGTGGTGATCCTCGACGAACCCACCGCCGCCCTCGGCGTCCGCGAGACCGGACAGGTCCTCAAACTCGTCCGCGACCTGCGCGACCAGGGCCTCGGCGTCATCCTCATCAGCCACAACATGCCCAACGTGTTCGAGGTCGCCGACCGCATCCACATCCAGCGGCTCGGCGGCTGCGCGGGCGTCATCACCCCGCAGTCGCACTCCATGGAGGACGCGGTGGCCATCATGACGGGTGCGAAGAAGCTCGCCCCCGAAGCGAGCTGAAGGGAACACCAGGGGACGTGACCGCCGAGTACCGGATCGCCGAGAACCGCCTCGGCGGGGAACCCACCCTCGTCGTCTGCGCACCGGACGACTCGGCGCGCGTCGTCCTCGCCCTGCGCGGCGCGACGCTGCTGAGCTGGCAGGTCCGGCACGGCGCGGCAGGCCGGCTGAAGGAGCTGACGGACGGCTACCGCGACGAAAAGGAACTCCTCTCCCAGGACGGCGTACGCGCCGGCCTGCTGGCCCCCTTCCCCAACCGCGTCGCCGACGGCCGCTACCGCTACGACGGCCACGACCACGACCTGCTGCCCGGCAGCCTCGGCGACCGCACGATCTACCACGGCTTCGCCCGCGAGACACCCTTCGAACTCGCCCACGCCACCACGACAGCCGATTCCGCCCGCCTGCTGCTCCACACCACGAGCATCAGACCGGACCGGCACCCCGGCTACCCCTTCGCCCTCGACCTCGAAGCCGAATACACCATCACCGGCCGCGAGTTGAGCATCGTGATCCGGGCGACGAACGTGGGCGACACCACCGCCCCCTACGCAGCGGGCTGGCACCCCTACTTCACACTGTCGCGCCCCGTCGACGACCTGCTCCTGCACATCCCCGCCCACACCCTCATCCGCACCGACTCCTCCCTCATCCCGCTGACCGGCGATGCGGCCCTGCTTCCCCTGGACGACTGCCCTGACATGGACTTCCGGGCACCGAAGCGGCTCGACGACGCGGTCATCGACGCCTGCTTCGCGGACCTGACGCCCGGCCCCGGCGGCCGGATCGACACAGTACTGACCAACCCGGCGACCGGCGAGGAACTGCGGGTCTGGCAGGACAGCGGGTACATGCACGTCTTCACCGGAGACACCCTGGCCCGCGACCGGCGCGCCTCCATCGCCCTGGAACCCGTCGAGACGATGACCAACGCCTTCAACCGCGCCGAACACGCCACCGCCCTTGCCCTGGAGCCCGGTCAGCGACGCGAGTTCAGCTTCGGGGTCGAGTACGGGGCTTCGGGAACCTGAGACCCTGGTGCCCCCGTGACGGCTTGTCCCGCACCGTCCGCTCACGCATCGCTCACGCATGAGAGCCCTGCCGAGCGGCATCTTCCACGCGAAGCCTGACCGTCGCCACACAGGACCAGATCTCCTCCTGCCCAGCGGGCGCGTCCCATGAACGGGCGGCAGAATGGATCCGTCCCGGCCACTGGATGGCGGGAGGAGCGGACATGGAGATCAAGCCTCAGGCGGTCGTCCTCCCCAAGGAGACCGATCATCTGGAACAGGGGAAGTACGGGCCCGTCTTCCCCAGGACTCCAGCATGTTACGGGTTCACCATCGTCGCGCGGGTCAAGGCCGGCCACGCCGATGCGCTGCGCGAGTACGGCTACGCGCTGGCCAAGGCTCTGGACCAGGATCCGTACCTTCTCGCGCCGCTGAAGCTGCACTACCTGCGCTGGGTTCTCTTCGACGACGACACGCGCTTCATGTATCAGGGGACCTTCGACACCGACTTCGACAAGTACACCGAGGACGCCATCGCGCTGTTCTCGAAGGCGGGTGTGAGTACGGCGTTCGAGCATCTGGAGGGTTTCCCGGAGGATTGGCGGACCAATCCGGAGGCGTTCATCAGATTCGTACGTGAACATCACTGTCCGAGCTTCATCGAGTACGGAGAGTATCCGTACGTGACGGCGGACGAGATCAAGAAGGCGTTGCGGATCAAGGGCGCCCTGTCCGAAATGCTGGACCAGTTGCAGTGAGGGCTGGGCGATGAGCAAGGCTGAAACTGCGCGGACATACAACCAGCGGCACGTTCCCCGGAAGTACACCCCTGCCGGGCGTCGTGTGAGCGTCTACGTCTCGTGGAGCTATCCGGCCGAGGCGGGCCGGAACGCGGCCGAGTTGGACAACCGGTTCTCCACCATGACCGAAGTGCGTCGGGTGGCGTGGCCGGCGTACGAGGACCCGAAGTGGTCGGACCCCTATCGGTTCCAGCAGGGCATCGCAGGATCACTGGAGCTGTTCTTCTGGGCCTGGGTGCCGTTCCAGGACTTCGTCGAGGAGGTGACCAGGCATCCGGTCCCGGTCTACCAGCGCATCGACCAGGCCGGATTCCACACCCCGCTCGATGGGCGGGTGCTCGACGACACGGACGTCCTGTTCGTCTTCGGGCTGGACCACATGATCACCGGGCAGGAGGCGCACCCCGGGGAGATCGAGGCGCTGCGGGCCTTCCTCGCCCGGGAGGACGCCCGTCTGGTCCTGGGGCCCCATCACGACGTCGGTGCGTCGGACGATCTGTCCGTACGGGAGGTGGAGTACCGCCACCACGGCGATCCCCTGGTGCCTCGCCAGCAGCGGTTCGCGACCTATGTCAGGGACTTGATGAAGGGCCTGGACGTGCCGGTCGTCAACCGGTACGGGCTGCGTCCCGCCACCGGTGCGGACAACCGGATCGCTCCTCTGTCGACCGTCAGGGATCTGGACGAGAGGGGATGGCTGCGAGGGGTCACGAACTTCAACTTCCACATGCACCTGCCGCACTACGCGGTGACGACCGATGAGCCGAAGGACATCCATGTGCTGGCCCGGCAGCCGATCGACATGTCGCGGCCCCATCCGTTCACCGAGGACGGGAATACCGAGTTCAACATGTTCCTGTGGATGCCTCCTGGCGGTGACCGCGCGGCAGATGTGTTGCTGGCGGACTCGACGATCTTCAGCACGCTCTTCGGCGCCGACGACAGCCTGCGGCACTTCTGGCGCAACCTCGTCTCGTAGCGATGCCGCAGGGAGGCCGACGTGAGCGCACCCACGGACGTCACACTGGAACTGGACGACATCCAGCGCGGGGTCCTCAGCCCGCGGCCGACCCCGTACGCGGCGACGTACCTGGTCTTCCGCATCGACGACCGCTCCCAGGGGCGGGAATTGATGCGGCGGGCGAGCGCGGCGGCGACTTCCGCCGCCGACTCCTCCAGTCCTCTCGGCGACACCTGGGTCAGTGTCGCCGTCACATACTGGGGACTGGAGGCACTGGGGGTGCCGCGCGCATCGCTGGCCACGTTCGCCTGGGAATTCCGGCAGGGAATGGCGGCCCGCGCACGAGCGCTGCGCGACGAGGGAGCAAGCAGCCCGCAGCACTGGGAGGCACCGCTCGGCACACGTGACGTCCATGTGGTGATCACGGCGATCGCACCCGACCCCCCGCGCCTGGAGGCGGCCATAGACCGCGCCCGGCCCGTCTACGACCGTCTTCCCGGCGTGACGGCGATCTGGCGGCAGGACTGCTACGCACTGCCCACCGAGAAGGAACACTTCGGCTACCTCGACGGGGTCAGCCATCCGGCCGTCGAAGGCAGCGGCATTCCAGGGTCCAATTCGTTGGAAGCGCCCTTGAAGAGCGGGGAGTTCGTCCTCGGTCACCCGGATGAGATCGGCGGTGTCCAAACGCCCCAGCCGACCGTGCTGGGGCGTAACGGCAGTTATGCGGTCTTCCGTAAACTCCACCAGAACGTCGCCGAGTTCCGCCGCTACCTGAGGGACAACTCCACCGGGGCCGAGGACGAGGAACTGATCGCGGCGAAGATCATGGGCCGCTGGCGCAGCGGAGCCCCGCTGGCCCTCTCCCCGGAGCACGACGACCCGACCCTCGGCACCGACCCGCACCGCCGCAACACCTTTCTGTACGAGCGGGACGATCCGACGGGATTCATCACGCCCGGCGGATGCCACATCCGCCGGGCCAACCCGCGCGACGCCTCGGTGGCCGGGGAGGTGCGGCTGCATCGCATGATCCGGCGCGGCGCGGTCTACGGACCGCCGCTGCCCGAGGGGGTGCTGGATGACGATGGAGCGGACCGGGGTCTGATGTTCGCGTTCATCGGCGCCCACCTCGGCCGGCAGTTCGAGTTCGTCCAGTCGGAGTGGATGAACGACGGCGTCTTCTTCGGGGCCGGCAACACGAGGGACCCCGTCGTCGGAGCCGCGGACAGGCAGATCGGCTACACCATTCCCCGGCGGCCGGTGCGGCGCCGCCTCGCCCCGCTGCCCCGGTTCGTCGTCACCCGAGGGGGCGAGTACTGCTTCCTGCCGAGCCTGAGCGCCCTGCGCTGGCTCGGGGACCTCCGCGACTGACAGGGCGGGCAAGCGCCATGGACACCCTGCGTCTCATCCTCAACGCGGTCACCGTCATCCTCATCGCGGCCACCATGTCCCCGCCGGCCTGCGCGCCACCGATCCGGCACTGCGCGGCGTCTTCGCCGACGTCCCCCGGACGTTGCCGGCGCTGATCGCCAACCTGGTGGTCATCCCGGTGCTCGACTGGGGCATCGGTGCGCTGTTCAGTCTCCCCTCGGCTTCCTTCATCGCCCTCGTCCTGATCGCCTCGACCCCGGCGGCCCCTTCGGGGCGAAGCCGGCCGCAGTGCAGCGCGGCGGCGGCGTCGTGGGCGCGGCGGTGCAGGTGCTGCTCGCCTCCATCGGCAGCCTCACCTCCGCAGCCACCGCCAGCGCCATCCTCACCGCCGCCGACATCGGTACCAAGGTCTCCCCCACCGCACAGTCATGGCACCCCATGGCAGCAGTTCTCTCCAACATCACGTTCCTCATCGTGCTGGCTGGCATGCTGCTGGGGAGCCGGCACGACGTCGTCGACCTCTCTTCGGCTCACTCGCCCTGCTCGCAGGCTTCCTGCTCGCCGTCTTCGCCTTCGCCGACCAGCCCGCCGTTCTGGGCGCACCCCCCGCGATCCTCCTCAGTGGTCTTGCGGCAGTCCTCCCGATCGACTACTCCGTGATTCGCCCCCAGAAGATCAACTGCTGAGGTAGCGGTGCAGGGCGCTGGCAGCGGTATCGACAAAAGCCTGGGGGACGGCGTCGGCACCATCAACATGCTCGGCCGGTACTCCTTCCACCTGCCCGACCTGCCCGGTTGCCTGCGCCCCCAACTCGCCCCCGAGACTCCCGAGATCGGTTGACTCGCCGACAGACCGGCGCTGTGATCCAGGGCTTTCATGCATGACTGCTCGCGACGTCGTTACAGTGAGCCGATCGAAAGGATCTTGGATGAGGCGCCGCGACGAAGAGAGCTTCCTCGCGTTCGCGGCTGCGCGTTCGGGTGCGTTGTTCCGCTCGGCGTGTGTGCTGTGCAGCGGCGACGAGCACCTGGCAGAGGACCTGGTCCAGGAGGCCCTGGGCCGCCTCTACGCCAGGTGGCCCCGGATGAGGCAGGTCGAGAATCCTGCGGCGTACGCCCAGACGGTGTTGGTGCGCACGTTCCTTACCCACCGTCGTCGCCGTAGCAACGGCGAGCTGCCGACGTCCGTTGTGCCGGAGCCGCCCGCGCCCGCCGAGGCCGACGCGCCGTTGAGGGTGACCCTCTTGAACGCGATGGGGCATCTGTCGCCCTCGGACCGGGCGGTCTTGCTGCTGCGGTACTGGGAGGACCTCAGCGTCGAAGAAACCGCGGACCACCAACAGCCTGAACTACGGTCCTGGCTGCACGGTGTCCGCAGTCAACGCCCTGACCGGGGTCCACATCGACCACTTCATGGTGGTGGACTTCGGCGGTGTGGTGAGCATGTCCGACGCTGTGGGCGGCGTCCAGGTCTGCACCACCGGCAACGTGTACGACCCGGGCTCCCACCTCAAACTCTCCAAGGGCACCCACACCCTGGTTGGCCGGGGCGCCCTGGAGTTCCTGCGCACTCGGCACGCCTTCGGCACCGCAAGTGACATGGACCGCACCCAGACCCAGCACATCTTCCTCAGCGCCCTCATCCACAAGATGAAGAGCGACAGCACGCTGACCGACCCCACGAACGTCTTCAGCCTGACGGAGGCCGCTTCCAAGGCGTTCGCGGTGGACGACGGGCTCGCCGGCGTGACGAAGCTGGTCACCCTGGCCAACACGCTGGGATCCATACCGGCTGACCACATCACCTTCACGACCATGCAGGCCGCGCAGGACCCCTACAACCCGACCGCCTGGCTGGTGCCGGGGCCGAACGCGCATCAGCTCTTCAACGCGATCGCCAACGACCAGTCGCTGACACCGACCACCTCGTCGTCGAAACCGACGCCGGGCGCCACCGCCTCCACCGACCAGTCGGTGGACCCGTCGACAGTCGAGGTCCACGTGCTGAACGGCACCGGGATCACCGGCCGCGCGGCCGCAGTGCAGAGCGAGCTGGACGGCAAGGGCTACTCCGACTCCGTCCTCAGCCGGGGCCCGACGCCGACCGTGGCCGCGAGCAAGGTGGAGTACCCGACCTCCGACCCGATCCACAAGCGTGAGGCCCAGCAGGTGGCCGGCGTCCTCGGCCTGCCGTCCTCCTCCCTCACCACGACCTCCGGCATCACCTCGATCCACGTCGTGGTCGGCCCCGACCTGAAGCCCGACGGCGGATCGTCGACCCCCAGGCCCCCGGCGAACATCAGCGCGGCGACGACCGACGCCCACACCGAGAACGCCGGCGACACGGTCAAATGCGCTCCGGCCGGCCCGTGGCCCCTGGGCGGCCTCCCCGCCTCCGCCGCGGCCTACCAGGGCCTCACCGTCGCGCAGGCCTATGCGAAAGCCACGAGGAACGGCATCCCGGACTCAGACAAGACCAACTGATCGAGCCGCAGGCAGGCGGCGCGCCTGCGGATGGACCTTCGGGTGGGGGCGTCATCACCCGCGGGCGTCGGCTCGCGCCAGCAGGCTGGTGAGCTCGGCGATCGCCTCCGGAGACGGCTTGAGCAGCGGCGGATGCTCTCCGGCTTCGAGGGCTCCCCGCAGCTTCTGCGCGCAGTCCCGGGGCTGTGACCTGCGGAAACACTGTCCAGGGGCGCCCTCATGGCGGCCACGCGGGTCAACTCCGGGTGGTACTGCCGAAGCGCAGCTTCCATGGGGTGAGTGCGGATTCGAGTTGTACGCTCAGGCTCATCTTCGATGCCCCTTGCACACGTTCCTCGAAGCGGATGGGCACTTCGACGATGGTCAGCCCCTGCCTGACGGTGCGGTAGTTCATCTCGACCTGGAAGGAGTAGCCGTTGCTGCGGATCGACGGCAGGTCGATCGCTCGCAGTGTCCCGGCCCGCCATGCCTTGAATCCGGCCGTGGCGTCCTTCACATGCAGCCGCAGGATCGCGTTGACGTAGAGGTTGGCCCAGGCGGACAGGGCCTTGCGGTGCCACGGCCAGTCGGTGGCGGTCGAGCCGCCTGCCACGTAGCGGGATCCGAGTACGACGGCGGCGTTCTTCGTCAGCAGGGTGTCGACCATGGCCGGGATCGCCGAGGCCGGGTGCGAGAGATCGGCGTCCATCTGGATCACGACGTCGGCGCCCTCGTCCAGTGCACGGGTCATTCCGGCGAGGTAGGCGCGGCCGAGTCCGTCTTTGGCGGTGCGGTGCAGCACGCCGACGGTGTCCGGTGACTCGGCGGCGAGTTTGTCGGCCACCTCGCCGGTGCCGTCGGGTGAGTTGTCGTCGACCACGAGCAGGTGCAGGTTCGGCACGGGCAGGTCCGTGAGCAGGCCGGCCAGGACGGGGAGATTGTCCCGCTCGTTGTAGGTCGGCACGACGACAGCGACCTTCGGGGGTGCGACAGCCATGGCAACTCCTGGGTCAGGGTTCGGGCACGTTCAGCGGTACCGGCGCTCGGCGTTGGCGGAGCGCCGGTCGGGTCCTATTGGCATCGTCGGGCGCCTGGGGTCGATGTGACGGGCAGGCCCGACCTTGCGCTTCTGCCGGCGCCTATGCCTTCTTCCGCCGTAGATCGCGGCCCGCGCTGATGGCCGTGACGGCCAGAAGACCCAGCGTCACAGTCTCGGTGAGGGAGCCGGGGAAAGGAGGGGTCCGGACGGCGGCGAGGAGGCTCTGGCTCGCGGCGAGGGTCAGTCCCGCGCCGATGTGCAACAGGGCCGTGGACAGTCGGCGTGTGGTCGGCAGGGTGGCCGTGCGGGAGATGCGGGCAACGAGGACGCACAGGCGGAGTGCGACGAATCCGAGCGTGAGCCAGTAGTAGGTGACCGCCGCGGCATCGGCGAAGCCTGTGAGGTGTTCGGCCGCGCCGCTCCATGCCGTCAGGCACATGACGGCGACCGCGGCGGTCGGGGCGGCCAGGGTGCGCACTGCTGCGGCGGTCAGGCTGCGGAGTGCTGCGCCGCTCATTGGGGGAAGCGGTGCGGCGAGGCCGATGCCGAGCAGGAGCGGGGCGAGCCACAGGCTGGTGGCGGGGTGGTGGATGTCGGCGGTGAGGGTGGTGGAGGGTTCGGCCGAGCGCAGCAGCAGGCAGGTGGCCGAGGTGAGTGCGAACAGGGCGACGGTCAGGACGCGGCGGGTCTGTCCGGTGAACGTCTCGGGCCAGTCGCCGGGGTGCAGCCACAGTCGCGCGGCCCCCGCGAGGGTGTCGGGCCAGCAGCGGATTCCCGATGCGGACACCTCGTGACGGATGTCCTCGCCCCATCGCTCGCGCACGGCCGGCGGGTAGAGGCGGGTAAGGAGCGTGGCCGCGGTCATGCCGGTGTGATCCCGAGTGCGCGCAGGCCTGCGGCGGAGATGCGGGCCATCTGCTGGAGTTCGGCGCGCAGTTGGTCGCGGCCCGCGTCGGTGATGTGCATGGTGCGGTGGCGTTCCTGGGCTTCTGCCGCCTGGTCCGCGGGCCGGATCAGCCCGCGTCCCTCCAGCCGGGACAGGGCGCCGTAGAGGCTGCCGGGGCCGAGTCTGCGGCCGGTGAGTTCTTCGATCGCCGTGTTGATGGCGTATCCGTGCAGTGGCCCGTCCGCGAGGACGGTGAGCACGAGCATCTGGGCGTCGTTGCTGTGCATGGATCTCCTTGACTCCGGTCGATCCACATAATACGAGCCGCGATACTACTTGTCACGTAGTACGAGACGCGTACTATGACGGCCCATGGAACACGTGAAGGAGAACGGCCGGGCTTCCTCGGCCGTGGTATGGGGGAGCCTCGGCGCGGCCGGTGTGTTCGAGGCGTTGACGGTGCTGGAGACCCAGGACAAGACGGTCAGGGCGGCAAGCCCCTGGCAGGACGACCCGTACGACGTGGTGGTGTCCCTGGCTCAGTTTGCGGTGCCGATGCTTGCGCTGGTGATCGCGTTACGGCTGCTCGTGTGGCGGGCGCCTGGGGGTGCGGACCGGGCGCGGCAGACGGTGCGTGCGGCGGGGGCGATGGTCACGCTGGTCGGGCTCACGGTGGTGTCCGAGTGGGCCGCGGTCATCGCCAGGACGCCTGCCTCATCCTCGGGGACATGGGCATCGGTGCTGATCAGCGGGCTGGTCGTGACCTCCGTACTCACTTTGGCGGCCGCGGTGTTGCTCGTGCGATGTCACCGAGGGCACGGCTCGGCCGGCCCTTGGCGGCATGACTGGCTCGGCGACGCCGTCTTCCTCTGCCGACGGACTCCCGTACTGCGGCGCTGGATCGGCCCGGACGCGGCGGTCTGGGTGCGCCGTCGCGCGATGACGGTGTTCGTCACGCTGAGCACACTGGCCGCGGCGGCCCTCACCAGTGCGCAGGCCGTCGGCGAACGCTGGACGGATCCGCTGCTCATCGCCTGGTTTCTGGTCGTCACAGCGACCACCAACCTCGCGTTCTGCATGATCAGCAACGCGGCCGCCGGATTCATCGCCCGGCCGCCGCGCACCCGGGCCCGCCGTATCGCGGAGGCAGCGACCGTCGCCGGGTGCGTCGCAATCAGCGTCGCGACGGCGTTCCGCGACGCACTGTGGCCGGTGTTCGGGACGGGATCGCTGACGTCCGTCCCAGCTTTGGCCGCCCTCACGCTCGGCGCCGGTCTGGTGACGTCCCTGGTCACGGCTGCTCTCCTGCTCGCGTGCTTCCCGTACGACTCCTCCGGCCTGCGCCGCCGCCGCGGCGCGGCCGCCACCCACCTTCGACGACCAGGTATGCACCGGTGAAAGGCGTGACGATGGAACCGTCCACAGCGCACGAACGAGCAACACCGACGATCCGCGCCCGCGAGCTGTCCAAACGGTACGGCCGCAGGCAGGCCGTCAGCGGGCTCAGCTTCACCGTGGAAGCCGGCGAGATCTGCGCGCTGCTCGGCCCGAACGGTGCGGGCAAGACCTCGACGATGCGGATGCTGGTCGGCCTCTCGTCCGCCGACACCGGCAGCGCGCGCATCCTGGGCGAGCCGGTCGGCCTGGGTGCGGACGTGCTGCGTCGCGTCGGCGTGCTCATCGACGGCCCGGCGTTCGTGCCGCACCTCACCGGTCGTGCCAACCTGCGGCTCCTGTGGTCGGCGACACGACAGGCATGGCCACCCCCCGCTCTGGACGACGCCCTGAACCTCGCAGGGCTCGGCGAGGCGCTCGACCGCAAGGTCAAGGGCTATTCGATGGGGATGAAGCAGCGGCTGATGCTGGCCCAGGCCCTGATGCGGAAGCCGGATGTGCTGATCCTGGACGAGCCGGCCAACGGACTGGACCCCGGCGAGGTCCGGGCCCTGCGCGAGTACCTGGGGGAGCTGGCCCGGGGAGGGGCCGCCGTGCTCGTCTCCAGCCACCAGCTCGCCGAGGTGGAGCAGTTGGCGACCCACGTCGTCGTGATGAACCATGGTCGGCTGATCGCCGCAGGACCGATGGACGAACTGCTCGGCGCCGCCGGCACCTACCGCCTCCAGGTGGACGACACCGAGAAGGGGGCCGCCGTGCTGCGCGCACTGCCCGGCGTCGCGTCGGCCACGACGCAGCGGGACGAGATCGTCGTCAC
The DNA here is from genome assembly GCF_053593835.1 of Streptomyces sp. NPDC002076. Classification (NCBI taxonomy): domain Bacteria; kingdom Bacillati; phylum Actinomycetota; class Actinomycetes; order Kitasatosporales; family Streptomycetaceae; genus Streptomyces; species Streptomyces sp. NPDC002076. The sequence goes on from NZ_JBSFDI010000030.1 coordinate 68,901, forward strand.
CGCCCCCGGTGTGCTCTCCCGCGACCTGGTGCGCGCGCTCGTCACGGAGGGCATCGGCGTCACGTCCGTGCAGCAGGAGAGCAAGTCCCTGGAAGAGGCGTTCCTGACCATGACCGAAGGAGCCGGTGAGCATGCTGCGCGTTGAACTGACCACCCAGCTACTGCGGATCCGCACGCTCGTCGTGCTCGCCTGTCTGGCCGCCGTCCCCGTGCTGTCCGGCTTTTCGTACGCATCCGAGGCGGGGCATCGCAACGGCCGTCAGACCGGCCTGTTCGGCGCCTCCCCCTACTCCGCACTCAACCACGCCATGGCGAGCATGGCGTTCATCGAACCGCTGCTCCTCCCGATCATGGTGGCTCTGCCGGCTGCCGCGATCGCCTCGTCCGACCGTGAGTGGGGAACCCTGCGCTACCTGTACGTCGCGCCCGTGAGCCGAGCACGCCTGCTGGCGGCCAAGCTCGGAGCGCTGGCCGTGGTGACCTCGATCGCCACCCTGTGCGTGCTCACGGCCGGCCTGCTCGCCGGCGTTGCCATCTACGGCTGGCACCCGTTCCACATCATCGGCGCTCCGAATCTCACCGGCGGCGAGACGGCCACCCGGGTCCTGTTGGCGACCGGCTACTGCCTGCTGTGCATGCTGAGCATCGCAACGATCGCGTTCGCTCTCGGACTCCTCCTGCCCCGCGGCATCGAAGCCCTCGGCACCACCGTGGCCTTTTTGATCGCAGCCAGCCTCTTCAACGGCTCGCGCACCCTGCACGCCCTGCAGGCGGTCCTGCCCGTGCATTACTGGCGGAACTGGACACACCTGTTCGATCCCGCCGGGACCGCCGGCCTAGGCACCGGCATCGTGGTCCAGATCGCCGCGATCGTGCTGGCCACCTGTGTCGCAGTCCTCGTGCTCCTGCGACGGGACCCCGCGGCATGACAACCGGTCAGCCCCCGATGCCCGAGCTCCGCGACGAGTCTCGCCGCTACGTGCCGCGGTCGGCGAGACGATGAAGACCACCGCGCCGACCACGGCCATGCGACGCGCGACTATGCCTCGGCCACGACGATGTAGAACGTCACCGCCGCGAAGAAGGGGCCCCGCTCGAGATGGCTCAGCCAGGCTTCCGCCGCCTGGTCGCTGAAGTAGCCGGCCTCGACGGCACGCCGCGTGGTGCGTTCCAGGCCGAGGATCCTGTCCGCGACCCGGACGTCCCGGAAGACCGGTGTGACAGGGATGACCGTGGGCACCGTGAAGCCGCTCGCGGCCGCCAGACGCGCCAGCTGCCTGCCGATCCCCGCGTTGCGGACCACCCGTTCAACCACATGGCGGGTGTAAGCGCGCGTCAGGTCGCTGTCCGGATGGTCCACGGCCAGGGTCTCCCAGTCGGGCTCGCCCATGACCAGCCGCCCGCCCGGCCGCAGCACCCGGCGGACCTCACCGAGCGCGGCCAGGGGATCGGCGACGTGCTGCAGGACCCGGTCCGTACGGGCACGGTCGACGGTGTGGTCGAGCACCGGCAGGTCGTGAACGTCCGCGTGGCGGACGTTCACCATGGCCTGACCGGCGGTGCGTGCCCTGGCAGCATCCACCATGTTCTGGTCATGGTCGATGCCGGTGACTGCGCCGGCTGAGGTGACTGCTTGGGCGAGCTGCTCGAGGTCGGTGCCGGGGCCACAGCCGAGGTCGAGCACCATGTGCCCCGCACGCAGATCGAGTTCGTCGAGCATCCGCCGCTTGTAGGAGCGGCCGAGATCGCTCGTGGCGAGCCGGTCGAGATAGCTGACGGGATCGGGCTTGGCCGTCTCGAACGCAGATGACGTCATGCGTCCCAGTCAACCAACTGACCGATCAGACGCAGAGGCCGTATGACAAGTTCCAGCCGGTCCGTCGGCTCCCAGGCCATCCATCGTTGCCTTGCCGGCTGCCCTGGAAACCGGCCCGGCGAGTTGCGGCCTGGGCCCGACTTCCCTCCACGCAGGAGAGCATGCGCAAGCCGGTGACGATTACGACTGCCCCTCGCTGCCCCCAGGCCGCCGACCTGTGCCTGGAGGTTTGGGTATGTGTGTGGCTCAGGTGCTCTCCGTCGATGTCCGGGGCCCGAGTTGCACGGTGCGAGTCAGGCCACAGGTGCGTCCTGGGCGTGGACGGCATCGACCGTCGGTCGAGCTCTTGGGAATACGAATCCGCTCTCGATCTTTGAACGCGGTGGCACGGTCGACGTCGGCCCTCTGGCGCGCGGCCGTCCAAGCCCTGTCGAACGAGGAAGTGCGGTGATCACGCGATGCAGGCGGTGCGGTTTCACGAGTACGGCGGGATCGAGGTGCTGCGAGTGGAGGAGGTGGAGCGGCCGGTGCCCGGTCCTGGGCAGGTGCTGGTCGAGGTCCGCGCGGCCGGGATCCAGCCCGGGGAGGCGCACATCCGCACGGGCGCGCTGCACGAACGCTGGCCGGCGGCGTTTCCCTCCGGGCAGGGTAGCGATCTAGCTGGCGTCGTGGTGGAGGCCGGCCCGCACGTCCGGGGCTTCGCGGTGGGCGATGAGGTCTTGGGCTTCACCCACAGGCGGGCCAGCCATGCGCAGTTCGTCGTGGTCGACGACGTGAATCTGGTCTCCCGTCCGGCGGGGTTGGCCTGGGAGGTGGCCGGGGCGCTGTACGTGGCCGGCACGACCGCCTACGCCACCGTTTTCGCGGTGGACCCCGGCCCGGACGACACAGTCGTCGTCTCCGGTGCGGCGGGCGGCGTGGGGTCGCTTGCCGTGCAGCTCGCGCGGCGGCGCGGTGCCACGGTGATCGGGCTGGCGAGCGAGCGGAACCACGCCTGGTTGAAGGATCGTGGTGTCCTCCCGGTCGAGTACGGGCCAGGCGTGGCCGAGCGGATCCGTCAGGCGTCCGGCGGCAGGGTCGACGCGTTCATCGACACCTTCGGCGACGGCTACGTGGCACTGGCAGTGGAGCTGGGCGTGCGGCCCGAGCGAATCAACACGATCCGCGACTGGCAAGCCGCGGCCAAGGTCGGCGCGCGAACCTACGGAGAAGGCGCGGCGGCGTGCGCGGTCGTGCTCGGCGAGCTGGCCCGGCTTGCCGCGCGGGGACAGCTGGAGGTGCCGATCACCCATACCTACCCGCTGGAACAGGTACGAGACGCTTTCCGCGAGCTGGAACAGCAGCACACCCACGGCAAGATCGTGCTCCGGCCCTAGCCGCGGCCACCCGAGGCGACCATCGACCAGGCATCCCCGAACAGGAAGGCAACGTCACCGCCGGCGGCCAGATGACTCCCCATCAACTGGCCGCCAGCGGCGAATTGCAACTGGCCACTGACACCCGGGGAGCTCTCCCAGGAGGTTGAGGTCTGGCAGAGGCAGAATGGGAACTTCCGTGGCGAGCGGTTGGGACGTGTCCGAGTAGCGATCGCATGGCCGGGCATGCTGGGCGCTCGGCGGCGGGACAAGGCCGAGGTGGCCGCGGTGGAGTACCACCGGCCCGACGATCGTTTCGCCCCCCCCCCAGACCAACACCGCCACATTGCCTTGGCCCAAGAACATGCGGCCGGGCAGGCCACCGGTGCCGCGCTCGCCAACGACTTCGCCGCGACCTGGCCGAAGCACTGGCGCGCAACCACTCGATGCCGCAGAGACCACGCAGGTCGAACGCAGTCCTCGCAGAGAGAAGCCGGGGCATCTCCTGAAGCTGGGCAGCGAGCGAGGCGAGAACCTGGGTGCAGAAGTCGCCGAGTCTTTCGATCACCTTCCCTGATAGAGCCCGTCGCTTCTTGAGCATGGCTGTCGATGCCCTATTCCGGATCAGTGTCTTCCTTGAATTGACCCAGATACACAGGGGCTCGATCAAGGTCAACGGCTGCCAGCACATCGGGCAAGAGGGAAGCCATTCTCTTCGGGCGGACAATCTCCGTCGTGGTGGCCAGGTCCGCTATGGACCACCATCGATGCCCATAACGAGCCTCCTCCGTCCTGATGTTCATAGCCTGGGCCTCATCAGGCGTGACGCGGGCCAGGCGGTATTCCTCATACTGGTCAAAGACTTGGCCATCGACACTGAAGATCGCTTGCCGGGTCCAGACGACGGGACTCAATCGCCCAACGACTAGCGCCAGTTCTGTCTCCTCCCAGACCTCGCGCACGGCAGCCTGCGGATAGTCCTCGCCTTCCTCGACAGCACCGCCGACGGTGAACCACCATCTTGCGCCTGACTTGCGCGGATCGCGGCCGCACAGCAGAAGTAGGCGATCGTCGCTGTCTACCAAGAGAACACGAGAAGTCCACCGCTTCGTCAATGCCATGAACGCACATGCTATCTGGAGCTTTCCGCCGGCTCCTCGGCGAGCTGTCGGGATCGAGCGCATGTCGAAGGAGTGCGCAGACTTGGCCCTCCCGTAGAGGGAGACATGGAGGTGGGGTCAGGGACGGCAGCACCCTTTACCCGATCGGCGCACTGGCTCGGCGCACCGGGCTGACGGTCAAGACGATCCGGTTCTGTTCCGACCGCTGCATGGTGACGTCGGCCGATAGCACCCTCGCCGGATACCGCCGCTACGGCCCAGACGCCGTCGCCCGGCTGGCCTCTATCCGGACGCTGCGCGACCTCGGCCCAACGTGATCCGGCGCGTCACGGATCAGGAGCGCACCCTCAGCGACGTTGCCGCACAGCATGCCGCCGCCCTCGACGTACAGATCGACAACTTGCGTCTCCGGCACGAGGTGCTGGCCGTCGTGGCCAGACACAACCTGGTTCGAGCCGGTACTGGACAAGAATGGCGTTCCTCGCACAGGGCTCGGACGTCCCCGCCGCACCCCGGACAGCGTGGGCGACAAGGCGTACGGCAACCACGAGATCCGCACCTACCTCCGCAAGCGCGGCATCCGACATGTCATCCCGAAGAAGAAGGACCACAAGGCCGCCCGCCTGCGCCAGGGTTCACACGGTGGGCGGCCTCCGGCCTACGACAGCGTCCGGTACAAGGATCGCAACACGGTGGAGCGGCCCATCGGAAAGCTCAAGCAGCCGCACTCGCCAAGCCGACTACGCCGACAGGGCCTTGAACACGCCCAGACCGACGCCGGCGCCCGCACCATCGCGCTCGACTCCGACACGGTCCAGGTCCTCAAGCGGCGCCGCGCCCAGCAGGACAAGGACCGAGAGGAGTGGGGAGCGCCTGGGTGGGGACAGGCCGCGACTTCACCCAGGAGAACGGCGAGATGCTCCACCCCGACAACGGCACCCGGCGGTTCGTCGAACTGTACGAGGAGATCGGTCTCCCACCGGTCCGGCTCCACGACCTGCGCCACGATGCCGCGACGCTGGCCCACGCGGCCGGGGCCGATCTGAAGGACATCCAGGAGATACTCGGCCACTCCTCGATCACCATCACGGCCGGCACGTACACGAACCTGCTCCCCGAGGCGGACCTGGCGATCGCCGAGGCGGCAGCCCGGCTCGTACCGCGCGCCCGCGCCGCTACCAAGGACGACGCTCCGGAAGCCCAGGCCGAGGCCATGGCGGCGGAGGCGAACGTGCCGGACGGTACTGATCCGTCCGGAGAAATATCGAGGTCTGCCACCCCGTCCGCTCACGCAAACGGCCCCGGACGAGACGTCCGAGGCCGAATAGGACCCCTCCCTGGGGGATAACCCCCGGGTCAGAGCGGTCATGCGTTGTGCCCCCGGCAGGATTCGAACCTGCGACACGCGCTTCAGGAGTGCGGGTGTTCACCGGCGCGGCCATGGCTCGACCACGGGAGACGTACCCGAACTCGGCGCTCACCTTGACACGTTGGGCGCTACGGCCAGGCCGTCAGTGCCTTGTCCACGATGACCGGGGACCAGCGTGCACCCGGGTAAACCCCGATCAGTACGCGGAGTTGACGTTGTCGATGGAGCCGTAGCGGTGGGCCGCGTAGTTGGCGGCCGCGGTGATGTTGGCCACCGGGTCGGTGACGCTCTTGGCGGTACCGGCGACGTGGTAGGTGTTGAAGGTCGGGTCGATGACCTGGAGCAGGCCCTTGGAGGGGGTGCCCTGCTTGGCGTTGACGTCCCAGTTGTTCTGGGCGGTGGGGTTGCCACCGGACTCGCGCATGATGTTGCGCTTGAGGCCCTCGTAGCTGCCGGGGATGCCCTTGGCCTTCATGATCTGCAGAGACTGCTTGATCCAGCCGTCGAGGTTGTTGGCGGTACCGGCCTTGGCCTGGGAGCCGGCGCTGCTGTCGTGCGAGGACGTCTTGACCACGGAGGAGGCCGACACCTGCGTCGCTTCGGCGGCCTGGGCGTTCGCGGGCATCAGAGTGAGGGCGACGGCCGCCGCGCCGGTCGTGGTGATGCCGGTGAGGGCGAGGGTGCGCAGGCGAGCGATGCGGGTGCGGTTGATCATGGTCATAGAAAAGCAACTCTCCGGCGGGGAAATCGTCGGCACCGGCCGCTGTTCGCGGCGGCGTTGGCTGCCCGCAGGGAAGGGGCAGACCTAGAGGGATTCGCTCGGTCCGTGTTCCGGCTCCCAGCGACGACAGCAATAGTTAGCGGGGGCCAGGGCGGGACGCAATGATGTGACGTACTACCCCACTACGGAGAAAATGTCCAAAATGGGTAGGTTATTAGTCATCTTCCCTGTTCAGACACATATGGGCCTACGGCCGTCTTTAGGATGTGATCCCGCTCTCGTGGGCAGCGTCACGACTCCAGTCCCTCCAGATCGGGTTTTGCAGCGTTCCGGTTCACCCTTGCGGCCCTGTGAGTACCAGCCGGCGGTCGGCGATGACGGCCCCGCCTGACCGGGTACGCGGCAGGATTTCGACGTGACAGGCGTCACCCGTGACGAGGAGGCGGTGGCGCGGCTGGAGACTGGCGCGGTCGACGGCATGGTGATCGGTGGCGCCACCGTGTGGGCCGTCGCCGCGCTGTTCCTGTCCGTTGTGCCGTCCTACGCGGGTGGTCTGCTGTACAGCCGGAACCTGGCCCTGCTGGGTACGGTCGTCGCCGTGATGCTCGCCGCCTCCTGCGCCGGACAGCTCGCCTCCCGACACGGCCTGCGCCCACGGACCGCCCAGATCCTCGGTCTCGTGCTGCTCGCGGCGGGTCTGGCCGCGCTGGCCCTGGCCTTCGCGGCGCACTCGCTGCCGCTGGTCCTGGCCGGTGCGGTGCTGGCCGGCCTCGGGCACGGTCTGGGCTTTCTGGGCGCGCAGACGGACGTGAACGACCTGGCTCCCGGCGAGCGGCGCGGCGAGGTCACCGCGGCCTACTACACCTGCATCTACCTCGGCGTCGGAGGCTCGGTCGTCGGTGTGGGGCTGGTGACCGAGGCGGCTGCGCTGTCCACGGCGGTGTTCATCGTCTCCGCCGTCATCGGCATCGTGGCCGACGAGATCGGCAGGACGTACGGGCGTCTGGATGTGCTGGTCAACAACGCCGGTGTGATGGTCGAAGTGTCCGCCGCCCGGTTGACCGCCGCCGAGATCCGCTCCGTCTGTGAGGTCAACATGCCCGGAGCGGCGACCATGGTGCATGAGATGCTGCCGCTGCTGCGAAGCTCCGCGCACCCACGGATCGTGAACGTGTCCAGCACCACGGCGTCGTTGTCGCTCACCGCAGCCGGCACGGACTTCGGCGGCGACGCCGCCCACCGCATCGCCTACTCGGTCTCCAAGACGGCGCTGAACATGCTCACACTCCAGTACGCGCGGGCGTTCGCCGCGGACCCGGATCTCGCGCACATCAAGATCAACGCTGTGACACCCGGCTATGTCGCGACCGGCATGAGCAAGGGACGGGGCACCCGGACCGTCGACGAAGGCGCCGCGGTCGTCGTCGCGTTCGCAAATCTCGCCGACGACGGTCCCACGGGCCAGTTCCACAACGACCGCGGCCCGGTGCCGTGGTGACGCCGGCACCCTGCGGCTGACGCTCCCTGTTGGCATGGCGAACCTGGCGTGGCCGAAGTGACGATCGGGTACTCGGCCGCCGTCACGGGCACAGGCCGGTGCCCGTCGCGGAAGGCAGGTGGAGGTACCCATGGCTCAGCAAGTACGGGAGATCATGACGTCGGACCCGGTGACGGTGACCGAGCAGACGCCGCTCACCGAGGTGGCACGGCTCATGCGGGAGCGGGACATCGGCGACGTCATCGTCGGGGACGCCGACCATGTGCGGGGCCTGGTGACCGACCGCGACCTGGTGATCAGGGCCATCGCCGAGCATCGCGATCCCGACACCACGGCCGTCGCGGACGTGTGCAGCACCGACCTGATCACCTGCTCATCGCAGGACGCGGTGGACCAGGCGGTCCGGCTGATGCGCGACAAGGCTCTGCGGCGGCTGCCGGTCGTCGACGACGGCCACCTCGTCGGTGCCCTCAGCCTCGGCGACCTGGCCCTCGAGAAGGACCCGGGCTCGGCCCTGGCCGACATCAGCGCCGCTGAACCGAATCACTGAGGGAGCCATTCCGCTCATGGCGGATCGTCGATGATCCATAGCCTCTACGACGTATCCGATCCCTCTACGACGTATCCGACGTGCGCCTGCACGACACGGCCGTCCGCCGCGATGGGACTCGCGGCGGACGGCCGCCTGCCTGACGAGCCGGGCCGACCGGACCGGCTGTAGGTGCTGGAGTGGCTGGCCATTGGCTCGGGTGGCCGCGAGATCAACCACGCCGTCGTGGCCCGTCGCAACGGCGTGGATGCCGACGACATCACGCTGATGTGCCCAGCGGCGCGGTGACCGGATGGGCCCTCCGCGCCGGCCTGCACCTTGCTGTCCGTGCCGCCGTGCCGCAAGCCAGTGCCCACCGGAGTGACGGGCGGCCGCCCGCCTGGCGCGCCGCCGCCGTTCGGGACCGGACGATGCAGAAACTGCCACAAGGCGGCAATCCGCACGACAGCCTTCAGCGACGAGATTCAGGAGGCGTTCTTGGCCACCCGCGTCCACCACCCCTGCCGCAGTCGCTTCACGATGGCTGTCGCGGTCCTGGCCGGCGTCCTTGGTCTGCTCTGTTCCGGCTGCAGCCCCGAGGGGCCGGCTGGCATCGAGGCGGCCTCGGTGCACTCGCCGGGCGTGAACTGGACGGCGGTGCAACAGGCCATCGGCACGAAGCTGGCCACTGAGGACGGCGGTGTACACACCGCCGAATGGCTGCGCACCGACCTGCACGTGGTCAACGCGGGCATCACCGAGAGCCCGGGGATGGAACTCGGCGCCGAGGCGTCTTTCCACGAGACGTCGCCCGGCAAGGTGGTCGTGATCGGTGAAGCCACCCTCACCCAGGACGAACTGAGCAAAGTGGCCGACCGCCTGCAACAGGGCAGCGTGGAGATCACCGCGATCCACAAGCACCTCCAGGCGGAGTCCCCCCGCCTGTGGTGGCTGCACTACGCCGCCTACGGCGAGCCGGTGCCCCTCGCGCACGCCGTGCACGCCGCGCTGGCCGCCACCGGCATCCCCGCACACCAGCCGAGCGAGACTCAGTCCGCGCTCGCGTTGGACACGGCCGCACTGGACCGTGTCATCGGCACCAAGGGCGAGAACGAGCACGGCACCTACCACTTCCACGTCCCCGTGGCCCAGAAGGTGACCGACACCCGGGCCCAGGTGACCCTGCCGTACCTGATGGAGGCATCCACCCTCCTGATGTTCCAGCCGCTGGGCGCAGGCCGCGCGGCCGTCAACGGTGACTTCGCCATGACGGCCGAGCAGGTCAACCCGGTGATCAAGGCACTACGCTCGGGGGGCATCACGATCATCGAGCTGCACAATCACATGCTCCACGAGCAACCCCGCCTGTTCTACCTGCACTTCTGGGCAACCGGGCAGGCCACCGCCCTGGCCCACAGCCTGCGTGCGGGTCTTGACGAACTCCACGCACCCCGCACCTGAGCGGCCCGCGACCACACCCCCGACTCCCGCAGTCCGGTACGCAGTCCGCCTGCCACACCCTCTCGATATCTGTAAAGGAGCGCCCTGACATGACTGTCGTTCAGGAGAACACCGTCGCCGTTCTCGCCGAGATCGTGCACGAGATCGCCGGGATCCCGGCGGAGGATGTCCAGCCGGACAAGTCGTTCACCGATGATCTGGACATCGACTCGCTGTCCATGGTCGAGGTCGTTGTCGCTGTCGAGGAGCGCTTCGACGTCACGATCCCGGACGAGGTCGTCAAGAGCCTCCAGACCGTCGGCGATGCTGTCGCCTACATCCTCAGCCACCGGACCTGAGCCGCCGTTCTGCGCCGGCGAGGTTCACGCTGGGGTCGAAGGCGTCCGAAGCCCCTGACGACACGGCCTTGGTCTTCAGGCGAGTGGCTCCGTGGCATCCGGCCACGGAGCTTCCGCAAAAGCCTGTTGGCGGACCACGGTGTCCATTGCTAGTTTTCCGGAGGCCGTGCCAGAGAAGGAGGAGGTGGTACCCGTGAACGCAGTATCGACATGGGTGCTCCCCTCCGGGGTCACGGTCGGGCGATAGGTCGTCCGGGAGCGCCGTTCAGGAGCACTCCCGAAAGGCACGACCGTGCGACTCACTTCTGAGCAGCGCCTCGACGACGGTGTCCTCGAACGCGAATTCACCCTCGGCGAGATCCCCGGCATCCTGTGGACGCCTGGATCCGCACCGGCCCCGCTGATCCTGATCGGCCACAACGGCGGCTTGCACAAGGGGGAACCCCGGCTGGTGGCCCGGGCCCGGCACTTCGCGGCGGAGTACGGCTTCGCGGTGGCCGCCATCGACCACCCCGGGCACGGTGCCCGGCCCCGTTCCGCCGTCGATGATCAACACCGCGCCGACCTCCGCCGGGCGATGCAGGCCGGCGAGCCGGTCGACGAGATCGTCGACGCCTTCATCGTCCCGCTGGTCGAAAGGGCGGTCCCGGAATGGCGGACCACCCTGGACGCCCTCCTTTCGCTGCCCGAGATCGGCGGCCCGGTCGGGTACTCGGGGATGACCGCCGTCGGCATTCGGCTGGCGGTGGTCGAGCCGCGCATCTCGGCCGCCGGCTTCTTCGCCGGGGGTTTCGTGCCCGGCGCCCTGCGCGAGGAGGCCCGGCAGGTCACCGTTCCGCTGCTGTTCCTGCTGCAGTGGGACGACGAAGGGAACCCCCGGCAGCGGGCCCTGGACCTGTTCGACGCCTTCGGCACCAAGGAGAAGACGCTGCACGCCAATCTGGGCGGGCACGCCGGCACCCCGTGGTTCGAGGTGGACGACGGGGCCCGGTTCTTCGCCCGGCATCTGAAGTGAGGCCGGGCCGTCAGGCCGGCAGCAGACGGTAGGCGGCGTCGGCCAGGATGCCGCTCATCGAGGACAGGGTCCCGCTCCCTCGATGGCGGTGGCCGGCAGCCGCACAACCGCCCCGACCGCGGCGGTACCGGCCGTTCGGGGCGGCGCTCGGCCACCAGTGCCCGGGCCGGGCCGGTTCGCGGAACGCATATCAGCCGCGAGGAAGGCCCCCGATCCGGCTCCCGGTCACCTACACAGAGCCCTCTTGAGCCACGGGGTACCTGCAGCGGACGGCAACGGCCGCGATGTCGTCGTCGAGCCTTCCCCCGCTGTAGTGGAGCAGATCCTGGTGCAGCTGGTCCAGCAGCTCACGGGGCGCTGCCGGGCCGAGCTGCCGCATCCACTCCGGCAGCGGGAAGAACGTGCCGGTGCGGTCCCGGGTCTCGGTCACGCCGTCGGTGTAGAGCAGCATCTGGTCGCCCGAGGCAAAGGTGATGGTGTCGACGTGGTAGTCGTCTCCTAGGAGCGCCGCGAGATTGAGGGGCGGCGAGGGAACGGTGGGCTCAAGGACGCGGATCTCTCCGTTGTGCATCAGCAGGGGTGGGGGATGCCCGCAGTTGAGGATCTTCGCATGCCCACCGCCGTACGGGATCTCGGCGATCAGAGCGGTGGCGAAGTGCTCCGGCTGGTCCGGGTCGAGGATCGCGACGCTGTAGCGGCACATGCTGGTCTCCAGGCGGTGGATGATGCCCCTCAGGTCGGGCTGGTCGTACGCGTTCTCCCGGAAGCAGTTGATCACCGCGGAGGCCGCTCCCACCGCCGACAGTCCCTTGCCGCGCACGTCACCGATGAGCAGCCGAACCCCGTACGGCGTGTCGGCCACCTCATAGAAGTCGCCCCCGATCCGGGCCTGCTCCTGGGCCGCCAGATACAGCGACTCGATCTCGACGTGCTGGACCCGGCGCGGCAGCGGGCGCAGCAGCACTTGCTGCGCCGCGTCGGCGACGAGCCGGATCTGGAAGAGTGTCTCCTCTCGCTGGAGTCGGAGATGGCTCGTATAGGCGGCCGCCAAAGTGACCGCAACGATCGCAGCCGCCGTGTAGGGCGTTCCCAGATCGGAGTAGACGAGGCTGAGCCCGATCATGACCAGCAGGCAGAACGCCCCCAGCAGGATCGTCGAGAGCACGGGCCACATCGCGGCGGCGAGGGCGGGTGCGGCCGGCAGGAGACGGCTGAAGGCGATCTCCCTGGGGGTGGCGAAGGCCAGGGCGGCGATGAGGACGGTGAGAAGCACGGGGGACAGCAGTACGGGCTCGGGTCGGCCACCGTACAGAGGGCGGTGACGTCGAGGCCGTCCTGTCCTGATCATAAGAGGTATCTTAATGGGGCATAACGGGCTTCGTGCCGTGCGACGGGATGGATCAGCGTCGGCCTCTCCCCGGTGGTGTTATCAAGGGTGTATGGAGGTATTTTCCGGGCGTCCTAGGAGCCCGGAACGTCATCCGCCCGCCGGACGCTCACGCGAACGTCGCGCTCCCGTGCTGGACCTGCGCAGTGCGGCCGGTCAGGTGTTCCTTCTCCAGGTCTTGATCGTGGTTCTGCTGGTCGTGGCCGCGGTGGGGGCCACGGTGCTCCAGACGGCGCGTGACGCTCTGCAGCTGGGGCGACGGGAGTCGGTCGTTGCGGCCCAGTCGTTCGCGAGTGCTCCTGGCGTGGCCGCCGCGCTGCAGAGCCGCGATCCGACGGCATTGCTCCAGCCTCGGGCAGAGGCGGCGCGGAAGCGTGCGGGTGTGGATTTCGTCGTCGTCATGAACACGAAGGGGATTCGCTACACGTATCCCTATCCGCGGGAGATCGGTAAGAAGTTCGTCGGCACCATCGCACCGGCGCTGCAGGGCCGTACCGTCGTCGAGCAGGCCGGCGGGCCGCCACTGCCCGCGGGCAAGGGGACGGCCGTGCAGGCGGTGGTCCCGGTGACCGACGCGCACGGCAAAGTGGTCGGCCTGGTCTCCGCCGGAATCACGGTCAAAGCCGTCGCGGGACTCTGGCTGCCCCAGCTCCCGATCATGCTGGGCACCGGTGCGGCCGCGTTGGCGCTGGCCGTGACGGGAACGACGCTGGTGTCCCGGCGGCTGCGGCGGCAGACGCACGGCCTGGCCCCGGAGGAACTGGCGCAGCTGTACGAGCACCACGACGCGGTTCTGCACGCGGTGCGGGAAGGAGTGCTGATCACCGGCGCCGACGGACGGCTGATGCTGGCCAACGACGAGGCGACACAGCTGCTCGGACTGCCCGCGGACGCGCGGGGGCGCCCGGTGCGGGAGCTGGGACTGCCGGAGCCGATCATGGGTCTGCTGACGTCGCCGGAGTCGGTCACCGATGAGGTCCGTCTCGCGGGGGACCGCTTGCTGGCGGTGAACAAACGGCCGACGTACCCGCAGGCCGGCCGGGGAGGCAGCGTGGTGACCCTGCGGGACACCACGGAGCTGGCGGCGGTCACGGGGCGGGCCGAGGTCGCGCGGGAGCGGCTGAAGCTGCTCTATGAGGCGGGGGTGGCGATCGGGACCACGCTGGATGTGGAGCGTACGGCCCAGGAGCTGGCCGACGTGGCGGTGCCGCAGTTCGCCGACCTCGTGACGGTGGATCTGCTCGAAGCGGTGCTGCGGGGGTGGGAGCCCACGGCGGAGGGCTGGCGGCATCTGCGCCGGGCGGCGATCGGCGGCGAACAGCGGATGATGCCGGTGTATCCGCTGGGCGAAGTGATCACGTTCGCCCGCCGAACGCCGCAGATGCGGGCACTGCAGGAGCGAAGGGTCTTGGTGGAGGCGGATCTGCGGCAGGCGCACGGCTGGCGGGAACAGGATCCGGAGCGCGCCAGGAAGGCCCTGGAGTGCGGGTTGCGGTCGCTGATGGCCGTACCGCTGCGGGCACGGAACGTGCCGCTGGGCGTGGCCAACTTCTACCGGACGGCGGATTCCCCGTCATTCGAGCCGGAGGACCTCTCCTTCGCGGAGGAACTGGCCGCGCGGGCGGCGGTGGCCCTGGACAACGCCCGGCGGTTCACCCGGGAGCACGCGATGGCGGTGACGCTGCAGCGCAGCCTGCTCCCGCGGAGGCAGCCGGAGCAGGACGCACTGGAGGTGGCCTGGCGGTATCTGCCCGCGGAGGCGGGCGTGGGCGGGGACTGGTTCGACGTCATCCCGCTGACGGGTACTCGAGTGGCTCTGGTGATGGGTGACGTCGTCGGTCACGGGCTGCACGCGGCGGCGACGATGGGCCGGCTGCGCACCGCGGTGCACAACTTCTCCACCCTGGACCTGCCCGTGGACGAGGTGCTCGGGAACCTGGACGACCTGGTGGTCCGCATGGACAACGAGGAGAACACGGGCGACGCCGCGGACCGCCACGAGGGCGCGGGGGTGACCGGAGCGACCTGTCTGTATGCGGTCTACGACCCGGTGGCGGAGACCTGCACGATGGCCCGTGCGGGGCACCCCGAGCCGGTGGTGGTGCGGCCGGACGGGACGGTCATGTGTCCTGCCGTGCCGGCCTCCGCGCCCCTCGGTCTGGGCGGCTACCCCTTCGAGGCCGTGGATGTGTCCCTGCCGGAGGGTTCACAACTGGTGCTGTTCACCGACGGCCTCGTCGAGGACCGCACCCACGACATCGACGTCGGGATGAAGAGGCTGCGCCGGGCCTTGGCCGGGTCCGGGAACCGCACGCCGGAGGAGACGTGTCAGACGGTGATCGACGCGCTGAAGCCGTCGCACTCCTGCGACGACATCGCTCTGCTGACGGCACGCACCCGGAAGTTCCCGTCCTCGGGTGTGGCCGAGTGGGACGTGCCACCGGACCCGGCGCTGGTTCCCGCGGTACGGGCGCGCTGCCGGGAGACATTGCTGGAGTGGGGGCTGGAGGAGTCCGCGTTCGCCACGGAGCTGATCGTCAGCGAGTTGGTCACGAACGCGATCCGGTACGGCTCGCCGCCGGTCGCCGTACGGCTGCTGCGCGGACGCTGTCTGATCTGCGAGGTGTCGGACGGCAGCGGCACCTCGCCGCGCCTGCGGCGCGCGGCGACCACGGACGAAGGCGGACGAGGGCTGTTCCTGGTGGCGCAGTTCGCCCAGCGATGGGGAACGCGGTACACCATCCGCGGCAAGGTCATCTGGACGGAACAGGTTCTTCACGACGGCACGTCCGCCGCCGAGGGCCTGGCACCGGTCGACTTCCTTCTCGACCAGTTCGACCTCGACCAGTTCGATGATCTCGGCTTGTGAGCCGAACTGACCACCGGATCGGCGCGCGCTCGGCATGCCTGTGTGCGTGGCCGCTTCGGCGGTGCTCCCATACGGACGGAGGCACCGAGATTTGGGACACGTTTTACGCGACGTACGCAACTGTGCCCGGCCCCTCGCTGTCTGACAGGGAGTCGGGCCCGTCAGGGCTGAGGAGCGAGAGAGCGGGGCAGGTCGTGGGACGGCGCAAGGGCGGCATAGGGATCGCACTCGTCACGGCTGCGATGCTGGTGGGCGCGAGTGCCTGCGGCGGCGGCAGTGACAAGGCGAGCGGGGACGACGCGAAAGCCTCGGGCAAGCCGAGTGCGAGCACCTCCCCGTCACCGACGAAGCCCGCGGGCCCGCCGATGCTGCTGGACACGATCACCCCGCAGACGGGAACCACGGTCGGCGTGGCCATGCCGATCTCGGTCGTCTTCACGGACCCGGTGGCGGCAAAGGCACGGGCCGCGGTGGAGAAGCACATGAAGGTGAGCGCCTCGCAGCCGGTGGCCGGTGCCTGGCACTGGTTCGGTGACAGGCGCGCCGACTGGCGACCGAAGACGTACTGGCCCTCCGGCACGAAGGTGAAGATCGACGCCGACATGACGGGCGTCGGCAACGGCAACGGACGCTACGGCGTGCGCAACTACACGCACACCTTCACGATCGGCGACGACGTGCGCGCGGACGTCTCGGTGACCGGCCACACCATGAAGGTGACCCGGAACGGCCAACTGGTGCGCACCCTGTCGATCAATGCGGGCAGCGCCCAGTATCCGACGTGGAACGGCACGATGGCCGTCATCGACAAGCAGGAGAAGGTCCACATGACCTCCTGCAGCGTCGGCATCAGCTGCGACAAGGGCAGCCCCAACTACTACGACCTGACCCTGCCCTGGGACGTCCATCTGACCCAGTCCGGCACGTACGTGCACTACTCGACCGGTGACCCCAATCCGGGCAGCGGCAGCGCCCGCGGCTCACACGGCTGCGTCCACCTGTCCATGTCGGACGCCAAGTGGTTCTTCGGCCAGGTCAAGCAGGGCGACCCCATCACCATCACCGGCTCGCCCCGCGCCAAGGCCCCGGCCGACAACGGCTACGCCGACTTCAACCTGCCATGGGACCAGTGGCTCGCGGGCAGCGCGTCCGGGGAGGGGACGACCGCGACGCTGTCATGACCTGCGGTGGCGGCGCCGGTCAGCACTCGATGTCGACCGGGAGGCCACCGTCGTGCACGCCCCTCGGGCTGATCGGAAACGGTCAGCCTTCGGGTGCGTGGCCCGGTGGGGCGGCCCGGGCGAGTGCCTGCCACTCCGGGGCCGGCAGGGCGAGGAGTCGCCCGATCTGCTGCGCGTCCGGCAACGGGCCGTAATTGCCCATGTGGCAGCAACGCTCCTCGGCCGAACGCCGCTCGCCGAGGTGAGCCGCCCGATCACGTACCCCACTATGGAAGGGACGCGTGTGCGCGGGCCGGAGCGGAGGTGGGCTGCCATGTCGAGCGGTGCCGTGCTCGTGCGCCTCGCCGACGACGGGCGGATCCTGGAGTGGTCCGCGCGGGCGGAGGACCTGCTCGGCCGGTCCCGGGAGGAGGCTGAGGGCCGCACCGTGGCCGAGCTGATGGGCGGGGGCGACGGCACCGTGGGACGCGGGGCCTTGCTGGCAGGTCTGGGCTCGGTGTCCGTGCGGCCGGTGGTCTCCGGCGACTCGCTCACGTGGGAGGTACGCGACGAGCAGGACGACGGCACCACGGCCCGGGATCTGGCGATCCTGCGGACGCTGTTCGTCCACTCACCGATCGGCCTGCACATCCTGGACGGGGATCTCCGCATCGTCCGGTCCGGCAGCGGCATGCGCGAAGCACCGCCGAGGGCGGAGGGCGCGCCGGTCGACCAGGACTTTCCCGAGGCCCTGGGCCCTGAGGATCCCGAGAAGGAGCGCGCCGTGGCGCGCCGGGTCCTCATGACCGGGGAGCCGGCGCTGCAGCGCGTCGTACGGGCCGTGCCGAAGCGGGGCACGGGCAGACCCGTTTACTACTCCCTGTCGTACGTGCGCCTCGAAGGGGCGGACGGCGTGGTGCTGGGCCTCGTCGCCTGGGCGCTCGACGTGACCGAGCACGAGCGCGCACTGCAGCGGCTGAAGCTCCTGCAGAAGGTCCGTGCCTCGGTAGGTGAGCGGCTCGAAGTCGTGGCTGTGTGCCAGGAGTTGGTGGACGCGGTCGCACCGGCGTTCACGGGCATCGTGGTGGTCGAAGTCATCGAGGACGTCATCCGGGGCGAGGAGCCGCCGCTGGCTCCGGTGGACCAGGACGTGCCGTTGCGGCGAGCCGCCTTCAAGGGGCTGATTTCGGCTCACCCCGTGGGGGACGTGCGCCGGCTGCCGGACGGCACGCCCTTCTCCCGTGTCCTGAACGACCTGCGGACCAGGCTCGTCACCGTGACCAAGGACAGTCCCTGGCTGTCGGCGGACCCGGCCCGGGCCAACTCCATCGTCCGGTCAAACGCGCACTCACTGATCGTCGCCCCGCTCGCCGTGCGCGGCCAGGCGCTGGGGGTGGTCAGCTTCTACCGGCACCGGGACGAGGAACCCTTCGACGAGGGGGACATCCCGCTGACGTCGGACATCTGCGCACATGCGGCCCTGTGCATCGACAACGCCCGCCGTTTCACCCGGGAGCGGACCATCGCCGCGAGCATCAAGCGCAGGCTTCTGCCGCAGCGGACGTCGGCACCGTCAACGATGGACGTGGCCCCCATGCACATCCCGGGATCGGGTGGTGGAGGCGCGTGGTTCGACGCGATCGAACTGGCCGGGGGCCGGACGGTACTGGTGCTCGGGGACGTGGTCGGCCGGGGTGTCGCCACCGCGACCACGATGGGACAGCTGCGGACGGTCATTCATGCGCTGGCCGCGATGGACCTGGAACCGAACGAACTGATGGCACGGCTCAGCGACACCGCCGCGCAGCTCGCCTCCGAGCGGGCGGCGCTCCCCGCCGGGGATCCGCTGCACCGTGAGCCGCTGACCGCCTGCTGCCTGATCGCCCTGTACGACTCCGTCGACCACACCTGCACCCTCGTCCGTGCCGGCCCGTCCGAGCCGTACCTGGTCCGCCCAGGGGCAGAGGCGGAGAGGCTGCCCACGCCGGCGGGACCGGTGCTGGCCGGCCCCGACCACGCCCCCTTTCCCGCGACCGAGATCCCGATGCCGGCCGGCACCATCCTCGCGGTCGGCACCGAGAACCTGCTGCAGCGCGAACCGCGGCTGCGTACCGTGCTGCGCGAGGGAGCGGAACTGCCGCTGGAAGAGGTCAGCGACACGCTCGCCTACACGCTGCGGGACAACCACCCCGAGAGCGAGAAACTGGTGCTCCTGGCACGCGCCCGAGGGCTGCCCGACGACCAGGTGCTGACGCTTCCGCTGGCCGGGGACCTCGCGACCGTCCCGGAGGTCCGGGCGACGGTGCTCCGACAGCTCGAAGCGTGGGAAATCAGCGCGGAAGCAGCGTTCACGACGGAACTCATCGTGAGCGAGCTGGTCGCCAACGCACTGCGCCACGGCGCGCCGCCGTACCGGTTGCGGCTCATTCTCGACGAGCGCCTGACCTGCGAAGTCCGCGACGCGGGCGACAGCGTCCCGCACCTGAAGCACGCCCGCACGATCGACGAGGGCGGCCGCGGCCTCTTCATCGTCGCGAGCGTCGCCGACGGATGGGGCATCCGATACCACGCGCAGGGCAAGACGGTCTGGGCACAGCAGCGCCTGGGTACGCCGGGGTAGCCGCGGACGACGGTCACGGTGTAGGCAGCGCACTCGTCGCCTTGCCGTGGCACGGTGTGAGGGTGAATCGGGCGGCGCATTATGATCTTCGGCCTGGTTCGAGGAGGGGGTCATATGGCGTGAACGGCGGGCGTGATCCGGAGAGTACGGAGTTGTACCGGCGGGAGGCGCAGTCGCGGGGGCTCTGGTTACGAGGACGACGAACCGGACGACGGCGACGAGCGGCTGGTCGAGTGGTTCCACGAGGTGTCCCGGTGATTCCTGTAGTCCGATGTGGGCGGGATCATGTCGACGATCCGGCCACCTCTCCCTCTCCGGAAAAGAGGGCGACGGCTGGATCCTGCATCCGCTGACCGCACACCAGTCGGCGCCCAATCCCCCGAGGCCGGCCCCGGAGAAAAGGCCTCTCGAGGAATTGACGCGCCTGCTTCTCGGAGAGCCCTGGACACCGGACGAGTACACCGCGCGGGAATCCTTCGTGTCCGGCCGTATCGCCCGTTGGAACGGCGAAGGCCCCTATACCGTCCGTTCCTGAAAGCCCGTGCTCGCACCCACCCCGGCAGAATTCCCCCACGAAGGGCGCGAGGTGAGCCGAGGTGCCCGCATCCACGTCGACGCGGCGGCACCTCCCTCTGCGCCCACCGGCGCACGGGCGTACGGCACTTCTTCGAGCTCCGGGGCCGCCCGGACGCCCAGGAGATCCTCGCCGACGGCGGTGTACCACCAGGCCCAGGAGTACTTCTGGGGCGGCCGGTGAACAGGTGACGTTCCCGGCCGGCAGGTGTGTCGTGCGCGCGGGAGGGCGTCAACCGGCGTGTCCACCCTGACAGCAGGCGGGTGCGGTGGTGCATCGGAGGCCACATTCCACTGGTTTGGTCAATATTTACTTTTCCGGAATCCGTGTGCATAGTGGCGCCTCGAAATATTGGTGGGTTGAGCCGAGGGGCCTTTTCTTGTCTCAGATCAACGATGGTGCCGCGCGTGAGGTGGAGCTTGAGCGAGTTCAGGTTTCCGTCATAGGCGAGCTGTTCGACGAGCGGCTGGCCGGTACGCGGGAGCAGCTGGCGCGCGTGCTCGCGTCGCCGCCGGACGGCGC
This sequence comes from Streptomyces sp. NPDC002076, assembly GCF_053593835.1. Taxonomy (NCBI): domain Bacteria; kingdom Bacillati; phylum Actinomycetota; class Actinomycetes; order Kitasatosporales; family Streptomycetaceae; genus Streptomyces; species Streptomyces sp. NPDC002076. Next base: position 89,256 of record NZ_JBSFDI010000030.1, read on the forward strand.
GGGCGAGGCGTACGAGAGGGAGGTGGCGGCTGGGCGGCTGGCGCGGGAGGTACGTCGGCTGGAGGGGGCCGAGGACGGTCTGGTCTTCGGGCGGATCGACCTGGCGGACGGGACCGTTCTGCGGATCGGGCGGCTGGGGCTGCAAAGGGATTCGGACGAGCTGCCACTGCTGGTGGATTGGCGGGCCGAGGCCGCGCGGCCCTTCTATGAGGCGACGCCGGTTCATCCCATGGGGTTGCGGCGGCGCCGCCATCTGCGCCTGGCGGGCCGCACGGTTGTGGGGGTGAGCGACGAGCTGCTTGACGGCTCCGCGCCCACCGGCCAGGACGTGGTCGGCGACGGTCCGTTGGCGGAGGCGCTCCAGGAAAGGCGCACGGGACGGATGGGTGCGGCGGTTGCCACGCTGCAGGCCGAGCAGGACGCGATCGTCCGGTCGCCGCACCGCGGGGTAACGGTGGTGCAGGGTGGTCCGGGCACCGGAAAGACGGTGGTCGCGCTGCATCGCGCCGCGTATGTGCTGTACGCGTTCCCGAAGGCAGCCGAGCGCGGCGTGCTCGTACTGGGCCCGAACGCGCGGTTCCTCGACTACATCTGCCAGGTCCTGCCCTCGCTCGGGGAGAACGACGTCGTCTTGGCGACATGCGAGGAACTGGCCGGCGTCGTACCGGGCGCCGCGGACCCCGTCGAGGTGGCGCGCCTGAAGGGGAGCGCCGCACTGGCCGACGCGCTGGCCGCTGTGGTCCGCTCACGTCAGGCCCCGGACGGCGACTTCGACGCGCGGATCGGGCAGGAGTGGATGCGTCTGCGGGACAGGGAGGTGGCACAGGCGCGGCAGTCGGCACAGACCAGCGGCCTCGCGCACAACCGGGCGCGTCGGCTGTTCAAGGAGCTGCTGGTCGACGCCCTCGTCCGAGAGCTCGCCCGCAGTGGCGCCGAGGCGCTTGAACGTATCGACGCCCAGGTCGCGGAGCTGACCGGCCTCGACCTCGACCGGGCTGCGGCAGCGGACCTGCGCCGCCTCGGTCTTGACGAAGCGCCCGCCACGGGCGCCGACGAATTCGACGCCGACGCCGTGCGCGCCGACCTTCTGGACGATGCCTTGCTCGATGAGGCCGTCGATGACCTGTGGCCGCGGCTCACGCCCGGCGATGCGGTCCGCGCCCTGCTGACGGACGGCGACGCGCTGGCCGCGTACCTGCGGCATTTCACCGACGACCAGCGGGCCCTGCTGTGGCGAACGCCCGATGCACCCTGGACGGACGCCGATGTGCCGCTTCTCGACGAGGCGGCGAGCCTGGTCGACGGCCCGCCTGAGCACGCCTTCGGGCATGTCGTCGTCGACGAGGCGCAAGAGCTCACCGCCATGCAGTGGCGGATGGTCGTGCGGCGTTGCCCGGGCAGGTCGATGACACTGGTCGGGGATTTCGCCCAGGCGGGTCCGACGACGGTGGCCCGGGACTGGAAGGAGGCGCTCGGCCCGCACCTCGGACGGCGCTTCGATCTGCGCACCCTGACCGTCAGCTACCGGACCACACAGGAGATCCTCGCGGCCACAGGGGACTTGCTCGCCCGGATCGCCCCGGGCCGGCCGCCGATCCGATCGATCCGGCGCGGCGAGGTGCCTCGAACCCTTGCCGTGGCCCCCGAATCGCTCGTCACCGCCCTAGAGCGGGAGCTGCGAGCGCAGGGCGCCGCGTACCCGGGCGAGTTGGTCGGGGTGATCTGCGCCGACGGCAGGACGGATCAGCTCGCGGCGGCCGGGATCGAGCAGCATGCCCGACTGGTGCCGGCCTCCCAGGCGCGTGGCCTGGAGTTCGACGCCGCCGTCGTGGTCGACCCTGACGAGATCACCGCCGGCCGCCCCGGGGGCGAACGCGACCTGTACGTCGCCCTCACCCGGGCCACCAAGCGGCTGTGCACAATCACCGTCCCGCGGCCCTGCTGCGGTGGCCAACTGAGGTGACTCGTGGCCCGAAGCCCCACCTGCGGCGGCCGGTTCACCGAGATCGTGTCCGACCTGACCGCCGCTGACGCCAGGGGAGGCTAACGGGGCGTGTGCCGCGCGGGCCTGACGGAGATTCACATCTCGACAACCCCGTGGGCCGGCAGCACGTCCCGCCTGTCCGAAGACGCGGTCAGGCGGGCTGCCACAGCTCGACCCGATTGCCCTCAGGATCGGTGACCCAGCCGAATCGACCGACACCCTCCATGTCCTGCGTTTCCTCGGCCACGTCCGCTCCCCTGGCGCGCAGTTGCGCGAGCATCGCATCCAGGTCGCGGACCCGAAAGTTGAGCATGGTTTGCTGGGTGCGGGACCCGAAGTAGTCGGTCTCGGACTCGAACGTCGCGAACACCGTCGGCGCGGCTGCCTGGCGCCACATTCCGTGCTCATCGACGTCCAGGCCCAGGCAATCGCGATACCACGCGCTCAGGGAGGCCGGATCGGCGGCCCGCAGGAAGTATCCACCGATTCCAAGCACACGTTCCATGCCGCCATCTTGCCAGGACGGCGATCGGGCGGGCGGGTTGAACCGCCCCGCTTCGACCGCGAGAGCTGCAAGGAAACACCGTCTTGCGGGGGCCGGCTCCACCGAGTCCTCGGCCGATCTGCTGCGCGACTGCCGCAGGCGCGGGCATGCCGGATTTCGATCTGGTCGTCGGCGCCGGGGCGATGGGGTTGTGGAAGGCGCCGGCCAAGGTGTTCTCAGCTGCCCGGCATCAGCGGTGCTGGTTCACGAGGCCCCGCAATGTCACGAGTTCGCGGACTCCTGGACGAGCGGCAGGAGGACGCCGCAGGCTAATCACGTCTCGCGCGATCCGTTCAGACCGTGATCGCAAGCTTGCCCTGCACTCCGCCGGCGGCCAGCACCTCGTGCGCCTCGGCCAACTTCTCCAGGGGGAAGACCTGCTGCAGGTGCATCCGCAGCCTCCCCGCCTCGACCAGCTCGGTCAGTGCCTCCAGGCCGGCCGGGTCCGGCTCCACTCCGACCGCCGCGAAGCGTACGCCGGACCGGCCCGCCAGGTCAGGCAGGGTGGTGCTGAGCCGCTCCACCGCAGTCACCAGCACGCCGCCCTGCCGCAGCACGCCGAAGGAACGCTCGGCGTTCCCGCCGCCCAGGGTCTCCAACACCACGTCCACCGGCGCATCCTGGAGCACCTCGGTGTAGTCCTGGGTCCGGTGGTCGACCAGCTGGTCCGCACCCAAGGCGCGCAGGAAGTCGTGCTTGCCCGCGCTCGCCGTGCCCACCACCTCCGCGCCGAGGTGCTTGGCCAATTGCACCGCGATGTGCCCGAGCCCGCCGCCCGCACCGTGGATCAGTACCCGTTGCCCCGGCCGCAGCTGCGCGATCTCCACCAGTGCGTGCCAGGCGGTCAGACCGACCAGCGGCAGCACCGCGGCCTCCTCGTGGCTGATCCCTGCGGGCTTGCGAGCCAACTGCCGCGCGGGCGCGACCAGGTACTCGGCGTTCGCACCGGCCGCGGCCGGGAAGTACGGCATCCCATAGACCTCGTCGCCGACCTTGAACCGGTGCACCCCCGGATCGACCTGCTCCACCACCCCAGAGACGTCCCAGCCCAGGACGAAAGGCGGCTCGCCCAGCAACGGAAAGGCGCCGGAGCGGACGAACAATTCCACGGGGTTGACGCTGGTCGCCCTGACCCGGACCAGCACCTGCGTCGGTCCGGGTGCCGGCTTGGGCGCGTCGTCGACGAGTTCCAGCACTTCGGGGCCGCCGAAGGTCTTCTGGGTGATCGCACGCATCGTCATGCACTCCTGTCCGGAGAGTGGTTGGTGATGTCCCCATCCTCTGCAGGGCGGTACCTGTTGAACAGAAGGCACTCCAAAGGTATATAGGTACCTCATGGGTACTACTGACAACCTGCGCTTCTACGGCGGCGCGGATGCGTATCTGGCTGCCTGCCCCTCGCGCCAGATCCTGGACGTACTCGCCAACAAGTGGACCATGCTGGTCATGGGCGCACTGTCCGGCGGCCCGATGCGCTTCGGCGAACTGCGGCGCCGCCTGGACGGCATCACTCAGAAGATGCTCACCCAGACCCTACGGACCCTGGAGCGGGACGGCCTGGTCACCCGCACGGTCTACCCGACCATTCCACCAAAGGTCGAATACGCGTCCACCGATCTGGGCGAGAGCGTCACCGCGCTGATGCACGCGATCCGCGCCTGGTCCGAGGACAACATCAATGCCGTCCTCGACGCCCGCGACGCCTACGACGCACGGGCGGCCCAGGAAGTACAGCCGGTCACGGCCTGATCCCCGGCTCGACAGCGCCAGCTCGCCCCCGGACCTCAAGCAGGCATACAGCGCCCCGAAAGGGCCAATTCAAGTCCAGGGCCGGCGCGATCCGGAAGACAGCCCCTAACGGATGTACAAGCCTTCCAGCAGCGCGGCGAGATAGCGGCTTGCTGTCTCGACGCGCGTTTCCGGAGCACCGTGGACGTTCGCGGCGTAGGCGATTCCGCACATCAGCGGGACCAGGTCGTCAGAGGTCAGGTCGGCGCGCACGACCTTGGCGTCGCGGGCCCGCTCCAGCAACTCCCGGCCGACCGACCGTATGGTCCGCTTGAGTTCGGTGGTGCGCGGCAGAGCGTCAGTGAGCGCGGCCGTGACCGTGGCGAGGGAAGCGTCGGTGACCTGCGCTTCGATGGTGCGGGTCAGGAAGCCGGCGAGGGCGCGCCCGGGGTCGTCGTCGGCCAGCGCCCGCTCACCGTGGGCGGCGAGCGTCTCCAGGCTGGGGGCGGCGACGGTCTCCAAGAGCGCCTCGGCGGTGGGAAAGTGGCGGTAGACGGTGCCGACGCCCATTCCGGCGCGGCGGGCGATGTCGTTGAGCTGCAGTGGGGTGCCATCGTCCACGAGATCGCGAGCCACAGCGACGATCCGTTCCCAGTTGCGGGCGGCGTCCTTGCGCAGGGGGGCGGTCGTCATGCGAGAAGTCTAACTGGATGGCTCATCCGGATCGCCGTCGTATGCGATCCGGATGAGCCACCCGCCCCCCGACACGCCCTCCAACCCGCCTACGGACACATCGCCGCCCCCTGAAGAGCACCGATCCGTCTCGCGTTCATGCCGGACTCCGCTGCAGTTCCCGTCATGCCGTCGTGAGTGGCGCAAGGCGTTCACTGAGGCGCCGTACGGCTTCGGCGATACGGGGATCCTGCGCCGGACGAAAAGGGGTGACCGGATGCGCCTGGGGTCCGATGACGACGCCGGTCCGGCCCGCCAGCGAGCCGTCGGTGGCGGCGAAGATCGAGGGCTTGGCCGCCTGGGACGCCGGACCGGAGGTCGAGCGTTCGAACCTGCGGCGGACCAGCGGCCACAGCAGCCGCAGCCCGGGCGAGACGATCTTCGGATCGCGCATGGTGCCATTGGTCATGTCGGTCGCGGCGCCGCCGGGATCTGCCGCGAAGACCGAGACGCCCGTCCCCTGGAGCCGGTCGGCAAGTTGCAGGGTGTAGGCGAGATTGGCGAGCTTGGCGCGGCCGTACCAGTGGAAGCCGTAGTAGCCCCCCGGCGGCTCTACGGCGTCGAAGGCGCGCTTTGCGAGAGCGGTCGCGCCCGAGGTGACGTTCACGATCCGACTCGGCGCACCGGCTCGCAGTGCGGGCAGCAGCAGTTCGGTCAGCAGATACGGCGAGAGGTGGTTGACGGCGAAGGTCGCCTCGATCCCGTCGACGGAAACCTGCCGGTCCGGAAACATCGCTCCCACGTTGTTGACCAGCACGGCCGGCGGACCATCCGCGGCGATCCGGCCGGCGAGGGCGCGGACCTCGTCGAGCGAGGCAAGGTCCGCGGCCAGGAACCGGGCGGAGTGTGCCGGCGCCGCGGCGTTGATCCGTTCGACGGCACGGGCACCGCGCTCGGCGTTGCGCCCCACCACGGTGACCGCGAGCCCTGCCCTGGCCAGCCCCAAGGCGGTCTCGAAACCGATTCCCGCTGTCCCTGCCGTGACCACCGCTGTCTGCTTCATCACGCAACCGCCTCCGCCTATGTGGATAGCTTATCCGATTCCTGGTCAGCGTAGCAGATCCGGATGACCTATCCGGTTTCACTTCCAGCGCTCACATCCACGGCTACCGACAATGGAATTTTTCTTGACAGGAATATCTGTCGGATGCACCCTGGAACGGTGCTGGACGTCGCTGTGATCGAAGAACCCGCCGCGGCCGAGGCATCCCTGGACCCGATACGGTCCCGGATCCTCGCCGCCCTGGCCGAACCCGGCTCGGCCGCCATGCTGGCCACTCGCCTGGGGCTCCCCCGGCAGAAGGTCAACTACCACCTGAAGGAGTTGGAGCGTCACGGCCTGGTGGAACTCGCCGAGGAGCGGCGCAAGGGCAACGTCACCGAACGGATCTACCGCGCCACCGCCACCTCCTACGTGATCTCCCCCACCGCTCTGGCCGCCGTCAGCCCGGACCCCTCCCGCTCACCTGACCAACTCTCCGCCCACTGGCTGCTCGCGCTGGGAGCCCGGCTGGTGCAGGAGGTCGGGTCCCTGCTGACCGGCGCCTCCCGAGCCCGGAAGCGGGTCGCCACCTTCGGCATCGACACGGAGGTCCGCTTCGCCTCCGCGGCCGACCGCACGGCGTTCGCCGACGAACTGACCCAGGCCGTCGCGGCCCTCGTCAGTCGCTACCACGACGAGACCGCCCCGGGCGGCCGCAGCCACCGTGTGGTCGTCGGACTCCACCAGATCCCCGCCCGGCAATCGGGCGACGCGGGCAAGCGGACCGAACCAGAGCAGTCCGGGGAGACGGACGCAACTGAACCCGACGCAGGACAGGACGACTGACGATGACACACCCGTTCGAGATCGAGCTGGAGACGACGCTGCCGGCGAGCCCGGAGCAGGTCTGGGAGGCGATCGCCACCGGACCGGGGATCGACTCCTGGTTCATGGGGCGCAATCACGTGGAGCCACGCGAGGGCGGTGTCGCCGGCATGGAGACCGGCGGCCATCGCGAGGAGGCGGTGGTCACCGCCTACGAACCCGGCAAGCGCTTCGCCATCCGCACGGCCACCGGTGCGGACGGCCGCTTCATGGCCTTCGAGTACCTCATCGAAGGCCGGGACAAAGGCAGCACCGTGCTCCGCGTCGTCCACAGCGGTCTGCTCGGCGACGACTGGGAGGACGAGTACGACGCGCTGCGCCGAGGCTGGCCCTTCCATCTGCACACGCTGGGCGAGTACCTGGCGCACTTCAGGGGCCGCACCGGCGTTCCCGTCTTCGCCATGGCCATGCCCGGCGAGCGTCCCGCAGGGGAGGTCCGGGCGGCGCTGGCCAGCGCTCTGTCACTGCCGACCTCGATCACCGTGGGCACGCCGGTGCACGCGGAGCCGAAGGCCCTGCCGGCCCTGGACGGCGAGGTGGTCTGGGCCGACGACGAGCGCTTCGAGATCCGCACCGGGGACGGGATCTACACCTTCCACCACGGCACCAGCGGCGGCCCGGTGCTGATGTTCCATCACCTCTTCGGGCCGGACACGGATGGCGCCGAGGCCGCCTGGCAGCAGTGGCTGACCCAGCTCCTCGGCTGACGCCCGCACACAGCTCCTCCGCGCCGACCAGGCCGGCACCTCAGCGCCGGTTCGCTCGGCCTTCTCATGCGGCCGAAGCATGGCCGGGGCAGCCGAACGACTCAGTCGACCAACCCATATGAGAAAAGGAATCACGCATGCGTACCCTGATCAGCACCGCCTTCATCTCGCTCGACGGCGTCGTGGAGGCCCCCGGCGGCGAGCCCGGCTACCGCAACTCCGGATGGACCTTCAAGGATGTCGAGTTCGTCCCCGAGGCATTCGAGATCAAGGAACGAGAGCAGCAGGAAGCCACCGCCATCCTGCTGGGCCGGGTCAGCTACGAGGCCTTCAGCCCGGTGTGGCCGGACATGCCGGAGTTCGCGCACTACAAGACGATGCCCAAGTACGTCGTCTCCACCACGCTCACCGAGGACAAGCTGGTCTCCAACTGGGGCGCGACCACCATCCTGCGCTCACTCGACGAGGTCGCCGACCTCAAGAAGACCGAGGGCGGCCCGATCATCGTCCACGGCAGCGCCGCCCTGAACCACAGCCTCTCGGACGCCGGCCTGATCGACCGCTACCACCTGCTCGTCCACCCCCTGCTGCTCGGCGCCGGCAAGCGTCTGTTCAGCACCACGGACAAGGACACCCAGAAACTGAAGCTGGTCGAGCACGAGGTCTACTCCAACGGCCTGCAGAAGCAGGTGTTCGACGTGGTCCGCTGACCAGCTCCTGGCGACGGAACTCGATGGCGACACGGACGGTAGCCGTGCAAGAGTACGTTGCTCCAGCCGCCGAAGAAGAAGACCAAATGGGCCGCGGCCTACTGGATCGCCGAACAGATCGCCGACGGATCCCTCGATCCTCCCACGGGGACACACCTCATCTGGGCGGACATCGCGTATGACCTTCGGTATCCGGAAGACCTACAGCCACTCGTCCACTGCGCTCTCAACCTGGCCTCCTGGGAGGAGTCGTGGGGCATCTCCGACAAACCGGGAAGCCATCGAGGCAGCGAAACAACTCCTGAGCAAGAAGAGACCGGACAAGCCCGAAGGCTGACCGGGTGGGCGCCGCGGCCCTGACCGGGGCACCGATTGGTATCCGCCCGGTCCGCACAAGGGCGACTGTCGGGCGTGCGGCCACCAACCGTCGAGCCGCCTACGCACGTTCAGCCTTCACGACAGGCGGCTGGACGGTCGTACCCGGGTGCCGGGAGGATGCCGGCGCGGAGGTGGTGTCTAGTAGATGCTGACGCCGTAGGCACTGAGCGCCTCGGGCACCGGCTGGTAGAACGTGGTGCCGCCGGTGGTGCAGTCGCCGCTGCCGCCGGACGTGATGCCGAGCGCCTTCGTCCCGTCGTAGAGAGGGCCGCCCGAGTCACCGGGCTCGGCACAGACGGTGGTCTGGATCATGCCGCTGACCGTGCCGCCGCCCTGGTAGCGGACGCTGACGTTCAGCGCGGTCACTGTGCCGCTGTGGGTGCCGGAGGTGGAACCGGTGCGCTTGACCGCCTCACCGACGTAGGCGTTCGCCGCACTGTAGCCGCCGGGGTGGCTCAGAGCGGTGTTGCCGTAGCGGACCAGGGCGTAGTCGTTGCCCGGGAAGTCGTAGCCGATGGTCGGGCCGATGAGGGTGGTGTGGGCCTGGTTGGTGTACCAGGTCTTGGCGACCTTGCCGCAGTGGCCCGCGGTGAGGAAGTAGTACGTGCTGCCGCTGACCACGTTGAAACCGAGCGAACAGCGGTACTGTCCACCGTAGATGGCGTCGCCGGCGCCCAGCAGTGGGCGGAAGACGCCGTCGGCGTGCCGGACCTGCACGGCACCCGGGTCGCCGCCGGCGGCCTTCTCGATGCGGGCTATTGCGGCCTTGGTGACCGTACTGTCGGCGGTGACGACGACGCGTCCGGATGCCCGGTCCACGTACCAGGCGGTGCCGTCGACACCGGCCCGGGCGATGTTGTCCGAAACGCGGGCCAACTGCGCCGCGCCGCGAACCGGGGAGCTTGCGGCGCCGGCGGTGGGAACTCCCGCCAGGGTGGCGGCGACGAGACCTGCGGCGACGGCCGGCAGACGGGTGCGTTTGGTTCTCACTGATCCTCCTCTTGGGAAGCGCGAGGCCCTACGGGGTGGGGGCCCGTGAGACGAGCCAGAACGACGTGTTCCTGACATGCACCGATCAGTGAGAATGCCGCCGTAGCGCCCCGCGCACAAGAGACTCACAGCAACGGAATCCCGGCACCCGATGGAGAAGCGGAGGGAGGACCGCACCGGCCAGAGTGAAGGCGAGTTCGCCGACGACCGCGAGGACGTCCGACGGGCCCGGCCGGCTCGTTGCTGGACGTCAGCGACACGGCTCCCGGCTGGTCGGACAGTGGGGGTGCCAGGGCCGCGCCGGGTCCGGATCGCATGGCCACAACGGGCTGTACTTGGCCGACGGTTGCCACCGGCCTTCAGCCCATCGGGATTCGTCGCGGATGAAGGAGACGGATCTGCGGGTGACTGTGCCAGGCCGGCGCGCGGCCAGGTGGCCGCCTGAGGCGCCGAAGCCGCTGCCGCCTCGGCCCGAGAACTCCCCCGACCCCACCGGCGCGCCGGATCCCGTGCACCAACTCGTCACCGCCGCACACTCCCGGGCCGACGCCCGGGCCGAGGCGGCCGATCTGCCCGGAGCGATGCGTGTATTGGAGGATCTTGTCGCGGAGCTGAACGCCTCAGTCCTGTGGGTGACCGCCGTGGTGACCGGCGCGGCGGCATTGGTCGGGCTGAACGCCGCTGGGCAGGCCGCGAGTGTGTCCGGGGCAGTGGTCAGTCTGGCGGGACTCCTCATTTCGGTCATCGCGCTCGTCAGCGGTGGTGTCAGTAGTGGTGGCTCCGGAGCCGTTCGAAGGTGCGTGCCGGGTGGGGTGGCATCGCGGCCGGTGGCGACATCACCGAGGGCGCCCTGGGCGAAGGCTCCGAACGGTGACCCCGCTCCCCCGGTCACGCCGGAAGGACACGGCCGACCAAGGCCAGCCGGGCGCAGCTTCCCAACCGCCCGTACCCCGCCACTGCGAGTCCGCCGGTCGGTGCGGTGTGGCAGCCGGCGGTACTGGTGCCGGTCCAACTCGTCCACGCCGCGATGGCGAGAATCACCGTACGGGTGAAGGCTGTCCCCGATGAACATGCATCACTGCCGACCGGTTCCCGGTTGTCGCCACGGCCCCTCAAGCCCTCCCCCGGCGGCGTTTTCCCGGCTCCAGCCCCTACGGCTGCGCCGATTGGCGGCTACTCGCGGCCAAGCGGCACCACAGTTCGTACACCCGGGCATGGATGGGCAGGAGGTGGGTGCCGATGGCGAGTGATGACCTGATCATGCGCGTGGACGAGGGCGGGCGGGTGACGGAGTGGAGCCGTCCTGCGCAGGAGATGTTCGGGTGGGCTGCCGAGGAGGCCGTCGGCCAGTCCGTCGCTGCGCTTGCGGGCGAGGCCGCGGCCGATGAGCAGGGGCGTCGGGCGCGGGTCGAGGACGCCGGCGCTGTGCTGGTGAAGCCGGTGCTGACAGGCCCGTCAGTGGTGTGGGAGGTGCATGCCGCCGCCGATGCCGTCTCTGAGCAGGACTTGTCGATCCTGCAGGCCATGTTCACCCAGTCTCCGGTGGGTCTGCACGTGTTGGACGACCAGTTGCGCATCGTCCGCATGAACACGGCGACACGCGCGCTGCGTGACGCGCCGATTGCCGGACTGCTGGGCCGGAGCTTCACCGAGGCGTATCAGTTGGCCGATCCGCAGGAGGAAGAGGCTGCGGCACGCCGGGTCCTGGAGAGCGGGCAGCCGGTGGTGAACCGGCTGGTACGCGGGGTGACGGGGCGGAACGCCCGAAACCGCAGCATCTATTCCGTCAGTTACGTGCGTCTGGAGAACGATCGTGGTGAGGTCTTGGGCCTGATGGCCGCCGTAGTCGACGTGACCGACCGCGAGCGGGCCCTGCAGCGTCTCGCCGTGCTGGAGGAGGTCCGCAAGCGGGTGGGGGAACGGCTGGATGTGATCGCCGTCAGCCAGGAACTGGTGAATGCGGTGGTACCGGCCTTCTCGGGGATCGCGGTGGTGGAGGTGATCGAGGATGTGGTGCGAGGTGAGGCGCCCCCGCTGGTCCCCGTCGATCGCGGTGTGCCCCTGCGTCGGGCAGCGTTCCAGGGCAGGGTGTCGGCCTATCCGGTGGGTGATGTACGGCACCTGCCGTACGGGACTCCGTTCGCTCGGGTGCTGACGGATCTGCGGCCGCGCCTTGTGTCGCTGGAGGAGGACAGCATGTGGCTTGCGGCTGATCGGGCCCGGGCGGATGCCATCAGATACTCCGGTGTCCACTCCTTGATCGTGGCCCCGCTGGCCCTGCGGGGCCAGGCATTGGGCGTGGTGAGCTTCTACCGGCATGAGGACGAGGACCCCTTCGAGGAGGGCGACATCGCGCTTGCGTCCGATGTGTGCGCACACACGGCGCTGTGTATCGACAACGCCCGCCGCTACGCGCGGGAACGGACCATCGCGGCGACGTTGCAGCGCAGGCTGCTTCCCCAGCGGCCGGCAGTCCCGTCCACCGTGGAGATCTCCCACCTGCACATTCCTGGTGCCGAGGGTGGTGGCGACTGGTTCGATGTCATCGCGCTGGCAGGGGCGCGGACGGCGTTGATCGTCGGCGATGTCACCGGGCGAGGGATCGCCGCGGCGACCACGATGGGACAACTGCGGACCGTCATCCACTCCCTGGCCGCACTGGACCTGCAGCCGGATGATCTGATGGCCCGCCTGAATGACACTGCCGCCCGACTGGCCGCCGAACGTGCCGCGCTGCCGTCAGGCGACCCACTGCACCACGAGCCGCTCACTGCGGGCTGTCTGATCGCCCTCTACGACCCGGTCGAACTCCGATGCACCATCGTCCGCGCCGGGCTGTGTGAGCCTGTCGTGGTGTACGCCGACGGCAGCTCGGCCACTCTGTCCGTGCCCGCGGGCCCCCTGCTCGCCGGCACCGGCAACGCCCCTTTCCCGGCGACCACGGTCGACCTTCCCGTAGGCAGCACCCTGGTGATCGGCACAGCGCCGCTGGCCGAGAACCTTCTGGCGCCATCCGCGCCACTGCGGCCCCTCCTGAGCGAGGGCGCAGACCGGCCGCTGGCCGACCTGTGCGACACGATCGCGTACGCGCTGACCGACGACGCCCGGTCGGTAGAGGCGCTCATGCTGCTCGCGCGCACCAAGGCGCTGCCCACGGACAAGGTCCTCACGCTGCCCTTGCCCGCCGGGCCTGAAGCCGCACCGTACGCGCGCGCAGCGGTACGCCGCCAGCTGCAGGCGTGGACCGTCGACCCGGAAACCGCGTTCACCACCGAACTCATCGCCAGCGAACTCGTCGGCAACGCGGTCCGCTACGGAGCCCCGCCCCTGCGACTGCGCCTGATCCGCGACCGATCCCTGACCTGCGAAGTCAGCGACACCTCCACCAGCGCGCCCCACGTCAAACACGCCCGCACCATCGATGAGTCCGGACGTGGGCTGTTCATCGTCGCCAGTCTCACCGACAGCTGGGGCACCCGCTACCACGACCAAGGCAAGACCGTCTGGGCACAGCAGCCCACCGAGGCGACATGAGAGCGTCACACCCGCCGCCGAGCCGTGACGAGGTATGACCACTCGGGCCGCCCGGCGTGCGCGATGCACCCCCGTGCGTGACGTCCGGCGGCAACGGGGGGCCGACTACACCTCGCCGGTGGCGAACAGCTCCAAGTGCCCGCACTTGGGGCAGCGGTACGCCTCTATCTGCCGCCGGGGTCGACCCCTCCGCTTGGCACCCCCGAACATCCCCCGCTCCAACGCACCTTCGATCCAGCGCGCGTAGCCACGCGAGTGCTCGCCGGCATCCTCGATGAAACCTTCTGCCAGGCCGACGGTTCCACATTGCGTGCACGTGTAGTTGCTCATCCGGTGAGTGTAGAAAAGGGTGCGCAAGTACAGGAGAGCGGAGATCGAAGTCTTCAGGGTGGCGACGGCCTGCTGAGCCGCGGAAAGGCTGTCCCGACGGCCGCGTGCGGCAAGGAGAGTTTGGCGACGTGCGCTTTGACGCAGGTCACCCCTGCCAGATGTCGGCCACCCAAGGCGCCAGTGCACTGGCCTGGGCGTAGCCCGCGCGGGCGGCAGCCGGACGGCGTGTGTCGTCCGCCATGTTGCGGCCCATTGCGCGGCACGCGACCCGGTCCGGGGACAGCAGGCTGACGCGCGCCCCGCTGTCGGACAGTTCCGCGGCCTGCTGCGAGGCGCTCGGATGCGGCCCGACCGCCCGGGGGACCGGCACGACCGCCAGCACCCGGCGGTACCCGCGTGCGAGCTGCAGGTTGGCGGTCGAACGACTGCCGCCGTCCATCCAGCGCCGGCCCGCCACGGTGACCGGCGGCCATACGACGGGGACGGCGCAGCTCGCCGCGACGGCTTCGAGCAGTGTCACTCCGGAGCGTGAGTCGAACACCTTGAGTCGTCCGGTCCGCGCGTCGACCGCAGTGATCCGCAGTTCCCGTCCGGGCCAGTCGCGTACGTCGCCCAGGAGCGCGCCGACTGTGTCGAAGACGTCGGACTCCGGCCCGGTCCGGGCGCGGAGCGCCGCCCGGGCGAGGCGTTCGACGGACCTCTGGGAATCGCGGGAGCCGAGCGCCGCCCAGAGGAAGCGCGCTGTCTGACGCACGGTCACCGGCAGCCGGACCGCGTCTGCTCCGGAGAGCTGACGCTCGTACAAATCCTCGGCCGGGACGCCGCACCGGAGCCGCGACCCGAAGACGGCGCCGGCTGAGGTGCCGATCACGACGTCGGCGCTGCTCAGATCGATCCCGGCCTCGGCGAGCCCGGCGAGCACCCCGGTCAACCAGGCCCCGCCCACCGGCCCGCCGCCACCGAGCACAAGTGCGGTGCCGGACATGCCTCCCCCTCCCCGTGAACGACCGCGGACGCCCCGCCCGCGGGAAGCAAAGCGGGGAACGGTCCCCGTTTTACTGGGCCGACGATAGCATCCGTACCGGGGAACGCTCCCTGGTACAGGTGAGGAGAGGGAGACACAATGGACGACCGTCCGCCGGTAGGGCGCCGCGATGCGCTGCGCAACCGGACACTGCTGACGGACAAAGCCCGCGAGGTCTTCGCCGAACAGGGCCTGGACGCCCCGCTCGATGAAATCGCCCGGCGCGCGGGCGTGGGCAACGCCACCCTCTACCGCCACTTCCCGACCCGTGCCGCGCTCGTCGACGAGGTCTTCCGCGATGCGCTCACGGAGACCACGGCGGCGGGCGAGCGGGCACGAACCGCCGAGGACGCATGGACGGGTCTGACGCAGTACCTGCGGACAGTGTTCGCAGGCCTGGCCGCAGACCGCGGCACCAATGACCTCATGACCACGAACCTGGAAGGCGTGCCGTCCCTGGAGGCGATCCACGCCCACAACCGCGAAACCATCGACGAGCTGCTCCGGCGCGGTCAGGAGCAGGGAACCGTTCGCCCGGACCTCACCACCGAGGACCTGCTCTTCACCCTGGCAGCACTGGGGAGGGCCGTTCCCGCGCTCACCATGGTCGCCCCGGAGGCCTGGCTCCGCCCGCTCGCCCTGCTCCTCGACGGCCTTCGCCCCAGCCCGTGCGCGCCCCCGCTGCCCGCACCGGCCCTCACTTCCGGCCAGCTCGGCCAGGTGCTGCTCAACCTGGGCCCGCACAGACGGCGTTGAGAGTGCCCTGACTGACACCGTTGCCCTGATGGATCTGCCGTCACTGCTTGGCGCCAAAGTCCTGCGTCCACCACGGCCCGCCCGCACCCTTGTGAACACCCACGCCGATGTCCTTGAACGAGCAGTTGAGGATGTTCGCCCTGTGTCCGGGACTGTTCATCCAGGACTCCATGACAGCTGCGGCGGTCTGCTGGCCTTGGGCAATGTTCTCGCCGTACGTGGACCAGTGATAGCCGGCGGCCGCGATGCGCTGTCCGGGGTCGGCGCCGTCCGGGTTGGTGTGGTCGAAGAAGTGACGAGTGGCCATGTCGTCGGAGTGCCCCTGGGCCGCTTGTTGCAGTTGCGGGTCCTCGGTGAGGGGGCCGCAGCCGACGCCTGCCCGCTCCTTGTTCACGAGCACGACCACCTGGCCGACGGCGTCCGTCCGGTCCGGCGGTGCCTGCGCTGTGCTCGCCGGGGTCGCGGCCGGTCGGGCGGACGGCCGGTCGGTGGGCCCGCTCTTCTTGCCGCGGCCCACTGCCTTCGCAGCCCGCGACTGCTTCGGCTTCGCCGGGGACGGGGAGGGCGAGGCCGACGGCGACACACCAGCGGTACTGGGCGTGGTGAGGTCCAGGGCGGGGGCGGCAGCTCTTCGCTCCGCGCTCGCGGTGTCGCGGCCGGATCCGGAATCCGTACCGAAATACCACAGGCCACCACCGACGACGCAGGCCGCAACGACGGCCCCTCCCGCCGCCCGGCGCCGCGTGCGCCGGCGCCGACGGGACTGGCGGCGCGAGCCGGTCCCGCCCCGTATGCCGCGTCGCGCAGCGCCCGGGTCCGAACCGGAGGCGCCCCCGGTGATCCCCAGCGCCGCGGCAGAACCTGCCGGGACAGCACTCCCGGAAGAGGCGGACACCTTGGCGAGCAACGCAGTCGACACCGCGACCAGCGCCAGACCGGCCAGCAGTCCTTCCGCGGGCATCAGACCGCTCCACAGTCCACTGCAGCGGCTACAGCCACGCGCATGCCGGGCTATTCGCTTACGCCACAGAGCCGATGGCCTGCCGTCCCAGGAAGCCAGCACGATGCGCAGCTCCTCGCATCGTGGCCGTGCGTCGAGCGCTCGTACGACCACGCGGGCCGCCTCGAGCTGCGCCTTCATCCGCTGTACGCGGACCGCTGTGTGCTGGGGCGAAAGGTCCAAAGCCGCAGCCACCTCGGTCCGGGTGAGCTCGCCGGCACACTCCAGCCACCACAGGGACAGCAGTCCCCGATCATCGGGCTCCAGCCAGCGGGTCGCCTGCGCCGTCTCCTGGCGCTGTCCGGCGAGCTGGAGTTGCACCACCGTGAGGTCGACGAAGTCGGCACCCGGATCGGCCAGTTCCTCGGCCTCCTCCATCGTGCCCGGGGTGAAGCGCCGGTTCTGCCAGTGGGCCCGGACCTGGTTCATCGCGATCGCCACGAGCCAGGAGCGAAAACGCTCGGGAGTACGCAGTTCACCAAGCCCGTCCAGGGCGCGCAACATGGTCTCCTGCACCACGTCGTCGACATCCACCGAGCCGTTCAGAGCCCGGCCCACAATGTTGTAGACCAGCGGAAGGTAGGCGTCGACCAGCGCGTCCTGGGCTTGGGTGTCGCCCTCCCTGGCGGCCGTGACCAGTACCGCTGTCTCCACCGCGTCCTGCGTACTCATGCACATGCTTCCTGTCATCGAGGCCGAACGATTGTGTCCGATACCTGGGAGATCACTCGATGCGCCCCGGATAACAGTTCTTCGAGAGTGAGTTTCAGTTCGGGTGTCGTCGACAGGGGGGGTTCAGATCGGCGTGCGCGCCGAACCAGACGAGGACCGCATCGGGGCGGTGTCTGGTGACGACCGGAAGTGCGGCCAGGGGGCGGGTGCGCAGCGGCTCAGCGCGGACCCAGGTGCTGGCCACTTTCCCTGGGAGACGCTTGTCCGGGAGGGCCACGCCTTCTCACCGACGAGTCATCGAGCCGGTCGGGCGGCCTTCAACTGCGCGCCGCGCTCCTCCAGAAGTCCCGCATCAGCGGCGTTGGTGTCGGGTTCTCCATCGCCACCTGCGTCAGGAGGATCGCGACCAGGCCCGTGGACGGGACGATGTGTGCCGTCGTCCCCGTGCCGCCCACCCAGCCGTAGCGGCCGGGGACGTTCCAGGGCTCGGCCGAGATGACGTCGACCTGGCCGCCGTAGCCCCAGCCCTGGCCTTCGAGGAAGAGGGTCGCGCCGGCGCGCTGTCCGGCCGTGAGGTGGTTGGTGGTCATGCGGCTGACGGAGGTCGGCGTGAGGAGGCGGTGGCCGTTGCCCTCGCCTCCGTTCAGCAGCATGCGAGCGAAGGCCAGCCAGTCGTCGGCCGTGGAGACCAGTCCCCCGCCGCCCGAGTGGAAACGCGGGACGCGGCTCCACTGGCCGTCGGGAGTGTCGGTCAGTTCCAGGGTTCCGTCCGGGGCCGGGGCATAGGAGGAGGTGAAGCGGTGCCGCTTCGCCTCGGGGACCGCGAAGGCCGTGTCCTTCATGCCCAGCGGCTCGAAGATCCGTTCCGCGAGGAAGTCGGGCAAGATGCGGCCCGACGCCCGGGCGACCAGGATTCCCTGGAGGTCGGAGGAGGTGCCGTACAGCCAGGCGTCTCCCGGCTGGTGCAGCATCGGTACCTGCGCGAGCAGGCCCAACCAGGTGTCCGGGTCCGGCCAGTCCTGCAGGGCGCGGCCGTCCTTCTGGACCGTGAAGAGGGACCGCACCGCCGGGAGGGAGAAGTCGTCGGGGAAGCCCCAGCCTGTGCGGGAGCTGAGCAGGTCCTCGACCGTGATCGGGCGGGTCGCCGGGACGACGTCGGCGAGCGGGGCGTCAGGGGTGCGCACCACGCTCGGTTTCGCCAGTTCCGGCAGCCACTCCTCGACCGGAGCGTCCAGGGCGAGTCGCCCTTCTTCCACCAGCATCAGGACCGCCGCCGCCGCGATGGGTTTGGTGATGGACGCG
Source organism: Streptomyces sp. NPDC002076 (assembly GCF_053593835.1). Taxonomy (NCBI): domain Bacteria; kingdom Bacillati; phylum Actinomycetota; class Actinomycetes; order Kitasatosporales; family Streptomycetaceae; genus Streptomyces; species Streptomyces sp. NPDC002076. Next base: position 107,514 of record NZ_JBSFDI010000030.1, read on the forward strand.
GTACGGAAGATCGTGTCCCTCGCCATCGGGGCGGTGCCCTCGGTGTCCACCGAGCCGGCGGTCACCACCTCGACGTCATCGCCGCGGGCGACGAGACCGACGGCGCCCGGCACCCTCCCGTCGTCGACATACCGGTGCAGGGTGTCTTGCAGAGCATTCACCGGTGGCCTTCCGGTCGGGGTTCGTCCAACGGGTACGACTCCCGGGTCGACGGGAACTCATCGGCAGCAGTGAACGTACGGTGTCGCCCGCTCTGAGACCACTGCCGCGTCAGGATGCCAAGAAAATCGAACACGTGATTGAATTCGGCCATGAGTCCCATTCCCGACGACCTCGCCCAGGCACAAGAGCAGTGGCACGCCATCTATCGGCAGCTCGCCGTACGCCCGCGCACCACGCTGCGGCAGCGACTGATCCATCTGTCGGCAGAGGTGCTGTTCCACCCGTACTGGCAGGGACGGCGGTCAGGAGCCTGGGCTGCGCTGCATGCCACGGGGCGGGAGGGCAGAAGCTGACGGTGAGCGACGGACGCATGGGCGAGATCCACCAGCGAGCACCGTCAGGCGCTCTCGCCCCGTGTCGAACCAGCCCCGCGGCCGGGCGCCGACGCAATGTCGACGAACAGCGGCATTCTGTGCAACGGCGGAGGCTCTCCCGGCAGACCCAGCCGTTGCCAGGCCAGACGGGCCGACACCTTCAGCACCCGTCGCGCCCGCACTATGAGCAGGACGGCGAGAGGCAGCTCGACCAGTACCGCTGAGGCGGCACTCCACCACACATCCGGTCTTCCCCAGTCCAACGAGACATCGAACCAGGCATCGCACATCAGCAGTGTGGCCGCCACGAACGACAACGGGACCATGGCCTGCCGTCTCAGCCACACCGCCAATCCCGCACCGGCCAACGACACCAGCAGCATGACATCGAAGCCGACCCACACCATGGGCCAGTACCGAGCCTCGAAGCGATCCGGCAATGACACCGCGAGGTACACGGTCCAAGGCACGAGCAACAGCACGGACACGCCGAGCTGCCGTAGAACCCGCCGGTAGCGGCGGCGCAGCGCGGCACCGTCCAGTGAGAAGGCGCCGGCTGCCATACCGGCGGAGGCAGTGGGGTCCCTCTGCTCGCTCATCTTCGCCTGTTCCTTCCGGCAGCTGATGGCGCTGCGAACTGCCGCTCTTGGTGCACCGCCTTCATGGTTGCATCCCACCGGGGTGGGGTGGGGCCCGGCACCGTGGGAATGCCGCTGCCACTGTTTCACCTGGGTGCGAATCGACGGGTGGTCCTCGGGCAGGGCCCGGGCCGTGCGCACGGCGGAGTCCGTGGGCGGTCATCCGCTGGTATGGACCGCCTTCGGGGCGCTGGTCCACGGGGTCCTGGCCGGCACCGGCCGACTGATCGCAGTGGGTCGCCGTTCGCGACTGTTCCGATCGCGCACGCCGGACGCCGATGAGTTCGACGGCCGGGCGGGGTCTACATCTCAGCACCGCAGGCTGCGCACACGACAGTGAGGGATCATGAGCGCCAACGCACTACCGCCCGTCGTCGACGCCGAGACCTGGCGACGAGAGCTCGATGCCCTGCGCGTCCGGGAGAAGGCCGCGACCCGAGAACTGGACGCGATCGCCGCCCAGCGTCGCCGCCTGCCCATGGTCCGGATGCCTGAGTACACCCTCGAGGGTGAGAAGGGGCCGGTCCGGCTGGTGGACGTCTTCGAAGGCAGTACGCAACTGATCGTTTACCACCACATGTGGTTCCCCGGGAAGCAGTGGCAGTGCCCGGGCTGCACGGGCTTCACCTCACAGTTCACCCGGCTGGAGTTCCTGGACGCCTATGACGCCCGGTTCGTCATCGTCACCCAGGGGCCGATCGACGACGCGCTCGCTTACAAGCGGCGCGTCGGAAACCACATGACCTGGTACTCCACGGCGAACAGTCCGTTCGGAAGCGACGTCGGCGCACCGCCCGGCGGGGGATTCGCCGTCAACGTCTTCCTGCGTGACGGCGACACCGTCCACCGGACCTGGCACACCAACGGTCGTGGCGTCGAACAGCTCAGTCACACCTTCTCGCTCATCGATCTGTTGCCCTACGGGCGACAGGAGGACTGGCAGGATTCGCCCGAAGGCTGGCCGCAGGATCCGACCTACAGCCGGTGGAGCTCCTCCGAAGACATCGCGGCACTCTACGGCCCGGGACAGCACGAGTAGGACCGCCACCGCCAGGCAGTCCACGGGGATCGGCTGCCTCCGCGTCGTCGCGCACAGCGCCGGCCTGCTGTGCGCGGCGAGGAGCATGGCGAACGACTCACCTGTCTCCGCCGCCAGTTGTTCGACTCCGGACACCCGTGGAGCCGCCCATTGCCGTGCCCGCTTCGGTCAGATCCTCCTCAACGCCGGCCTCGGCCGTCCAGCCCCAGTGATCAATGCCTCAACTCCGAGCGGGTGAAGGCCACTTGCCGGACGAGAGCACCGCGTGACGTCTTCCGGCGTTTCCTCCGCCGCGCCGCTGAACGCTCCCAGCGAGGCCATGGCCGATCTGTTCGGTACGGACGCCGTTGCGCGGTGGGTCGCATGGTGAGCCACTCCGGCCACACACTGCATCAGGTCGCGCCCAGCTCCCTTGTCGGGCCTGACGACGAACGGCTCACCCTCCAGGGGCGGGTGTGGTGCGACGGCCGGTGGCTGCTGTGCTGGTGACGGCGGCCGACGTCGCAAGGAGGGGCGGTCGGCGGGCCTCCGGGGCATGCGGAAGCGCAAGAGTTGGCCCATGCGGCCGTCCGGCTGCAGGCCACCGTCGTCGCCGTGACTCGGCCGTCCGGCCAGGTGACACATCATCCCTGGTCCATGCCCCGGGTCACAACCCAGGGGGACGGGCAGCGGCCCCAAGTTTGCGTCTCACACCTGTCTCACCCGTTCGGCGGTGGGAAACGCCGGAAAGGAAGCCGGCGGCCACGACGTCGGGCCAGGAACTGACGGGACGCGTTCGGGCGGGCATCACCAGGCGGATCGGCCGGGTGAACGAAAGGACGGCCGCCCGGACTGCAGTCCGGCAGCGCCTGGTGCCCCGCTCCGGCGGGCTGCGTTCGGCGCGTGTGGTGCCGGACAGTGGTCAGTACTGGGCCCCGGCCCGATTCCGGCGGGCCGGGGCTCCAGATCATTCACTTGACGCCGGCCTAGCCCCAGCGGTCCCGGACCACGCGGAAGCTGGCGACCACGCCGTGATGGACGTGGATCTCATGGGTGGGGCACACGCGCACGCCGTCGCTCTGGCTGTGGGGACCGACGACGGCGACCGGAGCACCGTTGTCGCAGACCGCCCCACGGAAGACCTCGACGGTCTTGTGCGTGTCGTTGCGGACGTTCAGGGTCTTGGCGCCCAGACCGCTGACCACGGTGATGCAGTCGCCCGGGTGGGCGGAGTAGGACCGCTCGTTGATCAGGATCCGGCCCCAGTCGCCTTCACGGCCCTCACGGCCACGGCCCTCACGGCCCTCGTTGCCCTTGCCCTGCCCGGACATGCCGTCGGCAGGAGCCGCTGCGGCGACGACCGGGGCCGACTGGGGCACCGGGGCGGAGGCCGCCGATGCGTAGGTGATGCCGGTCGCGACCAGAGCTGCGGCGGCCGCAGCTCCAGCGGTGACCACGGTGGAACGGGGGACCTTCATATCGCTTCTCCTGTCTGCTGTCTCAGAGATACCGGCTCGTCAGCCGGCCGTGATCAAAATTACCTAAAGCAGACGAACCAGTCATATTGAATGACCGCCCTCAGGCGCCGAACGGGGTATTTCCGCCGCCATATGCCGTCGCATCAGGGGCACGGATGCGCGTGAAGTACCCCAAGAACAAAGCAGATTGATGCGACATTAACCCTTTTGGTTGATCCTCTGATGCCCACTCACCATGCAGACCCACGGCGTGTCGCTACATAAGGGGAGGCCGGGTCGTGCTACGGGGCGGGCTGCCTGCAACCGGACAGCGATCCAGTTGACGCAACCGCTTGGTTGCCATACTATCGCAATCACACAGTTGCTATATCTCTGGAGGCAGACATGGCATTCCCTGATCGAATCGAGCGGACCATCGAGATCGCGCACCCGCCGGCCAAGGTGTGGGCGGCACTCACCACGGCCGAGGGACTGAGCGCCTGGTTCGGCAACGAGGCCGCGATCGATCTCCGCCCGGGCGGCACGGCCTGGATGAAGTGGGACGGCGGCCACACCGCCGACATGCGGGTGGAACGGGTCGAGGAGCCGACGGTGTTCGGCTTCACGTGGCGCATGGCCGAACTGTCCGAGGACGATCCGCGCCGGACCTATGTGGAGTTCACGCTCGAACCGGTCGGCAACGGCACCCGGCTCACCGTGGTCGAGACCGGCTTCGCCCAGCTCGCGGACGAGGTCTACCGCAAGGAGTACGACGGCCACACCGAGGGTTGGGCGCGCGAACTGGGCGAACTGGTCGACTACCTCGATGCCGCGGCCTGACGTCGAGGCGATCGCCGAACAGGTCTTCGCCGCCCTGGCCGACCCGAGCCGGCGCGCCATCCTGGCCGCGCTGGCTTCAGGGGGGCCGGCCACGGCCACGGACCTGGCCGGCCGGCTGCCGATCACCCGGCAGGCGATCGCCAAACACCTGGCCCTGCTGGCCGATGCCGGCCTGGTGACGGCCGAACCGGGTGAGCGGCGCCGGGTGCGGTACCGGCTGCGGTCCGCACCGATGCAGGTGGCGCAGCAGTTCCTGGCCGCGCTGGCTCGCGACTGGGACAGCCAGCTCGGCGCCCTGAAAGATCACCTCGACGAGCAGGCGCGCGGATCCGCGTGACGAGGACCGCCGCCTGACACACCGGTGGGAGAGCCGACGGTGAACGTGGACATCCGGCGCCCGAGCGCCCCGGCGATGGTGCTGGGGGTGACGCTCGGGCTCGCCGCGGCATGCTGGGTGGCCGCGGTCCGGCTGATGCACGGCATGGACATGGGGGTCGCGACCGGACCCGGCTCGTTCGGATTCTTCGCCGCGACGTGGATGACGATGATGGCGGCGATGATGCTGCCGGGCGCGGCTCCAGCGGTCGCCTGGCACGTCCGCCTGGTCGGCAGGGTGCGCGGCGCGCTGCCGTTCACCGGTGCTTACCTCGCCGTCTGGGCGCTCGCCGGTGTCGTGGCGTACGCGTTGGACCGGCCGCACGGATCACCGGCCGCCGGCGCCGTGGTGATCATCGCGGGCGCCTATGAGCTCACGCCGGTCAAGCGGCGTTGTCGGCGACGCTGCCACGAGGTCGCCGGTTCCGGGCTGAGGTTCGGGCTGTACTGCGCCGGATCGAGCATCGGGCTGATGGCGATGCTGGTGGTGCTGGGCGTGATGAGCGTGTTGTGGATGTCGTTGGTCGCCGCCCTCGTCTCCGCGCAGAAGCTGCTGCCCGCGAAGACCGCGATCGATGTACCGCTGGCGCTGGCGATCGTCGGGCTCGGCATCGTGATCGTCGTCGCACCCTCACTGCTTCCGGGGCCCACGCCACCGCCGATGTAGCGACGCGCGGCAGGACAAGGCATGACAAGGCAGAACAAGGCAAGGAGACAGGCGATGACCGGTCACAAGACAGGGACACGCGAGGAGTGGCTCGCCGCGAGGCTGGAGCTGCTCGAGGCGGAGAAGGAGCTGACCCGGCGCGGCGACGAGCTGGCCCGGCGGCGGCAGGAGCTGCCCTGGGCCCGGGTGGACAAGGACTACCGCTTCGAGACCGACGAGGGAACGGCATCGCTCACCGACCTGTTCCGGGGACGCTCGCAGCTGCTCGTCTACCACTTCATGTTCGGGCCCGACTACACCGCCGGATGCCCGTCCTGCTCGGCGATCGCCGACGGCTTCAACGGCTCCGTGGTCCATCTGGCCCAGCACGACGTCATGCTCTGGGCGGTGTCGCGAGCCCCGCTCGCCAAGCTCCACGGCTACCGGCAGCGCATGGGCTGGACCTTCCCGTGGGCGTCGTCCTACGGCAGCGACTTCAACTTCGACTTCGGGGTGGCGCACACCAAGGAGGAGTGGGAAGCGGGACTCGTCGCGTACAACTTCGGTGAGGAGGACATGCGGCCGGCGTCGGACGACGAGCAGAGTTCCCGCGACGCCTTCAGCCGATCGATCGTCGGCACGGACTGGGAGACCTACCGGCGGGAAGGGCCCGGCGTGAGTGCGTTCGCGCTGCAGGACGGCGAGGTTTACCACACCTATTCGGCGTACGCGCGCGGGCTGGACGCCCTGTGGGGCATGTACCAGTGGCTCGACCGTGCGCCGCTGGGCCGCAACGAGACCGGCTTCTGGTGGCGCCGCCACGACGAGTACGACAACCGGTGAGCGCGGGGTCGACCAAGTTCCGGCATCCCGGAGGCCGTACCGGCGCGTGGCGCTGCAGCGGCTGGGTCAGGCCGCTGCGGTGGGCGAAGACGACGAGTTGAGCGCGGCCTTCCCGCAGCGGCCACAAGGTCGACGTGGGGGCGCAGCGCTCGTGACTCGCAGCGCACCGCACGGCCCGCACCGAAGTCCAACGGACAGGCAGCCCGGCATGGTTCGGTTCGCATAGGATCGCTTGGCTGATCAGAGGTGCTAGAAGCTCACGACGCCGGCCACCGCGTCGGCATGTCAAGTGGCGGGCATGTGGCGGCCGTTCCCTGCATCCGCTGGGCCCGGAGAGGACTGAGACCGTTGGCGGCATACGCCCTGCGCGGTCATGTCCCGCGGGGTGGTGTAGTCACGGCAGCTGTTTCGGTTCCGGTTGTGGGGTGATCTGTGGTTCGGGTTCGGTTGGCTTGGTGGTGAAG